>JADLCX010000053.1 GCA_020846975.1 Phycisphaerales bacterium
CAGGCTCGGCGGCAGGCCCAGGCGGTTCACGGTGAACAGCTCGTCGAGCCCTTCGAGCAGACTCCCCGAGGCGCCCGGCCACTCATCCTCCAGCTCCCGGGCCAGGTCCCTGATCTTGCCCATCGCCGAGACCGGGTGCCCGAACCCGAGATCGAGCGGCAGGTCATGGCGGTGTTCGACCGGATGCGGATCGAGGATGAGGGGGTCCGCGACTGGTTCGCCACCGTGCTGCGGTCACAGACCCGGGACCAGCAGCAGGAGAGCCAGGCCCGACGGGCCGAGCTTGAGCGGCAGGTCACCCTCCTGATCGCCCAGCGCGACCGGCTGCTCAAACTGCGTCTGAGCGATGAGATCGATCAGGACGCCTTCGCCCGCAAGGACACGGAACTCCGGGACCGCCTGTCATCCATCAAGCTGCAACTCGATGTCGTGGACCGCTCCCACGACGAAAACACCGAACTCGCCCTCAAGGTGTTTGAACTCTCGCAAACCCTCAAAAACAAGTGGTTTTCCGCGGATCACGCGGAAAAACGTCGAATCCTCGAAATCGTGTGTTTGAACTGCGTGATGGATGGGAAAACACTGCGTTTTTCCCTGCGAAAACCCTTCGACGTGCTCGTCGAAGGGGTCGCGATGAAAGAAAGCGGAGAGGGGGGGATTCGAACCCCCGTGACGGACAAGCCGTCAACTGGTTTTCGAGACCAGCGCGTTCAACCACTCTGCCACCTCTCCGGGTGTGGGTTGGGAGGGAATGGTTGGATGGGCGGCACGGTGGGTCAACCGAGGGGGCGAAGACGATTACGAGCGGTTGGCGGGCGGGCAGGCGCAAGAACAGGCCCCGGCGGGTGAGGGCCGGGGCCTGGGTAGGGCTTTGGGGTGCGAGCGATCGGAGATACCCGTGTGTTACTTCTTGTCGTCCTTGACCTCGAACTCGGCGTCGATGACGTCGTCCTTGCCACCCTTTTTGGCGGCGTTGTCCGAGCCGGCATCGGTCGGGCCGGCGGCACCCTTGTGCTTGGCGGCCTCGGCCTCGTAGACGGCCTTGCCGAGCTCCATGCCGGCCTTCTCGAGTTCCTTCATGGCCCGCTCGATGGCGTCCTTGTCCTCGCCTTTGATGGCGGTTTCGAGCGAGGTGATGGCCGACTCGATCTGGCCGCGGGCTTCGGGGCTGACCTTGCCGCCGTGTTCTTCGAGACTCTTGCGGGTCTGGATGACGAAGGCGTCGGCCCGGTTCTTGAGGTCAACGACCTCGCGGCGCTTCTTGTCATCGGCGGCGTGGAGTTCGGCATCGCGCTTCATGCGCTCGATCTCGGCCTTGTCGAGGCCGCCGGAGTTGGTGATCTTGATGTCGGCCTTCTTGCCCGTGCCCTTGTCGGTGGCGACGACGGTGAGGATGCCGTTGGCGTCGATGGCGAACTCGACCTCGATCTGAGGCACGCCTCGTGGGGCCGGGGCGATGCCGGAGAGCTCGAACTGGCCGAGCGTGCGGTTGTCGCGTGCGAACTCCCGCTCGCCCTGGAGGACGTGGATCTGCACGCTGGTCTGGCTGTCGGCGGCGGTCGAGAAGACTTCCTTCTTGCTGGTCGGGATGGTGGTGTTCTTGTCGATCAGCCGGGTCATGACGCCGCCGTAGGTCTCGACGCCGAGGCTGAGGGGCGTGACGTCGAGGAGCAGGATGTTCTTGACATCGCCCTGGAGCACGCCGCCCTGGATGGCCGCGCCGATGGCGACGACCTCGTCGGGGTTGACGGAGCGGTTGGGCTCCTTGCCGAAGATCTCCTTGGCGATCTGCTGGGCGCGGGGCATGCGCGTCGAACCGCCGACGAGGACGACCTCGTCGATCTTGGCGGCGTCGATCTTGGCGTCCTTGAGGGCCTGGAGGCAGGGCTGGCGCATGCGCTCGAAGAGGTCGTTGCAGAGGCTCTCGAACTTGCTGCGGGTGATGCTGACCTGAAGGTGCTTGGGGCCGGATTGGTCGGCGGTGATGAAGGGCAGGTTGACGGTCGTCTCCTGCATGGTGGAGAGTTCGACCTTGGCCTTCTCGGCGGCCTCCTTGAGTCGCTGCAGGGCCATGGGGTCCTTGCGGATGTCGATGCCTTCCTTCTTGCGGAACTCCTCGGCGATGAAGTCGATGAGTTTCTGGTCCCAGTCGTCGCCGCCGAGGTGGGTGTCGCCGCTGGTGCTGAGCACCTCGAAGACGCCGTCGCCGACATCAAGGATCGAGATGTCGAACGTGCCGCCGCCGAGGTCGAAGACGGCGATCTTCTCGTTCTTCTTCTTGTCGAGGCCGTAGGCGAGCGCGGCCGCGGTGGGCTCGTTGATGATGCGCTCGACCTTCAGGCCGGCGATCTCGCCGGCGTCCTTGGTGGCCTGGCGCTGGGCGTCGTTGAAGTACGCCGGCACGGTGATGACCGCGCGGTCAACCTTCTCGCCGAGATAGTCCTCGGCGGTCTTCTTGAGGTCCTGGAGGATGAACGCGCTGATCTGCTGGGGCGTGAACTCCTGGCCGCGGACGCGGACCTTGACGAACTCTTCGGGTCCGCCGGTCACGGCGTAGGGAACCAGCTTTTCCTCGCCGCCGACCTCGCTGTGGCGGCGGCCCATGAACCGCTTGATGGAGAAGACGGTGTTCTGCGGGTTGGTCACCTGCTGGTGCTTGGCGGGGTTGCCGACCAGGCGCTCGCTCTTGTCGGTGAAGCCGACGACCGAGGGGGTGGTGCGACTGCCGGAGGAGTTGATCAGCACCTTCGGGGCGCCGCCTTCCATCACGGCGACGACCGAGTTGGTGGTGCCGAGGTCGATTCCGATGATCTTGCTCATGCTGTGCTCCTCGCGGCCGCGGGCAGTGGTACTGGGGGGGGGCGGGTTGGTGGTCCGTTCAGCGTATCGTCCGAGACCGACGGAAACATCGTGCCGGTCCGCGAAAGGGGGTGGGCAAGCGTGATGCCAATAGCAGTGGGGCGAATCGAGTGGGTTTTGGCGTTCTCAAGGGCTGCCGGTGGTGAGGGATCGGCGGATTGTTGGGGCCCGGACTGCCAGAACGGCAGGAGGGTGGAGCGGAGGCCTCTCCCCGCAGATTGGGGGCTGTCCCGGAAGGTCGTACACTGACCCACGATGCCGCGAGCCGACTTCTCACCCACGCCGGAGTTTCTCGCCGCGGTTGAAGGATTGGGGATCGAGTTCGAGCCCGGAGATGTTGATCGGCTCGGGCGGTTCCTGGACCTGCTTCTGACGGCGAACCAGACGACCAACCTGACGGCGATCACCGATCCGGCCGCGGCGTGGATGAAGCACATCTTCGACGCGCTGACGCTGGTGCCGGTTTTGTCGAGCGCGATCGAGCAGGCCGAGGGTCGGAAGCGGCTGATCGATGTCGGGAGCGGCGGGGGTGTTCCCGCGCTCCCGCTGGCGATCGTGATGCCCGAGGTCGAGTTCACCCTGCTCGAGGCGACGGGGAAGAAGGTCGCCTTTCTCAGCGGCGCGGTCGGGGCTCTGGAACTCAGGAACGCGGCGGTGCTGAGCGGGCGCGCCGAAGCGGTTGGTCAGGACCACAAGACCCATCGCGAGAAGTACGACTTCGCCACGGCGCGGGCGCTGGGGCATCTGGCGGTGGTCGTGGAGTTGTGCGGCCCCCTGGTGAAGCCCGGCGGCCTGGTGCTCGCCGTGAAGGGTGCGAAAGCCGAGTCGGAACTGGCGGAGGCGGGCAAGGCGATGGGGGAGATCGGGCTGAGGCACGCGGAGACGATCGCGACGCCGACGGGACGGCTGGTGGTGCTTGAAAAGGCGACGCGCACGCCGCGGATCTATCCGAGGCGCGATGGCGAGCCCGCTCGGGTCCCGCTGGGTGTGCAGGGCGAGGTTCGGTCAAGGTCCTGAAGGCCGGGGCTCGATGATGGAGGTGCGTCCGCGAGTCCCGCGGCCGCGAGGAATCGCTCATGCTGCTGTACGCGACGTTGGTTGTGTGTGCGGCGGTGATGGGCTGGCTGGTCTACCGGTATGACCTGCACGATCGTGAGCCGGTCTCGAGGCTGGGGTTGGCCGTGGCGCTGGGCGCGGCGGGGATGTACGTAGCCGGGCGCGCGCAAGTGTGGGTGTTGACGATGCTGGGGCCGTGGGCGGCCCGACACTGGAACGCGAGCGTCTCGACGGCCGCCGGCCTGAGTGAGGAGGCCGCGAAACTGATCTGCGTGTGCATCGTGGCGAGATCGGCGCGGCGGCTATTCAACGACCCGATGGATGGGTTGATCTATGGATCGTTTGTCGGGCTGGGGACGGCGATCGAGGAGTCGGTGGCGATGTTGGCGGGGCAGGAGCCGCTGCGGTTCCTTCCCGTGACCGAGCCGGTGCGGCTGATGGGCCACCTGGTGATGGGCGGGATCGGAGCGGCGGGTCTGGGGCCGTGGAGCGTGGGGCACCCGGCGTGGAGGTGGATGGCGCCGGCGGGCTGGCTGGGGGCGGTCGCGCTGCACACGGGTTGGGACCTTGTGGCGTTCAGCGCGGCCGATGCCGGGAGCATGAGGCCCTGGCATACGGGGGCGTCGATGGTGCTGATGCTCGGCGGCCTGCTGGCGTATCGAGCACTGCTCGGCCTGCTGGAGCCGATGTCCAGAACCCACTTTGGCCGACGGGCGCCGGCCGGTGTCGCGGCGGCCGAGGTCCAATCGAAGGAGCCCTCATCCGAGGGCTCGGCCACCGAACCCCTACGCTGAGGGTGTGAGACCGACTGCATCAGCGCTGCTGGGCGTGGAAGGCCCGATCGCCGAACGGCTGTCGGTGACGCTTGGGGAGTTTGAATCGCGTCCGGAGCAGTTGCGCATGGCGGAGGCCGTGGCCGCGGCGATGGAGGCACGTTCGCTGCTCATCGTCGAGGCGGGGACGGGCGTCGGGAAGAGCTTCGCGTACCTGGTTCCGGCGATACTCCGGTGCTTGTTGCGCGGCGAGCGCGTGCTGGTTTCGACGGCGACGATCTCACTGCAGGAACAGCTCATCAACAAGGACATCCCGCTCCTGGCGGCTTCGCTGGACAATTGGGGGCTCGCGCGTGAGGACGGGGAGAAGGTCCCGCCCTTGAACGCGGTGCTGGCCAAGGGGCGCGGGAACTACCTGAGCATCCGTCGGTTGAGGCTCGCCAGCCAGAGGCAGGAACGGCTGTTCGCCGACCCCGAACAGCGGCACAGCCTGCACGTGATCGAGGACTGGGCGTACTCGACCAAGGACGGCACGCTCTCGTCGCTCCCGCCGATCGAACGGATGGATGTGTGGGATCAGGCGAGATCGGACAGCGACAACTGCATGGGGCGGAAGTGTCCGCACCACAAGGAGTGCTTCTATCAGGAAGCGCGGCGGGCGCTGGAGAAGGCAAACCTTGTCGTGTGCAATCACGCGCTGTTCTTCAGCGACCTGGCGCTCAGGTCGCGGGGGGGAGGCGGAGGCGGCTTCCTTCCGCCGTGCCAGCACCTGATCCTGGATGAGGCGCACGGGATCGAGGATGCGGCGAGCGAGTACTTCGGGCTTTCTCTGGCCGCGCCGCGCGTGCAGAGGCTGTTGCGGACGCTCCATCATCCGCGCAAGAACAAGGGGTACCTGCTCGAGAAGTCGCTGCTCCTGGGCGATCCGGAAGCGGTGGAACGGGCGGTTCGGCTGGTGGAGGCCGCGGAGCAGTACTCGCGAGAGTTTTTCGACGATCTGCTCGACCATTACCGCGAGCACAGACAGGCGTCGGGGCGCGTGCGCCGCGCGGGGATCATCGAGAACAACCTCACGCCGGCGATGCGTGAGCTCGCGATGCGGCTGCGCATGGTCCGCGAGGGGCTCGAAGAAGAGGCCGACCGGTTCGAGTTGCAGAGTTACGCGCGCCGCGCATCGGAGATCGCCGACGCGGCGGAGGCGCTGATCGATCAGACCGTGCAGGGGTGTGTGTACTGGATCGATGTCGAGGGTGAGCGCGGGGGCAGGTTCGGTCCGCGGGTGACGATCGCGTGCGCGCCGATCGAGGTGGGGCCGCTGCTCCGCAAGCACCTGTTTCACCCCGAGCAGGGCGAGGAAGAGGCGCCGTCGCGTGACGAGGCGGACGAGTGGGAGGCGGACGCCGGGACGATCGAGACGGCTCCCGAAGAGTCGGCCGGCCGTGGCGAGGCCGGGAGAGTCACGGCCCCCGCGCGATCGATCGTGCTGACCTCCGCGACTCTGGCGACGCGGAACGCCCGAGAGGGCGAGCACCCCGAGCGGGCGGAAACGGCGTTCGCGCACGCGATGAACAACCTGGGCATCGATCGGGCGACCACGATGCAGCTCGGGTCGCCGTTCGACTACGCGAGGCAGGCGCGGGTGGTGATCGATCTCACGATGCCGCGGCCGACGGGCGAGGCGGGGGCGGGTCGCTCGGGCGACTCACGCCAGAACGGACGAGACTACAACGATGCGCTGGCCGAGCGAGTCCTGCATCACGTCCGCTCGACCCGCGGCGGCGCATTCGTGCTGTTCACGTCGTTCGCGACGCTGTACGCGGTGGCGGATCGCCTGCGGAACACGCTGGAGGATGAGGGCCTCCCGCTGTTGGCGCAGGGGCGCGACGGCTCGCGGCAGGCCATCCTCAGGCAGTTCACGGACCTGGGGAACGCCGCGCTCTTCGGCGCGGCCAGTTTCTGGCAAGGCGTGGACGTGCGCGGCGAGCGGCTGCGGAACGTCATCATCACACGGTTGCCATTCGAGCCGCCGGATCGGCCGCTGACGCAGGCCCGCCTGGAGCGGATCGAGATCGCCGGGGGCAACGCGTTCATGCAGGATTCGCTCCCGCGAGCGATCCTGAAGTTCAAGCAGGGGTTCGGGCGGTTGATCCGAAGCAAGTCGGATGCGGGGCGGGTGGTGGTGCTCGATCCTCGGATCGTCACGGCTCGCTACGGCAAGATGTTCTTGGAGGCTCTGCCCGAAGGAATCCGCATCGAACGGCTGGGCGGCGACTCCGACGAATAGCCGGATCCGCGCATGAAAAAGGCCCCGTGCCGGAGCACGGGGCCTGAGGGTCTTTCGAACGCGAGCGACGGTGGTTACTTTCCGTCCTTGTAGGTCTTGAGCGTCGCCTCAAGGTCGCTCTTCATCTCCGAGAAATCCTCGTCGGACTCGCAGAGCTTGATGGCCTTCTCCTGCAGTTCGATTGCCTTGGCCTTGTCGCCCTTGAGCCAGTGGCAGCGGGCCAGGGTGTCGATGATCGCGGGGTTCTTGTTCTCCGTGACCTCGCAGCCCTTGGCGGCGAACGCCAGGGCGAATTCGACGTTGGGGTTCTTGACGTCGCCCTCGGGGTCCACCAGGGTCCATGCGATCTGGTTGCAGAGCATGCCGTTGGAGGCGATCGCCTTGTTGGCGAGCAGTTCATCCTTCATGGCGTAGGCCTTGTCGGCCTGCTTGAGCTCGTTGATGTACACCATGAACCGCTCGACATCGGCCTGCGCGAAACGCTCCGGGTCGATGGCCTTGAGCTCGCCCAGGGCCTTGACCAGGTCTTCCCACTTCTCATTCTCGCGGGCCTCGCGCACGCGCTCGATGGTCGGGCGGGCCTTCTCCATCGCCTGGCGGGCCTTGTCCGCGGACTCCTTCTCGGCCTTGGACTCGTCGGCGGCCTTCTTGATGTCCCACTTGCCGGCGAGCACATCGTCGAGCACCGAGTCCATTCGGGCGGGGTGGCCGATCCAGGCGACCTTGCCCTCGCCGTTCACGATGAACGCCGCGGGAATGCCGGACTTCCCGGCCGCTCGCATGAACGCCTTGTCCATCTTCTTGGCCGCGCCGTCGTAGGCGACGGTGTAGGACATCTTGTCGCCCTGCTTCTCGACGAACTCGGCGACTTCCTTGGCGGTCTCTTCGCTGTACTTGCTGCCGCGGCTGTCTTCCCAGATGTTGACGCCGACGAAGGTCACCTTGCCCTTGTGCTTGGCCTGGAGTTCGCTGAGGTGGGGGAATGCCTTGATGCACGGGCCGCACCAGGTCGCCCAGAACTCGACGACGTAGACCTTGCCCTTCTCGTAGCCGGTGACGGCTTCGCCCTTGATGAACTTCTCGACCTCGAGCTTGGGCGCCATGTCGCCCACGATCAGCGACTTGATCTCTTCCTTCGGGGCCTGGTCCTTCTTGGCATCGTCCTTCATCTTGTCCTGGGCCAGCGCGGGGCCGGCCAGAACGGCCACGCTCAGGGACGCGGCCAGCAGGTTCGCAAAACGCTTCATCGGCAGGGGCTCCTTCTCGGATGGGGAGGGGTGGGTGTGGGATGCGCGGGCTCGGCGGAGTTGCACGGGCGCGCCCATCACCAGCGCGCACATCATAGTGGTGCCGCAATCAAACCGTCTCCCGACGCCAGGGCTTCACAATTGGCCGGTTGAGGAACCGAGTTCCGTCAAATATGCCAAACACAACCCGATCTTAGCGGACAAAAACGTGCGTGTCACCTACCCTTGCGGCCCACGTTGGCTTCTTGAGGCGGCTTGAGAAGAGTGGGAGTTCACGCCGCGGTCGCGGCGACGGTCAGGAGTCATCATGCTCGGGAAAGTCTTCAAGGCCTACGACATCCGCGGCACCTACCCAGACCCGCTGGATGAGAAGATGGCGTGGCAGATCGGGTACGGGACCTCGAAGTTCCTGCTTGGCGATGCGGCCGCGGCGGGCGAGACCAGCCCGATGATGAAGAACATCGTCGTCGGACGCGACATGCGGAAGAGCTCGCCGGGGCTGACCAAGGCGCTCATCAAGGGGATCTGCGATCACGGCGGCCACGTGATCGACGTCGGGCTTGTGGACACATCGTTCATCTACTTCGCCGTCAACCACCTGGACTGCGCCGGCGGCGTGATGACGACCGCCAGCCACAACCCGCCGCAGTACAACGGCTTCAAGATCAGCAAGCGCAAGGCCAAGCCGGTGGGGGAGGCCACCGGGCTCTCGGACATCCGCAAGCACGCGGCGATGGTGGACCGGCAAACGGTGCAATCGGCGGGCGGCCGCTCCGAAGAACGGAATCTGTGGGAGCCGTACTCGCATCACGTGCGGTCGTTCCTCGATTTATCCGGCGAGCGTCGGACACTCAGAGTCGTCATCGACGCCTCGAACGGCATGGCCGGCACCATGATCCCGATGGTGTTCGGCAAGAAGTGCCCGTTGGGGCCGGTGAGCGGATTGGAGATCGTCGAGATCAACTTCGACAACAGCCGCGGTGAGTTCGTGCACGAACCGAACCCGCTGGTGACGGCGAACCTGGCGATGGCGCGGGAGCGGGTTGTGAAGGAGAAGGCCGATGTCGGGTTCGTGTACGACGGCGACGCCGATCGCTGCGTCGTGATCGACGAGACCGGCACGCCCGTTGGGTGCGACCACCTGACAGGCGTGCTCGCGTCGTACTTCCTCAAGAAGCACGGCAAGGGGCACGGCGTGGTCTTCGACTTGCGTTCGACCAAGGCGGTGAGCGAGGAGATCGTCAAGGCGGGGGGCATCCCGCACCGCTCGCGCGTCGGGCACGTGTTCATGAAGGCGGCGATGGCCGAGAAGCGGTGCATCTTCGGCGGCGAACTCTCGGGGCACTTCTACTTCCGCGACAACTTCAACGCCGACTCGGGCGCGATCGCGATGTGCACCGTGCTGAGCCTGCTGAAGCAGACCGGCAGGAAGATGAGCACGCTGGTGGCCCCGATGAAGCGGTACGCCCAGTCGGGCGAGATCAACTTCAACATCGAGGACAAGGACGGCGCGCTCAAGAAACTCCGAGAGGAGTTCGGGTCGGGGCCCCACGCGGTCGTCGATGAACTCGACGGCGTCACGATCGACTGCTGGGAGAAGCAGGGGCACGCCGCGGCGGGCCCGTCGGGCATCGGCTGGTGGTGCAACGTGCGAAAATCGAACACCGAGCCCTTGCTGCGCCTGAATCTCGAGGCCAAGGACCGCAAGACGCTGGACACGATGCTCGGGAAGATCTCGCCGCTGCTGGGGGTGAAGGTCGATCATTGAAAAGCGGAGGTCGGAACTCGGAGTTGAGATCCAACGGCCGCGTTCCAAGACGGGCCCTGGCCGACGAGCGGATCCCGTTCATGCACTAGAGTCTTCTCCGGCATTGCGTATCAATCCCGAGTTCAGCGCTCCGAGTACCGAGTTCCCTCCATGAACCTCACCGCGTTCTTCGAGCACTGGAGGATCGTCGAAAACCCCTTCAAGGGCGAGGAGGCGCGGCAGGACCCGGTGTTCTGGCGGTTGGAAGGCATCGAAGCGTCCGTGGCCGGCGAACCGGCCGCGGCGTCGGTGGCGTCCAGCGCGGGGTTGACGGTCACGACGCACCCGGACTTTGAGAAGATCGCCGGCGGCGGCGCGGCCGTTCCGGGGACGGAGTTCGAGCGGCCCGCGACGGCCATCGTCTTCGGCGAGAAGGGGAGCGGTAAGACCGCCATCCGCATCCAACTGGCCGATCGGCTCGCGGCGTACAACCGCGGGCACCCCGATGCGAAGTGCCTGCTGGTTCCGTACGACGATCTGAACCCCATCCTCGATCGTTTCTGCGAGCGGGCGCCGATCGACCGCAGGGGCAAGGGCAGGACCCCGGCGGCCGAGTCGCCGCTGACACGCTTCCGGCTTGTCGATCACATCGACGCGATGCTCTCGCTGGTCGTGCCGCGGTTGGTCGATCTGGCTTTGCGCGAGCAGCGGCCGGAGCGGGCCGGCTCCAAGGGGCCGGTGATCGCGGGCGGTGGGGGGGTGGTGATCGAGCCGGGTCCGGGCGATGAGCCGCGGCGCCGTCTCCGCAAGCTCGACGTCAGCGCCCGCCAAGACCTCCTCGCGCTGCAGGCGGTTTATGACGGGCCGGAACGGGCGGACATCCGCACGCGCAGGCTGCGGCGGTTGCTCCGGGTATCTCCGCCGCTGGGTAACGTCGTGTGGACGCTGCTGGCGTACCTGGGATGGACAGGCCCGGCCGCGCTGGGCTGGTGGATGTACCGGCACGACCTTTTGAAGCCCGATACCGGCCCGTACACGTACGCGCTGCTCGCCGTGACCGCGCTCTACCTCGGCGCGGTCATCAAGCGGTCGGTCTACGACCGACTGCGGTACATCAGCCTGGGCCATCGCGTGCGAAAGCAGGTGCGCGTGCTCGCTCGCGGCGACGCGTCGATCGGCCGCAGCCTGCGGCAGCTTCCCCGCCCGCTTGTCGATCCCGCTGTCCTGCCGATGACCAACGCCGAGGAGCCGCGGTACGCGATGTTCGACCGCCTCTTCCGGCTCCTGCGGCCGCTGGGTTACATCAGCATCGTGATGGTGATCGACCGCGTCGATGAGCCCAGCGCGATCGGCGGCGATCCGGAGCGGATGAAGGCCGTGATCTGGCCGATGCTCAGCAACAAGTTCCTCCAGCACCCCGGCTTCGGCGTCAAGATGCTCCTGCCGATGGAGCTGCGCCACGCGCTGTTCCGCGAGTCGAGTTCGTTCTTTCAGGAGGCCCGGCTCGACAAGCAGAACCTCATCGAGCGGCTGGCATGGACCGGGCCGATGCTCTACGACCTGTGCAACGCGCGGCTCCAGGCCTGCCTGAAGCGGGAGCCCGATGGGTCCGTCTCGCGCCCGATCACGCTCTTGGACATCTTCGCCGAGGATGTGACGCGACAGGACCTGGTCGACTCCCTGGACCAGATGCATCAGCCCCGCGACGCCTTCAAGCTGCTCTACCAGTGCCTGGTCGAGCATTGTTCGAGCGTTTCGCAAGATTCGGTGCAGTTCCGCATCCCCCGCCATGTGCTGGAGAACATCCGCAAGCAGCAGACCGAGCGCGTGAAGCAGCTCTATCGCGGCGTGCGGCCGGCCTGAACCGCCCGCGAGGGCTCGCGACCGGCCGAAAGTCGCACAAACACACCAAAACCGACCCTCGGGTGGAACACCCGGACCTCACCTGCGGATGAAGGGGCCATGAGAGAGACAGTTCGTTGTGTGACTGGCCGCGTCGGGGCGTTCTTGTCCCTGTTCGTGTTGCTGGCGTGTGCCGTCCCGGCGGGGCGGGCGCAGGCGGTCGTGTGTGCTCGTGGCAGCGAGGACCTGCTGACCTTGCCGGACAACGGGTACGTCGGTTGGTGGAACGGTTCTTCGGCTGTCTGCATCGGCCCTCGCCGGGTCGTCTCGGCCGCCCATGTCGGCGGCGACGTCGGCGGGGTGTTCTGGATGCGGGGCAACTCGTACCACGCCGTCTCGATCCACAGGCACGCGAGCCAGGATGTGCAGGTGATCGAACTGGCCGAGCCCCTGCCCGGCTACCACCGGTTCGCCGACGGCGTTCGCGCAGGCGATCACGGCGTTCTCGGCGGGTTCGGTCGCACCGCCGGGAACCAACTCGCCGACGGCTACGACTGGTCCGGCGCGCAGGCCGAAGCCTGGGGAGAGAACACCATCGACAACGCCGCGTGGCTGATCGTCGTCAGTTTCACGAACCCGGCGGACCCGAGCGCGGTGCCGCACGAGTCCACGTTTGCAGGGAACGATTCGGGTGGCGGGCTGTTCGTTCGCCTTGCCAGCGGCGAACTGCGGCTGGCGGGCATCGCGGTCGGTGTGACGGGGATTGGCGAGTCGCAGTATGGCGGTCTGGCGTACTGCCTCAACGTCGAAGCCTTCCGGTCGTGGGTCGAGGGCTGCCGCGCGGACTTCAACCGCTCGGGCGCGGTTACGGCCGAGGACCTGTTCGACTTCGTGGAGTCCTGGTCGATCCATTCGGAAGCCGCGGACCTAAACCGCGACGCCGCGGTGTCGTTCGAGGACATGCTGCTGTTCATCCGGGCCTACCTGGTCGGCTGCTGACTGGAACGCGCGTGTTCGCGGACCTGGATGGCCCTGGCTCCGAGAACAACGCCGGGGTCCGATGAACCCCCGGCGCAGGCGTCATGTCCTGCCGGGCTCCCGCCGCTTACCCACCTGCTCGCGCACGGGCGATGGCCTCCGCGGCCGATTCCAGCGGCATGTCGCGATCGGTTCGGTCAGGCAAGCGGAAGGCGGCTCGAACGCTCGCCGTGCTGGGGGGCGCCCTCCTGAGCCTGTTTCACGCGCCCGATGCGGCCGCCATCGTCTGTGCCGACCGCGAAGCCATGCCGGCCCCCTCCAACGGCTACGTCGGCTGGTGGAACGGGTCATCCGCGGTCTGCATCGCGCCGAACTGGATCATCTCGGCGAGGCACGTCGGCGGCGAGGTCGGCAACCTCTTCTGGATGCGCGGCCAGTCCTACCGCTCCGTCGAGATCGTGCGTCACTCAACCCAGGACATCCAGCTCATCCGCGTGGCCGAGACGCTCCCCGGCCACCACGCGATCGCGAGCGGCGTGCAGGCGGGCGACCTGGGCATCCTCGGCGGCTGGGGCAACACCGCGGGCAACGCCGTCGCCGGCGGCTATGACTGGACGGGGGCGCAGGCCGAGACCTGGGGTGCGAACCTCATCGACAACGCCGGCACGCTGATCGTCATCGACTTCGACGACCTCGAAGCCGATGACTCGGTCGCGTACGAATCGCTCTTTGCCGTCCACGACTCGGGCGCCGGGCTGTTCGTCTACACCGGCGGTGGCGAACTGCAACTCGCGGGCGTGGCCGTGAGCGTCACGGGCTGGAACCAGACCGTCGTCGGCAACGCCGCCTTCTGCGTCAACCTGCACTACCTGCGGGGGTGGATCGACCAGATCGTCGCGCCCGGCCACCCGATCATCTCGTCGAGCACGGTTGCGCCGCGGGCCTCGATGTTCGACTCCGGCACGCACTCGATGGTGTGGGGTGCGGCCCTGTTCCTCGGTATGGCGTGCAAGCGGCGGAGGGCGGTCACGGCCTGATCGGTCGGATCGCTAAACGCGCTCCAGCCTCGCGTACTGAAGCACCAGCGTCTTCACCCCCACATCGCGGAACTTCACCTGCGCCCGTGCATCCTGGCCGGTCGTGATCGACACGATCTCGCCCAGCCCGAACTGCGGGTGACGAACTCGCGAGCCGATAGTGATTTCCTGGCCGCGGGAGTCCTTGGTCTTGGCGCTTCGTGATGGAGTCTCGAAACCCGCCGTTGCGCCCCGGCGCGCCGCCGCGAGTCTGTCCATCGGGGAAGCGCCGCCGATGTCGTCCCACCCCCGCTCGTGAAACTCTCCCTGATCGCTGATCGTCACGTGCTCGCGCGGCAGTTCCTCGACGAAGCGGCTGGTCATCGTCCGCTCGCTGAGGCCGCGGATCGTGCGGTAGCGGCTCGAGGTGATGAGCAGCCGCTTCATGGCGCGGGTGATGCCGACAAAGCACAGCCGGCGTTCTTCCTCGAGTTGTGATGGGTCTTCACGAACTCGTGCGTGCGGCAGGCAGCCCTCCTCCAGCCCGATCATCGCGACCGCTGGAAACTCCAGCCCCTTGGCCGCGTGCAGCGTCATCAGTGTCACCGCCCCTTGCGTGGGGTCGATGGCATCGGCATCCGAGACCAGCGTGACGCGCTCGAGGTACGCCCTCAACATGCCCAGCGTGCCCACCGTCTCGATGCCCTGCTCTCGCGAGGATTCGACACCCTCCTGCACGGCCAGCACCGGATCGCTGCCGGGGTCGTACTCCTGCTCGAACTCCTGAGCGCTCGAGACCAGTTCCGCCAGGTTCTCGATCCGCTCCTCATCCGTGTCGGTGCGACCCTTGCGGTACATGTCTTCGAGCCCGGATTCGGTAACGACCCGCTCCACCAGCGCGGCCAGCGAGCCGCGAACATGCTCCTCGGCGCCGAGTTGCAGATGATCTTCGGGCGCCACGGGCGCGGCCCCGCGCCAGGCGTCGATCATCGAGACGAACTTCCCGATGGCCTGCGCGGCCTTCGGCCCGATCGGCGCGCCCGACCCGATCGCCGACCGACGCAACGCTTCAAACAGTCCAACGACGCCGGTTTCCGCCGCCCACGCCTCGACCTTGCCCAGCGTGGTGTCGCCGATCGCGCGGGCCGGCACGTTGACGATCCGCGACAGGCTCACATCGTCCGCAGGGTTCGCGACCACGCGCAGGTACGCCAGCGCGTGCTTCACTTCCTCGCGCTGATAGAACGCGGTCCCGCGAGCGATCGCGTACGGGATGGCCTCGGCCCGGAGCCGGTCCTCGACCACGCGGCTGAGCGCGTTGGTGCGGTAGAACACCGCCATGTCCTTCCAAGCCGGCGCATCGCTGTCCTCGCGACGGGCCTTCAGCCAGTCCACCACCAGTTCCGCCTCGTGGTGCTCGTCGCGGCAGATCACGGCCTCGATTTTCTCGCCCTGCGCGTTCGAGGTGAACAGGTCCTTGTGCTTGCGGCGGAGGTTGTTGCGGATCAGCCTGTCGGCCGCGCCGATGATGTGCTTGGTCGAGCGGAAGTTCTCGCCCAGCGCGATGACGCTGGCGTTCGGGAACTGCGACTCGAAATCGAGGATGTTGCCGATGTCGGCCCCGCGCCAGGCGTAGATCGACTGGTCCGGGTCGCCCACGACGCAGATGTTCGGCGCCGGCTCGCCCGCCAGCAGCGCGGCGATGATGAACTGGGCCTTGTTGGTGTCCTGGTACTCGTCGATCAGCAGGTACTGCCACCTTCGGCGGCAATCCTCCCGCACCTCGGCCGAGTTCTTGAGCATCTTCGCGGTCAGCAGCAGCAGGTCGTCGAAATCGACCGCGTTCGCGGCCCGCAGGCCCTTCTGGTACGCCTGGTAGATCTTCGCGAGCATCCGCCCATTGAAGTCGTTGGCGCCGGAGGTGAACTGCTCGGCGTCGATGAGCCTGTTCTTGGCGTCCGAGATGCGACCCAGCACGCTCCTCGCGGGCCAGTTGGTGGTCGAGAGGTTGAGTTCCTCGATCGCCCGCTTCACCAGCGCGGCCTGATCGTCGGAGTCGTAGATCACGAAGTTCTGATCCAGCCCGGGCAACTTCGCGATCGGCGCGTGCTTGCGCAGCAGCCGTGCGCACAGGGCATGAAACGTCGTGACCGTGAGCCCCTTGGTGGCCCGGCTCTCGGACTTGGCGCCCGGCTGATGGACCGGATCGAGCAGCCTGAACACCCGCTCCCGCATCTCCGCCGCGGCCTTGTTGGTGAACGTCAGCGCCAGCACCTGCCACGGCGGGATGCCGCAGCGGATCAGGTAGGCGATGCGCCGGGTGATCACGCGGGTCTTTCCGCTCCCCGGCCCGGCCAGCACCAGCAACGCGCCCTCGGTGTGGCGCACCGCGCGGGCCTGCGGCTCGGTCAGCCCGGCCAATAGATCATCCGTGTCCTCGGCCGGTTCGTGCCTGTTCCCTCGCCGCTGCGTCACGCTGGCAACCTCCGTGTTCACGGTGCAAGCGTAGACGGTCGGCGGGCGGTTTCACCGGCGGTGCCCCTCCCAACGCGCCGAACCGGAGTTCACAACCCGGGGGGCGAGCCCGGCTCGTCGGGCTTGGATGCGGGACTGGACGATGGGGCGGGGATCGGGCCCGCGTGCTCGCCGATCTCGTGCGGCGAATCGTCCCGAGTGATCAGCGCCACCTCGCTGGGCAGGTGCGCGGCCACGCGCGTGACGACATCGCCCTCGACCGCGCGGGCGAAGGCCCGGCGCTTGGTCTTGCCCAGGATCAGCGTGTCGCACCCGAACGTCACCGTGTAGTCGAGGATCTCCTCGGCGATGTTCGCGCTGCAGACATAGATCGGCACCATCGGCACGCGATGGTGCCGGGCCAGGACCGCGACGCCGCCCAGAGAGGCCAGGGCCTCGGGGTCGTCCTTGAGTTGCGGGATCGTGTCGGGCGCCATGTCCAGCAGGCGCAGCGTCCTCACGTACACCACGAACAGCGTTGCGCCGCGCTTCTTCGCCAGGTCCACCGCGAACTGGGCCTGGCCGCGGCCGCGGGCCGCCAGCATGACCCGCGGGTGGGGAAGTTGCGCGGGCATCTGGGCCCGCTCCAGCGCGGCCACCCAGTCCACCATCTCGCGCTCGGTGATCGCCGGCGTCGGCGCGCCGTGGAAGTACCGCATCCCGAACCGCATCAGCAGCACCGCGCCGATCACCGACCCCGCGAAGATCGTGGCGTTGGGCTTGGCGACGACGATCGTCAGTTCGATGATCGACATCAGCGCGCCCAGGGCCCACAGCCCGCGCCGCTCCCACCTCCCGATCGCCAGCGACTTGTTGGCCGCGCAGCTCACCACGTTGATCGCGATCGCCCCCACCACCCCGATCGCGTACAGCTCGCCCAGCGCCTTCGCGTCGGCCTCGAACACGAGCACCGCCAAAGGCAGGATGCACGCGACCACCAGGCCGATCCACGGCACACCCGAGTAGTTGAGCTTGGTCAGCCTCCGCGGGAGCTCCCCGTCGTGCCCCAGGCTGTACATCACCGACACCATGGCCATCACCGCCGTGTTGACCGCGCTCAGCAGCAGCGCGGCGAAGATCGACGCCAGCACCACGCCGATCACCCTGCCGGTCTCGACGCCGAAAAGCCCCGAGGCCGAGTGCGTCGCCAGGGCCTTGACCGCCGTGTCGCGATAGGCCTTGACATCCTCGGGCACGCTCTCCGGGCTCAGGCCGCCGCGAACTTCGTGCACGACATACGAGGGCGTCGAGACATCCGAGAGCGCGGGCAGCGCGTTGAGCGCGATCCCGAAGATCATGTTGAGGGCGATGACCTCGATCAGCACCGGCCAGATCGTCCGCCGCGCCGTGCGGGCCACGGGCTCCTTCATCAGCCCGGTCATGTTCGCGACGGCCTCCACGCCCGAGAGCGCGAGCACGATCCGCACCAGGCTCTCCCACATCTGCCACGGCGTGCCGATCGAGCCGTGCCCGGTCGTCACCGTGCTCAGCCCCTTGGGCAAGAGGGGAATGCACATCAGCCCGATCACGAAACTGGCCCCCAGCGAGAGCACCGCGATCCCAAGCGCCAGCCGGCCCGCGCTGCGGGCGCCCAGCCAGTTGATCAGCCCGATCCCCACGATCGTCACCAGGCACAGGTACACCGTCAGCGCGTGCGGAACGCCCATGTAGTGGAACGCCTCGACCGCGCTCAGCGCGGCCGTGACGATGTAGTCGCACAAGAGCAGCGTCGCCCCGATCACGCTCAGCGTCGGCGAGAGCTGCCTCGCGGCCGTGTAGACGCCCCCGCCCTCGGGGAAGCACCGGCACACCACCGTGTACGCCCAGGCCACCACGATCATGATTAGCGACATCACGCCCAGATAGAGCACCGACGCGTGCGCGGTGTAGTAGAACGCCAGCCCGAGTACGTACAGCCGGCTGGTCCCCCAGTCGCCGAACAGCAGCGGCCCGGCATGAAACCAGTGCAGGTCACGGGGTCGTTTCTGGGTGACGAGCATCGATCAATCCGGCCTCCGCGACGCTCCTCCACGAGCCCGCGCGGCCGTGCCTCCGGTTCCGAGCCTTCGGGCCGCGCGGTCGATGGACCCGCCGCGAATCCCGATCGGCTTTCGCGGCCACAGAGTAGACGGATTCGTCACCGAGTGCCAGCACGTCCTCGGATCGTGCCTGCCGTTCCGGCGCAAGAAAACGACCAGCCGAAGTGGCTGGTCGTCGGCTTGACATCACGATTCGCGAGCCGCGAACGGGCGTTCGCGCCGGCATCAGGGCGTCGGAAGCCGGAGGTCGTTGAACACGAACGTGTAGATCTCGTTGGTGTAACTGGAGGGCTGCCCCGGACGGCCCTGCGGGTTCAGGTTGCCGGGCCGAACGAAGTGGTACCCCGCGTGACCGTCCATGAACGCCATCACCGACTTGTTGTAGTCGTTGGCGGTGTTACGGAGTCGGAACGATGCGCTCGGGTTGTTGGCGACAACGTCCGAGGTCTGATCATGCAGCCAGACCATGCGGGAAGGCTGGAACGCGTCCGACAGTCGCAGGCGATCACACCCGAAGTTGAACGCGCGTTGGAAACTCAGCGCGGGGTAGACCTGATCCCACCACTTGATGTTGAAGTGGTACGACGTGCCGACGTCGTCGTACGACGACATCGCGATCGCGGCCGGCCCCGCCGGGCTGTCGAAGTTGCCGTGCTGATAACTGAAGCGATCGAGCGGATCGTTATAGACTTCGAGTTTGAGGCTCGAGTTCGGGCCCCGGCTCGCGTCGTTGGCCAGCAGTCGCGCGGGCGCCGGTGGGGCCGCGATCGAGACTTCGGGGTAGACGTACTGGTTCAGCGGCCGGTCCGCCGCCTCGATATCGAACGCGCCGGCCGCGTAGTTGTACCAGAACGCGTCGGGGTTCTTGCCTCCGTAACTCCAGGTGCACCACCCGCCATCCGTGTAGGGTGGGCGCAACGGACGCGAGATTGGCGGGTCGTACCGCGGTCCGTACGCCAGCGTCAGCGGCATGTACTGTTTGTAGTCTTCCTTGTACGAGTTCGCGCCCAGCGTGATCTGGCGGATGTTGCTCAGCGACTTGGTGAGCCACGCCGCGACCCGGGCCTTGCCCAGCGCGGGAAGAAGAATCGCGATCAGCAGCGCGATGATCGCGATGACCACGAGCAACTCGATCAGCGTGAATCCGCGCCTATGCACATGACGCATGGGCCCATCCTTTCGTTGTGATGTCCGACCACCGACCACTCGTTTCACATCGGCCAGAACGGCCGAGCATCCTTGCCCCCACCACGTTCCACTGGGGGCTTGGCTGCCCCAAGTATGCGCGTTGGTCCGCGAACTGTCCAGTTTACCAGCCCTTCGTGAATCCAGACCAAACCAGCCGCCGCGGAATCATTTGGTATTTGTACGGCACACGGTTCTTTTCTACAGAGAATGAGACCGCCCATGATAACCATACGAAGCCAGCCTGTCGCGGTTGCCAAGTCAGATCGAAGAATCTTCTCGAAGTTCTACCCAGGCCGCGACGACCGAGTTCGGATTGGCCTGACTCTGGACGGGCCTGCCCGCGGATACCCCCTCCACGCGGGCCTCGCGAACCGCGTATCCGGAGCCGGCCCACCGGAAACATGCCGACCGCCCTGAACGTAGACTCCCATATCTCCGACCAGAATGTTGAGGGCGGTCCGTGCGGGCGGTGGCGGCACGGTTTGACACCCCGCGGTCGGGGCCGTACTTTGCCGACCCTTCGCGCCCCAGCCGGGCCGCGGCCGGTGCGCGTGGAGCGACCCCGCCCGTCCCACCGCCGCGGAGTCGTCGTTCTCGCCCATGAGCTCACAGCCCGTTCAACCCCGGCCCGATCTGAGCGAGACCTCGCCGATGGACTCGAAGGCTCGCGCCGATGCCGAGCGCGAGGCGCAGCGGTCGGGCGCGGATACCGGCTCGTCGGGCATGAACGGTTCGTACTCCGCCGGCGGAGCCGACGCGGAAGCGCCCGCCAAGCCCCGCTACGTGGGCAACGAGTTGTCGCTCGATCAGCCGCCATCCTCGGTCGGGTCGTCAACCGGGCGCGGCAAGACCAAGGGCGGCACCAACATCGACACGATCATCGGCAAGATCGTGGTCGATCAGGGGCTGGCGACGCCCGAGGAAGTCCAGCAGTGTCTGGAGATGGCGCGGGCCAGCTCGCAGGACGGCAACAGCAAGTCGCTGCCGATCCTGCTGGTCGAGAACGACTACATCACCAAGCGCCAACTCGAACGGATCAAGGCCGAGGCCGAGGCCCAGCGGCAGGGCCAGCAGATCCCGGGCTACAAGATCCTCGGCGAGCTGGGCAAGGGCGCGATGGCGACGGTCTTCAAGGCCAAGCAGCTCTCGCTCGATCGGCTCGTGGCGATCAAGGTGCTGCCGCGGAAGTTCATGACCAACCCGCAGTTCGTCGAGCGGTTCTACGCCGAGGGCCGCGCCGCGGCCGCGTTGAACCATCCGAACATCGTGCAGGCCTACGACGTCGGCCAGGCGGGCGACTACCACTACTTCGTGATGGAGTATGTCGAGGGACGCACGGTCTACGACGACATCGTCCGTCACAAGCGCTACAACGAGACCGAGGCCATCGACGTGGTCATCCAGACCGCCGAGGCCCTGCTTCACGCGCACCAGAAGGGCCTGATCCACCGCGACGTCAAGCCCAAGAACATCATGATCAACAAGGAGGGCGTCGCGAAGCTGGCCGACATGGGTCTGGCCCGCGCGATGTCCGACAAGGAGGCCGCCGAGGCCGAGGCCGGCAAGGCCTTCGGCACGCCCTACTACATCTCGCCCGAGCAGATCCGCGGCGAGATCAACATCGGCCCGCCCAGCGACATCTACTCGCTCGGCGCGACGCTCTACCACATGCTCACCGGCGCGGTGCCCTTCGACGGCAAGAACCCCTCGGCCGTCATGCACAAGCACCTCAAGGGCGAGCTCGCGCCGCCCGACCGCGTCAACCCGCGGCTCAGCGCGGGCATCTCCGAGATCATCGAGATGATGATGTCGAAGAGCCCGCGCGACCGCTACCAGACCTGCGCCGACCTGCTCGTCGATCTCCGCGCGGTCCGCGCCGGCAAGGCCCCGCCCATCGCCCACAAGGACATTTCGGGGGTCGATCTCGCGGGCCTGGCACAAGCCGAAGCCGCCGCCGCCGCGGCCAGCCCGCTCCCGAGCCTGCCCCTCGCCCCCGGCGCGACCGTCTCGCGCAACCTGTTCATCGTGATGGTCGCCCTGCTGGTGATCAGCGTGGTGGTGAACCTGGTGCTGATCGTCAACTGACCGACCTCCGGACTGGGGTGCGGTGGTTATCGCTGCCTCCACCGAATGGGGGGTTGTGGCGGGCGTGGCTGTGGTGTAGACTGGTCGCGGCCTGGAGAGAGCTGACCAACGAAGGACGTGGTCGGCCCATGGGCGAACAGTGCCGAAACATGACGGTGAGTGTTGGACGCACCCGGTGGGCGATGGCGGTCGGAGTCGGTGCGGCCGCGTGGTGGGCATCGGCTGGCTTGGCGGACATCGATCCTGCGACGGGGATCGACTTTGTGCGGATCGGGGCGGTGGGGAACGCGCCGTACCACGATCCGACCCCGAACTCGTTTGTGAATGGCCGCGGCGGGGTCAGTTATGAGTACTCGATCGGCCGGTTCGAGGTGACGACCGAGCAGTGGGTTCGATTCTTCAACGCGGCGTTTGACCGGCCGGTGAACGACCGCATCCCGCACCTGGTCGTGCCCGACCATTGGGGTGCGGCGGCGACGGCGCCGACCACACCCGGCGGACGAAGATGGACCGTGCCGGCGGGCAACGCGATGCTGCCGGTGAGCGATATCTCGTGGCGGATGGCCGCGATCTATTGCAACTGGCTGCACAACGGACAGAGCACAGATCGCGCGGCCTTCATGAGCGGCGCGTACGACGTGACGACCTTCGGATTTGAGAGTGGTGTACCCAACCTGCGTTTCACCGACCAGCGTGAACATTCGCCGGGGGCAAGGTATTGGATACCGACCTGGGATGAATGGTTGAAAAGCGCGCATTATGACCCAGACAAGGTGAACCAAGATGGCTCGGTCGGCG
>JADLCX010000054.1 GCA_020846975.1 Phycisphaerales bacterium
CCCCCCCCCCCCCCCCCCCCCCCCCGCACGCCATCCCGCCCTCTCGCCCCGTCCACACCGACTCAACCCATCACGATCTGCGTCCCGATTCCCGCGTCGGTGTAGATCTCCAGCAGCAGTGAGTGCTCGATCCGTCCGTCGATGATGTGCGCCTTGGGCACGCCACGTTGCAGCGCGATCAGGCAGGCCTCGACTTTCGGCAGCATCCCTTCCCCGATCACCCCGCTCCGCACCAGCCCGTCGATCTCACCGCTGGTCAGCGACGAGACGTAGCTCTCCGGGTCCTCGGGGTTGATCCGGATCCCGTGCGTGTCCGAAAGCACGACCAGTTTCTCGGCCTTCATCGCCGCGGCGACGTGGCCCGCCGCCGTGTCCGCGTTCACGTTCAGTTTCGCCACACCATCGCTGGCGTTCCTCGCCATCGCCACGGGCGCGATCACGGGGATGAAGCCGTCCTCCGTGAGCGCCTCCAGCAGCACGGTGTTCACCTCCCGCACATCACCGACGTACCCCAGGTCCACCTTGTCCCCGCCGTCGCCGTTCAGGTACATCCGCTCGGCGAACAGCACGCACGACCCCAAGGAGTGCAGCCCGAGCGCGTACGACCCCGTCGTGTTGAGCGTGTCCACGATGCCCTTGTTCACCTCGTTCACCAGCACGCGCTCGGCGATCTCCAACGTTTCGCGGTCGGTGTACCTACGGCCCTGGATGAACCGGGCCTTGAGCCCGGCGTCGTTCATCGCTCGGGTGATCGACTTGCCGCCGCCGTGCACGATGATCGGCCTCATGCCCACCGCGGACATGAACGACACATCCGTCAGCAACGCGGTCATCCGGGCGTCATCGTCCTGGATCGAACCGCCCACCTTCACCACCACCACCTTGTCTCGGAAGGTTCGGATGTAGCGGTGGGCCTCGATCAACGCCTGGGCTTTTTCAATCGCAAAGTGCATGGCCCGCATGATAGGAACGCCCGCACGAAACCCCAAGCAAAAAGCCCCGGCCAACCGGCCGGGGCTTTGTTTCACACTTGAACTGCCCGTCACAAGCTCAGCAGCCGCCGAAGTACGCCGACAGGAAATCGAAGATGTCCTGCACCGAAACGCCATTGGGCGCTCCCGGCCCCGCCTCGCTGTCGTTGGTGTTGGCGCAGGGGTCGGAGGTGAAGTAGCCGGTCAGGAAGTCGAAGATGTCCTGCACCGAGACGCCGGCCGGCGCGCCCGGACCAGCGTCGGACTTGTTGAAGTTTGCGCGACAGCAGGGCGCGGTCAGGCTGAACGGCGTGCACACCGTGCCCGATCCCGAGAACGTGCGGTTGGTCCCGACGCACGCGGTCGCCGTCGTGACCGAGCAGCTCGATCCGCAGCAGCACGCGCCCGAGACCGCTGCGCACGGCGAGCCCGTCGAGACCGCCGTCAGTTGCAGCGAGACGTCGCCCGAGCCCAGGCTGGCGCCCGTCACGCTCGCGCCGCCGGTCCCGGTCTGGTCCTCGTACCCGACGGTCCAGTCGTTCGCGACCGCCTCCGCCGTCAGCAGGCCGTACCGGAACTTCACGTTCCCGTTCTCCTGGAGCACGATCTGGAAGTTCTGCAGGGCGCCGTCGGTCGTAAAGTCCTCCACGCCCTCCCACGAGATCGTGAACGTCTGGTTCGGCGTGACGCCCGCCGCTTCCACGTAGACATCGCCGAACGCGGTCGTGAGCATGTCATCCCACAGAGGGCAGAGCATGCCGTTGGGCA
Organism: Phycisphaerales bacterium; assembly: GCA_020846975.1. Classification (GTDB taxonomy): domain Bacteria; phylum Planctomycetota; class Phycisphaerae; order Phycisphaerales; family UBA1924; genus JADLCX01. The sequence continues at coordinate 1,740 of JADLCX010000054.1, forward strand.
CTCCCGCCGTGGGGATCACGGCGTTCGCGAACGTCGTGTTGTTCGCTCCGCCGAACTGCGCGAACCCGTTCGAGCACACCCAGATCGAGGAGTACACCTGTCCGAGGTAGGCGAAGTTGAACGGCAGGGCCACCGTCTCGCCGCAGTCGTCGCAGTTGCTGACCGTCGCGAGCTGCTGACCCGTGGCGGCGATGCTCACGTACGACGCGGCCGGCCCGGGCTCGATCGTGAACGAGAACGCGCCGCAGTTGGTGCCGTAGCCCTGGAACACGCCGCCCGAGGTGGTGCACGCCGCGGCACCCGCCGTGAGCGTGCAGTCCGTTCCGTTGCAGCACGCGCCGGGAGTGGGGATGTAGCCGATCGTCAGCGCGTAGTTCGCTGGGATCACCGCGGTGTTGCTCGACATGCTGACCAGGATGTGGTACTGCGTGCCGGCCGCCGCGGCGAACGGCGCGGTCCCGACCTCGTTCGTGTTGCAGTAGACCTCCGCCAGGCCGCTGCAATCCGCGCCGCCCGTGAACACGCTGAAGACAACGTCGGCCGGCCCTGTCTCCGTGAACGTCATGCTGCCCGGCTCGCTGGGCGTGTAGGTGTACCACACCCCGGCGCGCGACTCGATGTTGGCCGCGGCGTTGCAGCTCACGTCGATGTCCGGCATCGCCGTATCGACAAACGGGGAATCCGAGAACGGCACGGTCGTGATGACCGTCCCGTTCGCACAGTCGTCATTGGCCGGAGGCACGCAGCCAGCCCCGGTGTCCGTCAGCGAGAGCACGAAATCCCCGGTCCCGGTCGTGTCGTTGGTCACAAGGATGTAGTACTGCGTGCCGGGAACGCTGCAGAACGTCACCGTCGCCGCGTCGGCCCGCGAGCCGCACGCCGGCGATGCCAGCGCGTTGGCGTTCACGCACGTGAACGCGCCGCACGAGCCTGTGTAGATGTACACCCTCGTGTTGAAGTTGGTCGATGGGTCGCACGTGCTGGCCTGCAGCCGACGCGAGGTCGCGCCCTCGGTGAACGTGTACCACAGACCGAGGTTGAACGTCACAAGCCCGTTGCACGTGGGCGGTGCCGGCGTCTCGTTGGTCGCCGTCGACGTGTTGCCGGTCACCGGCGTTCCCACCGTGATCGGGGCCGCGGTCGAGCATCCGTCGTTGGTCGGGCAGGTCGGGCCGAGGTCCGACAGCAGCAACTCGAAGTTCCCCGAGCCGGTCGTGTCGTTGGTCACCAGGATGAAGTACTGCGTCCCGGGCGTGGCGCAGAACGCGGCCGTCGCCGCGTCGCTGCGGTCCGGGCAGGCCGGGCTGGCCGTCGCATTCGAGTTCACGCACGTGAACGCCCCGCACGAGCCGGTGTAGACGTACACGCGGGTGTTGAAATCCGTCAGCGGGCTGCACGTCGTCGCCACGTACCGGTTGCTGTTGCTCGCCGTGAACGTGTACCACAGACCGAGGTTGAACGTCACAAGCCCGTTGCACGTGGGCGGCGCCGGCGTTTCGTTGGTCGCCGTCGAGTTGTTCCCGCCCACCGGTGTGCCCACCGTGATCGGGGCCGCCGTTGAACAGGTGTCGTTGGTCGGGCAGGTCGGGCCGAGGTCCGACAGCAGCAGTTCGTAGTTCCCCGAGCCGGTCGTGTCGTTGGTGACCAGGATGAAGTACTGCGTCCCGGGTGTGGCGCAGAACGCGACCGTCGCCGCATCGCTGCGGTCAGGGCAGGCCGGGCTGGCCGTCGCGTTCGCGTTCACGCACGTGAACGCCCCGCACGAGCCGGTGTAAACATACACCCGCGTGTTGAAATCCGTCAGCGGGCTGCACGTCGTCGCCACGTACCGGTTGCTGTTGCTCGCCGTGAAGGTGTACCACACCCCGAGGTTGAATGTCACAAGCCCGTTGCACGTCGGCGGTGCGGGCGATTCGTTGGTCGCGGCGCCGTTGTTGCCCTGCTGCACAAACCCCGGCGTGATCGCGATCGCGTCCTGGCAGTTGTCCCCGCCGATCGGCAGCGTCACCGTTACCGTTCGGGTCGGCGGATCGCCGCACCCGCCGATCGGGCCCGTGACCGTGATGTTGTACGCCCCTGTCGGCTGCGCCAGCGGCACATTGAGCGTATACGTCCAGATGTTGTCCGCATCCGCATCGGTGAACACCTCCGCGGCCGAGAGCCCGAACGCCGACAGGTCGCCCGTCACCGTCCCCGCCGCGGCCGTCCCGCTCAGCGTGACCGACAGCACCGTGCTCTGGCCCGCCGAAAGTATCGCCGGAGACGCCGACCCGGCCGTGAAGACGTTCGGCCCGGGCACAGGCGGATCCGTCAGCACAACCCGCCAGATGGTGACGTCGAACATATCCGGACGCGTGTTCGTTACGAGCTGCGATGCGCCGCCGCAGTTGTTCCCGATCTCAAAGTCGTTGTCCTGATTGATCAAGGTGCTGCTGGTCGCCAGCGCGTTGGGGAAGTCCATCAGCGGATCGACCGGCCCACCTTCCTCACCCACTGGCAGCGGCTGGCTGTTCGCGAGGTTGTAGTTCGCGATGGTCAGGTAGTACGTGCCGGCTCCCAGCGTCCGGCGCAGGTAGCTCTGCAGCCCCGTGCCCGGCCCTCCGCCCACGACGGTGTTGTCGTCGTTTCCCGCGAGCGGGATGGCGTTGAACGCGCTGTCGTACAACCAGATGTCGGTGTCCCCCGTGGTCTGACCGACCGTCGTGAAGAACACCCCGCCCGCGCTGATCGGTGATGGCACATCCCCCACAACCGCCAACTCGCGTTCGAGAGTCGCCGCGTACGCACCCGTCGTTGCCGCCGCGCCCGTCACGCGGTAGATGATCCGTGAAGGTGTCTCGTTGGCGTACCACTGCACAAACCGCGCCGGTGTCGAGGTTGTCGACGATGTCTGGATCACGCTGTCGGTGCCCGGGTTGGGCACACCCGCCGTCTGCGTCAGACCCCGGATCGTTCCCGTGTGACCCGCCGTGCCCACAGTCGTGATCACCAGCCGATACCGGTAGATCCCCGCGGCCGGCGCGGCCGCCGTGGTGATGTCGAAGTTGTCCGCCGAGCCGTCCCCGCCAACCGTGGTCGAGGCCCCCGTCGAAAGACCCGAGATCGTGTCGCCGGGTTGCATGCCCACGATCACGTTCGGCGAAGCCTTCGTGTCGTTCGGCTCTGCCTCCGGAAAATCGACCGCGTGCGCCGCTCCCGCGACCACCAGCGCGGCCAACCCAAAAGCCATTCGCGAGAGCGCCTCGGACTTCGTTGTGCGCATGACCTTTCTCCTCATCGAGATCTGACCTCTCCAAACCACAGCCCGCCGCACGATTGGCCGGCGGACACCAAGAACCAGAATACCACACCGAACCGCTCGAACGCACCAGATTCCTAAAGTCCGCTCGATCACCCACGCCGGGTATCTGAGAACCAAACAGGCGCTTCCCACACCTGCGGTCCGTGCCGGAAGGGTCCGGTCGTACGTCCGGTATCTGTATGCCATAGAGTCCGGTTACCAAGTCCGATCAATCTGGACTTCCGCGGCGTAGGAGTGCGGCCGCTCGGCTCGGCGTGCGATCCATCCCGAATCATCACTTTCAAGCCGATGAACCCTGTTTCAGTCCACCGCCCCTCCGCCCCCGTCCCCCTTCAACCCGGAACCTCAGCCCATGTGCGGAATCGTCGCCTACCTCGGAAACAAGCCCGCCCGAAGCCTGCTCATCGAGGGCCTCAAGCGTCTGGAGTACCGCGGGTACGACTCGGCGGGCATCGCGATCATGAATGGGAAGCTGCATGTGGTCCGCGCCGTCGGGCGCGTGGGCACGTTGGAAGAGAAGCTCGACCAGCTCGCCGCCCGCGGCGAGTACGACGGGACGCTGGGCATGTGCCACACCCGCTGGGCCACCCACGGCGGCGTCACCGAGGTCAACGCTCACCCCCACCGCGACGACCGGCACGGTATCGCCGTGGTGCACAACGGCATCATCGAGAACTACTCGGCGCTCAAGACCTACCTCAAGGAAAAGGGCCATGCCTTCAGCAGCGAGACCGACACCGAGGTGCTCGCGGTGCTCATCGGCGAACTCTACGAGGGCGATCTTGAAGCCGCCGTGCAGGCCGCGCTCCGCGAGGTGGATGGGGCCTACGCGATCACCGTCATCTGCGAGAAGGAGCCCGACACGCTCGTGGTCGCCCGCAAGGGCTCGCCCCTGATCGTCGGCATCGGCGCCGACGAGTACGTCGTCGCCTCCGACGCCGCGGCCATCATCTCGCACACCACCCACGCCTTCGCGCTCGACGACTACAACGTCGTCAAGCTCTGGCGTGCCGCGGGCGCCGACGGGCAGATGGTCTACGAGTTCCGCACCTCGACCATCCACAACGTCCCCGTCACACCCAAGATCGAGCAGCTCGAACTCGACCTCGAGCAGATCGAGCTCGGCGGCTACCAGCACTTCATGCTCAAGGAGATCTTCGAGCAGCCGCAGAGCCTCCGCAACTGCATGTCCGGCCGCATCGACGCCAAGGATGGCAAGGTCACGCTCGGCGGCCTGGCCAACTTCGCCCGCGACCTGACCCGGGCCAAGAAGGTGATCCTCACCGCGCAGGGCACCGCGCTTCACGCGGCCATGATCGGCCGCTACCTGATGGAGGACCTGGCCAAGGTCCAGGCCCAGACCGAGTACGCCAGCGAGTTCCGCTACCGCAACCCGATCATCGAGGACGGAACCGTGGTCATCGCCGTGAGCCAATCGGGCGAGACCGCGGACACGCTCGCCGCGCTCCACGAGGCCAAGGACCGGGGCGCGCTCGCCCTCGGCGTCGTCAATGTCGTCGGCTCGTCGATCGCGCGCCAGACCGATGCCGGTGTCTACCTCCGCGTGGGCCCCGAGATCGGCGTCGCGAGCACCAAGGCCTTCCTCGGCCAGGTCAGCGTGCTGACCCTCATCACGCTCTTCATGGCCCGCCGACGCATGATGAGCGCGGACCATTGCGCCGACCTGCTCCGCGAGATGGAGCAGATCCCGGCCAAGATCGAGCGCATCCTCGAGCAGGCCCCGCGCATCAAGCGCGTCACCGAGAAGTACATCGACCGCGAGAACTGGCTCTTCCTCGGGCGTGGCTACAACTTCCCGACCGCCCTCGAAGGCGCGCTCAAGCTCAAGGAGATCAGTTACATCCACGCCGAGGGCATGCCGGCGGCGGAGATGAAGCACGGGCCCATCGCCCTTATCAACGAAGGAATGCCCGCCGTCTTCATCGCCAACAAGGGCCGCCAGTACGAGAAGGTCCTCAGCAACATCCACGAGGTGCGTGCCCGCGGCGGCCACGTCATCGCCATCGCCACCGAGGGCGACGAGCATATCGCCGACCACGTGCAGGATGTGCTGTACGTCCCTGAGATCAGCGAGCCGCTCAGCCCGATGCTCACGGTCGTGCCGCTCCAGATCATGGCGTACTACGCCGCGCTGGCACGCGGGCACGATGTCGATAAGCCGCGGAACCTGGCCAAGAGCGTGACGGTGGAGTAAGCCACCTCGGGCGACGGCGCCGCTGCTGCGGCGCCGAGTGGTCTGGGTTCGATTCGGCCTCGATGGCGCCGAGCGCCCCGTCGCGCACGCACCCGAACGGCCGGGATCAACCATCAACCGATCGCTCGCGCTGGCGGCACGCCCTCACCCGCATCCGACAAAGTACGCGTCCAGGTAGTCGAAGATGTCCTGCACGGAGACCGTGCCCGACGCGTTGACGTCAGCACGAGAATCCTCCGTGAAATAGGCGTTGAGGAAATCGAAGATGTCCTGCACGGAAACCCCGCCGGATTCGTTGAAATCGGCAAGGCAAGGCGAGGGATAGAACCCAACACCGTCATACCAGACGGTGAACCCGCCGCCCCAGGTGTCGGCGTGAATCTCCAGGCTGTTGACCTCGCCCAGAGATGGTGTGCCCGAGTCGGTCCGGGTCCAGTCGGCGTCTCCTGCAAGAGGGATGGAGTACGCAACCCACTGACCTATCGCGTCGTTCAGCGGGTTCAGAGTCGGCCTGATATCGATCAGCCCGCCCGCGGTGCGCAGGCGCAGCCACGGGCTGTGCTCCTGGAACGCGCCGTCATTCGTATTCTGCACGAAAGCCCTGAAGCGAAGGGACTCAGCGCCCGACAGATTCCAGCGCGCCAGCCCGGCCGGGTAACGCGCGTAGGTGTCAAATCCACCCGTGGTATCGAATCGTACGGACCCGGCGCCGACGACCCTTCGCGCGATGTCGTCAGAAGTTGACGCCGTTGCAGAGAGCGCCCATGCCGACCACTGAGCGGCGTTCAGTTCCGCCATGTCCGCTTGAGGCCAGTACTGCACCGGGCCGCCCAGCGCGAGCGTCCGTGTGTGGGTCTGAACGCCCGTTTGGCCGGCCCAGAACGCAACATTGCACTCAAAGATGTTGAGCCAGCAGTAGTCCGTGAAGCCATTGTGTACGACCTCGAACAGGAGCAGGCCGTTGTTCCCCACCACCGCGACATACCCGAACGGATTGTCCGTCAGCGTGTCGCCCGCGAACGTCGCTGGAACGAGAGCAGGATCAATGAACACGTTGGGGAGCGTCCATTGTCCCTGCGCGTCGGTAACCCCACTGAACTTCACCTGGCTGGTGATGCGAACGCCCTGCCCCGGCCGATCCAACATCTGATACACCCGGACCGTCGCACCCTGCACAGGCGAGCCTGTTGTGCTGAGGAATCGCATCCGGATGCTCTCCGGGAGTGAGTAGAGGTATTGGCCGTAGTAACCATGAGCCTTGTCAAGCCATCGCGTCATCGCGCCGGCGCTCACGGCCGAGAGGAAGGGCGAGCTGGTGCGCATGAGGCACTCTGGGGCGGTGTAGCCCGAGACACTGACCTCGTTCGCCTCGGGAGACAGGTCCATCTGGTACATGTCGATCAACCCGAGCTGGTGTCCCATCTCGTGCAGCAGCCCGTAGTCGATGTCGTCCGCCGCGCGGTAGTAGCCACTCAGCCGGATCGAACCCTCGGTCCACCGGTAACGGAACGGAAAGACCGCGTAGTTGATGGTCGGCACGTTCGGGTCGGGCGCGAGATCGTCGATCATCTCCAGCACGCCGAAGTGGACGCGCTTGGGCGTGCCCGCGGCCGCGAACATCTGGTTGAACCGGGCCATGTGGTTGTTGAGCCAGTCGATCATGTCGTCGGTGACTGGCGACGGATAGCCCGGCGTCTGCTCGCGGAAGTCCTCGGCGTACGTGGCATCAACGTAGCTCAGAAACGCGACCGACTTGCTGTTGACCGTGAGCGCGTTGTTCGCGGGGCGGCCATCGGAGCCGGTGAACTCGAAGCGGATGTCGTGCGATTGGCCGTCCCAGGTCTGATCGAGCGAGAACGTGACGGTCTGCCCCGGCAAAAGCACGCCGCCCGAAGCAGGCGTCGAGATCTGAACGCCATCAACCAGCCACCGGCCTGAAACGCCCGAGGCCCAGGGGTTGGTGCCTCGATTGCGAACCGCCGCGGTGTAGGTCACCTGCTGTCCGATGTTGGGCCAGCGCTGCGTCGCCGCGGTCTGACCGCCGTTCAGGCCTGTCGCGGCCGAGAAGTAGTACGGCCCGAACCCGCCCGGTTCGGTCACGGATGTGAACGTGTACTCGGGGTCGTAGCGGGGAAACTCCGGCGTACGCCGGATGTTGACAACCTGCAGATCAGTCTCATCCCGCGGCGTGCGCGGCCCCACGCTGGCCACCTGCGCTCGCTCGCCGCCGCCGAGTGCGACGGTTGTAACGGCGTAGTGGTAGGAGACGCCATTCTGAGCCGTGGTGTCGGCAAAGCCGGATGTCGCCATCCCGGCGAGCGTCGTGATGGGTGTCAGGCCCGCCACGGATGTGAACGGCTCGGTCTGGCGGTACACGGCGTAGTGATCGAACACCTGCGGATCGACGTTGACCGGCTGCCACGACAGTTGCACGCGGGCGTTGCCCGCGAACCCGCGCAGCGATGTCGGGTGCGGCAGCAGGATCACGGGGTTCTCGCGCACGTCGTAGCCCGTGAACACGTTCGACACCGAGCCTGTCGGCGTCGGGCCCCCGGCGTATGGGTACGTCCATTGCGTGCGCACCGGCAGGTACAAGAACCCGTCAGCCGAGAGTGTGGCCGAAGCGCTCGCGATCCCGTCCTGCGGCCCACCGGGCGAGTTGTCGAACGTCGCAAGAAGCGTGCCCTCGCTCGGGTCGTCTCGAATCGCGAAGTAGCGACGCCCCTGGTTGTTGCCGACGATCACGACCCCGTTCGGAGTCACGATCGGGGAGGAGGCCTGCATCTCCCAGCCGCGGCTGAGCGTCGGGTAGGCCCACTTGATCTGGCCCGTGGACGTGCTGATCGCGTAGAGCAGCCCATCTCCCTGCTGGCTCACGGTCTGGAAGTAGTACGTCCCGCCATCGTGGCTGAGAGCGCCGGCCGATTGCGCGCGCTGCGGGTTGTTCACGCCCGACGTCCAGTCGTAGACGAGCGTGCTCGGGCCGCCGGACCAGAGCGGCTGCCCCAGTTTGTCGAGCCCCGCCACCCAGATGTCGTCTCCGCCCAGGGCGACGTAGACATTCCCGTTGGCGGGGTCCGCGGTCACGGCCGCGTCGGTTCCGGGTCCGACGGAAGTACGCCAGAGTTGGGCGCCGTTCGCGCCGTCGTAGCAAGTCACGAATCCGCAGCGGCTGGCAACGTATATGCGGGTGAGCGGCCCATCCTGGAACACCGCGTAGCCGGGGTAGCACGAGCAACTCCCCGCGGCGCGCGCGATGCGGGAGAGGGCCGACCCGCTGTCGGAGAAACTCATGACCGAGTCGCACCAGTTGCTCGTAATGACGCGCCCGTCGGGGAGAACCTTCGGAGGCCACGCACCCGCATCGACATCGCTGGAACCGGCGTTCGACCAGAAACTCGTCGGGCCCGTGACCGAGCCGAACGCCATCAGCGTCGCCGAGACGGCGTCGTTGGTGACATAGATCGTGGTTCCGGCCGCGCTGAAGGCGGCGGTGTTGGCGCCGATGCTCTCACCCCCGCTCGGATTTCCGGACCAAAGCACCTCTCCAGTGCGGCGGTTCATGCCCTGCACACCTTTGGGCCAGTGGTACCCGCCGACGATCAGGTCGGACCCGCCCGGGCCGGCTCCGTCGAAATAGACCAACTGCCCGCTTGAAAAAGCTCCATTGTTCGGGCTGCCCGGCGAGGGCGCCTGCCAGGAAATCGCGGCAAACAGCCCCGGACCCTGCCGCGACGCGGGAATCGCGAAGTCGGCGCGGCCGGTGTTGGCGGCATCTCGCTGTCGCATCGGCCACGACGACTGCGAACGTGCGGCCTGGCTCACAAGCATCAGGGTTGAAAGGCCGATCAGTGTGCGGTACATGAATCTCGCTCCAGATGGTCTGTTCAGCATACATCGGAGCGCCCGCCGCGGCAATCCCCGACATCCGCAGGCCGAACACCGTGTTGGCGGAGCGCACGATGTGAGAAGCCCAAAGCCCCGGCGGAGCCCGTCGGTTTGCAGCAACATCCCGGCGCATCTCGCGGGACAGGCGACCGAGGCGCCGACCTTCACCCACGCTCTTGATCGTCCCGCAGCCTCTGCTTGCTTGCCAAGACTACATCCGTCCAGTCACACTGCACACTCGCCGTGTGCTGCACATCGTCGTTGCCGGCGAAGCCGCGACCCCTGGGCGCGAGGCACCCGCACGGATCCGGCGGCGTCGTGTTCGATCCGCCCCGAGCGCGGCCCTCGTCACAGCAGCTTTCGCAGTGCGGCACACCGATCCCGTGATCGTCGATAAGCCGGCCACAGCCATTGATCGCGGAGAACTCGACGCCCTCGATGTCGAGCTTGAGAATCTCGACACGATCAGTGTTCCGTTCGCGAGCGTAGTCCTCGATTCGGACGACCCGCACCGGCACCTTCGTTTCACGCGAAGGGTCGTCCGGGTGTCGCGGCAACAGCGAGTTGGCCTGCTCGAACGTCGCGAGGTGGAAGTCCAGCGTGCCGACCGTCTCGCCCACCGCGACGTTGAACGGCCTGATGCGATGGTTGGAGCCCCCGCTGGCCGTTTGCGCGGCGAATGTCGCCGAGGCGGGCTCGCAGGCGTGACTCGTCGCGGCAGGAAAGGCCGCCGAAATACCACGCGCAACACGACCGCGACGGATTCCGCTTCTCACGATCTTCCGGGCTCACTCATCAAGAAACCGCGACCGCAGTTCCGGTGTCGGGACCATGCACGTCCCCGCCTTGCCGAACAAACGATACCGGTTCCGCGCGACGCGGTCGTAAAGCCAGTCCCGCACGCTTCGCGGCAACACCCGCCCAACCCGCGCCAGCGACCACGGAAACCCGAGCCGACGCGCAATCGCGATCGCCGAATCCGAGCGCGTGTGCACACCGTCCGCATCGATGACGATGATGCTGTCGGGCTGCGGCGATGCGGTCGGCACGCCCGCCGCCTCGAGCGCACGCCGCGCGGCCCCCGACTGCATCGGCGCAAACCTGAAGACCGCCGATCGGTCCCTCTTGACGATCCACCGCACGCACCCGTTGCACAGGTTGCACACACCGTCGAAGAGAACCAGGGATTGGCCGGCGGAGTTGGGGTCCATGTCCGGTGGTTGCGGAGTCGTGCCCGCGAGAGAGGTCGAGTGAGCCGGGTACCATCGGCCCATCCCGTAGCCTATCGCCACCGATCAGGCCCGAGCGGACCTCAACACGATCCATGGACTCCTCGCGGGCATCGACTGATCTACGAGGATCGATCGGGCGGCAAGGAGCAGACCCTTCGCCGGGAACCTCCTGGCCGCGCGACACTGCCTCTCTCGATCATCGCACCGGGCCTGCTCCGACGGGCCCCGAACCTCTTCCCGCGGCTCGCACTCGCCAAAGCCACAACCGCGCCGGGGGGCAGAACTCCCGGCGCGGTTGTGCCTTGTTCACATGTTCCGAACCTGGCCCGCTCAGGCCGCCTTGCGGCGGTTGAACGTCTTGCGGCCGAAGTTGTGGTTGGTGTAGCCGTAGCTGCTCCACGAGGGGAACTTGTAGCCGCGGCGCTTGGCGCCGGACTTGGCCTTGCGGCCGGCGGTCGTCTTGCGGTTCCACGACGAGGCCGTGCCCGAGCGCTTCGCCGACCAGCCCTTGCGGGCCGTCGTGCGCTTGAACGACTTCCGCGCCGAGGAGCGCTTCATGCCGGCTCGCTTCATCCCGTAGCGCTTCATCGTGCGACGCTTGGCCCGCTTGGCGGTGTGGCGACGCTTCATCATCGTGGAGCGCTTCATCGTCGAGCGCTTCGCCGTCCGACGCTTGTTCATCGTCCGACGCTTGCTGGTCGTCCGGCGCTTGCTCGTCGTGCGCATCTTCCGGCGACGGCTGCTCATGCGGTTCATCATCTTGCTGTTCCTTGAGTTTGAGTCCGCGGGATCGTGTTCTCGACGGCCGGAAACGCCCGGCCTTTCACGTGAGTTCGGCTGGCCGTCATCCCGCTGTCGGCGGCTCACCCGAGGAACGTTCGCCCGGCGGGACACACGCCCGCCGAACGTTTGTGACTCGGCCCATCGGCCGGGTTGGCCCGTCGATGAAGGCAAATCCCGAATTCCGACGAAGTTCTTCAGACATTTTTCGCGCGAGCGCACAACCTGCGCAGGCCGCAGAGTCCGACCGCGCCCGCTTCCCATGCCGCGGTCATCGTTTGTTCGGACATCGGTGCCCCGCGCAGCGGACCGATACGATCCGCAGACCGTGAGCTCCCCCAACCCACCCATCCATCAACCCGCCCGCGCCCACCCCGCGCCCGCGCGCACACCGACCCTCCACGCCGCGTCGGCGCGCACGACCTGGACCGTCGATTCCTGGAAAGCCCGCCTCCACGCCCAGCAGGTCGTCTACCCCGACCGCGCCGCCGTCGATCTCGCGGTCGCGCTCCTCAGCGCGATGCCCCCGCTCGTCACCTCGTGGGAGATCGCCCGCCTGAAGAGCGAGATCGCCGAAGCCCAGGAAGGCAAGCGCTTCTTCCTCCAGGGCGGCGACTGCGCCGAGCAGATGTCCGACTGCCGCGCCGACGCCATCACCTCCAAACTCAAGATCCTTCTGCAGATGTCGCTCGTGCTCGTGCACGGCTCCAAGCGACCGGTCATCCGCGTCGGACGCTTCGCGGGCCAGTACGCCAAGCCGCGCTCCAGCCCCACCGAGACCCGCACGATCAACGGCTCGCCCGTCACGCTCCCCAGCTACTACGGCGACCTCGTCAACGGCGCGGCCTTCACCCCCGAAGCCCGCCAGCCCGACCCCATGCGCATGGTCGAGGGCTACAAGCACGCCGCCCTCACCCTCAACTTCATCCGATCCCTCCTCGACGGGGGCTTCGCCGACCTGCACCACCCCGAGTACTGGGACCTCGGATTCATGCGCCACGCCGCGCTCCCCGAGCACATCCGCGCCGAGTACGAGCGGATGACCCACCGCCTCGCCGACGGGCTCCGATTCATGGAGGCCATCGGCGAGCGCACCGTGGATCAACTCACCCGCGTCGAGTTCTTCACCAGCCACGAAGGCCTCAACCTTCTCTACGAGAGCTCGCAGACCCGCACCGTGCCACGCCGCGACGGGCACTTCAACCTCGGCACGCACCTCCCGTGGATCGGCGAGCGCACCCGCGCCCTCGACGGCGCCCACGTCGAGTACTTCCGCGGCATCCAGAACCCCGTCGGCATCAAGATCGGCCCCAACGTCACGCCCTACGAACTCGCCGCACTCGTCGAACGCCTCAACCCCGACAACGAGCCCGGCAAGATCGTCCTCATCGCCCGCATGGGTGTCGCCGCCGTTCACCAGAAACTCCCCGCCCTCATCGACCGCATGAAGCAGGGGTATGCCGGCTCTCCGACCGGGTACGGCGGCTCTCCGAACCGCCAGCCCGAACACGCCGGCCCGCACAAGGTCCTCTGGGTCTGCGACCCCATGCACGGCAACACACGCACGACATCCGCCGAGATCAAAACCCGCGCGTTCGACGATGTGCTCGCCGAACTCGACGCCCAGTGGTCGATCCACCAGAACCTCGGCTCGCGGCTCGGCGGCCTGCACATCGAGCTCACCGGCGATGATGTCACCGAGTGCACCGGCGGCGCGGCCGGTCTCAAGGATGACGACCTTACCCGCCGCTACGAGTCGCCCTGCGACCCGCGCCTCAACTACGAGCAGTCCCTCGAACTCGCGTTCCTGCTCGCACACAGGATGGGTGGCGGCGCGCGGCTCGACCGTGCATGTTCCTAACGCCAACTTGCTGGAGTGAAGCCCTTCTCTTGACAGCCGCACCTGGCGGCTGTAGGGTGAGCGAGTGAAAACCACCAAGCTCGTCATTACCGAAGTGCTTCTGCTGCTTCTGACCGTGTCTACGTCATCGGCTTCCGGTCAGACACGCGGCGATTCAGGTTGGGACCTTGCCGACCCCATCAACAAGGCGGAGACGCGCCAGTTCGCAGTCCGTCTTTGGGCTGTCCATGACGGCATGACAAGACAGAGCGCTTTCTCCGGGTTTGCCTTTACGAACGCGCCCCCCTCAAACCTGATCACACTTTTCACTCAAGCCGAAGAGCTGTTTAACACACTGTACTCTCACCGCTTGCATCACGATCCGTTTTCAGAGACATATTATGATATCTGGGACTTGGTACGTGACGACGCTTGCATCAGAGAACAGTTCCGCTCCTACACTACTACAGGCAACCTAACCGTATCATCAGTTTGCGATTCAGTCGCTGCGACAAAACACGCACTTGCTGTTGCTGATGGACTAACATCGAGCAGCGAGTTTGTCGTTGCCTACGCTCATGTTGAATCTTCGGGCGATCTTGCATCTACCGAACTTCAGACCCACCTCCACCGCCGCCCGCGCCCAGCCCAACCCTACCTCCCGCCGGACCGTTCAAGTCCTTCATCGAGTGCTTAGCTATACAATCACTGCTTCCTTGCATGTCTCAGCGAGATATGTATTGACCAAACGACACATCTCAACCAAACCCATGACCTCTAACACTGCCTGACTTTGATTGCGATGACTACGTCAGGGCAACACTCCGCTGGCTCTCTATCCGCATTAGTCGCGATTATAATTTATCATTAGTCTACTCGTACCTCGGCGCCAGCTGGGAATGCTACGTTTGCGATGCTAGGGCAAACCGCACTTGGAAGCTGCACTCACATGCACTCGCGGTCATTGGTCGCGTGAATGAGCAAGGAAAGCAGGAACTTTATGTCATTGATGGCCAAACTGGGCAGGTCTTAGGCTCTTTCGACTACGAGCTGTATATCAACAATATCGACGAGCTTATCAAGCAGATCATTAATCAACTTACCGGTTACACGACGTGCTCTGGGCCATCAGATCCACGACGAATCCACCCCCCCAGAAAACTCCCTCCTGATTGGACGACGATACCAGATGTAATGAACCCGAAGGAGAACATCGAAAACCCACCGTGGTGGCAAGATTGTACATTGCCGGACTCAGACCCACGAAAGAACACAAACAGCGACATGTGCACTCGTTTTCGCCGAAAACTGGAAGAGTGCTGTTCACAGGTTGGACAACAACCGTGTGGGACTGGACCTCTTAGCAAACCGGCAGTTTGTGGCGAACCGTTCGACGACTACAAGCGGTATCAGTAGCGAAGTCCAATCCATGCTCGTGATCGCGCAACTTTGTCTGGCGTTGACGATAGTCGCTGCCTCTGAGAACGGCGATCCGCCGAATGCATCAATTGGTTTACCCGCTTCGCTGCGGACGAGCATGACGTCCAGAGGAATTCAGGTCGACGCAACCGCTGTTCCTGTTTGCTGCGAGCCAGAACGATTGGCATTCTTTGAACGAGCAGTCGCCGTCGTCGAAGCCTTGAACATTCATTGCGACATCACGCGTCAAGCATACTCGGTTCGACATGTAGTCGGCCGTGTCGAACCGAGCAAGCCAGTCGCTCAGCCCGTCCCATTACTGCTGCTTCCATACGCAAGCCTGCTGCGAGAGCGGCCGAGTTGTCGTCAGGATGCTGTTTCTGCGTCAGCCGATGGCAACTTAGAACAGCGCCGGAGTGCATACGGCAAGTACTTCAGTAGGCAATCGGTCGGACCAAGCGAACTATCTCCACTCTGTCCGATGCCAGCCTTTCCCGTGGATGCGGTCGTGCCCGATGGGCGGCTTGCTGATTTTGGAAGGTTGGTTGCCCCGGTGACCGTTCTCAACACGTATACGGTCGCGTCCCGTTCAGCATGGGAATCGCCGCTGATCGGCCGCGCGAGAGTGTCATCTGTAAGCGGCTCAGTCTGGGAACTGTCGATTTCGGATGCGCGTGCTGTTGACTCTCGGCCCGCAGAGCGAATCCTCTACACTGGATTTGTGTTCCCAATTCTCGACGCGCATGGGATGGCGCGATCGCCTGACACAGACCCGCGATTCGCAGAGCGCCGTGGAACAACCGAGAACTTGGTACGTTGCAGCGGCGTGACCACCCTGTTGGAGAGCCAGCTACCGCTTGTCGTGCCCTGCCCGCCCGCCGCCGATGCAATTCGCGGTGTGTTTGAACATGGCGTGCCCGCGTCTCAGGAACGTATCTGCATTCCGGAGTCTCTGCTGCTTGCCCATGATGGGTTTCTTTTCGTCACTCGCGACTCGACTTGGCGTCCGCTACAAGAGGATGTGAACCTGTCCGCAGACGCTCCCGACCTGGCACGCCTAGAGCTTGTAGCGGTGAGCACGGCAGTCTCGGATCGCGGTCTGGTTCGTCTGCTGGTCATGCTCTCCGGGAAGCGGCCATCGCAGGCGGACATTGATGCTGGTTTGCGTGCCATCAAATCGCTGCGCGCGAGATAGCAAGGTCGGTCCACGCTCGCAGTGAGACCCAAACACATACCGCTCGACTCGGCCGCCGCTAAGCCGCGCAGGCCCGCTCAAGTCAGATCGGTTCTCGGTCGATCCTCCGGTGTGATCCGGAGACCGTCCATGCCCCGTTCAGCAATCCGCCCGGCCATTCGCGCGCAACACGCTCCCCGCGGCGAACTCGCACCCCTGCGCTTCGAGCGCCGCCGCGAGGACCGCGAAGCGGCCGAGGGCTCGCTCGCCGCGAGCTACTCCGGCGATGGCCGCGTCGGCATCACGCGGCTGGAGTTGGTGGACCGCTCCCCCTCCGGCCTCGGTGTGCGCACCCGCGTGCGGATCGAGCCGGGCATGATCGTCACCATCTGTCCGAAGGGCTCGACGATCCCCTGGATGGCCGGATGCGCGGTGCGCTGCGAGCGCGACGGCGAGGCCTGGCGCGTGGGCATCGCCTTCGATACCCGCCGCGCGGCCTGAACGATCAATCCTCCGGAACCGCGTCGCTCGTCACGATCGCACGGAACCGCTCACGCAGCTTCTGCGTCAGCGGGCCTTCCGCGGCCGGCTTGTCCGCCGGGCCGATCTTGTGCCGCTTCCCGTCGGTGTTATCGATCTCCGTCACCGCGATGATCTCCGCCGCGGTCCCGGTCAGGAACACCTCGTCGGCCGCGATCACCTCTTCGAGCCTCAGCAGTTTCTCTTGGCACGGGATGTTGCAGTCACGGCTCAGCGTCTCCATCACGAACCGGCGCGTGACGCCCTCCAGCAGGCCGCTGGTGCCGCTGATCGACGGTGGCGTGAACATGCGCCCGTTCTTGATGATGAACAGGTTGTCGCCCGTGCATTCGGTCACCAAGCCATCGGTCGAGAGCATGATCGCCTCGTCGCACCCGGCCTCGATCGCCTCGCACTTGGCGAGGATGTTGTTCAGGTAGTTGAGGCTCTTGATGCGCGGGTCGAGGCACGCGACCGGCGTCTTCGGACGCTTCGCGACGACGACCCGCATGCCCGTGCGGTACGCCTCGGCGGGGTACAGCCGGATCTGGTCGGCGATGCAGATGATCCCGGGCGTCGGGCAGCGGCGCGGGTCGAGCCCGAGCGTGCCATAACCCCTGGTGACGATCAGGCGGATGTACCCTTCCTTCAGGTCGTTCGCCGCGATGCAGTCTCGCTGGATCTGCACCATCTCCTCGCGCGGGATGGGGATCTTGAGGTGGATCTGCTCCGCGCAGCGGTACAGCCGGTCGACGTGCTGCTGACACTTAAAGATCTTGCCGCGGTAGATGCGGATTCCCTCGAACACGCCATCGCCGTAGAGCAGGCCGTGGTCGTACACGCTGATCATCGCCTGGCTCTTGGGCACCAGCTTGCCATTAACGTAGATGTACGGCCGATCCTCGGTGGTGGCCATCGGCGCGGTCTGGGCAAACGCGCCCGCCGAGACGCCGGCGGAGCCGTTGCTGCCGTGGTTGCCGATCTTGGGCTTGTTGGAGGAGACAGGGCTGGCGGAGTTCATGGGCAAACCTCACTTCGGACAGAGTCGCGGATACTGAGTCACCATCGGACGGAGACGGCAGGTACGCCGATCCGCCGCGCTGCGTTCGGGTATCGAACGGTCAACTTGCGAATAGTAGGTCGAGTTCTCGGGCCTGCCGAGTCCGGCGGCCCTGAATTCAGGCCCGCAGCACCGCCGCGAGCGTGGTCTTCGCCCGCTCCACCAGCCCGTTCACCTGCGGGTCCACCTCCTCGTGCCGCAGCGTCCGCTGGTCGGCCGGGTCGCGGAACCGCATCCGGAATGTCACCGATTTTTTCCCCGTCCCCAGTTGCTGGCCGCGGAAGGTCGTTACGAACCAGTAGTCGTCCATCAGCGGCAGCGCGCCCGACGCGCGTGCCTTCCGAACCAGCGAGTCGATCGCCGCCCACGCCGTCCCCTCCGAAACCACCACCGACAGGTCGCGTTCGATCGACGGAAACTGCGGCAGCGTCCTCACGCTCGACCGCGGCGGATAGAGCGCCACCAGTGGATCCAGCCCGATCTCCGCCGCCACCACCGGCGAGGCGAGGTCGTACTCGCGCTGCACCGTCTCCGCGATGACGCCGAACACGCCCAGCGCCTTGTCGCCCAACCTGACCACTCCACGCGCCGCCGCGTCGTACGCCGTCATCGGCAACTCGGCCGGCTCAAACACCAGCCGTTCGATCGCGCCCTGCCCGCCCAGCGCACGCACCGCCGCCTCGATCGCACCGCGGATCAGCCGCACCGCTGCCTGCTTCCGCTCAAACGCCTTCCCGCCCTCGGGAAGAACCGCATCCGCGAGCAGCGCCAGGTTCCGGTTCTCCACCGCCTCCCCGCGCGCCCCCTTCGCCGTCGGCGATCGGTGCGCAAACACCGCGCTGGTCTCGAACAGCCGGACCCCGCCGTTCCCGTCTCCCGCCACGCCCCCGTCCTGGTTCGCCCGCCGACACGCCAGAAGGCTCGGCAGCGCGCTCGGCCTCAGCACCGGGTCCGCCTTCCGCCGCTCGTCGCACACCTCGATCGTCTGCAACTCGCCTGGCAGGAACGGCTTGGCCTGCTTCGTCCCGACAAACGTGAACGTCAGCGCCTCGTAGAACCCCGCGCCGGTCAGCACCCGCGCCAACTCCCGCATCGCCGATTCCGACCGCTGCGGCGGAGAAACCCGCACCGCCACCTTCTCGTGAACCGGCAGCTTGTCCAGCCCGTGGACGCGTGCCACCTCTTCGATCAGGTCGATCTCGCGCGTCAGGTCCGGTCGGAACACCGGCGCGGTGCACAGCAGGTCCTCGCCTGGCTTCCCCATATCCTGCACCTCGATCTCCAGAGCCCGCAGAATCTCGACGATCCTGCCGCGAGGAACCTCAGCCCCGAGCATCGCCCCGCACCGCGCCGGACGCAGCCGGATCGGCGTGTTCGCCGGTCGCGAGGGCCCCGCGTTGATCGCCCCGGAAACCAGCGTGCCCCCCGCGAGACGCGCGATCAGCCCCGCCGCGCGCCGCGCCGCGCCGTCGATCGTCCGGGGATCGACCGTCCGCTCGAAGCGGTAACTCGCATCGGTGCGGATGCCGAACCGCCGCGCCGCCCGTCGAACCGCAACCGGGTCCCACGTCGCAGCTTCGAGCAGCACATCCGTCGTCGCCTCTGTGACTTCCGTCTCCGCCCCGCCCATCACCCCTGCCAGCGAAACCGCGCGCCCCCCTTCGCCGCCACTCGGATCGGCGACAACCACCTCATCTCCCGCCAGCGTGATCGTCTTCCCATCGAGCAGATTGAGCTTCTCGCCCTTCACCGCCGTGCGGATGACGAGCTCGGGCTTGCCCGCCGCGTTCTTCCCGAGCCTCGCCATGTCGAACACGTGCGTCGGCTGCCCGAGCTCGAGCGCGACGAAGTTCGTGACATCGACAACGTTGTTGATCGACCGCTGCCCCACCGCCGCGAGAGCCTCCACCAGCCACCTCGGACTCGGCCCGACCTTGACCCCCTTGATCACCCGCGCCGTGAACAACGGGCACACCGCGGCGACCCGGTTGTCAACCGCCGCGTGCGCGAGCACATCGCCGGTCACGGCCGGGCCGGCTGCGGGCGAGGGCGTCGGCGACCAGGTGAACACCGCATCCGCCGAAGGAGGCTTGAAGCCACGGGACCCGCCGCTCAGCGCCACCAGCTCCCGCGCCACCCCCACATGGCTCAGCACATCCCCGCGGTTGCTCGTCACCTCGACATCCAGCAGGACATCCTTCCCTCCCCCCGGCAACTCAACCGCCGTCGTCGATTCAATCGGAAACCCCGCGAACGTGAGCGCGTGCTCGGCCTGCTCGGCGGCGACCGGGGAAGACAGGTACTCGTTCAACCAGCGCAGAGAAATCTTCATCGGCGGAGAGGGTAGGAGTCCTCGGCTCCCGCCCTCGCCTCACTCGGGCGTCCAGCGGCACCGCAGGCCAAGCGGCGATCCGCCAGACGCCGCCCGCTTCTGGTCGGCGCAGGAACGGTTCTCGCGCCACGCGCTCAGCCGTGCAGCACCGAACAGCTCGTCGCTCCGCCCGGGTCTTTCATCGCGTTCACACGCTCGTCACATTTGTGACGGCCGCACCCGATGGACGCAGTTCGAAGTCAATCGCTCCTCGGCTGAAACGCCGGCAGGTGGAGCCGCCAGATGATCCCCGCGGCCCGCACGCCAAACGCAACCAGCAACCCACCCGCAACCGCCACGCCGGGCGCCGCATCGGCCGCGCGGGTAGACCCAACCATCACCGCCGAGCCGGCCAGCGCGGCGACGGCATAGAGCTCGCGCTTGAGCAGCAGCGGCACCTCGTTGCGCACCACATCACGCAGCACGCCCCCACCGCTGGCGGTCAATACACCCATCAGCACCGCGGTGAGCGACGACACCTGCTGCTGCATGGCGATGCCCGTGCCGATGACCGCAAAGACCGCCAGGCCCACGGCGTCGGCCCAGATGATCGCCCTCTCGCGGCTCCGCACCCGATCCGCGGCGAAGTACACGAGCACCCCTGGCGCGACTCCCAGGATCACGTACAGCGGCTCACGGACCCAGAACACCTCCCCCCGATCCAACAGCAGGTCACGCATGGTCCCCCCGCCCACCGCGGTCACGAACGCCAGGAGCACGAAGCCGGCGATGTCCAGCCTCTTCTGTGCCGCGGCGAGCCCGCCGCTGAGTGCGAACACCGCCGTACCGGCGTAGTCGCCGAATTGGATGATCGGATGCATGGGCCGAGTGAGCGTAGGTCCCAATCGCACGCGCCCAAGCGGGCTGAAGAACCATCCCCCGCGCGACGAGGCCGAGCCGCGACGATCGACGAGCGGGTCGACCAGACCGCACGATGACAAGCCCGCTTCCGTCGGCACCCATCGCCATCAACCCCAGGCTTCGATTGCCGGGTGCCACCACTCGCCGCAGGGGCAGTGGGGACGGGACCACCATCGCACATCGAGCCCCCGACACCCCCTCACCCCGAGCCCCCGATATCCTCATCCGCCCCGACTCCTCCGTCATCGCGCTCATCAGAGCCGCCGGTACCACGAACGGACATCACGCAGCCCGCGCCCGCGATCGCCCGGCAATCTCGCACGCCGCGTAGTACCGCCAACCCCCTCCAGCCCCGGAGACCTCGACATGCCGCTATGCTCGCGTGTGATGCGACTCCTCGCCGTGGCCTGTCTGTCAATCCTCAGCGCGTGCGCTTCTCAGCGCGCCCGCGAGTTCGACCACGCCCTCGCCGAGACCTCCCCACCCCCCGACTTCTGGCTCGCGATCACGGTCCTCCGTGCTCCCGCCGAGACCGCCGGCCGCGCGGCGGCCTATCAGAAACTCCCCGTCGGCATCCGCCCGGCCCGCTACATCATCGAAGCCGACGGCATCCTCCGCGCCGCAACCGGCTCGGGCGCGAACGTCAACACCTTCCCGGATCAGACCCGGCAACTGGATGATGCGCAGATCGCTTCGCTCTGGACCACCCTCCGCGACTCGTCACTCGTGCGGGCCGATCACCCCTCTCGCGGCGTCGAAGCCGCGGTGTCCGCGATCGGCGACAAGACGGTGTACGTCGTTTCCTTCGCCGCGGGAGGAACCCGCCGCGTCTTGACCATGGAAGCCGCGCCGAAACCCGGCGAGGGCGCCGAGGAAGTGCGGCAACTCGTCGAGCGGGTCGCGGGCCTCGCCTGGGTGAAGTGAGCCTCAGCGCGTCGCGGCGATGATCGCCGAAGCGCCAAGCGCGAGCCACACAAGGCCCTTGACCAGGAAGAACGCGAACGCGGCGAAACCCAGCCGCTTGACAAGATGTGAAGGGGGGACACTCATGGGGTTGCCGCGAATCGACGGACCGTCACGCGCCGCGCGATCCGCCCGAGCCACGCTTCGGGATGGGAATGAATCCTCGGACCTGCCGGCGGTAGCGGAGGTAGCTCTCCCCGTGTTCCGCGACCAGGTCGCGCTCTTCCATCCACGTGCCGAAGAAGATGTAGCCCGTGACCATGATCGCGAAGAACAGGTGGCCGATGGTCATCGTCGGTGTGGCCCAGAAGCCGATCAGGAACCCGACCATGAGCGGGTGGCGGACGAGTTTGTAGACGCTGGTGAGCCGGAAGCCGACCGGCGTGTACCCGCGCCCGCACAGCCGCAGCCACACTTGGCGGAGGCCGAAGAGATCGAAGTGGTTGATGAGGAAGGAGGCGTAGAGCACGATCGCAAAGCCCAGCGCCGCGAGCGCGGTGATCGCCCACCACAGGGCCGGGCTGGTGACGGACCACACGACCTCGGGCAGCGGTCGCCACAGCCACATCATCAGCGCCAGCGAGGCGCTCGCCGCGAGCACGTACGTGCTGCGCTCGATCGCGCCGGGGATGATGCGGGTCCACCATCGCTTGAAGGCCGGTCGCGCCATGATGGTGTGCTGCACGACAAACAGCGAGAGCAGGGCCGCGTTGATGACCAGCGAGATCAGCGTGTCGCCGGGCGTGCCCGAATCGATGGACTTGGGCACGAACCAGTTGCCGACAAAGCCGATCGCGTAGAGGAACGTGACAAAGAACGCGAGGTAGCAGACGGCGCCGTACACGAACACGCCGACGCCGCCCCGGAACGAGCCGATCGCGTGGATCGGACAGGCCGAGGTCCGCACCGTCGAAGGTGATGGAGGCTGTTCGTGCGGGCGCGTCTTCGAGGTCGAGGCTTGCAGGATGGTGGTGCTCATGTTGGATCCTTGAGGTGGCGGTTGAGGTCTTGGGTGAACAGCTCACGCGGCGTTGGCTGCACGGCGTGCATCGCTGTGGTGGACGGCGACTCGATGGTCGAGCCCGATCGCCGCGACTTCTTCGCGGGCGCGATCGACCGCGGACCACGTCGGCTCAAAGACCAGCACCCGGATCCCGGGGCAGGCCAGCACGGTGATCAGCGCGAGTTCGCTGTCGTCAAACACAAGGCGGTCTTTCGCCGGGTCCCCGGCCATGTTCTTGGAAGAATTCTGAGAGTTGTGAGTGAAACCGGACATGACATTCTCCTTTTCAACGGCGGTGTTCGGAGGCGTCGTGGATGGACGGCGCGTTCCGTTGCCGTCGGATGTCAACTTAGCGTGCGGACCTTGCGGGATCGGTTGACTTGCGGTGCACCCGTGGGTGTACTTCGGGTATACCCGAACCACCAGGCCCCGGCCAGGCCCGCGGAAACGCCCGGAACACCCCCATGTCTGCAACCACCACACGCGAGCGGCTCATCGAAGCCGGGACCGACCTCTTCTACCAGCACGGGTTCCAGGCCATGGGGCTGGACCGCATCCTCGACGAGGTGGGGATTACCAAGACCGCGTTCTACAAGCACTTCGACAGCAAGGACGAACTGATCGTCGCGGTGCTGAACCACCGCGACGCGATCGACATCGAGGAGTGGACCAGGTTCGTCGCCAGCCGCGCCGGCGACGACCCGCGCGGCCAGTTGCTCGCGGGTTTCGATCAACTCCACGTCTGGTTCCAGGAGCCCGACTTCCGCGGCTGCATGTTCCAGAACGCTGTGACCGAGTTTCCCTCGCCGAGCGACCCGATCCACCTCGCCGCCGAGGCGCACAGTGTCCGGTTAACGAAGGTGCTGGTGGGCTACGCGCGCCGGGCGGGCGCGACCGATTCGGGCGCGCTCGCCGAACAGCTGATGATGCTGATCCGCGGCGCGATCATGCAGCGCCACGCGGGCGGAGACCTGAACGCGGCAAAGAAGGCGCGGGTCGCGGCGGAGGCGGTGATCGAGGCGGCATGCCCCGCAACGCCGTAACACCCGTTCATCCGGCCGCGATGGCTCGCTCGGCCCGCTCGAGCACCCGCTCCGCGGCCGCGACGGAGGGCGCCTCCGCGATCAGCCTCATGATCGGCTCGGTGTTGCTGCCGCGGACGTGCAGCCAGGCACGCTCGGATTCAAGATCGACACGGACCCCATCCTGCGAGTCGATCTTCTCGGCGGCGAACCCCCGTTTTACGGCCTCGACCGCGCGCGCGGCCTGTGACTTGTCGGTGAGTTCGACCTTGCGCTTGACGATCGCGTACGCGGGGATATCCGCGACGAGTTGGCTGATCGACCTGCCGGTGCGGGCCATGAGCGCGAGCGTCAAGCCCATCGCGCCGAGGCTGTCGCGGATGAATGTCACGCGGGGCCAGATGATGCCGCCGTTGCCCTCGCCGCCGAAGATCGCGCCGTGCTGCTTCATGGCCTCGACGACGTTCGCCTCGCCCACGGCCGTACGGACGACCCGCGCGCCGTGGCGGGAGCAGACATCCTCGATCATGCGGCTGGTGGAGAGGTTGACGCACACGGCGGCCCCCCGGACCCGCTCGCCGAGCGCGCCCAGCACGGCCTCGGCGCACAGCGCGAGCGTGTACTCCTCGCCGATGTACTCGCCGCGCTCATCGACGATCGCAAGCCGATCGGCGTCCGGGTCCTGCGCGAACCCGACATCGGCCTTCTTCTCACGCACGAAGCGGCACAGACCGCCGAGGTTCTCGCGCGTCGGCTCGGGCACGTGCGGGAAGATGCCGTTGTCGCTGGCGCCGAGGTGGTGGATCAGGCGGCGGCCGAGCAGTTCCTTCCCGCCCACGCGCCCCGAGGCGTTCACCGAATCGAGCACGCACGAGATGCCCATGGATCGGCGGTCGTCGTGGGCGCCGATCTCGAGCAGGGCCTCGCGCACGACGGCGAGGTGGGCGGTGGCGGCCTGGTCGGGAAGTCCCAATCCTCCCGGAGAAGCGTTCTCGATCGTGCCGACATCGCCGGGACCGACAAGCCCCGCGCCGGCGCGAGAGCCCGCGCGACGCTCGGCCTCGACGTAGAGGGCGATGATGCGATCGGCGAAGGCCTTGCTCGGCGCGCTGGCGCTGACGACACCGGGCGCGGCGGCCGCGTCTCGCACCATGGGCTTGAGGCCGTTCCACTCCTGGGGGTTGTGGCTGGCGGTAATGACCAGACCGCCGGCCGCGCCGTGATGATCGACCACGACGCCGACGGTCGGGGTCATGGCGACGCCGACATCGAGCACATCGCATCCCGAGGCGGCAAGCCCGGAGGCCGCGGCCCGCGCGAGAATGTCGCCGGCGAGACGGCCGTCGCGTCCGAGAACAACCAGCGGGCGGCGCGATCCGGGGGCCGCGGCGCGCAGATCGGCGCCGAGCACGGCGGCAAACCGGGCCGCGACTTCGGGCGTCATGCTCTGGCCGAAGATGCCGCGGCAGCCGCTGACCGAGAGCATCAGTGGAGCGTCTGGAACGTTCATGCCCGAGTGTACGACCCGGGCGCGGCCCGATCAGACCTCGACACCTTCCGGCGCGCGAATGGCCTCGACGATGCGGAGCGACTTGGGTTCGATCCTCGCAAGGTCCAATCCGCGGCCGAACCGAACGGGCGATCCGGTGGGCTGGACGACATGAACAACCGGCCGGTCGGTCGCGGGCGGGCTCGCGGCGGCGCCGACGACGGCGACATGGCCCGAACTCAGACGCACAAAGGATCGCGCCGGGTACAGCCCGAAGAGATCGACCAGCGCGGCGACGGCGGTTCGGTTGAGGCGGTCCGCCGACGCGCTGTGTGCAAGTTCGGACATGGCGGCGTGCGGGGTAAGGGCGGGCCGGTGGGCGCGAGGGGCGGTCATCCCGGCGAACGTGTCGGCAACGGCGAGCACGGCGGCGAGATCGTGGATCTGGGGCGCGCGCAGACCGTGCGGGTAGCCCGAGCCGTCGCCTCGCTCCTGATGCTGATAGATGCCCAGGACGATCGGCTCGGGGAGGCCCGTGACCGAGCGGGCCAGCGCAACGGAATACTCCGGATGACGCCGGACGGAGTTGTGCTCGATGTCGGTCAGCGGGCGGCCGGCGCGACGGACGGGATAGGGCACCAGCCCCATGCCGGAGTCGGCAAGGAAGCCCGCGACCGCGGCGCCGAGAACATCGCCGCGCGGCCAGCCCAGCCGCGCGGCGATGCCCAGCGCGATCGCTCCGGTCGAGTAGGCGTGTTCGGATAGGGCATCGCAAGGACGCGGCATCCCCATGGCGGGAATCGAGTAGAGCTCGGGACGTTGCGTGAGCGCGAGCACAAGCGTCTCGGCGAGATCGAAGAGGTCGGCCGCGCGGCACGAGCGGCCATCGAGCACCGCCGCGAGCGCAACGCGCAGAGCGGAGACGCCGGCTGTGCGCACCTCTCGGAGCTCTCGCTCATCTTCCGAGGGCACGGAGTCGGCATCTCGACGGGGGATGCGCACGATCGGGACGGGATCAACACCGACTTCGATGCTCAGCGGCAGACGCTCCCACCGCACCCGCGCGACGCTGACCAGCGCGGAGGCCGAGCGTCGCAACTCGGCGCGAGTTCGCATCAGGCGTCGCTCCCAGTCGGCCTGATCGGCAACCGCGGCGGCTGACCCGAGCGCGGGCGGCTGCGGATCGTCGGTCGCGCGCGTCCCGATCGGCTCGGCGCGGGTGTCGAACCGGAACTCGGCGGCCGCGTGCGCGGCAAGAAACTCCTGGATCTCGGGGGTGATGACCGCTCCCCCGTGGGCCAGCAACCGTCCGCCGCGGGTGTAGAGCGCGTGCGGGATCGGGTGGCCGGGGGTCAGGTCTTCGGCGCGAACGGGGATCATGCGAACAGGCGTATCGGCATGGCGTGGGGCGCAAGCCCGCAACGAGGCCTGTCGGCGGGGTGTGTACAACATATTGTGGTTGACATACTCGTATTTTGATAGGTTCTTGTCGAGCGAGCCTGACCCGCGGGCTACCGTCCGGCGTACCAGTCCTCGGCGTTCGAGCAACCAGCCCAACGGAGGCGGGGTGGCTGGTCGATGAACACGGAGCCAAGGTTCCTCCCCCCGCCCACTGTCGCTCCCGCATACGCAACCGCCCCCCCCACCTCACCCGCGTTCGGCCTGGTGCCGGCCGCGACCGAAGGACCATGAGCACTCCGACCCCGATACCCCACCTTTCGCCCGAAGCGGGCGCCTCCGCGGCCCGCGCGGCGAGCGCTCACGGCAACGGCACGGCCCCCTCCCATGTCGCTGGTGCGCCGCTCAGACTCGCATCGACACCCAACGGGGAGGCCGCGGCTTGCACGCCGCCGCCCGCGAACCCGGTCCGACCTGACGTGTTCGAGGGCTCGATCACGTTCAACCGCGATCTGTCGTGGCTGGAGTTCAACAAGCGGGTGCTGGAACTGGCGATCGACGAGCGGACGCCGCTGCTGGAGCGTGTGCGGTTCCTGGGGATTTTCAGCTCGAACCTCGACGAGTTCGTGATGAAGCGGATCGGGCTCCTGCACACGCGCGTGACGCGCGGGCTGAGCGGGCCGGACCAGGACGGGCTGGGCGCGCCGGCGCTGCTGAGCGCCATGAGACGGACGATCCGCGAGCTTCAACTGCGGCAGTACGCGTGCTACGAGGAATCGATCCGCCCCGCGCTCTCGCGCGAGGGGATCGAACTGGTGGACTACCAGAACCTCACACAGGAAGAGCGCCGCTGGATCAGGAAGTGGTACCGCAAGAACGTCTTCCCTGTGCTGACACCGCTGGCGGTGGACTCGGGGCACCGGTTCCCGTTCATCTCGAACCTGTCGAGGAACCTGGGGATCCTGATGACCGAGCCGGGCGCGGGGTCGGGGAGCGAGCTGTTCGCGCGCGTGAAGGTGCCGAACGTGCTGCCGCAGTGGGTGCGGCTGCCCGCCGCGCCGGAAGAGTTCGTGAGCGTGCCGCCCCTGGGATCGGGCAAGGTCGCGCCGACGGTCGTGGGCGGGCGAGGGCGGTTCGTGGGCACGCGCGACATCATCCAGAACAACCTGGACGACCTGTTCCCGGGGATGAACCTTGTCGAGGTGGTTCCGTTCCGCGTAACGCGGGACAGCGAGCAGGCGTTCGAGACGGGGGACGACGCGGACAACCTGCTGGAGATGGTGGAGCAGCAGCTCAAGCAGAGGCGGTTCGCGCACCCGGTGCGTCTGGAGACCGGCCCGAGCCCGTCGCCGAAGATCATCGGGGACCTGGTGCAGGAACTGGGGCTGAGCGCGACGGACATCGACGAGCGGCCGGGGCCGCTGGACTACACGACGCTGTTCGAGATCGCGGACATCGACCGGCCGGAACTGAAGTGGAGCAAGTGGCAGCCGGTGACGCCCGCGCGGCTGACAGACCGGCACCAGGACATCTTCGGCGTGATCCGGCAGGGCGACCTGCTGGTGCACCACCCGTTCGAGAGCTTCCAGGCGAGCGCGGAGCGGTTCATCACCGAGGCGTCGCGCGACCCGGACGTGCTGGCGATCAAGCAGACGATCTACCGCACCAGCAAGGACTCGCCGTTCATCCACGCGCTGATCCGCGCGGCGGAGTCGGGCAAGCAGGTGGCGGTGCTGGTGGAACTGCGCGCGAGGTTCGACGAGCAATCGAACGTGCGCTGGGCTCGGCTGCTGGAGAAGGCCGGGGCGCACGTGGCGTACGGCGTGATCGGGTACAAGACCCACTGCAAGGCGGCGATGGTGGTTCGTCGAGAGAACGACGGGCTGCGGACGTACGCGCACCTGGGCACGGGCAACTACAACCCCCGCACGGCGAGCCTGTACACGGACCTGGGCCTGTTCACGTGCGACCCGGCGACCACCGACGATGTGACCGAACTGTTCAACTTCCTCACCGGGCGCTCGCGGCTTGATACCTACGAGACGCTGCTGGTGGCGCCGATCAACATGAAGCGGCGGTGCATCGACTTCATCCGGCGCGAGGCCGACCTGGCGCGGGCGCACGCGAGGGGAGAGTCGCCGGTAGGCGGCCGGATCATCGCCAAGATGAACGCGCTGGCCGACAGCGAGGTGGCCGAGGCCCTCTACGCCGCGAGCCAGGCGGGCGTGGAGATCACGCTCCTGGTGCGCGGGTTCTGCTGCCTGCGGCCGGGCGTGCCCGGGCTGAGCGAGAACATCCGCGTGATCAGCGTGCTCGGGCGGTTCCTGGAACACTCGCGGATCTTCCACTTCGGCGCGGGAAAGGCCGACCCGTTGGACGGCGATTGGTTCATCTCGAGCGCGGACTGGATGTACCGCAACCTGAACAACCGGGTGGAGTCGGGGTGTCCGGTGACGGGCCGCGCGGCGCGGGCCAAACTGCTGCGGATTATCCAGGTGATGATCGCCGACCGGCGCGGCGCGTGGGAACTGCACCCGGACGGGACGTACCTCCCGCGCGCGGGGTCGGGCGAGGAAGGGCCGGATTCGCCGGCCGCGCTGGGAACCTTCGAGACGCTTATGCGGGAGTCGCGGCCGCAGGGTTGAGCGAGCGCGAACGGTCGATCAACGGGTCGGCGACGGCTCGGCGATGGTCGCCCTCGCCGCCGCGTGGACCTTCATGCTCGCCGGGTCCTGAGCGAAGACAACGACCGACATCCTCGCCGGGTCGAGGTCCTGGGGGGGCTTGAGTTCCAGCGCGGCCGGTGCTGCGGCGCGGGCGTCGTGGCTCACCGACGCGAAGGCGCGAACGACGCGGTCGTGCTTGAGCGTGCGGCCGTTGTTTTCGCCGCGGTTGACGGCGGTGGAGAGCCCGTTCTCGACGATCGCGGCGCAGAGCACGAGCCCGGCGGGGATGGCTTGATCGCCCATCGACTTGAGCACGCATTCGACCTTGAGGGTTTCGCCGGGCTTCATCGCGGCGTGCGTGGCGGAGAGCGTGAGGCTCGCGGGCCTGCTCTGTGCCTCAGCGATCTGGCCCAGGGCCTTGGTCTTGTCGGAGCCAACGAACCCGATCTCGCCGTTGACGATGGCCTGCGGCGTGTAGACGGTGGCGGTGTCGAAGGCCTTGGCGTACTGACGCTGACGTTCGGAGTTGGCGGGGGAGGCGAAACGGTCCTTCCAGCCGAGTCTATCCCAGTAATCGACGTGGAAGGCGAGGAAGAAGGTGGTGGAATCGGCGGGCTGCGCGGCCGCGAGTTCGTTGAGGAGCTTCTCGGCGGCCGGGCAACTGGAGCACCCTTCGGAGGTAAAGAGTTCGACGATGACCGGCGAGGCCGCGGCGGGGGACTTGGGGTTGGCGGGGGTCGATGACGCGGGCGAGTCGGATTCGGACTTCGGCGACGGCGCAGCGGCGGGCGGGTCGTTGATGCGCTTGGTGCTCGCGCCCTCCCACGGCGCGGTCTTGAAGCCCGGCGGGACGACGGGCGCGGCGGGCATCGGCGCGGCCTGGGATTGGCGGGCATCCTGGCCGCCGTGCCACGAGACGAGCAACGCGGGCGCGAGCGCGGCGGCGAAGATGAACAGGGCGATGGTGAGGCGGAGGTTGTTCATGGGCACGGGCGTCGGATTCCGGCGGCGGTTTAGTATGGATGCCCCAGACACCTTATCGGTTGCGGCGAGGATCGGCGCGCTTCATTCACCGACGGACCACGGACAAGCGGATAGTCATCGAGTCATTGCGACCGTCGAAGAGCCGATAAGTGACCCAGGCATGGCCAGGCGGACCGATGCACCTTCAGGATTCCCGTGGGACATCCGCACGCCGGCTCCGCTTGATAACTTCTGGAGCACCACCGCACCCGGCACGGGCCGCCGGCGGTATCGACCTGTAACCGCCGCTAGCGCGGCGGGGTTGTACCACGGCTCCGAACTCCCGGAAGAATGGACGGGAGACGCTCGGATCGGCGATGGACTCCGGAGGACCCATGCCATGCATGATCGAACGTTCGGGTTTCGCCTCGCGGCCTTGTCGCGCTCGGCCGCGGGCTGTTTCATCACGGTCGCGACGGTTGTTGGGGGGGGGGTTCGGGTCTGAACGCCCCGCCATGGCCCAAAGCTCCGCCTTCTACGGCGAGGTGGATGCCACGCTGAGGGCGGAGCTTGCCCAGTGGTCCACGCACTACTGGAACCGCGTCGATACCGGCGCGAAGGTCAAAGTCGGCTCCTTCGCGTTCAGCAACGCCGCGTTGAACAACCCGCTCTTCAACCCGCTCCGCGGGGCGCGGCCGACGCTGGAGCAGGTCAAGGTGCTCAACTCATCGGATTGCGACGGGCTGGCAGCGTTGCAACCGGGATGGGGCGACGCCGCCATCGCGGCCGCCTTCCGCGAGGCGATGAAGGATTGGAAGTTCAGCACCGACACCACGACCAACGCGACAGGTACGGCGATCCACGTCGCGCTCATCACCGCCGCGCCGCCCGAGGCGGGAACAACGTGGACCAGCCAGGGCAACCTGATCATCTCGGAGAAGCTGCCGTTGGTCACGGTGAGCGGCCAGAACGAGGAGCCGACCATCGCGACCGGTGTGTCGTCGGCGACGCAGGCGGCGATCGACAAGATCATCCTGATCGGCCCGATCATCGCCGCGGCCAGCGCGGGCACGACCGAGGCCCAGGCGCTGATCACGGGCGAGGAGAGCCACGCGACGAAGTTCGAGCGTGGGGTTCAGACGCTGCTGGCGGACGGGGGGTGGAACGGCACGACCTGGCGGGTGGATGCGGCGTTCGGAGTGTTCGGGAGCCTGCCGCTGGTGGGGGTGATGTTCGAGGATGCGCTTGTGCTCGTGGACAGTGTGACCGGGGGTGTGGATGGGCCCTTTGAGGGCGGCACGAAGTTAGATGCGAGAACTCTCCTGGCTTCTCACCCGCAATACCTCGCAAGCACACCGGTCAAGTATTGGGGAGTTGCAGGATGCGCCGTCGGCAACGTCCCGTCGAAGTGCAAGGTACCATGTCCGACGGGGACTCCTGCCGGGCAGTGCATTCCTGCTGGGTTCACTCCGGTCGGAACACCAGCGGCTTGGTCGTGCGTTTACACACCGGCGACCACTCCAAACTCTGGGGGTACTTGCGTCTGCATAACCGAGTACCGCTACAAATCCGCGACTACGCCTTGCCCAGGCTCAAGCTGGTCGCCGCCGCTGGATCCGAATCAAACGGCCAACAGGTGCCTGATATTCGAGAAATACACTTGCTCAGGAGGCGGAGCCAACTGCACCGTCACCGGCTGCACGTCGCCAGGCACGCCATCGCCCGCACCGCCGCCCGCCAATCCGGGCTCAAACGCCTGCATCACGATGCCGTGCGTGCAGGAGGTATGGTATTGGGCACAGTAGACATCAGAGCAGAACCCGTGTCTCGGCGCGCACAAGCGCGCCGAGACGAATCGCTGATGCAACTTCGAACCACTCTACAGACTCTAGTGAGCGCGGCGCTGCTGGCTGCAACGACGACCATGTCTGCCGTTGCGTGGCGACTCCCGGAGTGGACCGCGCAGTGTGTGCTCAGTTTCCGCGCTCGGTCATATCGAGCGTACTATCTGAATGGCAGTTCGCAGCCCGAGCAGACGCTTCCACCCTACGACCACGCGGCCCGAGCACTCGACATATTGCAGTCGTACCCACGCCTATCTTGGAGCGATCCGCTTGCCGAGTTGGTGTCGGCGCATCTTCCCATCCCGCGTTCGATGACGCTTGGCCATCCATTCGTGCTTTCGGCCGTGGTATCGTTGTCGCTGTTTGGCTTGGCCGCAGCCTTCGGATGGATATGGTGCGTTCGTTTCCTTTCGCCCAACTACCACGAGAACTTGCGTCGGCACCGAAGGACCTACGTCGTCGCGGGGAGCACCTTGTTATCAGCCACAGCACGGTTGCTGCCATTCTCCTGTGCGGTCGCAGCGGGCGCGGGCGGTCTCCACGCAGCGGTCTCAGTGATCGTCCAGCCTCCGTTCTCCGAGCATGACTCAGAAGCCTGGGTACTCAACGGGGCCTTGTTTTTCTGCGCCATCGTGATGGCTTGGAGTTTGCACAGGCACTACCGACGAGAGGTTGCAAAGCATGTGCCGTTCGCGGAGCGGCACTGCCCGTCATGCGACTACGAACTGCTCGCCTCCCACTCTCCAGTGTGTCCCGAGTGCGGCGCCGCGCAGATCCACTCCTTGTACGAGCCCGTTCAGCATTCTCGCACAACCAGTCGTGTGATTGCTGCCTGTGCCTTTCTGGCTGTAGTCGCCGCGGCGTGTCTGCAATCCGTGACTCTGCATGGTTGGGCGAGCGGCGTCCGTGCACGACGTGAGTTCCCGAACGTCGACTTCTCTCTCACGAGCTCTCGAGTCATTCGAGTTCCCGCAGATCGATCGCTGATCGTTGATACCGATGGAGTACCTCCCGTTTGGGTGATCCAAGTTCGATCGCTGACGGGTACATCGACAGATACTCCACGCCACGAGCCAACACTCCTGTGTTTGGCCGCGCCCGCAGAAGTACGAGACTTCTTGGGGCAACTGAAGCAACCGCCAAGTGTTGAAGATTTGATAACCACCACAGACACCGTGATCACCGGCGGAGTGCTCTCGAACGGATTCTCGCGCGGATGGATCGGCACGCACCCATTCACCGCCGTCGTTGATATCGGCTCGGCCGCTGACTCGGTGCATGTGACGATCCGGATCGAGTCGCCCTTGCGGATTTTCCGCATCAAGCAGTGCGGTGCAGCCTCAGACTTGGAGACCTACTGCGATGTGCTTCAACGTGTGGACTTATCAAGACTACCGTCGCCGGACAAGTCGCTCGGATCTCTTGGACCACCCTGCAGATTGGGGGATGTTTGCGACCCTGCAGCAGTCGTTCGTTGAGCACTCGGTGCGGCACGTACTCGCTGATGCGACGAGCGCGACGCGCCGGCTCATGGACTCTCGGCTCGCGCCCGCTCGCTCGCGATGCACGACGGACAAGCAGCCCCAGTTCGATGAACACCCACACCGCCGCGGCGGGGAGCGTCCACGCGGCGCTGGGGTCGAGGGCTTCGAGAGCGCGGCGGATGAGGGCTTCGGCGTTGCCCTTCCACACGGACTTGGCGATGCCGACCAGCGGGTGGACGCGGGCGAGGCCCTTCAGGCCTCCGGCGCGGAGGAAGCGTTCGCCGGCCCTGCCCTTGGCGCCGACCTTGACGAGCGTGCGCTCGATCGCGAGGGCATCATCGACACGACCTGCGGCGCGGAGGTTCTCGGCGGTGCGGACGAGGCCGAGGCCGGCGGCGCCGGTGGACTTCAGCGCGACCGCGCCGCGCGCGCCGGAGCGCGAGAGGAAGCGGGCCATGTGTGCGGCATCGTCGGCCGACTCGGCGTGTCTCATGAGGCGGATCGCGCCCGCGGGGGAGGCGTGCCTGGCGATCTCGGCGGCATCGTCGGCGAGCCTGATGATGTCGGCGGTGCGGCGTTCGGCCGCGGCCTTGCGGATGAACGATGCCATGCCCTCGGACATCGCGCCGGCCTTGCGGGCGGTCTTGAGCAGGGCGGGCGCCCAATCGACGGCGGGAACGACAGTGGTGGCGATGCCGATGCCCGAGAGGGCGATGATGACGGGGTCGGTTTTCCGGCCGCGGGCGAAGCGCGAGGCCTGGATGACCAGGTCGCGGATGTCGCCGACGACGAAGAGATCGGTGGCGACCGCGCCGGCGAGGAGTTCGAGAGAGGGATCGGGCGCGTCCTCGCCTTCGGCGGCCGGTCCGCCGCCGGTGATCGCGCCCCGGGCGACATCCTTCAGCCGGCGCATGAGGCTTTTCTGTTCGGCGGCGATCTCGGCGCGCTCGCGGGCCAGATCGGCGGCGAGCGCCGGGCCTGGAGTGCCGGCGAGGGCGGCATCGCAGACGACCAGGGCCTCGGAATAGTGGCCGCGGGCGCGGAGGTCGCGGGCCTCGGCGAGAAGGTCGGCATCGGTGAGCGCGGCGAGTTGCAGGCGCGCGAGTCGCCCGCCGGTTCCCGCCGCGAGCACCCAGAGCGCAAACACGGCGACCAGCAGCCGCGCGAGGTTCCAACGGGCTTTCCAGAGCGCGCGGGCCCGCATCAGCGTGCTCCATCGCCGGAGAAGGGCGGGGCCTGATCGCTCACGCCGACGAGGCCGGGCGCTTCGTGGTCCGTGAACTCGACACGGACGGACAGGTCATCGCCCGCGAGGGCGAAGCCGCGGACGAGAGTCGTGAGTTGCTCGCGAGTGATGGTCTCGATCTCTCTCTGCTGGGCGGGCGTGAGACGCATGAGGCGGGCCTGATGGTGGAGTGCGGCGCGGGCCAGGCCGAGCTGGAACTCGCCGGAAAGGTCGCGGAAGCGTCCCCAGCCGACGGAGACATCGTGGGTCTCGCGGTCGCCCTCGACCTCGGTGGCGATGCGGACGGGACGAGGGACGGTGAGGGTGTACTCGCCGGTGAGCGCGTTTCGACGGAGGCCGGTGCCGTCGGAGGGCGTTTCGCTGATGCGCGAGAGGTCGCAGCCGTAGAGGAGGCGGGCGGGCGCGGAGACGGTGGCGGAAACATCCCCGCGCCAGGAGGGATCGAGGCGCGAGGATTCGACTACGGTGTGGAGATCGACGGTGACGATCTTGAGCGTTCGGAGGGCACGGGCGACGTCGGCGGTGGGGACGGGGCGGGCGGGCTGGTC
Source organism: Phycisphaerales bacterium (assembly GCA_020846975.1). Taxonomy (GTDB): domain Bacteria; phylum Planctomycetota; class Phycisphaerae; order Phycisphaerales; family UBA1924; genus JADLCX01. The sequence goes on from JADLCX010000054.1 coordinate 37,026, forward strand.
GGGCTGCACTGTGGAGAGTGCGGCGATGTCGAGTCGCGCGGCGTGCTCGCCGGAGAGGGTCATCCATCGAACGGCGGCAAACAGGGCCGCGGCGAGGAGGGTGATGAGGAGCGTAAAGCGTGGGGTGGACATCGGGATGCTCGGCGCGCGGAGATGGCGCGACCGGAGACAAGGATCGGCCGGGAAGACAGACGAGGGCGAGAATTGGATTCGGCGCGTGGCGGAAGGATGTGTTCGCGGACCCGCTCGCACCTGGGCAGCGTTGGGCATACCAAAACACACACGGCCGGACCGCCCGTCGGGCGATCCGGCCATGTTGTGCCTCTGCGGCCGGGGCGGGCGGGCGTGTTTCTCGCCAGCCCTTCCGCGAACATCCCCCAGCGGGGAAAATCAGTTGCGACGACGACGGCGGACCAGGAGGACGCCGCCGGTGAGTGCGAGCGAGGCCGCGCCGGGCGTGGGGACCTGGGTGGTGGTGAAGTCCCACGACAGGATCCCGTGGCGCTCGGCGTTCTGGATGGCGCCCGTGCCGGCGGTGAAGCCGACGAACGCGTCACCCGAGGGCAGGCTGAGCATGGAGCCGAGGTTGGCCGAGACCGAGACCAGCGGGGTGGACAGGTTGTCAAGGTAGACATCGAGCGTGCCGGGGACGTAGACGACGCGGACGGTGTGAACGTTGCCATCGGCGAAGTCCGAGAGGGCGTTGGCGTTGCCCAGCGAGGCCAGGCCCGAGGGAACCATCGTGAGCGGGCCCATCGTCTGGACGCTGACGTTCTGGGCACTGTTGAAGTCTTCCCAGTCGCCCTGGTTGTTCCAGGTGTCGAACTCGATCGCCATGCCGTTGGCGATGCCGGTCTGGGAGGGGTACACGGTGTTGGTCGCGTAACCCATCGCACCGCCCGTACCGCCGATCGCGGCGGCGCCGCGCGAGTCGTTCTGGATGACGAACGCCAGGCCGTCAGAGCCGATGCCGCTGACATCGTTGATGCGGAAGGTGAAGTTGCAGATGAACCCGTCAACGACGCGCTGGGCGTCGGAGCGCCAGGCCGCGCCGGCGGAGGCACGGATGGGCGGCGTGATCGAGAGCGTCGGCGCCGAGTGGACCGCAGCACCCACGAACGAGATGTTCGGAGCGGTGTTGAAGTCCGGGTAGGCGAAGTCGGCCATGGCCGGAGACGCCGATCCGGCCGCCGCGGCCAAGGCGATCAGGCCGCCCCGCGAAAGTCCAATCTTGAGAGAGAGCTTCATGAGAGATGTCCCCAATCCCGTTGTGCACGTTGGCCCCGGTCCTCCGAGCCAAGCGCAGAAACACCGCGACCGGAGCGGATGCTCCGTCTTGGGCGGGGCCCCCCACACGGGCAGGTCCCCGACGCGCGTCCTTGCACGTCCGTGCCCCGGGGCAAACAAGCCACGGAACACACCGAGTTGTCGCGACGATTGACCGGCGCCGCGAGAGAGAAGGCCCTGGGGCAACCGCGATCAGGCGGTCGTGGGCCGAGGTCTCGGAAGGCTGACCTTCGCGGCGAGAAGGGGGTAGAGGCCGCGAGACCAACGCTCATCGATCATCCTGCCGGGCACGGGGCCCGACGGGACGCTCGAAGTTCCGATCTTCGCGGTAAGTGGGTGAGACCGTCCGCGAGAGAAAGCCGACCGCACGCGGGTGAACGCGTGAGGGACCAACAGCTCTCTCTCTCATCCGGTTGGCGTGCCACCCTCCCCGGGGCACGGCCTGCCGCGCTCAAGTCGAGCCGGCACGGGAGATTAGACCACAGGACCGCGGCGGAGCAAGCGGATTTTGCGCAAGTCGTTGATTCCCACCGGTATTTCACGGGGAATTTGAGGCCCGGAGGACCCAATAACCTGACAGGTCCCCCAACTTGTCAGGTCAGAGCGGGTTCTCGGCCAGTTTCATGGGTTGACGGAGGGGGGCATCCTGCGGGGACGCTTCATCAATATGAAGCGGCGCGACCAGGCGGCACTCGAACCCGTGGCTCGGGAAGGCAAACTCGACCGAGCCGCGGAGTTGGTAGGTCACGGCACCGTCGATAAGGTCCATGCCAAATCCGCGTCGTTCGGGTTGGGCCACGGGCGGGCCGTCGCGTTCGACCCAGACCACCGAGAGCACACCGGACTGGTCTTCGGAACCCTGTACGCTCCAGGAGACGCCGACGCGACCCGCGGGCTGGGAGAGCGCACCGTACTTGAAGGCGTTGGTGGCCAGCTCGTTGAACGCCATGGTGAGGGACTGAGCGACGCGCGGCGGGAGCAGGACCTTCGGCCCATCGAGCCAGAGTCGCTCGGGATCCTCGCCGCTGTACGGCTCCACGGCCTGACGGATGGTCTCGCGCAGGTCCGCGCCGTTCCAGTGCGTGCTGGCGAGGATGGTGTGCAGACGGGAGAGGGCGCGGACGCGTCCGGTAAAGGTGGTCTGGAACTGGGCGATGGTTCCGGCGGTGCGGCCGGTCTGCTCGGCGAGCGAGAGCACCGCGGCCATGTTGTTCTTCACACGATGGTCGAGTTCGCGCATCATGAGGGCCTGGCGGCGTTCGGAGTTGACGCGCTCGGTGACATCTTGAATGAACGAGGAGACGCCGACGACCGAGCCGTCGGGGCCGGCGAGCGGTTCGTTCCGCCACTCGCAGATGATGTGGCGACCGTGGCGAGTGATGTTCTCGTTGACGGCGTGCGTGCCGCCGCGCCGGGTGATGACCTGCTTCCAGACGTTGTCCACGAAACTCCTCGACGACGGCGGAACGATGAGCTCGGATGTTCGTCCGATCGCCTCGTCAGCGGTGTACCCGAAGATGCTCTCGGCGGCGGGGTTCCACTGCGTGATCTCGAAGCGGGTGTTCCACACGATGACCGCGAACGGCGACTGGTTGACCAACTGGGCCAGCAGGCGCTGGTTGTCGCGGAGCGCGGCCTCGGCCCTCTTGGCGGCCGTGATGTCCATGATCAGGCCATGGATGATCGGTCGGCCGGAGACTTCGCAACGGACTCCGGCCACCTGCTCGCGGAGCCAGGCCTCCTGGCCGTCGGGACGGACCAGCCGGTATTCGACAACGCCCGACTCGCCGTTCCGCAGCGCCGCGGTGATGAACCGGGTCACACGGTCACGGTCATCGGCGTGGATGTGCTTCTGGAAGAGTTCGCGGCCGCCGAGGAAGCGGTCGACGGACAGACCGGTGATCTCCTGGAACTGCGGGCTGACGTAGGTCGGCTCGGATCCGCCGTCTGGCGCGGTGTAGACGATCAGGGGGAGGCGCTCGACCAGCGAGCGGTAGCGTTCCTCGGCGGCGCGGATCGCGGCCTCGGCCCGGCGCGGGAGGCTGACATCGCGGCAGAGCAGCAGCACTTCATCTTCCTTGATGCGCGTGACTCGGATCTCCCAGACGCTCTCGGCGCCGTTGTTGCGGCTGGCGTACTCGTAGGTCGAGGGCTGGCCCGTCGCGAGCACCCGGTCGACAGCGTCCATGCACTGCGCAGCGCGATCGGCGGGCAGCACATCGACGGCTCGGCGGCCGATGAACTGCTCGGGCGGGAGGACCAGCGACGTGTCCGGGGGTCCGAAGTAGTCGAGGTAGCGACCGTCACGGTCCATGCGGAAGACGAGGTCGGGGATCGCGGCGATGAGGGCCCGGTTGGTCTCCTCGCTGTCCCGCAGTGCATCGGTGGCCAGCCGCCGATCGGTGACGTCATGGATGGCGGTGATGAAGCACTTGGGCCGATCGCCGTCGCGGATGCTGCTGACGCAGATATCCGCCCACACCACCGAACCGTCCGGTCGGAGGTATCGCTTCTGGAGCTGGTAACCGACTCCGCTCTCGAGCGCCTGGCTGAAACGTTCCAAGTTGCCATCGATATCGTCGGGATGGGTGATCTCGCGGAAGGACCGGCCGATCAGGTCGGCGGGTTCGCGGCCGAAGATCTCGCAGGCCCGCTGGTTGACGAGCATGAAGCGACCCCGCAGATCGATCTGCACGATGCCCACGGCGGCCTGCTCGAACATGGCACGGAAACGGGTCTCGGCTTCCCGAACGGTCCGCTCCATCTGGCGGCGTTCGATGGCGATGCCCGCGAGGTTCGCGGCCTCGGCGACCAGCCGGAGTTCGGACGCATCGGGCTCGTGGACATGGCCGCGATAGATGGCGAACGAACCGAGCACGCTCCCTCGCGTGCCGAAGACCGGTTCGGACCAGCAGGCGCGGATTCCGAAACGCTCGGCCGACGAGACAAAGGGCTTCCAGAACGGATGGACCCGGATGTCGGCGGCGATGACGCGCTGCCCGGTCGCCATGGCCGCGCCGCAGCAGCCGATGCCCGGCCCGATCGGGAGGTTGGTGAGGTGCGAGATCAGATCGAGAGAGAACGAGGGACCCGCTCCCAGGCTTGCGGTGCATCCGTCGTCGTTGACGAGCATGATCGACGCCATGGTGGACGGGTCGCGTTCTTCGACTGTGCGCACAATCTCGGTGAGAATCTCTTCGATCGGCGTGTCGCGTGCGATCATCCCGAGGATCCGGTTCTGGTCGTCACGGAGGCGCTCGGTCTCGAGCTTCTCGGTGACGTCGATGACGGTGCCGAGGCGCGTGGACCGACCGGGCTGCCAGGGCACGGGACAGGTGGTGACCATGACGTCCAGCTCGCGGCCGTCGGAGGTGCGGTGCTTCCAGAAGCAGGGCGGCGTGACGTCGGGCAACTCGGCAGTCAGCGTCGATTCGAGCGACGCGTAATGACCTTGACTGCGGAGGTCGAAGAGGGTCATGGACAGGAACTGCTCGCGCGTGTACCCGTACTTCTCGACGGCCGCGCTGTTGACGGCGAGGAACCGGCCGGACGGACGCTCGTAGACCCAGAGCGGGTAGGCGTGCCGCTCGAAGATGGCCCGGAAACGCTCCTCGCTTGCGGCGAGCGCGGTCGCGGCGCGCTTGCGCTCGGTGATGTCGATCATGACGCCGCGCAAACCGGCGGGCCGTCCGTCGCGCATCACGACGGACGCGAGGTCCTGGATCCAGACCTCGCGTCCGTCGGCGGCGATCATGCGGTACTCGAACGCGTGCTCGAGACCCTGCGCGGTCTTCTCGGCGCAGAACTCGACGGCGGCCTGGCGATCGTCCGGATGGATGTGGTTCCGCCAGAAACCCTCTGTGTACCAATCGGCGATGGGGTACCCGAGGATCTGCTCGGCGGCTCCGCTGACGAACGTGAATCGGAGCGTGGCGACATCGACCTCCCAGACAATCGTGCGCACGCCATCGACGAGGATGCGGTACCGTTCCTCGCTCTGGCGGAGAGCCTCCTGCGCGTTGTGGCGGTCGGTGACATCGGTCATGGTGCCGAGCATGCGCTCGGCGCGTCCGGCGGCGTTGCGCACGGCCCGACCGCGCGAGCGGAACCAGCGGTACGACCCGTCGAGGGCGCGCAGGCGGTACTCGAAGTCGTACGGCTCGTCGCGTTCGAGGTGGGCGTTGAGCCGCTCGAATGCCCGCTCGCGATCATCGGGGTGCAATCGCTCGGACCAGAAGTTCGGCTGCTCGGTGTGCGAAGCCTCACCGAGGATCTCTGGAAGGCCCCCCTCCAGGCGGGAGTGGTTGGTCGCGATGGTCCAATCCCAGATGCCGATGCGCGAACCGAGGATCGCCTGCTCCAGGCGCTGGCGCGCGGAGGCGATCTCGACGCCGAGGCGGCGGCGGTCCGCCATGACTGTCGAAATGAGCATGGTCATGGTCGCGGAGAGCACCACGAAGACGTAACCGGCGATGAGGTGATCATCGCCCCGCGGCAGGATGGTGGCGAACGGACCCGAGTTCTCTCCCGTAAAGCCGGCGATCGCCAGGCCCATGACGGCCGAGACGACCGCCGTTGTCCGCGGACCGATGACAAGGGCGGAAGCCAGGAGGATGCCGAAGGGCAACATCGGAAGAGCGACAGCTCGCCAGTCCGCGACATCCTGGCGAAACACCCAGGCGCACGCGGCAACCATCAGGACGACGGCGCCGAGATTGACCGCGTATTCAATGGTCCTGCGTCGCGCCCCGTGCCCGATCGCTTCGCGCACGGCCACCACCGCGAGCGGCAGGACGAGGTAGCACATCCACGATCGCCAAAAATAGACCGGGAGGCGCGCCATGGCCACGCCCGGATAGGTGATCCTGCTGTCCACAACGGTCCACAGCGTCACGACGGTGCCACCGGCCAGCCCGCACACGGTGATCACCGCCACCACGTCTCGCAGGATGTAGAGGCTGGGCGTCCCGCGACAGAAGTGACGGGTGAGCACGGCCAGCAGCACGCACAGCACCGCGGGCACGGGCCAGAGCACGACCTGGAGCCAGAGTTCCGCGCCGTGGGTCTGGCCGAACCGGAGCGCCAGCAGCACGGCCGCGGTCACCCCGCCGAGCGCAACCGCCCAGATGGCCCGCCGCGGCGCGATCAGCGCCAGGCCCATGTACAGGGCGGAGGCCGCCCACATGGCCAGCCTGCCGATGTAGAGGTTGATGTGGGTGCAGCCGTAGTACTCCATGGCCGCGCCCACGACAAGGGCTGCGACGCCCCATGCGAGGCTGGATAGCACGTTCTCTCTCTTCATGTTCCCGCGCCTGCTTCACCAACGGGGCATCTGGGGCCCGTGTTTCGCGGCCTGGCGCTTGCTTCCGAATCCCTGGCCGCTCGCACAACCAGGCCAAGTCCGCGGTACTGCGAGCGTATCATTCGGGTCTCGGATTGGCGATGTCCACAACAGCGAGCCCGTTTGCGTGCTCGTTGTCCAGTTTGTCATCGCCGGACCAAGCCCGCCGCCGGGAACCGCGTCCCCCACCCGCCCCTACCGCCCTCAGAACTCGGAGAACCTCATGCCCGCGAACCCCTCGATCGACGTCGCCAGCATCCTCGGATCCGAGGGCAAATCGCTGCTGTCGTACGAATCCAAGACCGTGTCAAAGAACGCGTTGTACCTGCCGGGTCCGGACTTCGTGGACCGGGTCTTCGCCCAGAGCGACCGCAACGTGACCACGCTGCGGAACTTCCAACTCCTGATGAACACGGGGCGACTGGGCGGGACGGGGTATGTCAGTATCCTGCCGGTTGACCAGGGGATCGAGCACTCGGCCGGGGCGAGTTTCGCGCCAAACCCGGCGTACTTCGACCCGGAGAACATCGTGGAGCTCGCGCTCGAGGGCGGGTGCAACGCGGTGGCGAGCACGATCGGCGTGCTGGCGAGCGTGGCGAGGAGGTACGCCCACAAGATCCCCTTCCTGGTCAAGTTCAACCACAACGAGATGCTGACTTACCCGAACATCTTCAAGCAGAGCTACTTCGGGAGCGTGCGGCAGTGCGCGGAGATGGGCGCGGTGGCGGTGGGCGCGACGATCTACTTCGGCAACGATTCGGCCCGCGACGAGATCGCGTACGTGAGCGACATGTTCGAGGAGGCCCACAGCTACGGGATGGTGACCGTGCTGTGGTGCTACACCCGCAACAGCAAGTTCAAGGTGACGGGCGCCGATGGCAAGAGCGTGGACTACCACGCCAGCGCGGACCTGACCGGCCAGGCCAACCACATGGGGGCGACGATCAAGGCCGACATCATCAAGCAGAAGCTCCCGACCAACAACGGCGGGTACGCCGCGCTGAACTCGGGCGGCTCGAGTTACGGCAAGTGGGACAAGCGCGTGTACACCGAACTGGCCGGGAGCGACGAGACGGGCAAGGGCGGGCACCCGATCGACCTGTGCCGCTACCAGATCATCAACAACTACATGGGGCGCGTGCCGCTGATCAACTCGGGCGGCGAGAGCAAGGGCGCGGGCGACCTTCAGGAAGCCGTCACCACCGCCGTCATCAACAAGCGCGCGGGCGGGATGGGCCTGATCTCCGGGCGCAAGGCGTTCCAGAAGCCGATGGGCGAGGGCGTGAAACTCCTGAACGCGGTGCAGGATGTGTACCTGGACAAGGGCGTGACGGTGGCGTGAACGAGCGTGCCCGAGACTTCTGGCCGCTCATTGCCCGAACTCCTCGCCGGGGACGCTCAACTCATCCAACGTCCCTCCAACCTCGAACCGCCCCGTCCAACACCCCGCGCTGGGCTTGTCGAACGGGTTGTCCTTGTACGCGAGCCAGGCCTGCTCGGGGTCGCCTTCGGCGGAGATCGTGATCCGTACACCGGGCTCCGACATTTTCTGGTGCGCGCCGGGCTCCCAGATCATCGCCGCCGTTCGCCACGGTCGCTCGACGGGCCAGGCCCACGCAGTTCCGGTGTGGCCTCGACCCACGATCCGACCATCGACGCGCACGATCAGCCTCGCGTACACGCCGCACTCGATCTTGAGCCATGTCGGATCCGGGTTGCGGTCGTGAACCTTGAGGCGAACCTCGCCGGCATCGGTGAGTTCCAGTCGCGGCCGCAACGCGGAGCGAACGTCCTCGCTGGTCCTGTCGGTCCGGTCACAAAGCAGGCACTCCGCGCCGCGGCCCGAGATCACGATCGGATGCTCGATCACCCGATCCCACACGCGCACCCCGCGCACGCTCAGCCCCACCCCCACGCGGACAGTCCGCGCGGGCTCTTCGCACGCCGAGAGCAGCACAACCTCGCCATCCGGCCAGCGACCATGCCGGTCCAGCACACACCCGCTGAGCCTTGCACCCAGGTCCCATCTCGATAGCCCGCCCGAGAACGCGGGGATCGGCTCTCCTCGCGGCCAGCGCTCCGGCATCACGACGAGCGAGCCGATGTCCGGGGGCCGCTCTCGCAGCGCTCGCCGAACGTACCACCGCGCGTGCCACCCCCAGGTCCGATCATCTCGCATGCGACGACGCATCACCTCCGCGAAGTCCTGGCGCCTGCACTCCCACCATTCGCCGAGCGATCTGGGAGATGCCCGCGAGCCGACGGCCACACCCATCAGGCCGCGGCCCGTGCGGCCGGAAGTCGCGGCGAGGCCGGCAATAAGGGTCGTGGGCGCGAACTCGTGCCAGCCGTGCCGCCTAACATCGGGCGTCCGCACCGCCGCATAGCCGCACAGCACCACCATCACCCCGGCGGCCGTGAGCCGGAGTCGCCGACGCGTCCGCAAGAGCTTTGACTCGCACTTTGCTTCCCGGCCGCACTCCGGGCATCGCAGCCCCGGCACCCCCGTCATCTCGTACCAGCATCTCGGGCACCGCCGCCGGCCGCGGGAACGATCCCAGCAAAGCGCCCACAGGGCCAACGCGCCACCACCGGCGGCGGTCAGCCAGCCGACGATGGTCAGAATCCACGGCCAAAGCGCTTGCGCGGACATGCGGCATCCCGTTGACGCGGTTCAGGATACCGGGTTGCCCGCGGCCGGTTGATCGTTTCCGGGCGATGCGGCGGAGTGCCCAACGCGGGCCCATGAAAGGATGGAGGCCCGATCGCTCGGGCCTCCGGCGGGGTTCAGGTTGTTGGTCCGGAACTCAGCGACGACGACGCAGGCCCACGAGCCCGCCCAGGGCCAGCAGCGCGGCCGCGCCGGGCGTGGGGATGATGCCCTTGTCCTTGCTGATGATCACGGTCCCGCCGGGCGCGATCACCAGGTCCCATTGGAACGCCCACGTGAGGTCGCCGGACTGAGGACCGACGGTGTTGGCCAGGTCGGTGACCAGGCCATCATCGAGCCGGGTCACAATATTGGGGAACGTGTTGACCTCGTAGCGCGAAGGCGCCGGGGTGACGACGACCTCGCTCATGCCGAACACGCCGTCGGACTGGCGTGCCGTGTTGAACATCGAGCCGACGATCTCGCCCGTGTCGCCGCTGGGCGTGCCGTTGATGTCGAAGTCGCAGTATTGGAAGAAACTGATGTTGAGGGTCTGGTTGCCGGTGTTGTGGATGGCGATCTGCTCACCGACATCCGAGGCGTTGCTGTTGGTCTGCCCGCCGCGCAGCGTGTACGTCGGCTGGATCTCGATACCCGGAGCGGCGTAGAGCAGGCTCAGCGTGTCGGGCCGCGTGTCGTGGAAAGGGTTGGTGTCGGTCGCGAACGAGCCGATCAGCGGGAGCGAGTTCAGCTGCCGCTCCTGTGTATCGCCGGAAACGCGGAACCAGAACCACTGTTGGAACAGATGGTCCGTGCCGTCAACAACCCAGTCGTGCATGCCCGCCGAGGTCGCATCATCCACGCGCACGACCGAGTTGCGGTCGCTAAGCACGTGGATGGCGGCGAACGAGGGCGAAGCGAGCGCGGCGATACCGCCGGCAATGAGCAACAAACGAGACAAACGCATGGTGATCCTCTCTCCCAGAAGTCCGGCCCGCCCGTTCCACCGGGCGACGCCAAGTACCTGTCCGACAACAACTTACAGCCTGATCCCGCCGCGACCACATCGAGACTGGAAAACTCGGAAAAGTCGGCATGATGCGCACACACCTGGCCGTGCGCGCAGCGCAGCGACGTTTTTATCGGAGGCGTCCGAGAGCGATAACTCGCGTTGAGTGCGCGCAGTACACTCGCCGCGATGACGGCCACCCACTCGAACTCCCTCCTGGCTCTCCTGCTGCTGGCTTCGACCGCTTCGGGTCAGCCCCGGCCACCGGCGACTCCCATACAGAGCTACTACCGCACACCCGCGCTCACCGACACCGACATCGTCTTCGCGGCCGAAGGCGATCTGTGGCGCGTCCCGATCGCGGGCGGCTCGGCCGTGCGACTGACGACCCATCCGGGCAACGAGGCCTCGCCCGTGGTCTCTCCCGACGGCTCGATGCTGGCGTTCACCGCGCAGTACGAAGGTCCGGGCGAGGTATACACCATGCCGGTATCTGGCGGTCTGCCGACACGTCGCACATGGTTCGGCGGCCGCAGCACGCCGGTCGTTTTCGGACCGACGCCCGCGCAGGGCGAACCGCCGCTGATCGTTTCCACACGCCGGTTCTCGACGCTGCCCAACCTGCAACTGGTCTCGATCGCGCTGGGCGGCAACACCGTCACGCGGCTGCCGCTCGAACAGGCGGCGGACGCCGCGTTCGACGACGCGGGCAATCTGTACTTCACGCGACTCGAGTTCCAGGGAAGCCACACACGGCGCTACGTCGGCGGCACGGTCGAGCAGCTCTGGAAGTTCCCGGCCGCGGGCGTGGCCGGGACCGATCCGGCCGCGGAGGCCGAGGGGCTCACGACCGACTACGACGGGACCTCCGCCTCGCCCATGTTCCTCGGGGGACGCGTGTACTTCCGCTCGGACCGTTCGACGGCGACCACCCCGACCACCCCCTCGATCACGAACATCTGGTCGATGTCGCTCGACGGCCGTGATCTGCGGCAACACACCTTCCACGACGACTTCGAGGTGCGCTCGCCCCGCGGCCGCGATGCGGCCTCGGGCGGCCGGATCGTTTATCAGCACGGCGCCGACATCCGGCTGCTGGACCTCGCGACGGGCAACGACTCGCCCGTCGCGATCACGCTGACGACCGACCTCGACCAGACCCGTGAGAAGTGGATCACCAAGCCCTTCGAGTATGTGACCAGCGCCCACCTCTCGCCCGACGGCGAACGCGTGGCCATTACCGCACGCGGTCAGGTCTTCGTCGCTCCGCGCAAGTACGGGCGTCTGGTCGATGTCACCCGGGCCTCGACCGCGCGGGCGCGTGATGCCCGATTCATGCCCGACGGCAAGAGCCTGCTCACGCTGAGCGATCAGTCCGGCGAAGTCGAACTGTGGACAACCCCGGTGGACGGCATGGGCGAAGCCTCGCAACTCACCGTCGACGGGGACGTGCTGCGCTGGGAAGCGGCGCCCGCGCCCGGCGGCAAACACATCGCCCATCACGACAAGAACCAGCGGTTGTGGATCTTCGACACCGCCGCCAGGATGAGCCGCAAGATCGATGAGAACAGCATCGACAGCTTCGGCGACCTGCGCTGGTCGCCCGACAGCCGATGGCTCGCGTACGCGGCCTATGCCAACAACCTGCACGTGCAGATCAAGCTCTACGACACCGAGTCGGGCACGATCACGCCGCTGACGACCGATCGCACCAACAGCTACGCGCCCGCATGGTCGCCGGACGGCAAGTTCCTGTACTTCCTTTCCGACCGGCACCTGCAATCGGTGGTGAGCAGCCCGTGGGGGCAGGACCAGCCCGAGCCGTTCTTCGACCGAAAGACCCGCGTCTACGCCCTCGCGCTCAGGCCCGGAGAGCGCTCGCCCTTCGCCGAACCCGACGAGTTGATGCCGAAGGACGAGAAGAAGGAGGAGAAGCCCGAGAAACCGGCGGATGCGACCGAGAAGGCAAACCCCTCGACACCGGGCATGGATTCGGGCCGCACCGACACCCGGCCCACCCCACCCCCAACTCCGACGACGGGCGACCAGCCCGCGGAGAAGCCCGACAAGCCGAAGGGCGATGACAAACCCAAGCCGGTCGAGATCACGCTCGACGGCCTCTCGGATCGTGTCTACCCGACGCCGATCCCGGCCGGAAACTATGGCTCTCTGACCGTCAACGCCAAAGCCCTGTTCATGCTCAGTTCACCGGCATCGAGCGATCCCAAACCCTCGCTCATCGCCTACGCAATCGATGAAGCGGCGATGAAGAAGCGCGAGTGGAAGCCCGAGACACTCGCGTCCGATCTCAAGAGCTTCGAGCTCTCGGGCGACGGCAAGTCGCTGCTCATCCAGACCGACAAGTCGCTGCACATCATCGACGCCGCGCCGTCCAAGCCCGACGATCTCGGCAAGTCCGCGGTCGATCTGTCAGACTGGAAGTTCTCGCTCCGCCCGCGCGACGAGTGGCGGCAGATGTACAACGAGGCGTGGAGGCTGCACCGCGACTACTTCTACGACCGCGCGATGCACGGGGTGGATTGGCCCGCCGTCAAGGCCCGTTACGCGCCGCTGGTCGATCGAGTCGCCTCGCGCGCCGACCTCTCCGACGTTCTCGCGCAGATGATCGGTGAGCTCTCCGCCCTGCACCACTTCGTGGTCGGCGGCGATTCCCGCTCCGGTCCGGATCAGATCCAGATCGCCTCGCTCGGCGGCCTGCTCACCCGCGACCCGGGCGCGGGAGGGTGGAGGATCGACACCATCTGGAGCACCGACCCCGACGAGCCCGACCGGTACTCGCCCCTCGCGACCCCGGGGCTGGACTTCAAGATGGGCGACATCATCACCCGCATCAACGGCGTCGAGACACAAGGCTCCGCCGACCTCTCCGAACTGCTGCGCGACCGCGCCGGCGAGCAGGTGCTCATCCACTATCGCCGTCCCAACGTCGATGCCGCCGACGCCGAACCCCGCCGCGCGATTGTCAAGCCGATCAGCCTCGGGTCCGAAACCGAGATGCGCTGGGACCACTGGCGGCTCGAACGCCGGCGAATGGTCGAATCGCTGGGCAACGGCGAGATCGGGTATGTCCACCTCAAGGCCATGGGCGGCGACGATATCGCGGACTTCACGCGCCAGTACTACCCGGTGTTCAACCGCAAGGGGCTGATCATCGACGCCCGCCACAACGGCGGCGGCAACATCGACTCGTGGGTGCTCAGCCGGCTCATGCGCAAGGCGTGGTTCTTCTGGCAGGGTCGCATCGGCGAGCCGACGTGGAACATGCAGTACGCCTTCCGCGGGCACATGGTGCTCCTGTGCGATCAGCACACCGGGTCCGACGGCGAGGCCCTGAGCGAGGGCTTCCGGCGTCTGGGGCTGGGAAAGGTCATCGGGATGCGCACCTGGGGCGGCGAGATCTGGCTCAGTTTCAGCAACTACCTCGTTGACAAGGGCATCGCCAGCGCGGCCGAGATCGGCGTCTATGGTCCCGAGGGAACGTGGCTCATCGAAGGGCGCGGCGTCGATCCCGACATGGTCGTGGACAACCTGCCACACGCGACTTTTCGCGGCGAAGACGCCCAGCTCAAGGCCGCCATCGAAGAACTTCAGAAGCAGATCCGCGAGAGGCCCGTCGAGATCCCGCCCGCTCCCAAGCGCCCGGACAAGTCCTGGAAGCCGCGCTGAACGCCAACCTGTTATCCTTGCGCACCGCCGACTCGTCAGCCCGGACACGCCGATGCTCAAACCGCTCGCCTACCTCGCCGCGTTCCTGCTTCTCATCGGGCTGTTGATCGCGATCCAGTACGCGGGCCCGTCGGGTCGCGCCAGCGTGTTCGTTTCGATGGATTTCGACGCCGCGCAGGCCGCGGCGGTCAGGTCCTCACCACCGAAACTCCTGGTCGCCGTCTTCGTCGGCGATGACTGTCAAGCCTGCGACAAGATGGAGCAGACCGTCTGGTCCGACCCGCGCATGGCCGAGTGGGTCCACCGCCGAGCCCTGGCGGTGCGCATCCATCGCGCCACCGACCCCGGCCACGCCCGCGCGCTCGGCGTGCAGACTTTGCCCGCCGCCATCCTGCTCGACGGCAAGACGCCGCTGGTGAAGATCGAGGGTGCGGCCGGCGTCCGCGAGGTGATCGACAAGTTCGATGCCGCGCTGGCCAACCGTTCCAAGCCCGCCGCGACCGAACCCCAGCGCGAGGACAAGCCCGCCGAGCCGCCCCTCGAGAAGCCGACTACCGAGCCGGATGGGACGGGGGGGACGGGGGGGACGGGCGGGGCCACTTCGCCAGAATCGCCTCCCACGGCGTCCCCGTGATCAGCAATGTCTTCTCGGCGACGGCCTGCCCGCGAACGATCTCGATCGCGCCAGCCTTCAGACCCAGTTCCGCGGCCAGCAACCGAACGATGGCCGAGTTGGCCCGGCCCCCCTCGGGCGGCGCGCTGATCCGTATCTTCAGGCGATCACCGAGCCACCCGGCCACCTCATCGCAGCGGGCGCCCGGCACCGCCTTCACATCCAATCTCACGCTCGCCATCGCCATGGGATGAACGTATCTGCGGCGTACACCGCACGCCGCCCCCTACCACGCTCCTCACATGCGAGAGCATCCGAACTGGTCCAAAAGCCGCCGCGACCGTTGCCCGAACTCAATGGACGGGTACATTTTGGCCCGGAGAGTTTCATGCCGACCGATAAGCGTTTGCTCCTGCTCTCGGCCGCCGCGGCCATGTCGGCTATCGCTCCGCGCGCGCAGGCCGATCTCAAGGAATCGCAGGTGCTGGTCGTGTACGACTCCCGGATCACGGACAGCCGCGCTGTTGCCGAGTACTACGCAGGCTCGCTCAAGGTGCCCGGAGGGACGGGCGGTCGGCCGGGTGTGCACACCGGGGTGCGGGTCGTAGATCTGGCGACGCTGGCCAACGGCGGGATCATCCCGCCGATCGCAACGCTTACCCACACCCAGTACATCACCAACTACCGCAACCCGCTGCGGGCCTACCTCAGCGCCAACAACCTCGCCAAGTCCGTGCGGTGCATCGTCCTGACCAAGGGCCTGCCGCACCGCATCATGGACACCGACGTGACCAACGCCGGCGACCAGCCCGCGCTCGCGGTCAACGAGATCAACGCGGGCGACGCGACGTACTCCAGCGTCGATTCCGAGATGACGCTCCTGTACCAGAACCTCGAGAACGGCGAGAACGGCGGCACCGCCGATTCCAAGCTCGACGGCCTGGTGCTGAACCCTTACTGGCGATCGACCCAGAGCATCACCGGCTACTCGACCGGCTTCATCACCAGCGGCAAGCTGCTCTCGGCCGCGGGCGGGTTCAGCGGCATCATCTGGCGCAACCTCACCGCGGGCCCCAACGCCGTGAACCCGGGCGATATCTACCTGACCTGCCGCCTCGATGCGCCGACCACGCAGGCGGTTTTCGACGCGATCGAACGCGCCCAGAACCTGGCGATCGACCTCGACACCGCGACGATCCTGCTCGACGAGAGCAACAGCAACGGGACACAGAACACCTCGGATGTCGATCAGGAGTTCGACAACGACGGCCCCGTCGCCTTCACCAACGGCGGCGACGACTTCGAGCAGGCACGCGATTTTCTCTCGTCCGACGGACGCTTCAACCCCGTCAACATCCGTTACAACGCCGCGCCCGCGGCGACGCAGTTCTTCGTCGGCCCGCTGATCAACTACGGCTCGGGGATCGTCGTCAACACGCCGGTCCTGCTGCTGGGCACCTACGGCGCAAACCACAACGGCACGCCCGGCAACTCGGGAACCACCTACCCGGCCTCGTTCGTCTACGCCCCCGGCGCGATCATGAACTCGATCGAGAGTTACAACGGACGCGATTTCGGCGGCATCGGCGTCGGCTTCACGCCCCAGGCCCAGATCTCCAACTTCATCGCCTCCGGCGGCACGTTCGCCATCGGCAACGTCTGGGAGCCCTTCAGCTTCACCGTGCCCGACAACCTCCCGCTCGTCCGCGGCTTCCTTCTCGGAAACCTCACGTGGGTCGAGGCCGCGTGGTCGAGCATCCCCGGCCTGGGCTGGCAGCAGATCGTCGTCGGCGACCCGCTCGCCCGCGTGCGCCGGCTGCAGGAAGACCTCAACGGCGACGGCCAGACGACGATCGAAGACGCGTTCCGATGGAACGAGTCGCCCAACCCCGCCGACCTCAACCGCTCCGGCAGCGCGACCATCGCCGACCTGCAGTTGCTGGTCAACTCGCTGCGGACGGGAGAGGGCGGCAACATGTGGCCCGCCGGACGCTAGAAGCCGAGGCCGGGCAACTCGGCGTTCGCCGACAGAAGGTCGCCGCCTCCGCGTTGCTTGTCCGATGTGCGCTGCCGCTCCGTCCGCGGTGTCACACGCCGCTCAAAGATCGCCGTGCTCGCGCCGACCGCCGCGCCCAGCCGGATCGGCCCCGCCCTCATCCGCGCCACCGCGTTCTTCGCGTTCTGCGCGCTGAACTCGCACCCGATGAACTTCCGCCCCAGCGCGTGCGCCATCACGCCCGTCGTGCCGCTGCCCAGGAACGGGTCGAGCACCACGTCGCCCTCGTTGCTGCACGCCCGCACCACCCGCTCCAGGTAAACCTCCGGCAACTGGTTGTCGTGGTAGTGCCGCCGTTCCTTGTTGTTGCCCTGCACGCGCCCCCAGAACTGCCCGTACCACACATCCATCGGCACGCGCATCCCCGCCGGCATCCCGTCCTTCTTGCTCTCCGTCCGAGCATCACCGTAGATCGCCCGCCGATCGCTCTGCTCCATCACCGCCTGCGGATTCCAGGTGTGGGCCCCGCCCGCCTTGATGAAATACAGTGCGTGGACCTTGCTGTTGATGAACCGCTCCACCGCGTTCTGCCCGAACCGGTAGTGCCACGCACACCAGTTCTGCATCGCCATCAGCGCGGGCGGCTTGCGATCCAGACGCCGCTTCAGATAGCACACGATCTCCGCCGCCCAGTCGTCGGGGATGTTGATCCACAGCGAGCCACCCGGCCGCAGCCCCTTCACGCACAGGTCGATCCAGTCGTACGTGAACGTGAGGTAGTCCCCCTCGTCCATGTGGTCGTCCCACTCGTCGTACCCGCGCTTCCAGTTGAACGGCGGATCGGCGAACACCAGATCGAGTTTCGAGTTCTTCACCTCCGGGAGCGTCGGCAGAATCGCGCGGCAATCGCCGAGGTGCACGGTCGCCTCGACCCCCGACCGCTCGCGCTTCCACGTCTCAAACACCCGGGGCTCGGATGCCGCGCCAGACCGCTCCGCGCCATCTTCGCCATCTCGCCCGTACCCCCGAGCCTTCGCGCTGGCTCCCCCCTTCAGCCGCTTGCGCACACCGTTGCGCACGTACGTCTCCGGGGTGTCGTTTCTCTCCACCAGTATTTCGGCAGCAGTGCGGATCGGCATGGCGCCAAACTTTACGGCACTTCTCGTCACCGCGCCGGAACCGACAGCCGAGCATTATCCAACCGCAGCCGCCAACGGATCGACCTTCGGGCGAGGATCGCCGTGTTCCTCCATGTGGTCCTGAATCTGTCGAATGAGCCCTTGCATGATCAGGTGCCGGTCACGGCGCACCGGGCTGCTCCAGTTCAGCGCTTCAAGACAAGCCCTCAGACACCGCACGGCCAGCGCGCGCCGCGGCGGACATCCGCATCCCGCGGCCTCCACCAGGAGCGAGAACAGCATCTGGGCCACAAGCAGATCGTCATCCACGCCGGGCGACATGTTCCGTCGAATGCCCACCAGATCGATCAGCGCGACCTTCGGCCCGTTCGGTTCGGCCTCCAGCACGATCAGGTTCGACGGCTTGTGGTCCCGATTCCACAGGTTCACCGCGAGCAACGAGGCGATACCCTCGCCGACCGCCGCGGCGATCGCGTGCTGTTCCCTCGCACCGATTGATCGATGGCCCCGCCCATTCCACAGCAGCTCGAGCACCGTCCGACCCGCGAGGTGCTCGACGACCAAGATCTCCGCCCGACAACCCTCCACCCGCGCGTGCATCAACACCAGCGGCCGGCTCGCGAGAATCCCCCGCTCCTTCAAGAGTCCCGCGGCCCGCCACTGCCTCTCCCCCTGCCCCCACCCACCTACCGCCTTCACCCTGCGCGACACCGAGTTCAACAACCGGCACTTCACCACCACGTCCCGCGCCCCCTCGACGTTCATCGTCGCCCGCCGCACCCAACTCGACCCCGGTTCATCCTTCAACACCTTCGCCCCCGCAACCCCCCCCTCCTGCCACGCCGCATCCTCCAGCGCCCGCTTCCACGCGCCAGAATCCTCCCCCTTCACCACGCGCCGCACCCTCACACGCTCGATCCTCATCCCCGCCGCGCCTCCCTCTTCGCGCCCTTCCTCCCGCCCACCCCCTTCGCCGCCCCGCCTTCCCTCAACACAAACTCGTGCTTCTCGTACAGCTTCTCGATCCGCTCGACCACGGGGTTCGCCTCCGGCAACTCCATCCCGATCGCCACCAGCAGATCCACCAGCCCTTCATAATCACCGAGCGCGATGAACTCCCGCCCCACCCGCGGCGGGCCCTTCGCCGCAACGTCGTACGTCCCCGCCTGCACATCCGCCAAATCCGCCATGTTGTGGTAGTTCCCCAGCGGCAGGCACAGGCACGTCGCCTCGTACCCGTACGCGCAGAACACCGTCGCCTCGCACGCGCCGCCCGCCATCAGTTTCCGCTGCCACTTCATCCCCTCCGCCACCACCGCGTTCCGCTCCGTCGCACGCGGCGAGGCCGCGTGACCCGCGATCTGCTCCGCCCGCTTCGCACACGCGGCCGTCAACCGAGGGCTGAACACGCTCATCCGGTCCCCCACCCGCACGATCGGCCCGCCCCCGATCGGTGAATCCGCGAAACTCCGCGAGTTCTCCAGCGCGATCACCCGTGCGTTCTTCGGCATCGTCCTGAGTTTGCACGCCGCGATCGCCCCCGTGAACCCGATCTCCTCGCTCCGCGTGAAGATCAGCCGCACATCCTGCCCTCCCACACCCGCCGCGCCGACCCTCATCCCTTGAAGCAGCGTGTCGTACGCGCTCAGCGCGGCCGCCAGCGCGGCCAAGTCATCGCACGCGTGCGTGTGCACGATCCCGTGCCCATCCACTTCCGCCGGCGGCAGCGCCCACGTCCCCACATCGCCCACCCCCACCTCGACCTCCTCATCCAACTCCGCCGTGTACGTCTTGAACAGCCGCTCCTTCCCATCCGCGCTGGCCACGCCCGCACCCTCGCCCGACAGGATCGCGCTCACGGCGCGCTCCGCCCGTCCGCCGTCGCCGACATGCACCACCACCCGCGCATCCCGAAAATACTCGTCCATCACCCCGCCGCGAAACGCCAGCTCCACCGTCCCCGGCCCGATGATGCGCTCCACCACGAACGCCGGATGATCCAGGTGCGCCGTGATGAAGATCGGCCGCGGCGCTCCCGCCCCCGACTTCCCCCACCGCTTCTTCGGCTCGATCACCAGGTTCCCCGCCGCATCCTCTTTCAGCACAAGTTCCGGCCGCGCCGCCACCCACGCGCGGATCCACGCCGCCACCCGCTGCTCGCGCCCCGCGGCCGTCGGAATCTGCGTGATCTCCAGCAACCACCGCTTGTGCGCTTCACGGTCCCGCTCCGGCAACACCGCCGGCGGCCTCGCGCCCGCGGCCTTTCCGTTTGCTGACGCCCCCACCGCTCTCCGCGCTCGCTTCTTCGCGGTCCGCACACCAACACCATCGCGCTTGCTCATGCGGCTAGTGTATCGTCGCCCCACCCGCCACCCGCCACCCGCGCCGATCCGCTTCTCGCCTCCCGCTTCCTGCTTCCTGCTTCCCACTTCCTGCCCACCGCTCACGACCCATCCCCCTAAGCCCCACACCCGCCGAAGAATCCGGTCAGAAAATCGAACAAGTCCTGCACCGACAGGCCGCCCCCGTTGTAGTCCCCGATCGGGTTCTGCGTGAAGTACGCGGTCAGAAAGTCGAACACATCCTGCACGCTGATCATCCCGCTCTGGTTGAAGTCCGAGCGGCAGCACGGCGTCGAGTTGTTCCCCACCACGTTGCACGCCACACCCACCGCCGTGAACCGATGATTCGGCCCCGTGCACGCCGCGGCCGCCCTCTGCTGGCACGTCGAGCCCACGCAGCACGCCCCCGTGTTCGTCGCGCACGGATCGCCCGCCGATCGGTCCAGCACCAGCCGCCACCCATTCAGCATCCCCGAGTCCAGGGCGCCGTTGTCCGACACGCTCAGCACCCACGGCCCCGACGAACTCATCCCCGCGAACACGCCCCGAAGCGCGACCGTGTTCGCGTACTCATCCGCAGCGCGGAACACGCCGTTTGACACAACGCTCGTGGTGTCCGCCGCCGCCACCGCGCCCTGCCAGATCGTCGAGGCTCCCCCGTCGCTGAACGAATAGGTGCCCGACAGGTTGCTGTCATCGCCAAACGCCCCGCCGCCCAGCCGGCGCATGATCGTCGCCGTCTGCCCGCCGTGCGTCAGCGTCACCGTCAGGTCGCCGCAGAACGGGTGCGAGATGTCCGCCTCCAGCCGCACATCCCCCATCACGAAGTTGTCCGGCACGTCGATCGTGCGGTTCAGCCCCGCGGGCGAGTTGTCGGGGATCGCCGTCGGCGCCATGTTCGCCGCGTACGCCGTCGTGTTGTTCGCGGGCAGCTCGCACGTGCTCCAATCGCCCCGATACGCCCCACCCGCCACGCCGCACACCGACGCCGTCGCCACGCTGCACTGTCCGAAAATGCAGCACGCTCCCACCGGCGCGACCGGCCCCACCACCAGCAGCGTGTACACCACGCCCGGCACGTTGGCATCGAACCCCGACACCCGCACCGTGAACTCCACACCCGCCGGAAGCGAGATCGCGATGCTCGACGCGTACCCGAAGTCCGTCGCCCCCGGGGGTCGGCACCCCTCGTCATCGCACGCGATCTGGGTCGTCAGGTCCGCCGGACACCCCGCGTGCAGCGAGAGCGCGGAATCCCAGTTCTCGCCGGGCCCGCCCGTGCAGAGCGTGAGCGTGTACACCCCCGCCACCGCGGGCGTGAACTTGTGATACACGTCCGGCGTGGGCTGCAGGTTGCAGTCCGATTCCCCGTCGATCGTCGCACCGATCGTCGTCCCCGTCACCGGAACTCCGGCCGCGATGACCGTCGCGCTCGCGCACGAGTCGTTCGCCGGTTGCGCCAACGCCCGCACGCTCGCCAGCCCCGCGGCACAGCACACGCCCGCCAACATCATCCGCCCGAGCGCTTCCCTTCGCATCGTTCCCTCATATCGGTCGCCCCATGCCGCCACCCAAGCGCGAGAACCCCGGCGCCACACCACGCCCCCGCCAATCATGCCTCACACCCACCCCGCCGCCACCCCACACACGACCCAACCCCACCACCAAAGCCCGCGGCTTGCCCCCACTGGCCGCTTCCTGTTTCCTGCTTCCTTCTTCCCGCCTCCTGCCTCCCTCAACACCCCGCCGGAGGCTGCAAGTAGCACGCGACGAAATCGAAGATGTCCCCGATTGTCGTTCCCCCTGTTCCGTTGAAGTCGCCCTGCCCGGCGAACCAACTGTTCAGGAACGCGAACAGGTCCTGCAGCGTGAGGTTCCCCGAACGGTCCCAATCGCAGGGGCACGAGTTCACGCCCTGCTGGGTGATCCGCAGTTCGCCCGCGCCCCGCTCGCCCGCTCGCGATCCGATGCGGATCAGATACGCCTGCCCCGCTGTCGCCGCGAACGCCACGCGTGATTGCCGCTCGACGGTCGCCGGATTGCCATCGCAGTCGTAGTCGTCGTTGCACGCCACCACCGGCCGCGGGCCCGCACCGCACCCCAGCGAGGCGAGCGACACCGTCAGCACCGTGTCGAACGTCGCCCCGCACGCGTTCACCGTCACCGCGCCCGTCGCCGCAGCCGTGTACCGGAACCACGCATCGTTCAGCACCGGGTTGACCGGCAGCCCGCACGAGCCATCCGCCGTGATCGGATCGCTCGTCGCGCCCAGCGTGTCATACAAGTACGTTCCGATCGTCACTTCCTGCGCACCCGCGCAGGCGTCGTTGGCCGGCACGGCGAACGCGGCCGTCAGCACGAAACTCCCCTCCGCTCCGCCGACACCCGCCACCCGCACGAGTACCTCGCGCCCCACCTCCAGCCGGACCACCACGCGCGACTGTCGATCTCCACCGCCCGCGCCCGCCACGCCGCACACCCCGGGCGTGTCGTCGTTGCACGCCAACGGCGACGGACTCGCACCCGGCGCTCCCGGGCACCCGTCGAACACCGCCAGCGTCGTGTCCAGCGCCGGACCCGTCGCGCCGCCCACCACCGCGCACGTCGAAAACTCGTAGCTCCCGCTCAGTTCCGGCACGAATCGGTACCACACGTCCTTGCTGTCCCCGCTCCCGCATGGCGTCAGGTCCGTGCCGGTCGCCTCCACCGTCGTGCCCAGCCGCGCCTGCCCGACCGCCACCTCTTCGGCGCGATCGCACGCGTCGTTGCGCGGCGAGACCGGCGACACCAGAAGCTGGAACGCGCCCACCGGTTCGTCCGACCGGGCCGCGATGCGCAGCACGTACGTCACCCCCGCCCGCAGCGACGGCGTCACCGCGCTCCCCACCACGCCCCCGCCGCACTCGCCCTGGTCCTGCGTCGAACACGCCACCGGCGCATCCGCCCCGGCCCCCGGGCACGACTCGTGCACGCTCAGCGCCGTCTCGAACGCCGATCCGCACGTGTCGATCTGGAACGCCCGGGTCTGCCCCGGCGTGAACGTGTAGAAGACATCCGCCGTCGGCGCTCCCCCGCACCCCGAGTACCCCGACGCCGTCGCGCCCGACAGCGTCCCGCCCATCACCACGCCCACCGACACCGCCGGCGTCGAGGGCCCCCCGCACGCGTCGTTCCCCGGCGGCACGCGGCTGACCGACAGCCGGAACCGCCCCGAGAGCCCGTTGCTCCCCGCCACGCGCACCAGGTACTGCACGCCCCCCGTGAGGGCGCGAGTGATCCCCGCGCCCTTCGCCGCCGCGCCGCACAGCGCTGGCGCATCGTCCGAGCACGCCAGTTCCGCCTCGTCGCAACCCGAATACAGCGCCAGCGTCGTATCGATCACCGACCCGCACGTGTTGAACTCGTACACCGCCGACTCGGGCGGCACAAACCGGTACCACACGTCGATCGCGTCGCTCACGCCGCACGAAGCCGTCACGTCCGTCCCCGTCGCGCCCGAAGTCGCCGACCAGACCGGCAGCCCCAGGCCCAGCGCGGCCGCCGAAGCGCACCCATCGTTCGGCGGCGCGGTCACCTCTCCCGTCAGCGTGAACGCCCCGCTCGCCCACGCGTCCCCCTGCAGCCTTCCCGCCACGCGCACGAAGTACGTCTGCCCGACCACCAGATCGACCATCAGCCGCGAGGCCCCGCCGACCCCGCACCCGTTGTCGTCGCAGCCGAGTTCCACCGCGCCCGGAGAGCTCGGGCACGCGCTGTACACCGACAGCACCGTGTCGAAACCCGCATCACACACGCGGAACGTGTGCGTCCCCGTCACCCGCGCAATGTACTGGTACCACACGTCCCCCGCCGACGGCACGCACGATTCGGTCACCTCCGTCCCCACCGCCGGCGTCACGCGACCCGCCACCCCCACGCCCGGCTGAAGCAGGATCGCATTCTCGCACAGGTCGTTGGCCTGCGCCGTGTGCAGCCGCAGCTCGAACGGCCCGAACGAATCGTTCGTCCCCGCCACCCGCACATAGAACGGCTGCCCCACGCTCGCGATGAACGCCACGCGCGATCCCACCCCCCCGCACCACGAAACGCCCGCGTCATCGCTGCACGCCAGTTCGCTCGAGAACACGCAGCTCGTCCGCACGCTCAGCACCGTGTCGAACGCCGTCGAGCACAGCTCGATGATGTGCAGCCCGCTCGCCTGCGGCGCGTGGTTGAACCACACATCCGCCCGGTCCAGCGTCCCGCACGAGGGCGACGCATCCGTGCCCGTGGCGCCCGCGGTCGTCCCCACGTTCACCCCGTTCGGGACCAGCGCGATCGGCGTCCCGCACGCGTTGTTCACCGGGAACGTCGTGCCCGGCGCGGTCACCGTCAACCGGTACGTCCCCCCCGCCATCCCCGTGTGCGACGAGACCCGCACCATGTACGCCTGGCCCGCGTTCAGCGTCAGCGTCACCTGCGACTGCAACCCGCACGAATCGTCATCGCACACCAGCGGCGCGTTCAGACAGTTGTCGTACAGCGCCAGCACCGTGTCGAACCCCGACCCGCACAACGCGACCGTGTGCACCCCCGACACCGCCGCCGTGAACGTGTGCCACACATCCCGCCCCGTCGCGGTGCACAGCCCGAACTGCGGGTCATCCGCCGCCGCCGCGTTCGAACCCACCAGCGGCGTCCCGGCCACCACCGGCGTCGCCGTCTGGCACGTCTCCTGCCCCCACGCCGCCTCTCCTCCCGCACCCAACACCGCCGCAACCCACCCCAACCCCGCCCACGCCCCGCGGCGCCATGCACAACACACCATGGCTGAACTCCCAAATCTGCTGTCGGACCCACCCCACTGTCCCCCCCACCCATCAGCCTTCGCAAACCGCCTATTCTAGGGGTTCACACTCTGCAAACCAATCCCCTTTTTGGGGATTCTTTGATTGTTTGGCGACTAAAATCCGTACTTTTGGAACTCCGCCAACGTTTCGTGCGTCTACTCTACATCCTGTTCCAACCTCCGGCCTGCAAGTCACGCCGCTCAGAACCCTCGCCCCAGGAGGCAAGCATCCCATGCACCCCGCACGCCTGATGCTCTTCGGCGCCCTGATCCTCGTCGCGTGCGCCACGATCGCTCGCGCCGACTTCCAACCCCGCAAGCCCGCCGCCCCCTCGCCCAACGAGGCCTTCGAGAAGTACCTCCGAACCGAACTCGACACCGTCCGCGCGCGCGCGGCCGAAACGGCCGACCTCAACGACCTCGGCCCCTCGATCGATCGCCTCTTCGACCTGGCCATCGCGCACGCCATCCCCGCGGCCGACCCCGCCCTGCTCGGCGACATCAACATCCTGCGCCGCATCATCCGCCACCTCGGCGCGCTCAAGCCCGAACAGGCCGGACCCGTCAAGCAACTGCTCATCACGAACCCCGAGCTCGCCCGGCGCGTCGTCTGCGCCATCGGCCCCGATGACCACATCGCCGGCGCGTACCGCGTGCTCGCGCTCCTCAACGAGCGTTTTCCGGATCGTCTCCGCGACACCCCGCCATCCTCCGGCAAGCCTCGTCCCGGCGAGGGCTTCGCCCAGCCCCTCGCCGCCGCGTTCTGCATCGTCTACGACGGCGAGCCCGGCCGCGCCAGCAACGGAGAGCCCGATACACGCCAGCCCGCGTTCGACGCCGACCGCATCGCCGCGCTCTTCGATTACTTCTCCGCCAACGCCGCCAAAATGCAGTTCGGAGCCGGCGCCGCGCCCGAACTGCTCGCCTACATCGTCAGCACGCCCTGCTCCATCGAAGAACTCAACTGGGCCCTCAAGAACTACGCCGGCAACCGCATGGTCGGGAAACTCTACGGAACGATCGTCTACGACACCGGCGCGTTCAAGTACAACCGCCCCAAGAAGATCAGCAAGGAACCGGGCGGCTACACGCTCATGAACATCAAGAAGGTCGGCGGCGTCTGCGCCGAACAGGCCTACTTCGCCGCCAACGTCGGCCGCGCCATCGGCGTCCCCGCCGTCATCGACTCCGCCCGCGGCTCCGATGTCGGCCACGCCTGGGTCGGCTACCTCAAACTCGTCGGCTCCAACCGCTACGACTGGGACTTCGACGAGGGTCGCTACAAGGAATACCAGTCGATCCGCGGCAACACCACCGACCCGCAGTCCGGCAAGCCCGTCCCCGACGGCTTCGTCGCCCTCACCGCCGGCTACGCGGCGATCCCCACCGTCAAGCGCGAGGGCGCGATCGCCCTCTTCGACGCCGCCGACCGTATCGCCGCCGTCGAGCTCGCCAAGACCCCCTTTCCACCTTCGCTCCCGGATTCCGCACCAAAGCCCGCGACCGAGCCGCGAGCCGTCGGCATCGCCACCCAACTCGACCTCATCGAGAAGGGCCTCACTTCCTGCCACGTCTCCCGCCGCGGGTGGGACATGGTCAACCGCCTGGCCGCCGCCGAGAAACTCGGCGCCGAGCAACTCGAAAAGTGGTTCACCCACACCATCGATCTCTGCGGCAGCGAATACCCCGATTTCTGCCTCTCCGCGCTCTCCCCCATGATCCGCTCCCTCACGCCCCCGGAAGCACAGGACAAGCAGTGGGAGTGGCTCCACGGCAAGTTCAACCGCCGCAAGGACCTCGCCGCGGCCGTGCGCTTCGAGCAGGGCCAGATGTGGGAGAACAACGGCAACAACGCCAAGGCCTGGGAGATGTACAACGACGTCATCCACCGCTACGCCAACGACGGCCAGATCATCGTCGAGGCCCTCCGCGTCGCCGAACGCCTTCTCGACAAGCAGGGCAAGTCCGACCAGGTGCTCAACACCTACCAGGTCGCCTTCGGACGCATCTCCAAACCCGAAAAGATGTCCAACGAGTTCGCCGCCGGAAGCACCTACGTCGCCGTCGGCCAGCGCTACGCCGCGCTCCTCGAAACCGCGGGCAGAGCCTCCGAGGCCAAGCGCATCCGAGACCAGGTCGCCCAGGTCATCGGCAAGGAGAAGTAGCAGGAGCGCGCTGCCGCCCGTAAGCCCGCCCTCCCGACCCATCCGTCCCATCCTCCCCATCTTTTCAATGGCCCCGCACCCCCGCTGAGGTAGATTCCTCCCATGCGTTCCACACTCGCCATCCTCGCCGCGCTCTCCGCCGCCCCGCCCGCTTTCGCGGCCGATGCCTTCAACTTCTCTCTCAACACCGCCACCAGCGCGGTGTCGTACAACATCTCCGCCTCCGCCCCGTTCGCCGGTGACATGACCGGCAACACCGCGGCCACGCCCCCCACGCGCCTCAAGCACGGCACGTTCCGCTTCGGGTTCCCTCCCGGCGTCAACTGCTCGGGCTGGACCCCCACCACCAACGAGGCCATCGTCGTCTCGGGGTCCGTCACCGCCTCGGGAGCAAGCAGCAACATACGGCCCACAGGCACGTTCCAGCTCGCGCTCGATACCGCCGCCAACACCGCCACGCTCCAGGGCCTTTCCCTCAACCTGCTCGGCACATCCACCGCCACCATCGCCGCCTCGCTCAGCAACTTCCGCTACGAAAACTTCTGCGCTGTCGATCCCGCCTGCGAACTTCCCTTCCTCATCCCGCTCACGCTCCCGCTCGGCAACGCCACCGTCTCCGCCCTGTCCGTTCAGCAGAGCCCCGGCGCCGCCGCGGGCACGATCACACCGGTCGCCGGCAGCCCCAACTCCTGGAACTTCGCGTTCCCCGCCGTCGAGGTCACGACCAACGTCACCGCCACCTTCTCCGGCTCGCCCCTTCCCGTCGCGCCCCAGACCCTCGCCACCCCCTTCACCGGCACGATCGTCATCAACGGCAACACCGCCACCATCACCAGCACCCTCGACCTCAACCTGACGCCCGACCCCGTCACCACGCCCACGCCCCTGGCGCCCCTGCCCTTCACCATCCCCGCCGGCCAGCAGTTGTGCGCCGGCCTCAACCTCATCCTCTCGATGACCATCAACTCATCGACCTTCACCAACACCAGCACCGCCAACCTCGTCGCCGACGGCACGCGCATCGCCTGCCGCTGCGACTGGAACAACTCCGGCTCCGTCACCATTCAGGACGTCTTCGACTTCCTCACCAGTTACTTCGGCGCATCCGCCGACTTCAACGCCGACACCTCCACCACCGTCCAGGACATCTTCGACTTCCTCACCTGCTTCTTCGCACGCCCGCTCGGGTGCTGATCCGCACGCCCCGTCTCTGGGTACCCCGCGTCTCCGACGCGGGATTGCGATGCCCCCGCCCTCACCCCGCCGCTCTGTCACGCCTGCGCCCGCTTTCCGCTTCCGTCTCCCGACGTGTCACGCCAGTTTTTCCTTGACGCGGCGGCGCTCCGGCGTCAGACTGTGAAGGTCGTGTTCCAGGAACTTTCACCATGCCCATCTCTTCCGGTACGTTCGACGTCAAGCCCGCTCTACCCGACCCCCCCCTCTAACGACCCGTTCGGCTTCGCGGTGCCGATCGCGCCGATGAGCGCGTGGGTCGTCGCGATCCAGGCCGGAGGCCTGACCTCGACCGACACGGGCTCGGGCGATGTGGCCTGGAAGCCGTACCAGATCACCGATTCCACGCGCGTCGCCCTCGACCGGCCCGCCGCGCTGGCGGGAACCACCCTGCGGCTGCGGATGCGGTACTCGGAGAGTGAGACCGCCGATCCCGAGTCGCCGCTGAGGGTCCGGGTGTTCGGGCGCGTGGCCGAGGAGGAGCCGTGGGCTCCGTTGTGCAACGCGGTCGGCGATCGCTCGGTCGAGATTCGATGGAACCTCGCCGACGATGTCTACGACGGCGACGAGAGCCGCTACACCACGCCCGACAACCACGCCCACTCGTGGGACTGCGATGGGAACCGTTACTTCCTCGTCCTCGTCGAGGTCGCGCTCGACACGGCGCACGCCGAGGATGCGGAACTTCAGGCCAAGATCGTGTGAACCGATGCGCCCGGCGCTCTGTCGCGCGAGATCACCGCGCGAAGGGGCGCCCGGCGCAGGGAGGATTGTCCCATGCTTGCAAGCCGAGTCGTGATGGCGGGTCTGATCGTCAGCGCGGCGCTGAGCCTGTCGATGGCCGCGCCCTCGTACGCCGCGATCACGTACACCGCTCAGGAGCGGTACGTGGAGATCTTCGCGTTCGTCAACAACAACGCGCAGGGTTCGAGCGAGCGCAGCTTCAACTTCAACCCATTCAATCGCAGCACATCGTTCAACTTCACCGAGAGCGCCGGCAGCGCGTTCGCGTCTCAGAACTCCAGCTTGCTGCCGGATCGCATCACGATGGGCAGTTTCACGCGGGTCACGCAGACCACTGTAATCGGTCTTGATGAAGGGCGGGCAACGTCCTTCCTCTCTGTCACATTCTCACTTGACTCTGCAAGTGGATTCCTTGTGCAGCAGTCACGTACGCCAAGTGGTGACTCGAATCCTTACAACTACGCATCGGCGCGCCTAACTGGTCCCGGTGGGGTGGTTTTTGATTGGCTTCATACACCGCGGCAACCCATCACGTGGCCGGATGGCGACTACTCTGGAACGCTACAGCCCGGACAGCACACGTTGAGGGTTGAGGTGTTTGCAGATCGGTCTTCATTGGGGGGTAGGCTTCCGGGCACCAACTCCATGTCAGCATCGTTCGTGTTGATCATTCCGTCGCCGTCTCTCGGGCCGGCGTTCTGCTTGGCCATCGCGCTGGGTTCCCTTCGGCGTCGTCGGGCAGGCTGAACTGCCGGCCGGTGCGAAGATCGTGCCCTTCAGACGGAGGCATCGCCAATGATGACACCTCGACGTGCCTGGCAGTTGCTCGTCAACGGCGGGCCCCGCTTCTACTTCGAGGGCGGTGGCGCCTCTGGCGGCAGTTCACTCCTCAGCCACCCGCTCTGGCGGATGACCGGCGTCCGGTTTCTGGTTACGCTCGACGCCGAGCTGGACCTTTCGACGCTGGTCGATGCCGAAGGTGCTGCACAGATGTTCATCGAACGCGTGCAGGACTTCAAGGCCGCTTTCCTCGCCGCGCAGCCCGCCGGCACGCCCTTTCCGGGGTATGGCGTGCGCATGGCGGGCATCGGCGGGGCGTACGCCTACCGCGACCCCGACGGGTTCATCCCCGTCGCCTCGCACCACCGGCTCGACACGCTGGCGCAGTTTGTGAGCGCGTTCAGCTTCACCGACCCGAGGTTCCCGCAGGATGGCATCGTGACCACATCCGGGTTCTCACCCAGTCTGACGCGGTTCAGGCTCGGCTCGGGAGTCGCCGCCGCCCGGGCGGAGGGAGGGCTGGTCAACAACACCGTGCGGTTCCGCGGGGACACCATCACAACCGTTCTGCAAAACGCAACGGCTCGTGTGACCGCCTGGAGCGACGGGATCGTGACGATTGACGGCAACCTGCCGACCGTTCCCACCGACGGCGATGCCTGCACGTTCATCTCGGGAGAGCCGCGATCGTTCCGCTTCGAGAACGCGCGCGCCAACCTTGCCCAATGGTCCGACACGTTCTTTGAGACCATCGACGTAAACTGGCCGGTTGGTATTTCAAGCCCAGAGCTGGTCATGTGCACGACGGAGAACATCAACAACCCGGCAGCATCGTGGTTCTTCGACGTTGACGCGATCAATCCGTATCGTGCTCTCGACACCACGGACCCGAGCCTGCTCACCGACGCGCTCAGTCTGAACCAGTGGATCGACGAGTACGGCTTCGATCTTGATGGGAACGAGATCGACCTCGACAATCCTCCAGAAGGAGTGTCTTGGTCTTCTCCTGCTGCCCAGGACTATCGCAGCCTCTGCTGG
The DNA here is from genome assembly GCA_020846975.1 of Phycisphaerales bacterium. Classification (GTDB taxonomy): domain Bacteria; phylum Planctomycetota; class Phycisphaerae; order Phycisphaerales; family UBA1924; genus JADLCX01. The sequence continues at coordinate 67,878 of JADLCX010000054.1, forward strand.
GGCGCATTCGTGATCGGCCTGGCCTGGACATGGCAGCTCTCGTTCGTCGATCGCATGAAGCGGACTTGGCCCGGCGCGATGTTCAACCAGTACCTTCTTCGCACGGGCACGCCCGCGTCTCCCCACCGAACCCAACCGGGCGAGCTGTTCCACCACGGCGATCCGTGGCCGCCCGATGTCGGACACTCGCACGATGCGTACTACTCCATCTTCCCGCGCACCGGGCGAGAAGGAGCCACTCGCGTCGTCAACAAGGTCGAGGCGGCGGTCGACGAGACCAAGTTTCAGGTGACGACCGACTCGGGCTTCGCCAGCGGCTCGGGGTGGGGCGACGATGGCCGCGATCACATCCGGTTCGCCACCAACACACTGACTACGGCGCTCCAGAACCAGCCCGCGATCATTGCCGATTGGAATCCAACGACCAGAGGCCTCATCGTCACGGCGCTTCCCGTCACACCGGCGCCGCTCGACGGGTTCCTCGGGTACATCGAGCGGCCCATCTTCAGCCAATGGCAATCCGGCATCGGCTGGGACCTCTGGCCTGCCTTCGCGGCGATCTACAACCACACGGGTGATCTCGACGAGCGGTACCGTCGGACCTGCGTCTCATGGGTGACCGAAGCGGGCCAGCGCATGGCCGCGGCGTGGCCGAACCACAACATCATCCCCTCGATCGCGAGATACCCAGAATCTGAAGGGCCGCAGGAACTCAGCGACGAGATGATGTACCCCGACGGGCCGCTCTCGACCGCTCCGGGCGGACAGAGCCGCGATGACTGGACCACGATGATTTCGAACATGACAGACAGCGGGATCATCCACCTCCACATCTTCGAGCCCGTGCAAACAAGCACCCTTGTCCTCGACTGCTGGGTCGAGATCCTCTCCGGCGTGCAACGCCACTTCCAGAACAACACCTCTCGCCTCGAACTCCTCGCGCCGCACCGGCGCAACCGCCATCTCCGCCGCAACCGGCGCCTCTGGAGACACTGAGGCATGGGTATCCACGCTCTCCGAGCCGGGTAGCCCTGCCCCTCTACCATCCCGCGGGAGAGAGGGCCCCGCCACGACGCGGCCACACACAACCCGAGGAGCCCGCCATGTTCCGCACATCCGCGCCTATCGCGTTCGGTGTCTCGTGCGCGGCCGTGCTCGCCGCCCCGGCAAGCCCCGCCCACGCCCAAGCTAACTCGCCCGTCCGCGTCGTCGCCCTCACCGGCACCCCCGTCTTCGGCCTCGCGCCCCCGGCCACCTACACCGCGCTCAACCGCCCCGTCGTCGGCGGCAACGGGCGCATCTGGTTCACGGGCCAGTACAACAGCGGCGCGTTCGCGTTCATCGCCTCCAGCGACCCCGACGTCCCGCCCACCCAACTCTTCCGCCGCAGCACCGACCCCGTCCTCGAACTCGGCGGCGCGCCCGTCATCTGGCAGGGCACGTTCGACAAGCTCGCCGCGGGCAACAACGCCGTCGCCTTTGCTGGCGATTACGGCGGCGGCGCGGCCGGCAACGGCCTCGGTGTTTGGCAGACCGCCTCCAACAACCTCCTGCTTGCGGGCACCACCGCGATGGGCGCAGGCGCGCCGGGCACAACCGCCCGCTTCATCGTGTTCGAGTCCACCGCGCTCGCCGGCGGCAACAGGCTCGCCGTCCGCGCCCGCACCGACGGCGCGGCCGCGACCGACACCGGCCTCTGGGTCGCCTTCGGCAGCGCGGGCTCCGCCCTCACGCTCTCTGTTCTCGAGGGCGACCTGCCGCCCGACGTCCCCGCCGATGTGCAGTACGACGACCTGAACTCCGCCCTCTTCGACCCCGTCATCAACCCCTCGGGCACGCTCGCGTTCCTCGCGCCCCTCCGCGGCGCGAGCGTTTCCGCCTCCAACAACCGAGCCGTCATCGCCGGCCCGCCCGGGGCCGAGCGCGTAGTCGCTCGCACAGGGTCTCAAGCCCCCGGCTACGACGCGGGCGTTGTCTTCGCCACACTCGCCGCGCCGTGGATCAACGAATACAACGATGTCGTCTTCACCGGGCGCGTCACCGGCGGCTCGCCCCCGATCGGTCCCAACAACGACGAGGCCCTCTGGATCGTCCGATGGCCCTCCACCACGCCCGAGGGCATCATCTTCGAGGGCGATCCGGCCCCCGTCATCGGCGGAACCATTCTTCTTCACGAGCGCACGACTGGCACCGCCACTTTCCGGCACACGCTCGTCACCTCCGACGGCCGCGTCGGCTTCGTCAGCGGCCTGCTCGGCACAGGCATCAACAACGACAACGACTCGGTCTTCTACACCGCCAAGCGCACCCCCGCCCCCGGCATCGGCTGGACCTTCACCCTCGTCGCGCGCGAAGGTCAGGATGCTCCCGGCCTCACCGCCGGCGCCGATCGCTACGGCCAGTTCGACCAGTTGTGGCTCAACGGCCGCAACGACCTCGCCTTCCGCTCCAACGTCAACAACTTCAGTTCCCGGGCGGCCCTCTTTGCGGGGCGGGTCGGCGGCATCCGCCTCCTCGCCGTCGCCAACGGCACCATCAATATCGGCAACGCGATCTCCCCCGATCTCCGCACCATCCCCGCGTTCTACAACCAGTACACCCCGAACTCCAGTTCCGGCGGCGGCGGCCGCGGCGATGGCCTCCCCACCTGCCTCTCCGATGATGGCAACATCGTCTTCCGCGTCACGATCAACGGCGGCGCAGCCATCCTCGAACACCGCATCCACCGCCGCGGCGACTTCAATGGCAGCGGCGACAACAGCCCGCAGGACATCTTCGATTTCCTGGAGGAGTACTTCGAGCCCGATCCGCAGGCCGACTTCAACAACTCCGGCGATGTCGCCGTTCAGGACATCTTCGACTTCCTCCAGTCCTACTTCAACAACGAGTAGCCCGCCCGTTCCGCCCTCCCGTCGCTTCCCGGACCCTCATCGTCCCGCCTATCCCGCCTGTTCCATCCTCGCGGCGCGATTCTCGTTCGGTATCCGAGAGGTTCATGCCCCGATTTCCGATGCAGTTGCGCCTTCAGGTCATCCCCGCGCGCCGTACGTTCGTACATGATGTGTCTCGATCCGGTCCCGGCTCTCTCTACTCCCATGACGCGAACGCCTTTCACATCAACCCTCCTCGCGCTGGTGCTCTCGAGCGGCCTGGCCGTCTCCGCCGCCCACGCGCTCGACCAGAACGCCGCGCCGGCCAAGTCCGCCACGGACGCCTCCGCCGCGCGCCTGATCGTCCCGACGCACGCCGGACCGCGCGCCTTCCTTGTGGATGCGCCCGATGCGCCCTCCAGCCCCGCATCGCGCGACGATTCCGCCGAACCCGATGAACACGGCAAGCCCCGCGGCCAGACCACCGGCTTCCGGCTCACCGCGCGCGTCATCATCCGCGCAAAAGACCCCAAGGCCGTCGCCGCCGCGCTCGGCCCCAAGCCCGCCGTCAAACTCATGCCCGCCGCGCCGGCCGGCGCCCCGACGACCGGCGAACTGCGTGAGTTCCACTACGCCGATGCGCCCACGATCCGCGCTGCCATCGCGCTGGCCGACACCCTCGCCAGGTCTCCCGGCATCGACCTCGCCTATCTCGACATCGAATGGCCGAAAACCCTGCGCAACAACATTCCCACCGATCCCTTCCTCGTCTCGCAGTGGCACCTGATCAACACCGCCACCCCCGCCGCCGACACCAACGCCGATGCCGCGTGGAAGAGCGGCTTCACCGGCGCGGGCGTGACCGTCGGCATCCTCGAGGGCGGCTGGGACTCGACCCACGAAGACCTCGCGCCGAACTTTGACGCGGCCGCCAGCCAGTCCAGCGCCAACTTCAGCGACCACGGCACCTCCACCGCCGGCCTCGTCGCCGCCGCGGCCAACAACGCCCACGGCGGCGCGGGCGTCGCCTGGGGCGCGCACATCTCCAAGCAGTTCTACGGCACCGCCTCCGAGATCAGCGCCGCCTTCGGGTTCGCCAACGACATCAACGACATCAAGTCCAACTCCTGGGGGCCTTTCGACAACGGCCGCATCGCCGCGATCGATCCGCTCGAACTCGCCGCCATCCAGGACGCCGCCACCGCCGGCCGCGACGGCAAGGGCGTCATCATCGTCTGGGCCGGCGGCAACGGCGGCCAGAACAACAACGACCGCGTCGATTACGACCCGTACGCCTCAAACCGCTACGCCATCGCCGTCGGCTCGATCGACGCCGCCGACCGCAAGGCCCTGTATTCCGAGCCGGGCTCGGCGCTCATGGTCGTCACCACCTCCGACTACGACATCAACGCCTCCAACGACGTCGGCATCTTCACCACCTCCAGTTTCAACGGCTACACCACCAACTTCGGCGGAACATCCGCCGCGGCCCCGATCGCCGCCGGAATCTGCGCCCTGGTCCTCGATGCAAACCCGGAACTGACCCGGCGCGATGTCCAGCACGTGCTCATCCGCTCGGCCCGCCGCTGCAACCCCGCCGACCCTTCCTGGCGATTCAACGGCGCGGGAACGGGCCAGCTCCGCATGCACAGCGACCTCTTCGGCTTCGGCGCGCTCGACGCCGGCGCGGCCACGACCCTCGCGCAGTCCTGGGTCAACCGCCCCGTCGAAGCGTCCTTCGTCTCCGATACCATCAGCCCCGCGCTGAGCATCCCCGACAACAACACCACCGGCATCACCACCAGCATCGTCGCCGCCAGCCCGCTCATCGTCGAGCGAGCCCAGGTCACGCTCACGCTCCCGCACCCCTCGATCGGCAACCTCCGAATCCGCCTGATCTCGCCCAGCGGCACCGAGGCCCTCCTCGCCGCGCCGAGATTCGATTCCACCGTCGGCGGCTACAACAACTTCACCTTCACCGCCGTCAAGTTCTGGGATGAACGCGCCGCCGGCTCGTGGACCCTCCGCATCGCCGACGAGACCGCCGGCAACACCGGCACGCTCACCGGTTGGCAACTCAAACTCCACGGATATGTCCCAACCTGCCCCTGCGACTGGGACCTCTCGGGTGGCGCACCCACACTCCAGGATCTCTTCGACTTCCTGACCTCGTTCTTTGCGGGCCGCGGCGACTTCAACGCCGACACCACGACCTCCGTCCAAGACCTGTTCGACTTCCTCGACTGCTGGTTCGGCGGCTGCGCCTGATCCCCCGCAACCGCCCATCGGGTACCACCGCTCGCCGCGCAGCCGCGCCGTGGTGACGGCCCCCCCGCCCCCAACGCACAAGCAGCCCCGCACGTCCTCAAACGCACGCGGCTGCTTTCTGCTTTCTATTGGCTGCTTTCTGCCTACCGCTTGCCGCTCACGTCCCATCCGCCTTGCCGAGCTGCCATTCCTCCAGCTCGATCGGCGCCTGGCGCCCGAAGATCGTGACCAGCACACGCACGAGACCCTTCTCGGGCAGCAGTTCGTCCACCGTGCCCTCGTAGCCCTGGAACGGGCCTTCCTTGATCGTGACGTGCTCGCCCTTGGCGAACACGAGCTTGATCATCGGCTCGTCCTCGGGCTTGCGGCTGTCGAGGTGCAGCTTCTCGATCTCGTGCTCCTTCATCGGCGTCGGCCGCCCGGCCGTGCCCACGAAGTCGCCCACTCCCGTCGTCTCCTTGATCAGGAAGAACACGTCCTGTGGGATCCGCCCGTCGGGCTCCAGCCGCATCTCGACGAACACGTACCCGGGGTACATCTTCGTCTCGACGACCTTCTGCTTGCCCCCCTTGATCGTCTTGGTCTTCTCGGTCGGCACGAGGATGCGCCCGACCAGGTGCGTCATGTTCTCGATCTGAACCTTCCGCAGGAGCGTCTCGCGGACGATCGATTCCTTGTTGCTCGCCACGCGCAGCGTGAACCAGTCCATCCCCTCGCGACGGAGCGGTTCGTCCGGCCCGAGCAGGCCGCCCTTCTCGGTGCTGACGACCTTGACCTCCTGCTGCTCTTCCGTGTGCGTGTCTTCGTGTGCCATAATGCCGCCTTTGCCCCGCCTCTCCTGACCCCTCACCCCCGCCAACTCCCCGCTGCTCACTGCAACACACCGATCCCGCGGAAGAGGTACTGGAACACCACGTCGGCCAGCAGCAGCGCGCCCGAGAGCAGGAACGAGGCCATGACCACCACGATCGTCGAGGTCGTGATGTCCTTGCGCGTCGACCACGCGACCTTCTTCATCTCCATGTCGGTCGAGATCAGGAAGTCCGCCGTCTTCGGCTTCACGCCGCAGAAGTAGTACGCGATCACCGCCCCCAGCACCAGCGAGATCGCCGCCGCGCCGCCTTGCAGGTAGATCGCCTGCACCATCGGCAGCCCGCGAACGCTGTTCCGCACGCGCCCCGAGAATCCCGCCGCGGTCTCGATCGACGTCGCGTTCTCCGGCCTCGCATCCGGCTCGGCGGGCTCGAACTTCCCGATATTCATCGTCGAAGAGGCCTGGTCGTACCCCGTCACCGCCGCGGTGCCCAGCGTCTTGGGCTGGCCCGCGCCGCCATCGACGGCCTTCACCAGCGTCACGCGATCACCCACCGCCGGCGTCGTGCCCGCCACGTTGCCCAGTTCCGAGACCCACGAGCGCGTCGGGAACTTGGTCGAGAGCACGTTCATCTGGGCCATCAGCCAGCCCGCCGTGGCGAACGCCATGATCGCGATCGCCGCCGCGGTCAACACCCGCACCCAGTACCCCTGACCCGGTTTATACAGACCAAGCGATGCCATGCGATCGTCCTCGATAGACCGGGCCAACGCCCGGTCGGAAACTGACACGGTCCTCGATCAACCGTCCGTCGAGCAACACGCCGGGAGGGACTTGAACCCGCAACCTGCGGATTTGGAATCCGCTGCTCTACCAGTTGAGCTACCGGCGTAGTAAAAGGCCGAGGGGTTAGGGCCGAGGATCGAGCCAGAAGGTGATCGAACCTCGTCACGCTTCAGACTCGGCACTCGGCCCCGGGCTCTCGGCCCTGTTCCATCACTTCCTCTTCACCTTGTGCAGCGTGTGCTTGCGCAGGCGGGGGCTGTACTTCTTGAAGCCCTCCTTGATCCGCTCCGCGACGCCGCCCTTGACGGCAATCTCGGTGCGGTAGTTCAGGTCGCCCGTCTCGCTGCACTGCAGCCAGACGTACTCGCGGGCGGCGGCTTTACCTTTCTTGGCCATGTTGATCCACCTCTTTCAGGAAAGCGGCCCACCGGCTGTGTACCGGTGGGCCGTTTGGGGGGTCGTCTTTGCCGGCGCCGTTGTCTGAGGATCACGGCTCGCCGGAGGAAACTTGCTGAGAACCAGGGGCGCCCGCCTCGGCGAGGCGGGGTACCCGAACAATCAGGCGATGATCTCGGTCACGGTGCCCGAACCGATGGTGCGCCCGCCCTCGCGGACGGCGAAGCGGAGGCCCGCCTCCATCGCTACCGGCTTGTCGCCCAGATCAACCTCGATCTGCACGTTGTCGCCCGGCATGCACATCTCCGCCCCGCCCAGCAGCTTCACGCTGCCGGTCACGTCGGTCGTGCGGAAGTAGAACTGCGGCCGGTAGTTGCTGAAGAACGGCGTGTGGCGGCCGCCTTCTTCCTTGGTCAGGACGTAGACCTGGCCCTTGAACTTGGTGTGCGGCTTGATCGAGTTCGGCTTGCAGATAACCTGCCCGCGCTCGATGTCGTTCTTCTCGATGCCGCGGAGCAGCACACCCACGTTGTCGCCCGCCATGCCGCTGTCGAGGGTCTTCTGGAACATCTCGACGCCGGTGATGGTCGAGGTCTTGTTCTCCTTGGCCAGACCCACGATCTCGCACGCATCGCCGACCTTCACCACGCCGCGCTCGATACGGCCGGTGGCCACCGTGCCGCGGCCCTTGATCGAGAACACGTCCTCGACGCTCATCAGGAACGGCTTGTCGGTCTCTCGGGTCGGCTCGGGGATGAACGTGTCGATCGCCTCGAACAGGTCGTCGATCGGCTTGCAGATCTTGTCGTCCTTCGGGTTCTCGAGCGCGGCCTTCGACTGGCCGCGGATGATCGGGGTCTTGTCGCCCGGGAAGCCGTACTTCTTCAGGAGGTCGCGGATCTCGACCTCGACCAGCTCGAGCAGCTCGGGATCGTCAACCAGGTCGACCTTGTTGAGGAAGACGACGATGTGGGGCACGCCGACCTGACGCGCCAGCAGCACGTGCTCGCGGGTCTGCGGCATGGGGCCGTCCGCGGCCGACACCACCAGGATCGCGCCGTCCATCTGCGCGGCGCCGGTGATCATGTTCTTCACGAAGTCGGCGTGGCCGGGGCAGTCCACGTGCGCGTAGTGGCGGTTCGGGGTCTCGTACTCGGTGTGCGACGAGGCGATCGTCACCGTCTTGTTCGCGTCGCGCACCGTACCACCCTTGGTGATCTCGGCGTACGACTTGATCTCGCCGCCGAAGCGCGCGGCCGAGCGGGCCGAGAGCGCGGCCGTCAGGGTCGACTTGCCGTGGTCGATGTGACCGATGGTGCCGACGTTCACGTGTGGTTTCTTACGCTCGAATACGCCCTTGGCCATCGCTACCGAACCTCCTGAGCGCCCGCCGGTTCCCCGACCCCAGAGCCTTTTGAGGCTCGCCATGACGCTCGAAACGTGGACAAACTGGATGTTCCCGAACCAGCCCGACCGCACACGAGCGGCCAAGCTCCCAAACGAACGAAACGCACTTTCAGGCGACCGGCCACTCGGGACCGGTCCGATCCGGGGCCTCCATTGTTGGCGGTAAGGGAGGTTGGATCAAGGGACCGACGAGACCGGGACCCAATGGTCCCTTCAGCCGAAAACCCCGCAATTGGGGGCTAAAATCCGAACACGGCCTCCTGCCGCGGCTGGCGATTCACCCCGAAAGCCGTGAGATCAGAGTCCGCCAGCCTGCTGCGCACCATGCGGGCGCACAACCGAGTCCATCTCAGCACTCGGGCTGGCCACCTTAACCATGGCCGCCGAACCGTGGCCGCGGAATCCGTGGCCGCGGAATCCGTGGCCGCGAGGAGCAAAGCCGCTAAAGGGATTTGAACCCTTGACCTCACCCTTACCAAGGGTGCGCTCTACCGCTGAGCTATAGCGGCGGTACAGAAACAGGGCGGGATGGTAGGACGCGCGAGTGTAGTGGGACCAACGATCGGGTGAGACGGTCTGTCTACCATTCTGTGGCAGCGATCCGTCGAGCGATTTGCGTGCAGTTTCCTAGCGGCGGTTCGGTGCCAGCTGTCCTTCGCAGAATGTCGAGCGCGCGGAAAGAGCGTCTCCCAGCCGACCACGAGCGCTAGAGCGTCTGATCGATAACAGCAACTCAGAACTTCGGCATCACAACGCCCACGGAGTCGGGGCGGTTGTAAATGGAGATGCGCGAGAGTATCCAGTTCGGGGACTCGGCGTGGTGGTCCCACGTGAACCAGAGTCCGAGGAATCCATTGAATGGGTCGCCTTTGGCATCCGCTGCACGAACGCCGGTCACAATCTCGAATGCGGTGAGTTCATATTGCTCGGGCTGATTGATCCGAGGGTAGCGGCCCTGGCGATCCATGATTCCTGAGACAGGGAGTGTGAAATCAGCGGGAAGAACGACACCCTTGCGCCAACGGGGGCGGATGTACACGTGCTTCGTGGCAAGAGGCGATCCTCGAAGTGTTCGGAGCGACAACTCCCATACGTCGTCGTGGTTGCACTCGCAATTGGGATCGAGCGCGGCCATGCCGTTGGCGTTCCAGTATTCAACAATTGCTTCGCGAACTCCAGTTTCGTACGCGACCAGTGTGTAGGCGTACTGTTCGATCAGTTCGGTCGCGTGTTCAATGGCGAAACCAGAGGCGGACTCGTAGGTTTCGATAGCGGAACGCAGGGCCACCACCATCTTGGACGCCGCGGACAAAACATCGTCCGCCGGGAGGACATCGAAATCGCACTCCGAGGGTGCCTCTGACATGCACAACTCGACGAATGCGCGGTAACTCTCCTCACCCGCACTAGTCTGTGGAGCGTTCTCGATAACGCTCTGCGACTGACGAGCGTCTGCGGGCGGCTGGCGAACGACCATCAGGCCGGTACCCGCGCTCGATGCCCTGCCTGAGGGAAGTGCCCAGAGCCCGGCAACCAACGCTATGGTCGTGAAGGACAGCGCCAGTGATTGACGTCTCGTGGTCGCCAAACTCTGTCCCTTCGTTGCTGCGGCTGGTTGGAGTGGGATTATCCCTAATCCCGGTTTCCCGGCCTGGAAACGTTGCTCGGATGAACGCTCGACACGGCCATGGGGTCGATCAGGAGAGCCTCCCGAAACTGTGACGCTACTGGGTTATTCGGCGTCTGTCAAGAGTTCACATCACTGCGATGCAAAAAAACTTAAACAGCCTTGGCGTCTACGTGCGGTTGTCTGCGAACAACGAGTGAACTGCAAGCGTTATCGGGGTGTCTTGCACCAAGCTCTGACCGTCGTGGGACAGAAGCGCGTGTAGCCACGTGCGCAGCTGCAAATGGTTGGGGGACAACACATTGTGTCGTCGGTCTTCACGCCATCGCAGGTGCGTATCTCGCACACGCAACGTTGGTCGCCGGCACCGACAGGTGAACCCACACCAATTGCGAACAAAAGTGCCCAGACGTGTAACACAGTCGTAGGGAGTCTGGATGCAGGAGTTACGGGCGTATCCATGCTGCGTTTTACCTCCACACACGCGCGCCGGCCTTCGGTCTCCAAGTGGCTCTTCGCCCTGACGTGATACATCGAGCGTCAACTTCAGGATGCAGTGCTCTCGCACTTGCCGCCGAATCGATAGGCCCGCTATTGCGCATTGTTGTGCGGAGGAGCGGGCTTTCCAAGAATTGAGACGATACCGTCAGCGGCATTGCGACCAGAGAATCGATCGACGATCAGATAGCCAATCTCGTCAGGGCGTTCGCCGTCCGCATCATACATGTAGCGTATGAATCGTGAACCCGATTCAGATTGACTGGGAATTCCGAACTGAGGATCGGGAGGTGTGCTGATCAGCACGAGGTAATCCTGACTCTGCTCCTCCGAGATAATCGGGATGTTCTGCGGTATCCCTCTATAGACGATCACCGGAAGTTGAAGGTTTGGCCGCACCATCTGGCGTGGAACGCGGACCTCGACTTTGGCGCGTGCGCTGAGACCGCCGGCATCCGTCACCGTGTAAGAAAACGACTCTTTGCCGTGAAACTTGACCGCTGGTTTGTACCGGATGACTCCTCGCGACGAATCGAGCTCGCACACACCACCCGAATCTGGTTTGCCGACGCTGTCTAGCGTAAGACCCTCGCCGTCAGGATCACGAGTTGATGGGAGCACAGGAATCTCAATTGGCTGGTCAATGTCGGGCTCGCAGTACCAGGCGATGTTGTCGGCTGATGGCGCACTGTTCTCCGAACCAATGACTACCAATGTAAGCGCAACCGTCACGCTCTTGCCTGCCTCGTCAGCGAGCTTGATCAGGAATTGATCCTCCTTCTTGGTCGGTGTAGGGTTAGCGGTGTAGATCACGAGACGGCCTTCTTCAGCGATCTTGAGCTTGCCGTTCGAGGTCGCAGTGCTCACCGGAAACTGTGAGGGATTCGGACTTTTCTCGACTACACCAACGATTCTGACATGCTCCCCTTCAGCGAACTCATCCGACGCGATTCTTCGCTCCTGGCTCGAGCCGACGCTACGTTTGACCGGACCCCGAGCGGCAAGCGATACTGGATGATCCGTACCGCTGGCAGACGGCCCTGCCGATCCGCCCGTCGATGTGCTACTGCGGCCAACATACTGCACGACCAAGTAGCCGAGCCCCGTCAAAGCGAGGGCAACAACGATCCAGAAGGCGATGCGCACAATCCAGTCGGTGCTTCGCTTTGTTCGACTCTCGACATCCAGCTCGTCGGATTGTGAATGTCTGCTGAAAATCGGCACGCCAAAGATGCGCAGCCCATTCGAGGACCGCTTACTCTTGCCCTTTTCCTTTGTGCTACTCGATGACGAAGACCTGCCGGCCAGTTCGCCGCGGACACCAGCGTCCATACTCTCTTGGTTATCAGGAACTTTGTCGTGGACTGGCTTCTGCGGAGTGCTCATGCGTTGAACCTTGCCGAGATTGGGTATCGGATGCGACGGCAACATCATACACTCGACAGTCTGCGCATGATCACTTCTCTGATCGCAACAACTCTGCCACGTGAGCGAGTTCGATCTTCACCTGCGTGTTCTCATCCAGGTCCTTGATCTGCCCCGCCGTCCCCGACTCGATGATCAGCGCGAACCTCGCCCGGGCCTTGGTCGCATCGCCCAGCAGCTTGCCGATGTTCTTGCTCGACTTGTACGACCGCCGCGCGTGCAGCCCCTCGCGCCGGAGACCCGCGAGCGTGGGAACGACGGCCGCATCCGCCTCGGGCGTGCCGTTGGAGATCACGAACACATCCGGCCGCAGCCCCAGCCTGCCCGCGATCTCGTCATCGCTCGGCATCAGCCCCTTGTCCTGCAAGACCAGCGAGAGCACGACATCGCCCATGCCGAAGCCGACCGCCGGTGTCGGCGGCCCGCCAAACATCTCGATCAGCTTGTCGTACCGCCCGCCGCCGGCGATGGCCCGCTCCGCGCTGCTGGCCTCGTGAACCTCGAAGACCATGCCGGTGTAGTAGGCGAGGCCACGGACGATCCCAAAGTCCCAAGCCACCCAGTCTCCGATCCCCGCGGAGTTCAGGTCGTCCCGGAGACGCTTGTAGCTTGGCGCGACATCGACGTACGCCGCGAGGGCGCCGTCGTATCGCTTGACGTCCAGGCCGATCGCGGTCGCGATCTTGGCAAACTCAGGAGCATCAATCTTCGCGCGTCGATCAAGGAGCGACAGAGCCTCGCCGACGCGCTCGGCTTTCACTCCCGACTGCTCGAGTATCCCCGCTACGACTCCGCGATCGTTCACCCGAACGCGCACATCCGTCGATCGAAGCCCGAGTGCCTGGAACATCCCTATGCAGCATGCCAGAACCTCGACATCCGCCGCCGCCGAATCATCCCCGATGATGTCACAGTTCCACTGACAAAACTCACGCAGCCGCCCCCGCTGCGGCCGCTCGGCCCGAAAGCAGTTCTGCATCCAGAACCACTTGGTCGGCTTCGGCAGGCTCCCCGCCTTGCTCGCGTACATCCGCGCGAGGGTCGGCGTGAACTCCGGCCGCAGCGCGAACTTCTTCTCGCCCCCGAACCGCTCGAAACTGAACAACTCGCTGACGATCCCCTCGCCGCTCTTGACCGTGTACAGGTCGAGGTGCTCGAACGTCGGCCCGTCGATCTCATCGAACCCGTGGCTGATGCTCGTCCGCCGCCACGCATCCTGGATGTAGCGCAGGCGGTTCAGTTCCGCGGGATAAAAGTCCCGCGTGCCCGTCGGCGCCTGGAAAACGTGGTCTTGCCTGGAACTCGGGGGAGGGCTGGCCATGTGGCCAGAGCGTATTCGCGCAGCGCGCGATCGCGCGCCATCCGCGGCATCGCCTCGTTCACCTCACCGGCCCGCGCCGAGGCGCGGCGTGCTTGATCAGCGTGAAGCGTTCGCCACCGCCGCGTTGCTCGGCTGCGCGGCGATCGTCGCCGCCGGCTCGAACGGACGCGCGGCCGCCACCATCGCGGTCAAGACCGCGACGCACGCCAGACCCATCAACAGCTTGCCGGGAATCGACTGACGGTTCAGGAAAGACATCGGGTGCAGCCCTCGAATGTCTCTCTCCACCTGAACGGCCCAAAGTTTACCCCATTACGGGGTGCCGTGCCAGCAACCAAGCCCAACAATCCATGCTGGATGGCTCAACCCCGAACAGCCCCCAAAGTCCGTCTCCCCTGTTCAGGGAGAACCCATCCCTCCTGTCCACAAATGTTCATATTTTGATTGTGCGATCAAAAACCGTGTTATACTCTGTTCCCGTGAATCGCACCCCAACCGAAAACCGCGCGGCAAGATGTGACGAACCGTCTTGGTTCAGATCGGAGAATCCGCACAATCGCACACACGACGCCCGAATCGGACCGATGGAACGCGATCTCGGCCCGCCGGGTTCTCGACGCGGCCGCGTGACGGAGTGCGCACACCCAGTTCCGGGGTCGCAAGATAGCCCATGTTCACAGCGCGAGCAGCCAAACCTTACTCAGGGCGCGAATCGGCGAACATCGCCGCGAGAACGCAATTCATGGGCAGGTGTGCGGTTCATCGGTTATATTTTTCCCGCTCCTCGGTCGGCCCGTTTCTCGGCCGAGCGAGCGATGCAAGTGTCAAAGAGGTGTGTACCTTGTAGGCATGTCCGTTTCACTCTTGAGGATCCACGCGCACAGCGTGGAGGAGGTGCTTTGTATGGTCGTTTGTCGTCGTTTCATCAACTGTCTTGGTCTGGCTGCGATCGCCGGGCTCGGCGTGAGCGCCTCGGCGCTGGCCGATGATGTCAAGGTCGCAAACCCCGCGCGGGCGACGGCCGGGCAGCGCGTCACCATCACCGCCGGAACCCCGGTCGTGAACCGCGGCCCCGGCACGCTGCTGTACTCGGCCATGGGCGCGACGCCCCTGGTCGGCAACGTGCGCTTCAACCCCGGCCTCGGCGGCCCCGGCGGCGCGGGCGGCACCATCAACGACATTTCCGTTGACGATGTCCCGGTGCTGAACGCCATGACGCAGCCCCAGCTCGAGATCCACAGCGTGAGCGTCGGCGTTCGCCACGCCGCCGCGGATCCCTCGTGCGATGTGCGGCTCATCGCGTACCCCCTCCTCGGCGACGGCTCGACGATCGAGCTGCTCAACGGCGCGTGCGATGTTCCCGGCGCGGTGGTCCTGGGCACCCAGGCCAAGCCCGTCGGCGGAGCCGCGTTCACGACCGCCGTCATGACCTACACCCCCGCCACACCGGTGACGCTGAATCTCAACAACGACCTGTTCCCAGGCTTCGGCGCGGTGGGCATCGGCCTGCAGTTCGATGGCCCGAACGGCCCGAACGACGGCCACGGCTGGCTCTGCCGCTTCCCCGATGCGGGCTTCGCCAACGCCCAGCAGTTGTTCTGGGTCCTGGACCTGGTCGATCAGGCCGCGCCGGATGACGAGGGCGCGTTCCAGTTCGGCGACCCGACCGTGGATGCCCCGCCGGCCACGTTCCAGATCCAACTCACCGGCACGATCGTCGGCACGGGCGCGCCCACCGGCGCGTGCTGCGACACCGTGACCGGCGACTGCGCCCTCTTCTCGCAGATCGCCTGCGAGGCCTTCGTTGATACGACCTACCAGGGCGACGGCACGACCTGCACGCCCAACGTGACCTGCGGCGTCCAGGGCGCCTGCTGCTTCGGCGATGGCACCTGCGCGCTGCTGCTCGCGGCCACCTGCACCGCCGACGCGACCAACGTCTACGGCGGCGACACCACCGTCTGCACCACCGCCAACATCTGCCCGGCCGTCGGCTCGTGCTGCACCGGCAGTTGCTGCGAGATCCGCACCGACGCGGGCTGCGCCGGCGCCTGGACCTCCGGCGGCTCCTGCGCCAGCAACCCCTGCGGCCTGCCCCCCAACGACACGTGCGCCGGCGCGACCGCTGTCTCCGTCGGCGCCAACCCCGGCGGCTCGTGCAACGCGACCACCGACTTCAGCATCACGCCCGAAACCCAGTGCCCCACCGGCGCCGCGGGCTCCGGCGGCTCCAGCGATGTCTGGCACACCTTCGTTGCGCCCAACACCGCCCAGTACATCATCGACACCTGCAACGCGATCGGCTACGACACCGTGCTGGCGATCTATGACGCCGCCTGCGGCACCATCGACGCCAACACCATCCCGCTGGCGTGCAACGACGACCAGCCCGCGCCGGCCTGCGGCGTGCAACCCTTCGCCTCGCAGCTCACCGTCAGCCTGAACCAGGGCCAGTCCTACCTCATCCGCGTCGCGGGCTTCAGCACCACCGGCGGCCCGACCGGCAGCTACATCCTCACCATCGCCGAGAACGCCACGGGCGCCTGCTGCGTCCCCGGCTCCGCTTCCTGCTTCACCGACACCTCGGCCAACTGCACCTCGCCCGGCGTCGGCGGCACCTTCCTCGGCGCCAACGTCTCCTGCACCCCCGAGCCCTGCCCCGGCGCCTGCTGCGCTCCGGACGGCACCTGCTCGATCGCTACCGCGGCCGCCTGCACCAACGGCAGCCTCTTCCAGGGCGTGAACACGCTCTGCGCCCAGGTCTCCTGCTCGATCATCGCCACGGGCGCCTGCTGCAACGGCAGCACTTGCACCAGCACCACGCAGGTCTTCTGCCAGGGCAACGGCGGCACCTACCAGGGTGACTCGACTTCCTGCACGCCCAGCCCCTGCGCTCCGGCCACCGGCGCGTGCTGCTGCGGCTCGTCCTGCCAGATCACCACCGTCGCGGCCTGCTCCGGCGCCAACCGCGTCTTCCAGGGCGGCGGATCGGTCTGCACGCCCTTCAGCCTCACCGTCCCCTGCTGCCGCGGTAACTACAACAAGTCGGCCCCCGGCCCGGGCGCGCCCGGCGGCGTCTCGGTCCAGGACATCTTCGACTTCCTGACCGGCTACTTCTCGACCGACCCCTGCGCCAACACCAACGACAGCGCGGCCGGCCCCGGCGCCCCCAACGGCGTCTCGGTCCAGGACATCTTCGACTTCCTCGCCGCCTACTTCGGCGGGTGCATCTGATTGAACTCTCGGCGCGGCCGGGCCTGAAAGGGTCCGACCGCTCGCCCGAGACGGTTTGAGACTCTACCGAGAGGCCCGCGTCGTTTGCGACGCGGGCCTCTTACTTTTTGGTTGCGTACCACGCGAATCAGTCGACCCAGAGCCGGAATCCGCCCGCGCCCGCCTCGCCGCGCTCGGCGATCGGGCGGAGGAAAGCGTTGACCCCGCGATCGAACGCGCCCGGCCGGGCGTCGCCGTCGAGTTCGTCGGACTCGCTGACGAACAGGTTGTCGAACGCCGCGTGCGACCTCGCGCCAACGTACCGCGTGTACGTCACGTCGTCGGGCGACGGCTTGTGCTCAAACCTCACCGACCCGTCGTTGCGGGCGATGCAGCCCTCCCATGTTTCGCGCCGACCGTGGATGAGCAGCGTGTTCGACCCGCGGCCGAGCGGACCATCGACCAGGGCCCATCGCCCGTCGGCCGGGTGCGGGGCGCGGTCGTCGGGCGCGTAACGCGGCCCGCGATTGCCGAGCACCGCCTCGGTCGTGCTCGCGTTGTCGCGCCAGAGCTTGAGGCGGTTTCCGCAGGGGATGATGTGCGCGTAGGACTGGTTGCCGGGCGCGCCGGCCGGCAGTCCGCCGAGCGCGGGGTCGATGGGTGTGCCGCGGAATCGCGGGTCCCAGAGCGCGTTGGCGGGGTCAACGGCCGCGGCGGGGCTCTGGAAGGCGTAGTCCGCTATCGACTCAACCTGGGCGGTGTTGGCCTCGGCGGGCGAGACGCACACCTCGGTTGAGATGGTGCCGTTCCAGATCAGGATCGAGAGGATGTTGCCGGTGGTGTCTTTGGCCGCGCCCTGGGCGGCGACGGTGGAGCCGGGGTCGATCGCGCTGGGCAGGGGGTAACTGCCCCGGTTGTTCTGCGACCACATGATCATCGATTGCACGATGCCGCGGAGGTGATTGGAGTCCTTGAACGGCCGCCTTTGACCACATCCGCAGGCGCCTCCGAGGGCCGGCAGGATCATGCCGACGATGAGGGCGCAGACGACGATCGAGGCGATGAGTTCGACGAGCGTGAACGCGTGGGCCGGAGGATGGGAGCGGTTCATGGGTGTGCTCCGGGAATGGGGTTGGACCGCCGACGAACTCGCGTCGGAGACGCGAGGTACCCGAGGCCACGCCGCCACCCGCGCGGCGGCGGCACGCGGGAAGGAGTGCGTTGGCGCGCCGCCGCCGCGTTTGTGGGTGTGAGCGATCGGCCGCCCGTTCCGTGCGCGCGGCCGATCACCGTTGGCGCGGGAGGGGGAGGAGTGGAGACTCCCGCGCTACGCGGCAACGCCCTGCCGACGGGGAGGCGGGTTCGCCGCGTATCACGGCCGCGCGGCGACAACAGTCCCGATGTCGGGGGGCGTCGATCGAGATGTGGGTGTGCGAGGGACCGGCAGCCGGAAGGGCTCGGCGTTGGCGGCCGTTGCGAGCCGCCGAACAAGAACGTGAAGCGGGTATGAAGCGCCGAGCGGGATCAGGTTGCGTGCCGAACGCACGCCATGGTCCGGCGTGTGAAGGCCGGACATGGAGTGGTACGCCTCCGCCAAGCGAACGGTTGCAGCAGCCTTACAGCTTCTTGAGTGCCGCGACAAGTTGGTCGATGTGGCTCTTCTCGTGCGCCGCGGAGATCTGCACCCGCAGGCGGGCGTGGCCCTCGGGCACGACCGGGTACCCGAAACCGATGACGAACACGCCGAGTTCGAGCAGGCGCTTGCTCATGGCGATGGCCCTGGCGGTGTCGTGGACGATGATCGGGCAGATGGCGGTCGGCGATTCGAGCACCTCGAAACCGGCGGAGCGGATCTGCGTGCGGGCGTAGGCGGAGTTGTCGCGCAGTTTCTGAACCCGCTGCGGCTCGCGCACGAGGATCTCGATGGCCTTGTTCGCCGAGCATGCCACCGAAACGGGCAGCGCGTTGGAGAAGAGCGTGGGCCGCCCGCGCTGGACGAGCAGGTCGATGGCCCGCTTCGGGCCGGCGACGAACCCGCCCGCCGCGCCGCCGAGGGCCTTGCCGAGCGTGCCCGTGAACAGATCGACCTTGCCGAGGAGGTCGAAGTGCTCGTGCGTGCCGCGGCCGGTTCGGCCCATGACGCCGTGGCCGTGCGAGTCATCCACGACGAGGATCGCGTTGAACCGATCGCACAGCGCGCGGATGGCGGCGAGGTCGGCGATGTCGCCTTCCATGCTGAACACGCCGTCGGTAACGACCCAGACCTGGCCGCCGCCGGTGAGGGCCGCGGCCTCTTCGAGCCGGGCCTCCAGCGAGTTGGGGCCTGTGAGCGCGTTGTGCTTGTAGACGGACTTGTTGAGGCCCTTCTTGATGACGGTCGCCAGGCGGATGGCGTCGATGATCGAGGCGTGGTTGAGTTCGTCGGAGATGACGACATCGCCGGGCTCGCAGAGCGTGGGGAAGACGGCCTCGTTGGCGTTCCAGCAACTGACGAAGGTGTAGCCGGACTCCGTGCCCATGTACCGCGCGATCGACTGTTCGAGGACCTCGTGCGGGCCGAAACTGCCGCAGATGAAGCGGACGCTGGCGGTGCCCGCGCCGAAGTCGCGGAGGCCCCTGAGCCCGGCCTCGACGACCTCGGGGTGGTTGGCCAGGCCGAGGTAGTTGTTGGAGCAGAAGCAGGCGCACTCGCCGTAGCCGCGGACGTTGACGGTCGCGTCCATCGGGCCGTCGATGGTGCGGAGGTGCTTGTACTGCCCGCCCGAGTGGAGCTGGGCGAGGACGGCATCGGTGCGGAGATCGAAGGGGAGCGCGGCGGTCGTGGTGGGCATGGCGGATTGTAAGCGGAGTCCTCGCGCATACCATCCCGCGGGGCGTGGGGTTGGAGATGCCACGGAATGAGCGCGGATCCTCGCTTCAAGGGGGCCTTCACGGCCATCACCACACCGTTCACCGCCGACGGGGCGAGGATCGACTTCGCGCGGCTGGACAAACAGCTCGATGCGCAGGCGGCCGGGGGCGTCGCGGGGGTGGTGATCTGCGGCACGACGGGCGAATCGCCGACGATCGAGGAGCGCGAGTACCACGAACTGGTCGAGCGCGGCGTGGCCGCGGCCAGGTCCCGCGGGCTGATGGCGATTGTCGGGACGGGCTCGAACTCGACAGCGCACGCGGTGGCGATGCAGAAGTTCGCCGCGAAGGCCGGCGCGGACGCCGCGCTCTCGGTGAATCCTTACTACAACAAGCCGACGCAGGAGGGATTGATCGCGCACTTCCGGGCCGTCGCCGACTCGGCGGGCCTGTCGATCATGCTGTACAACATCCCCGGCCGCACGGGCGTGGCGCTGACGATCGAGACGCTGGAGAAACTGGCGACACACCCGAACATCCGCGCGGTGAAGGACGCGACGGGCGGGGTGGAACTGGCGGGCGAGACCAGCCTGCGCTGCCCCGGACTGGCGGTGCTCTCGGGCGATGACCCGCTCACACTGCCGATGATGGCGGTCGGCGCGGTGGGCGTGGTGTCGGTGGCGAGCAACGTCGCGCCCGCGCTCGTATCGAAGATGTGCCGGGCCGCGTCGGAAGGCCGCCATGCCGACGCGCTGGTCGAGCACCGCAGGCTGCTGCCGGTGGTGAAGGCCCTGTTCGCGGAGACCAATCCGATCCCGGTCAAGGCGGCGATGAAGCTGCTCGGGTTCGACACCGGCGCGGTGCGCCTGCCGATGACCCCCGCGACCGAGGCGACGGTGGCGAGGCTGAGGTCCGCGCTGGGCGCGGCCGAGCTGCTGTGAGCGAGATCAAGCCCGCGAGGAATGTCAAGACTCCCTTTTTGGGGGATCCGGCGCGGGACGGCCGCGCGCCGATCCGCCGGACGCCCCTGGGCCTACGCTGATCGCCCGTGAGCAGGACCGCGCCCGCCAACACCGGCAAAGCACGCAAGGCGGTGGAGGTGCGCGCTTCGGGCGGCGGTGGAAAGCGGGGCCCGCGCCTGGACGACATGGCGGGCGCGACCGGCTGGCTGCTCAACCGCGTGGATGTCGAGCGGATGAACCCGACGCGCATCGACGCGGACACGCTCAAGCTCGGACGCATGCACGCGCTGGCGGACCTGCTGGATAACCCCCACCGCGCGGTGCGGACGGTGCACGTGGCGGGGACCAAGGGCAAGGGGAGCACGTGCGAGATGACCGCCGCGAGCCTGGAGGCGTGCGGCTACACGGTGGGCGTCTACACCTCCCCGCACCTGATCGATGTCCGCGAGCGGATCCGCATCAACCGGCGGGCGATCGGCGAGGCGGCGTTCGTGCAGGCGGTGCAGCGAGTGGCCGACGCCGCGGCGAACCTGCCGGAGAAGGATGGCGAGCCGACGTTCTTCGAGCTGCTGACCGCGGCCGCGTTCGTGTACTTCGCCGAGCAGGCGGTGGATGTCGCGGTGATCGAGACGGGGCTGGGCGGGAGGCTGGACTCGACCAACATCGTCGCGCCCGAGGTGACGGCGATCACGAGCATCTCGCTGGACCACACGCAGATCCTAGGCGATACGGTCGAGAAGATCGCGAGGGAGAAGGCGGGGATCTTCAAGGCGGGCGTGCCGGCGGTGAGCGCGCCGCAGGCCGAGGGCGTGGCCGCGGCGCTGCGGGAATCCGCCGGAGAGATCGGCGCGCCGTTCGGGCTTGTGGGCCAGGAGCTCGACATCACGTGGCGCTTCGACGCCAAGAGCAACATCGGCCCGCACCACCGCATCTCGCTCAGTTCGCCCCGCAACGAGTTCGAGCACCTGCTGGTGCCCCTGCGCGGCGAGCACCAGGCGCACAACTGCGCGGTGGCTCTGGCGATCCTGGACAAGATGTGCGAGCGCGGGTTCAAGACGCCCGCGGCGAAGGTGACGCGCGGCCTGAACACGGTGCAGATGCCGGGGCGGCTGGAGAAGGTGTGGGACCAGCCGCGGATCGTGGCCGACGGGGCGCACAACGCCGAGAGCGTGCGCTGCCTGTTCAAGGCCCTGAGCGCCCACACGACCTACGACTCGCTGGTGGTGGTCTTCGGGTGCGCCGCCGACAAGGACATCGCCGGGATGCTGCACGAGGTCGGGCACTCGGCCGACAAGGTGATCTTCACCCAGACGCGGGGCAACGCCCGCGCCTGCGACCCGGCCGACCTGCAGCGGCGGCTGGGCGATGAGCAGCGCATGAGCCAGACGGCGCCGGACATCGGCGAGGCGATCCGGCTGGCGGCCCGGGCCGTCGGGCGCGACGACCTGATCCTCGTCACGGGTTCGTTGCACCTGGTCGGCGACGCGAAGAAGCACCTGGCCGAACTCGCGGCGAGGAAGTCCGGGGTCTAAACGCCCCCGCCCGGTCGCGCATCTGTCGCGGGTCGGTCAGAGGAGCTCGGAGCAAGCAGAGCGAGCGGAGATCCGCGGACCTCGTGCTGGTTTCCCGGCGGGTTCGTCGGCGCCCTCGTGAGTCCTCTGCGCTCTTTGCTCACTCCGGGTTCCTCTTGATTGACTGTCCGATCACGAGAGACCGTTCAGGTCCCGCCGCTCGCGCTCACTTCACCCACAGGCTCATCTGCACATCGTCGCCGTACCGACCGGGCCCGTAGCGGAACTCACGCTCGCGGATGCACCCATCCACGAACCCGAGTTTGCGGTACAGGGCCCGCGCGGGGTGGTTCTCGGCAAACACGCCCAGATCGATGCGCTCGATGAACTCGTGGGCGCGGGCCCACTCGATCAGCGTTCGCACAAGGTGCTCGCCGACGCCGCGGCCGCGCCAGTCGGCGTGAACGCCGATGCCGAAGTGCCCGTGATGCCGGAGCCGCTCGAACCTGGCGGTGGTGAACCC
Organism: Phycisphaerales bacterium; assembly: GCA_020846975.1. Taxonomy (GTDB): domain Bacteria; phylum Planctomycetota; class Phycisphaerae; order Phycisphaerales; family UBA1924; genus JADLCX01. The sequence goes on from JADLCX010000054.1 coordinate 90,349, forward strand.
CAGCCCGCCGATGATCGTCCCGCCCCCACCGTCCGACGGCTCACCATCCGCCGCGGGCACAACGGCGACGATCGCCAGCCCGCCGGGACTCTCGAGCCGTTCACGCACCCATTCCCGCATCTTCTCGATGTTCCACTCCCGCTCCTCGACGGTGCGGACATTGAACTCGCCGGTCTCGGCGACGTTGCGGTCGAGCGCGACCACCGACGCGGCATCTTCGATCTCCGTCGAGCGGATCAGCACCGGAGTCCCGCCTCGCATCTGCACTTGTCGCGGTTCGATACGGGCCATGCGGGAGAGGAACAACGGGGGTGGGAGGCAGGGTCACACCTTGTCGCGGTGGAACGCGATGTAGTCCGTCACCGCGGGCTTGGCGCCCGCCGCGGCGACCAGGCCCGCGATCTGGCCGCGGTGGTAGGTCGAGTGGTTGACCACGTGGATCAGGATGTCGTCCAGACGCGATTCGTACTGCACGCCCTCGGTGCTCTGGTAGAACACCGGCGCTTCGAGTTTCGGGCCATCGAGGCGTTCGAGCCGGGTGATGTAGTTCCGCCACAGGCCGTCCATCTGCCGCGCTTCGATCTCGAGCTGATCCAGCGGCCAGATCGGGAAGAGGCCGTCGGGCGGGAAGCCGGTGAGATCGTGCGCGATGCGGTGCAGCCAGACCCGCCGCGCGGCCTGGATATGACCGAACACGCCGAGCGCCCGCTCGAAGGGCGCGGCCAGCGCGGCCAGGCCGAGGTCCTCGACGCTGCGCTTGGCGCTGCGGAGCGAGGCCAGCACCAACTCGGTGCAGCGGTACTCGTAATCGAAGAGTCTGGCGAAAGCGGGTTGGGCCATGGGGAAGTGGAAAGTGGGAAGTGGGAAGTGGGAAGTCAGGAATGATATCTTGACATCTCGGCGAACAGCCCTGTTTGCAGTCACGCGCCCTCCGCCCTCACCTCCCCCCCATCGCCCCCTTCATCTCCCGCACCGCCCGGCGCAGGCCGATGAACACCGCCCGCGACACGATCGCGTGCCCGATGTGCAGTTCGCTCACGCCCGGCAGCCCCGCGACCGGCCCGACGTTGGCGTAGTTCAGCGCGTGGCCCGCGTTGAACCGCATCCCCTCATCCATGATCGCCTCGCCCGCATCCGCCACGCGCGCGAACTGGTCCTGCAGATCCTGCCTTCGGAAATCGCCGCCGCCCCGCAGGAACGCCGCCGCGTAGGGACCGGTGTGCACCTCGCACACATCAAACCCGGCCTCGGCACACGCCTTGATCTGCCGCTCGTCGGCATCGATGAACGCCGACACGATCAGGCCCGCCGCGCGAAGCCGGGTCGCGACGCTCTTCATCCGAGGCAACTGCCCCGCGACATCCAGCCCGCCCTCGGTCGTGACCTCCATCCGCCCCTCGGGTACCAGCATCGCCGTGTGCGGCCGGAGTTTCGCGGCGATCTCGACCATCTCATCGGTCGCGGCCATCTCGAGGTTGAGCTTGACGCGGACCATCCGCCGGAGCAGTTCGACATCGCGGTCGCCGATGTGGCGACGATCCTCTCGCAGGTGCACGGTGATCCCGTCGGCCCCGCCGAGCTCGGCCTCGTGCGCAGCGCGAACCGGATCCGGTTCAGTGCCCGCCAACTCCGGATCAAGCCCGCGGTACCGTGCCTGACGAACAGACGCAACGTGATCGATGTTGACACCTAACTGAGGCATGGGCAAGGGTATGGCGGGCTTGGGATTTCGGATCGCTGATCGGCAGGACGCACCCGGCATGTGCGGCTATCTTGCCGTGCCCTATGCGCGTTGCACTCCTGACCATCGGCACCGCCGGCGACATCCACCCGTTCATCGGGGTCGGCTTGGCCCTCCAGCGCCGCGGCCATGAAGTCGTGCTCGTCACCAACCCGCACTTCCAGGAGCGCATCGCCCGTGTCGGCCTCGGGTTCTGGCCGCTGGGAACCGCGGACGAGCACAAAGCGCTGGTCTCCAGCCCGAGCCTGATCCACCGTTCGCAGGGGCCGATGTTCGTGCTGCACAACCTCATGATCCCCGCGATCGAGCCGAGCGTGCGGGCGCTTGAGCACCTGCGGATGGCGTTCAAGCCGGATGCGGTGCTCGCCCACCATATCGTGCTGGCCGCGCCGCACACCTGCGAGCGGCTCCGCATCCCCTGCGCCACCGCCGTGCTCGCGCCGCTCTTCTGGCTCAGCCGTCACGAGCCGATCGTCTACCCCAACATCCGCATCGAGAACCTGCCTCGGTGGGCCGATCGCGCCGCGCGGCGGGTCATGCGCCCGGCCGCGCGAGTCATGATCGATCGGCCCGTCTCGCGCGCCAAGAAGGCCATCGGCCTGCCCCCGGCGCGAAACCTCGTGTACACCGAGGCCCGAGGCCAGAATCCCGACCGCCCGGTGCTCGCCCTCTGGTCGCGCCAGTTCCGGCCGGCCATGCCCGATGACCCCGAACGCGGCCGCATCTGCGGCTTCGGTTGGTTCGATCGGGGCGCGACCACGCACAAGCCCGATGAAGCCGAACTCGACCGGTTCATCGCTGAGGGCGAGCCCCCGCTGGTCTTCACGCTCGGGACAAGCGTCGTCCACCACGGACAGGACTTTTTCGATCTCGCCGCGAAAGCGGCCGCGAGGCTCGGCAGGCGGGCGCTGCTCCTGACCGGCTCACGCGAGTCCGCGATCCGAAACTGGCCCGCGGGTGTGCGGGCCGTTCCCTACGCCGCATTCTCGCGCGTGCTGCCGGCTGGGTGCTGCACGATCCACCACGGCGGGATCGGCACCACCGCGCAGGCGATGCGGGCCGGCAGGCCCGCCGTCATCATCCCCTTCGCCAACGACGAGTTCGACAACGCCGCGCGTGCCCGGCGACTGGGCGTCTCGGTCACGCTCCCCCGCCGACGCCTGAAACTCAGGACGCTGTGCGAAGCGATCGACCGTGCCGCCACAGATGCGGCCATGAGAGGCACCGCCGCCGTGCTCGGGCAGAAGCTGATCGCCGAAGACGGCGCGGCCGTCGCCGCCGAGGAACTCGAACGGCTGGCCCGAGGACGCGATCGGTAGACAGACGGGTTCTCGGACAGCGCGTGGCCGCCAACCCCGCGGACTCCGACGAAACCCACGCGCCCCGAGCCGGTACAAGACCGCACTCGCCCTGCTCGTGCCGTTCATGATCCGCACCTGTGCCATTATCCTCGCTCTGGTCATCAACAGCCTCGCCGGGCTCTCGTTCTTCCTTTGCCCATCCGAGTGCTGCGTGTCGGCCGCCGGCGGGGGCGCGTGCTGCGTCGCGTCGCCCGACACCGGCTGCGAGTCCTCGTGCGGCTGCTGCGGCGAGACCGAAGCCGACCCCGGATCGTGCTGCGGCGGCGATCGCGAGCCCGCGAACCGGCCGCCCGCGACCGTCTGCTGCCGGACGCTGTGGCCGATGCCGGCCGATGGGCAGACGCCGACCCAACCCTGCTCGCCCGAAGACTGCCCGCTCGGCTGCTGCATCATCGTGCAAACCGGGCCGATGCTCCGGACAATCGAGACCGGCACGTCGCTGGTCAAGCGTGCCTCCGCCGACCCCGGCCCCGTGACGGCCAACACCGTGTTGATGTCCGTCGAGCCGGAACCTCTAACGCGAGCGATCACCGCCGCGACCCGCAGCGGCCTGCCGGAGAGTTCGGCGCGGCAAAGACGCGCGAGGCTCTGCATCCGCACCATCTGAAGAGCCGCCCACCCAGGCCCGGTCTCGGTGTTCGAGCGCCGGGTGGCCGTGCGCGCGGGGGTATGTGCCCCGTGCGTTGAACCCCGATGTCAAGTTCAACCGCTTTTCAGGAGAATACTCATGTTCGCGATTTTGACTGCTGTGGTCGTCTCGGTTTCGAGCCTCGGCTCGGCCAATCCTCCGTGCTGCCCCGAGTGCTGCCCGGACCGCGCCTGTTGCTGCTGCGCCGATCAGGGTTGCGTGTGCGAGGACTGCGGCGCGCAGTGCTGCGCCGACGGCTGCTGTGAGGATGGGTGCTGCGGCGGGCAGGCCTGCTGCGCCGATCAGGCCCGCGACCCGGGCATGATCACCCTCCTCGGCAACTGAACGCCGAGGATCGGTTGATTCGCAACCCCCACGCGCCGGGTGGTCACACCGATCGCCCGGCGCCTTCGTTCAGGCCGGGTTCTCGGGCTTCTCGCCGTTGAGCACCCGCCAGATGTCGCGCACCACCCACGACATGTTCCGGTGCGCCGTCGCGGTGGCCGCGCCGATGTGCGGCGTCAGTCTCGCGTTGGCGAGCCCCAGCAACGGGTAGTCCACGCCGAACGGCTCCGGCTCGTGCACATCGACCAGCGCGGTCGCCCGCAGGTTGCTCCGCAGGAACGCGCCGAGCGATGCCGGATCGACCACGAACCCGCGCGAGGTGTTGATGAACACCACCTCCGGCTTGCACCGCGCCAGCGCGCGCCCGTCGATCAGCTCCCGGTTGGTCCCGCGCCCGTCCACGTGGATCGTCAGCACATCCGCCGCGCCCAGAACCTCCTCGAACCTCGCCGGTGCCGCGCCGGACCTTCGCTCGGCCGGGATCTCGATCAGGTCGTTGTAGATGACCCGCATCTCCATGGCCGCGCCCACCCTCGCCACCGCCGAGCCCACGCGCCCGAACCCGATGATCCCCAGCGTCAGGTCGCACAACTGCCGCGGCGCGATCAGGTTCTTCCGCACCGTCGTCCACTCGCGCTGCTCGGCGGCGCGATCCAGGTACACCCGCGGCCGCAGGGCGTCGAGCATGAACGCCGTCACCAGTTCCACGACCGCCCGCGTGTTGGCCCCCGGGGTCGAGACGACGGCCACGCCGCGCCCGCGGCACGCCTCGACATCGACGTTGTCGAGCCCGACGCCCGCGCGCCCGATGACCCGCAGTCTCGGCGCCCGCGCCAGCAGCGCATCGTTCACGACCGTGTACGTCCTGATCGCCAGCCCGTCGGCCCGCGAGAGCAGTCCGCCGAACCGCGCCGCATCATCCGATGCGCACTCGACGAGTTCGACGCGCTCGGCCAGCCACGCCGCGGCTTCGCGGTCGAGCGGTTCGGTCTGGATCACCAGCGGTCGGGCAGGCACCGTGTCTCATCACCCCGACACCCCTCACGCCCCCCCCCCACCCCCCAACCCGACACCCCGATCATGCCCCGGCATCATCGCCGTCGCCGCCGAACTCGGCCGGCTCGATGATCGCCGTCATCGGGCCGCGGCAGTCGGCCACCAGTTTGTCGCGCCCGAAGGCCGTCACCTGATCGACCTTCAGCTCCGCGAGTTCCTTGTGCGTGGTCAGGCAGACGACCCGTCCATCCTTGTCGATGGTCTTGGCCATCAGCTCGGCCTTCTGCTTGCCGTGCGAGAACAGGTCCTGCAGCATGCGGATCACGTACTCGAACGTGTGGTCGTCGTCGTTCAGCAGCACGACGTTCCACGGCGGCAACTGCTTGGATTCGCGCTCCACCAGCGTCGCGGTGGCGGTGGAAGCGGAGGTGAACGGCTCGGGAGGCGGGGTGTTCGGCATGGCTCTGGGTGATCATATGCCCCCACGCCCCGGCCGTTGCCAGCCGGATCGAAACCGCCCCGGACCGCTCCCCAACAATCTCCCCGGGGCCGCTGCGCCCCGTGGAGTCCGCCGTGATCGATCCCCCCAACCCCCTCCCGCCCGGACCGCCCTTCCCCGCGGCCGACCCGTTCGCCCCGACCGGCCCCCGCGGCCGGCACGTTGACGCCGCGGCGACCGCGAGCGACCGGACCTACTCGGTGTTCATGCACCTGATGCTGCCGATCGCCACGTTCACGGTGCTGCCCATCGTTCTCGGACCGCTGGTCATGTGGCTCATCCGCAAGAGCGAGTCGCCGTTCATCAACGACCACGGCAAGGAGGCTCTCAACTTCAACATCTCGGTGCTGATCTACATCATCCTGAGCGCGCTGCTGGTCCCCCTCTGCGGCATCGGCTTCTTTGCCATGGGCGCGGTCTGGGTGCTGGCCTTTGTCTTCTCGATCATCGCGGCGATCTCCGCCAACCACGCGGAGTTCTACCGGTACCCGGCTTGCATCCGGATCATCGGGTGAATCCGTTCGCCGGCCCCTACCATCCGCCGTGCCGCTGCTCCAGGCCGTCAATCTCCGCAAGTCGTACGCGGGCCGCACCGTCGTGAACGGCGTCTCGTTCCATGTCGAGCGCGCCGAGATCGTCGGGCTGCTCGGGCGCAACGGGGCGGGCAAGACCACCAGTTTCCGCATGACCATCGGGATGATCGAGCCCGACTGGGGCGGAGGGGGGAGCGGGTCCGATGGCGGCGGCAAGGTGTACTTCGACGACAAGGAAGTCACGACACTGCCCATGTACAAGCGGGCGCGGCTGGGCATGGGGTACCTCTCGCAGGAACCCAGCGTCTTCCAGCGCATGACCTGCGAGCAGAACCTGCTGGCGATCCTCGAGACGCTCCCGCTCAAGCGGCACGAGCGGCTGGCGCGGGCCGCGGAACTGCTCGAACAGTTCAACCTGACCCACAAGGCCCGCCACCAGGCCCGCACCTGCTCGGGCGGGGAGCGGCGCAAACTCGAGATCGCCCGCGCCCTGGTCACCGACCCGAAACTGATCCTGCTCGACGAGCCGTTCAGCGGGGTCGACCCGATCGCGGTCGAGGACCTGCAGAGGGAAATCCGCGACCTGACCAAGCGCGGCATCGCCTGCCTGGTGACCGACCACAACGTGCAGCAGACCCTGCGCGTGTGCGACCGGGCGTACATCATCGACGAGGGCAGGAAGTTCGCCGAGGGCACGCCGCGCGAACTCATCAACAACGACCTGGTCAAGCGCGTGTACCTCGGCTCGCTGTTCCGGGGCGACGAGTTCGACGACCACCACGCCTCGGTCAACGGCGCGGCCGCCAAAGCCCACGCCGAACCGCCCGCCCGGGAGCGGGCGTGAACGGCGGGACGAGCGCCGACCGTTCCATCCTGCCCGCCCACGCCCGCTGTCCGCGCTGCCGCTACAGCCTCGCCGGGCTGGAAGGGCCGGGCAACTGCCCCGAGTGCGGGCGTGCGTTCAGCGTGGAAGATGCGCTCAACCCGCCCAACCCGCGCACGGCCGACACCGTGTTCATCGCCTTCGGACTCGTGGTCGCGGCGGGCGCGCCGATCACGACCTGCCTCTGGCTCACGCCAGGCTCGGTCTGGACGTGGATCGTCGCGGTCGCGGCCGTTGTCGCGGGATTGCTGGCCGCGCCGCGCCTGGTGCGCCGCCGGCGCGGCCCGCTCAACAAGTGCCCGACGTGCGGGTACTCGTGGGAAGGCCTGCCCGAGACCGGCGCGTGCCCGGAGTGCGGGCAGTCCTTTGAAACGCTGCACATCGGGAAGGCCGCGAGCTTCAAGAGTGCTGAGCCGAAGCCACCACATCACGCAGACGCCGATCGCACGCTGGACGAGCCGCCTCATCAAGCGGGCACTTCGCCAGACGCTCGCGAAGCACCGTGACATCGGCCATGTTGTGTCGGATCAAGGCCTGGACAAAGGCCAGATCCTTCCCCCGGCCGGCGGCAAGCTTGGCCGCAGCGAGATCATGAACCTCCAGACAAAGACCCGTGGTGCCGTTGGTGTTGGCATTGCGAACCGCAACCAGGCGCTCCTTCCAACCTTCGGGGAGAATCGACGTCTCTTCCCCCACGCCATGGGCAAAATAGCCGAATGTGCGATGGAACGGCGATTCCTCGCCGATTGAGCCGTCGATCAGCTCCGCATCCGCCTCGGATCGTGTTGCAAAGACATCCGCCTCGATCGACGAAGTCAGCTCGGCGGGCGCATCTGGAAACTGGCCGAGGATCGCTTGCGAGCCCACAACAATGAACGTGTCCGCCCCGGTGATCCCCGCCGCGGCTCGGAGAATGTGTTCAAGCTGCGGCCTGGTCATCTTTCATCCGTTGCTTGATGGCCCAAACTTCGCGATACGGCACAACGCCCGGGAATGGTGAGTTCTGTCGCAGTCTCTTCCCTTCCTCGGTCTCGGCCAACAGCACGGCTCGCACTGCCTCGACACCTTGATCCAGTATCAAGGCCCACTCCGCATAACATCTCAGCAGTCCGCGAGCATCGCGGTTGCGTTCACTCCACCGTCCCAGGTTCTCCCTCGCCGCCCGCATCACCTCGTTTGGACGCAGCGACAGTTCCTCCGCAACCCGGCGGCCAAGCTCAAGGCTTACACGATCCTGATACTCATGTCCCACGGACAATGGTACGTCGCACGCGCGGTCCATATGCAATCCCCGCGCTCGGATACTCTTCTCCCATGTCCCGCCCCGCCACGCTCGCGCTTTTCGCCTTTGCGCTCGCCCTCTCCGCCTGCACCCAGCGCACGCTCGTCATCACCACCGAGCCGCCGGGCGCGCTGGTGTGGCTGAACGATGTCGAGGTCGGCACAACGCCGGTCGAGACCGATTTCACCTACTACGGCGGCTACGACGTGCGCATCCGGCGGCCGGGCTACGAGCCGGTGCAGACCAAGCGCGTGATCCAGGCCCCGTGGTACGAACTGCCCGTGGTCGATCTCGCCGCGGAGATGTGGCCGGTGGGTCAGGATGGCGAACGCGGCCTGCACAACCGCGTGGAGTGGACCTTCACGCTCACCCGCGCGCTGGAGCGCGGCCCCGACCCGGCCGCGGCCGAGCAGGAGATCATCGGGCGCGCCGGCGAACTCCGAAGCCGGCTCAAGGGCCCGGACTGGGCGCCCCCCAACCCGGAGATGCCCGTGGGCGGCGACCGGCCCGCGGACCCCCAGCGGCCCGAGACCAAGCCCTGACCCCGGCCCACCGATACCTGATCGCCGCCACCACAAGCCGGCCTTTGTCGGCCGGGCGCGGGAGAACCTGGACCTCGACGTATCGGAATGAGGCCGCTGCGTTGCCGGACGACCTCCGCGACCGCGCGGCCGGTGAGAAATCGAGCACGCCGAGCGGGGCGTGGCGGGTTGGGGGATCGGGTTGCCGTCGCCCCGGATGACCAGACCTCGACCGGCCGCGAGCTCCTGGGCTGGGACATCGCCCCGCTGTGCTGCTGCGACCTTGGCTACAGCGGCACGACCACGGCGCAGGACGTATTCGACTTTCTGGCGATGTTCTTCGGGTCCGCGGCCGACTTCAACAACGACGGCGCAACAACGGCACAGGACATCTTCGATTTCCTGACGTGCTGGTTCGGGGGGTGCGTGTGAATCACCTACGCTTGACGCATGGCCGATCTGTGGGCTCAGCGCCGGCTTGATGCCTTGAAGACCGTCGAGCCATTGGCGGTGCGGATGAGGCCGCGCACGCTGGATGAGGTGGCGGGGCAGAAGCACATCCTCGGTCCGGGCAAGCTGCTGCGGCGGATGCTTGTCGCGGACCGGTTCGCGAGCATCATCTTCCACGGGCCCCCGGGCACGGGCAAGACGACGCTGGCGGAGGTGATCGCGCTGCACACCAACCGGCACTTCGAGCGAGAGAACGCGGCGGGGGTTGGCGTGGCCCGCATCCGCGAGATCATCGACAACGCGAAGGAGCGGCTGGCGACGAGCGGGCGAAGGACGGTGCTGTTCCTGGACGAGATTCACCGCTTCACCAAGGCGCAGCAGGATGTGCTGCTGAACGATGTGGAGCGCGGGGTGGTGACGCTGATCGGCGCGACCACCGAGAACCCGCTGTTCGCGGTGAACAGCGCGCTGGTGAGCCGGTCCACGCTGTTCCGGCTGGAGCCGGTGAGCGTAGAGGATGTGGTGGAGGTGCTGCGGCGGGCGATCGCGGACCCGGGGCGCGGGTTCGGCACGATCGACCTGCGCGTCGAGGATGAGGCCCTGAAACTGTGGGCGGTGAAGTGCGATGGGGATGTGCGGCGGGCGCTCATGGCCCTGGAAGTGGCGGTGCTCAGTTCCGAACAACCCTCCGAAGGAGGGCCGCATGGGCCTGCTGTTCGAGCTGATCTTCGAAGGGCTGCTGGCGATCCTGGACATGATCGGCATCCACCAACTGGGCAAGCGGCGGGAGGAACTGAGGGAACGGCGGCACGACCGGCGGCGATCGTGATCACCCGTGCCGATGCCGAGGAATCCATCCAGCAGAAGGCCGCGGTGTACGCGGACGATGAGCACTACGACTCGGCCAGCGCGCTGATCAAGAGCGTGCGCGGGAGCGACCCGGACGCGGCGGTGTACTGGATCGCGCGGATGCTGGATGCGGGCGAGGACCCGCGGTTCATCGCGCGGCGGCTGGCGATCCTGGCGAGCGAGGACATCGGGAACGCCGACCCGCGGGCGATCATGGTGGCCGCGGCGGCGTGGGAGCTGTGCGAGAGGTTGGGACTGCCGGAGGGGCGGATCACACTGAGCCAGTGCGCGATCTACCTCGCGCTCGCGCCCAAGAGCAACGCGAGCTACATGGCGATCGAGGCGGCGGGGCAGGATGTGAAGGAAGGGCGGACGGTGCCCGTGCCGGTGCACATCAAGGATGGGAATGTGCGGAAGGCGGGGACCTTGAGCGCGGGCGAGACACCCAGCGCGACGGGCGCGGGTTATGCCTACGCGCACACCGAGGGCGTGCGCACGAGCCCCGGCGGTGTGGGCATGGTCGGCACACAGGAATACCTCGGCGTCGCGAAGCGGTACTACCTCCCCACCGAGTTCGGGAGCGAGAAGCTGCTGAAGGATCGGCTGGAGGAGATTCGGCGGCTGCGGGGGCAGGATGGCCCGGCGCGTTGAGAGTTCGACGCTACGGGGTTCGCACGAGCGCGCGGCCACCCGACGGATCAACGCGACGAGTTGGAACACCTGAACCCCCTTCCCCTTTCAAGATTGATTATGGCACGATCTTCACCACGCTCACGCGCCCCATGAGCAGTTCGTAGACGATCTCGATGTCGGCCGCGCCGACGCGGATGCAGCCCATCGACATTTCCTTGCCGATGCTGGCGGGATCGACGGTGCCGTGGATGCCGTAGCCGGTGACGGCCTTGCTCTTGTCGTCGAGGCCTTCGAGGCCCATCCATCGCTCGCCGATCGGGTTCTTGGGGTCATCGGCGGCGAACTTCTCGCTGGTGCGCGGGTTGACCCAGTGCGGGTTGACGAGCTTGGAGCCTTCCTTGACGGTGAAGTTGCCGATGGGTGTGAGGCCCTGGGCCCCGAGTCCGACGGGGAAGGAGCAGATGTACATCCAGCCCGGCTCGGCGCCCTCGGGGAAGTTCATGGTGCCGATGCTGCTGGGCGCGGGCGTCGGGCCGGCGTAGATATCCATGCGGTACGCGCTCTTGCTGACAACGGCGTGGAACGGGCCGCGGATGACCTTGAGGGTCTGGCCGATCTTGAGCGCGTTGGGGTTGGCGAGCTTGTTGACGCGGGCGATGAGCGAGGGCTCGGTGACCAGGCCGAGCTTGCGGTTGATCTTGTTGAGCACATCGCCGGAGGTGACCTTGTAGGTCTCGCACAGCGGATCGCCGGCGATCGGGTTGGGGCCGAAAACGAGCGATTGGTTGAGGTCGGCGAGTTTCTTGCGGAGGTTGGCGCGGTCGGCGGCGGAGTTGATCGGGTCGAGCAGGGCGCGGTTGAGGATGTTGCGGGCTTCGAGCGTGCGCTGCTGCTGCTGGGCGCGGTCGGCCGCGGCGACGGCCATGGCGTAACTGTTGGCGGCGATGGGGATGGAGGGTTCGGCGGGAGACGTCGGTCCGGGCGTGATGGAAGCGGGTTGAGTCGTGGGATCGACGATCGGCTGGTTGCCGGCGGGCTTGATGGGCGTGCCGGGCAGGTCGGGGAGCGGGTTGCTGGCGGGAGCCGGCGCGGGCGCGGGGTTGACCGGCTGCGGCGCGGGCTCGGTGGCGGGCTGCGACTGCGTGCGCAGCGCCATGGTGCCGAGCGGGCTGGTGTTCATCATGGCCGTGGTGGCCGGGGTGGTGTCGGGGGCGGGGTTGCCGCCTGTGGCCGCGCTCGCGGAGCTGGGTCCGAGGGTGTCGCCCGAGCCATCGCGGGCGCGCATCGCCCAGAGGGCCATGGCGACGCAGACGGCGGCGAGCATGAGGACGCCGATGATGCGCTTGCCGCGGCGGGCTCCGCCGCGAGAGCCGCGGGTGTCGGACATGCGGGAGACGGGTGAGTTTCGGATGGATTGAGAGGCAAGGGCCATGCGCGGCTCCGTCGGATCGGGGCTGTGAAACGGAAAACGACTCGGGTTGGGTCGGCGAGTGCGTGTACTCGGCGATAGTAGGATCGGTTATCTGGACCACCCCGGTGCAGAAGCCAGCCGTAGGTTCTGTCAGTTGTCTGGACGGGGAAATCCTACCACGAATACCGTCCAAACACCCGCCGCTTATCGGTATTTTTGATATTTGTTTGGATTCCCTTGCGGCGCAAGGGGTTATGGCTTGGGGAAAACCACGGACCGCTCGGTCACGACCAGATCAACCGCCTGATCGCGGGGGTCGGCTGGGACTTCGGGAACGACTTGGATGGTGAAGGCGGGTGCGAGGGCGACGGCGCGGCGTTGCGGGTGGGCGAGGAGGCGGTCGTAGTGGCCCCCGCCGCGGCCGAGGCGCCGGCCTTGGGCGTCGAAGGCGAGGCCGGGGACGATGATGAGGTCGAGTTCAGCGACGGGGACATCCGGGAGCCCGGATCGCGGGTTTGGCGGCGGGCGCGAGGCGGGATCGAAATCGCGGTCGAGGTCGGCGGTGCGGGCGCAGGTCATGAGCGCGGCGGGGTTGGCCCAATCGACGCGCGGGAAGGCGACGACCTTGCGGGCCGCGAGGGCGGAGCGCGCGAGGGGCGTGATGTCGACTTCACCGGCCGCGAGCATGGGCTGATAGAAGAGGATGGAACGCGCGTTGAGGAACTGGGAAAGCGTGGAGATGGTGTTGGCGATGGCCGCGGACCACTCGCGGCGCTGGTCGGGGGAGGCGGCGCGGAGGGCGTCGCGGATGTGGGCGCGGAGGGCGGGTTTGGCAAGGGCGGGCGACACCAAGCGGAGTTTACCGTCGAGGCGCGCAGGGGAGGACGGGCGGGGGCGTATCGAGTGGGGGCACAAGCGTGGAGGTACTGGGCATGGCGAGCGTGCAAGGCGGAATGAACGCATGGTTGGCGTGCGCGGCGGGTGCAGCGATGGCGGCGGGCGCGCCGCCGACGCTCCTGAGCGACATCAACCCGACGGTGCGGAACGAGGGCTCGCTTCCGGGCAATGGCGCGCGGCCGGGGATGGCGGCGGTCAACGGTCTCGCTCTGTTCACGGCCGACGACGGCATTCATGGGCAGGAACTGTGGGCGAGTGATGGGACGGAGGCGGGCACGCGGTTGCTGAAGGACATCAATGCGGGCCCGAGCGGCGCGACGATTCCGAGAATTACGGTCGTGCGCACGAGCGCGGGCGATGTGGCGTACTTCGATGCCCAGCACTCGGTGTTTGGGTACGAGCTGTGGCGATCGGACGGAACACCGGAGGGAACAAGGCTGGTCGTGGATGCCGTGCCCGGAAGCTCATCGCTGAATCCGCTGGAGATCGTGCCGCTGGGCGAGGGCGTGGCGTTCTCGGGGTCTGATCCGGCGACAGGGCAGGAACTTTGGGTGAGCGATGGGACCGCGGCGGGGACGCGGGTCGTTTCGGACCTGGTGGCGGGCACAGGCGGCGCGTTTCCGCGCGGGCTGGCGTCGATCGGGGACAAGGTGGTGTTCACGGTCTATCTCAACTCGACGGGCGAAGAGCCGTGGGTGAGCGATGGGACCGCGGCGGGGACGTTCATGCTGGGCGACCTGACCCCGGGCAGTTCGTCGTCGTCGATCCAGACGATCGTCGGGCTGCCGGGGCGTGCGTTCTTCGCGGCGTATGACCAGAACGCCTCGATGTACAAACTGTGGACGACGGATGGGACGATCGCGGGGACGCGCGTGGTGCTGCAGAGCAACGGGCAGCCGGTGCCGAACGTGCTGCGGTTGTATGGCGGGGCGGGGTTCGTGGTGTGCGAGTCGTATGAACAGGACTCGGGGATCTATCGCGTCGTGCGCAGCGACGGAACACCGGAGGGAACATCGACGGTCGCGGTGGGGACGATCACGTTCATCTTTGGGGGCGAGGAGCCGTGCGTGTGGGGCGACTCGGTGTTCCTGCCGATCGATCAGGAATCGTACGGGTATGAACCGTGGCGCATCTCGCGCACGCCGGGCACGACGATGCGGCTCGGGGATCTGGCGTCGGGATCGAGCGGCTCGTATCCGGGCTCGTTCACGGCGACGACGAGCGCGGTGTACTTTCTGACGGGGAACGGCCCGGCGCGCACGCTGTACCGGAGCAACGGCACCGCGGCGGGCACAGCGCCGGTCCAGCCGCTTCCGGCTGCGCCGTTCACCGGCGGCGCGGGATACATGCTTGGCGTCGGCGAAACGCTGTACTTCGCGGCGGATGACGGTGTGCATGGCACGGAGTTGTGGAAGACGGATGGGACAGCGCAGGGGACATCGCTGGTCAGGGACATTCGCGGGCCGCGGAGCTCGAGTTCGCCGACGACCTTCGGCGCGGCGGAGAATGCGGTGGTGTTCAGCGCGTTTCGGCCGGACATCGGGCGCGAGCTGTTCGGGACGAACCAAAGCGGCGCGGAGTTGGTGTTCGATTGCGCACCTGGGACGACCTCGGCGCAGAGCACGGCGCCGGCCTCGAGTTCGCCATCGCCGATGGTGAAAGCGGGGACGCTGCTGTACTTCCGCGCGACGGACACGGCGCACGGGAGCGAAGTGTGGGTGACGGATGGGACCGCGGCGGGCACGCGATTCACGCGCGACATCAATCCGGGGCCGACGGGGTCGCTGACGCCGCCATCGTCGCCGATCGTGCAGGGCATCGTGAACGCGCGCGCGGCGGAGTTGGGCGGCGCGGCGGTTTTTCCCGCGGCGACGGCGGCGGAGGGCTGGGAGATCTGGCGGAGCGATGGGACGGAACCGGGTACCGCGCCGCTGCTTGTCGGGTCTGCGGGCACAACTTCTTCGACGCCGGGATGGATGACCAAGCTGGGGAACAAGGCTCTGTACACGGCATCGGCCACGGGGCAGGGAAACGAGCTGTGGGTGACCGAAGGAACCACGGCGACGACCGCGCTGCTGAAGGACATCGCGGCGGGCACGGGGAGCAGCACGCCGCAGAACCTGACGGCGTGGAACGGACGGGTGTACTTCAGCGCGACGACGACGGCAACGGGGCGCGAGCTGTTCGTGAGCGACGGCACGGGGGCAGGGACGGCACTACTGGCGGACCTGCGGGCGGGCGGGTCATCGTCACCCTCGCTGCTGACGCCGAGCGATTCGTACCTGTTCTTCGTTGCCGAGACGACGGAGTTCGGGCGCGAGCTGTACCGGACCGACGGGGCGATTGAGGGGACGGTTCGGCTGACGGACATCGTGCCGGGCCCGGGCTCGCCGCACATCGCGAACCTGGTCGAGGCGGGGCCGGTGGTGTTCTTCAGCGCGAGCGACGCGTCGGGTGACCGCGAGCTCTGGATCAGCGATGGGACGGTGGAGGGCACGCGGCGCGTGCGGGACATCAACCCCGGGCCGGCGTGGGGTGATCCGAGCGGGACCGTGAGGATCGACGCGCGGCGTGTGGCGTTCAGCGCGTTCACACCCGAGGCTGGATATGAACTGTGGCAGAGCGACGGGAGCGGGGTGGGGACGCGGGCGGTGGGACAGATCGCGGCGGGTGCGCTGTCGAGCTTTCCGCACAGCCTGTTCATGGACACCGCACGGGCGCGGCTGCTCTTGAGCGCAGACGACTGGTCGCCGACGGGACGCGAGCTGTATTCGTGGACACCCGGAGCGTTCTGCGTGTGCGATGTGAACGACGATGGCGCGCGGACGGTGCAGGACCTGTTCGACTATCTGGGGATGTTCTTCGGCGGGGATGGGGATGTGACGGGCGATGAGGAGACGACGGTGGGCGATGTTTTCGAGTATCTGGCGTGTTGGTTTGGATGCTGAGCGGCGGTACGCACCGGTTCATCGCATCAACTGGATGAGCACGTTGAGCGCGGCTTGATCGTGATATGCCTCGTCACGCTCGCGGCAACATGCGAGGGCACGAGTTCGTTTTTTTTTTGGTATTCTCGGACTTTTCCGCTTGCGGGCCGCGTATGGGCCTGTAGACTCGAAGTTGGCCGGAGAGAGCTGACCTGATGGTGTCTCTCGTCGTGTGTCGGTGCTCAATCGCGCTTTGGCTGTGAACCCAGTCTGATTCCGCCGGGTTTGCGGGCCGCGGGTTGAGGTTGGAAAGGTCGGCTCAGCATGGTGAAGTCTGTTTTCGTGCGGCGCGGCCGGTGCGCTGGGTGTTCGTCAGGACGCCCGGTCGGGGTATCGCTCCGTGCATGCGGGATCGTCATGGCTGCTGCTGCAATCACAACTCAACCGCGTGCGGTGTGCGCGGATATCGACCCGCTGTCGGGTGTCGATCTGGTCACGATCACGCACCCCGGCAACGCCCCGTGGACGGGGAACGGGATGCCGGGCGACCGTGCGATTGGGCGCGGGCTGGTCGATTACGAGTACCGCATCGGACGGTTCGAGGTCAATACGGCGCAGTTCGTGGAGTTCTTCAACGCGGCCTTTGACAGGCCGGCCAACGACCGCATCCCCCACCTGATCCCGCCGACGTTCTGGGGCGCGGTCTCAACGGCACCCACTGTGCCTGGGGGCCTGCGTTGGGCTGTGCCCGTGGGGCGCGAGATGCGCGCCGTCGGCAACATAGATTGGCGAATGGCGGCAATTTATTGCAATTGGCTGCACAATGGAAAGGCACTGAATCGCGAGGCCTTCCTGAGCGGGGCCTATGAGGTCAGCACTTTTGGGTACACGGGACCGAACGGGAACATCTTCACCGATCAGGCCGCGCGGTCGCCGGGGGCTCGCTACTTCATTCCGACGTGGGACGAGTGGTTGAAGGCTGCACACTGGGATCCACACCAGAATGGACCGGATCAGCCGGGGTGGTGGCTGTACCCGCACACGAGCGACACGCCGCTGGTCTACGGGCCGCCGGGCGTCGGTCAGGCCAATGCGGGGTACATCACCGAAACGGGAGCGGAGTATCTCGTGCCTCTTGGCGCGTATCCAAATGTTCAGAGTCCGTGGGGGCTATTTGACGTTGCAGGCGCCACGGCGGAGTGGACTGAGTCGGTTGCGACGATCAGCGATGGCAGGAACTTCAGAGTTTTCGATGGTACCTGGTGGTCTTCCAGTGTTGTAAACCCAGCCCGCTCTGACGACTGGCTTGGCAATAACGGCGGAGAGGTCCCCAGTTTTTCCATCAACTACTACGGATTTCGACTCGCGGCTGCTGTTCCTTCACCATCTTCGTGGATGGTGCTGGGTGTCGCGACCCTGGCTCTTGGCCTCAGGCGAAGGAAGGAACAGCCATGTGGAAGCAGCTCTTGTTCTTGTTGGCTGGCACATTCGGAGGCACCAGTCTTCCAGTGCACGCACAGCCGGTCGTGATTCGGCACTTGGGTTCATCGGGCACTCAGATCGGGCAGGAAGCACGCGAAGCTGAGGGTGCCGCTTTCTCTGTCGATGTCACGGGATGGTCCTCGGGCGACATGCTCCAAGTGTTCCACGAGGACGACCCCAACGACTCCACAAACAACATCGGCCTCATTACCATCTTCGGTCAGTCCGGAATCCTCAGCGTGCTGATCGGCGGAGACAGCAACACAGCGGTGTTTCCCGACGTCACAGACTTGATCGACCCCGCCTGCCACGATTTCGCCGGTCTGGTGTTCGACGATGCGGTTCAAGGTCGCGCGACGCAGGCGACCATCTGGGTCGCCAACGACATTACCGGGCCGGTCACCGTGGGGCGCATCTCTCGCATCGACGCCGCTCGCAACATCGACGGCGACATCACAGCCACGGTGACATCAGAGTGGGATGAGTTTGAGTTCCTGATCGAGCGCATCGGCGCGGGTAACCGAATCGCGGGCGACATCACCGGTGTCGGCCAGTTCAGCCCGTACAAGTCGATCGATCTCATTGTCGTCGGTCCGAGCCTGACCGCCGAGGGCATCACCGGCGACATCAAGAACGAGCTCGGCCGAATCGAGCGTATCTTCACGACCGGCAAGATCGGAACAAGCGCGACGCAGAAGTCGGCGATCCGAGCCGGGGTCGGGATCACCGAGATTCGAGCGATCTCGCTCGGCGGCACAACCGTACTCGATCGGGACATCTTCGCGGATATCCGTTCGAACCTGTCCGGCTCAATCGACACAAGTCTTGTCAGCAGAGCGCTCAACAAGCTGCACACGGCCGGCGATTTCGTCGGCAGCATCGATGTTGACTTCATCCGCCCGCGCTTCAACCCCGGTCCTGACGGGCTTCCAGTGCCCGGTTTGGAGTGGGGCATCATCGTGGGCGGTGCGTTTACCGGCGACATCAAAGTGCGTCACTCCGTTCTGAAGGCCTCGATCGGCGCGGGCACGTTTACCGCTCCGACGACCGCCAACCCAGACACGGGGCACATTGTCGTGGACCATGCGCTCGACGGTCCCATCGTGGCGACGAACTCGGACGGCTATATCCACTCGATCTCGGTAGGCCGAAATCCGTTCCCTGAAGGAGCACGTTCCGGCTTCGTTGGAACGCAAAGCGAACCGCAGACCAAACCGTTCGTGCCGTGGCGAATTCCGACGACGGGGAGGCTCGTGGCGGTTCCGAACCTGCCGACCATGCCGGACGTTCCCCCGGCCCCGGACTGCCTCATCGCCGCGAACTCGATCGGATCCATTACGATTTCGGCGATGTACCGGGCGAACTTCAAGGCGTTCGTGCCCCGGATCGAGTCTCCAACAATCGGCACGCTGGTCATCGACGACATGCGAGAAGGCGTCGTGTGGTCCGGCAATCTCGAGTACGATCTTGACACCAATGGATTTCCGGAGATCGACTCCATGACCGGTCGCGCGGCCGTGCAGGATCCGACGGACCATTCCAACGACTACGCAACAATCGGAACGCTGACTCTCGGTTGCGTCGGTCCCGGTGCGGATGTGTGGTTCCAGGGCACACCGCAGTCGAACATTGCAGAGCACCTTCTTGGTGAGTTGTACCTTCCCGCTCTCGCGGCATCCGAGCAGGTCCGCATCGGGAAGCGGCTGGGGAGCGCGAGCGGTCAGACGCCGGACACTTGCCCGTGCACCATCATCTCTCCCGAAGGTGTCGATGATTGCGTGGCCCAGACGCAGGGCGGTTGGCCCGTCGATGGAGTAACTGATGACTCGCCTCGGCACATGCGAGGCGAGGAGATGGCCGAGGTCGGCACGATCCGCATCGCCTCAGCGACCGGCTTGGCCGGGCAGGTCATCGTGCGGCAGTCGGCCGGAGAAGACACGGATGCGCAGGCGTGGTCGGGGCAGGTGATCGTCGGCGATGGAACGGGCACACCGGTGGTGCTCGCGCCGGAATCGGCCTCGCCCGATGAAGGCCCCTACTACAAGCGTGTATCGAGCGAGCTGGGCAACGGCGCGGTCGGGCTCGCGCCGTTCCACCTGTACGAGGCGGATTGTGTGCCGCGGCACGATCGCGAGGAATCGACGGCGGGGATCTTCGAGGGCGATGTGAACAACGGGTCGCCGGTGCGGGCGCGGTTCTTCGGGCCGATCAAGCTGGGCGAAGGCGAGACCTCGTGGTCGGATGTGCTGACGGTGCACTGCCGACCGTTCGGTGCGAACGAGTGCAACTGGATCGACGTGACGAACGCGTGGGTGCGGTCCGGGCCGTCATCGTCAGCGACCAGCGCGCTGGATCGGCGAACCATCACGCTCACCCGGGCCTCGACCTACCACATCGCGCCGGGGGTGTATCTGCTGCAACCGGTGTACGAGGAGGCGATCGTGAGCCGCGACCTGTCGCTGGACAAGGCCGCGGTGTGGCCGATGGTGTGCGTGGGATCGGAGGAAGTTCCTGGGTATGCCTTCATCGTCTATGGCGATTGCGACGAGGACGAGACGCCGGATCATCTGGACGGCGATCTCTCGACGTGCGAGATCGACTGTCACATCGCGGACTTCAACCACAGCGGGATGGTGACGGTGCAGGACATCTTCGACTTCCTCGATCAGTTCTTCCGCAACTGCACGGGCGTCAACACGCCGCCGAATGTCGGGTGCTGGCGCTCGGCGGATGTCAACAACGCCGGAGGCGTGACGATCCAGGACCTGTTCGATTTCCTCGGCGCGTACTTCTCGTGGCACGACTGCGAGTGAGGCGGGCGGTTGGAGTAGGATGAGCGCGTGCGGGTTCCGAACCGGCGGGATTGGCCCGCCGGTTCGGAACATCGGCAAGGACGCCGATGCCACGTTCAACCCTTGTTGCGGGCCATCTCGACGGTCTTCTTGGGGTTGATGATCAGGCGGCCTTCGTGTCCGGGGAGCGGGTCTGCGCCGCGGGTCATGAGGTCGATGAGCTGCTGGGTTGTGAGCGAGGGGTTGACGGCGAGGACTTTGGCGGCGAGGTTGGCGGCGTTGGGGGCGGCCATGCTCGTGCCGGAATACTTGCGCTTCTCGCCGCCGGGGACGTAGCTGTCGACCTCGAAGCCATTGGCGTAGAGCTTGACGTTCTTGCCGAAGGTGGTGAAGCTGGTGGGCTTGCCGGTCTGGTCGATGGCGCCGACGGTGATGAGGTTGGGGAGGTTGAGGCCGCTGGGAAGGACCTCGGAGAAGTCGTTGTCGTTGTCGGAGTTTCCGGCCGCGGCGATGAAGAGGATGTCGGGCGCACCGCGCATGGCCTCCTCGGCGGCGGCCTTGCCGATGTTGAACATCTCGCGCGCGAGCGAGGCGCGCTCGTCGGGTGTCTTGCCGACGCCCTTGGCCTCGAGGGCATCCTCGATATCCTGGCGCGAGCCGCCGAAGCTCATGTTGACGACGCGGACGCCGGCCTTCTTGAAGTAGTCGATGGTGTCGCGGGTGGCCTGGGCCTCCTTGCGCGACTGCTCGATGGTGGGCGTGAGTTTGGGGATGCTGCGGTGGTCGAAGGTGATGCGTGCGTAGAGGATGCGGGCGTAGGGGTTTCCGGCAGCGGCGATGCCGGCGACGTGGGTGCCGTGGCAGTAGCCGCCCCAGAGCCCGAGGTCTTCGATGAAGGGGGTGACGGCGTCGGGCTTGAGGCTCCGCATATGGGCGCGGAGCTTGTCGGCCTCGGGGCTCTGGATGTTGTTGTTGAGGTCGCTGAAGGCCTTGTCGTACTTGCCGGCCTCCTCGCGCGGGGTCTTGAGTTCGCTCAGGTCGGCGAGCGGGCCGGGCACGCGGTTGGACTCGAGGTCGAAGGCGATGCCGTGGTCGTCATCGACAAAGCCGTTGTTGTCGTCGTCCTTGTTGTTGCCAGGGGTCTCGGCGGGGTTGGTCCAGAGCTGATCCTTGAATAGTTTGGTATCGACGCCGGAATCCCAGATGCCGATGACGACGGGCTTGCCCTTGTCGGCCTCGGTGAGCGTGACCTGGGTCGGGGTCCAGATGTCCTTGCCGACCTCCTTGCTCTCCTTCTCGTCGATGATGCGGGAATAGACCTCGCCGACCAGCGGCAGGACGGGGATCATCTTGGCGAGGGCGAAGCGGGCGCTGACGATGCCGCGGGCGATGTCGCCGGAGATCTCGCCGTTCTGCTGCTCGATGACCTTGTCGACCATGCCCTGCATCTGGCCGACGATCAGGTCGCCGGTGATGATCTGGGCGCGGCCCTTGGTCTGGAGCACTTCCTCACGGACCTGATCCCACGGCAGGGCGCGGATGCGGGCGTCGAGGTCCTTGCGGAACTCGTTGTCGAACCTGGCCTGCCCGGCGAACTCGCCGTCGCTGGCCTTCTTCGCGTTGATCATCGCGGTCAGCACCTGACCGGTCATGAGTTTCTTGGATTCCTTCCGTTCGAGGAAGCGGATGGTGCTGGCGTGGCCGAGGGCGTCGTCGTCGTGGCCTTCGAGCACGGCGATCTGCATGAGCAGCGTGTGGTAGTCCTGGAGCGTGGTCGGGTCTTCGATCCTGTAGGCCTTCAGGTCGTCCTCGGCGTCGGCCTTGACCTTCGATGCGAAGGCCTTGAACTTGTCGGCATCCTGCACGAGCTCGCTGGCCTTGCCCTCGATCTTGTAGGTGTGACGCGGCAGGTCGTCGGCGGTCTTGACGACCTTGCGGGTGTCGGGCTGTGACGCGGCGGGCGCGGGGGCGGGGGGGGCGTCCTTGGGCGCTTCCTTGGTCTGGGCGAGGGTGACGGACTGGACGGCGCCGAGCGCGAGGCCGGCGATGAGGGCGAGACGGAACGAGGCGGACATCTTCAGGGCTCCTTGAATGTGGGGTGGAGTTTAGGTTCAAGGATGCGCGAAGGCGGAGACTCCGCCGCGGGATGGGGATACGCCGGGCACGCTCAATCGTCGGAGAGCCTGCGGAACACGTACCAGATGCCGACCATCAGGCCGACTCCGCCGAAGCCGAGCCCGCCGATCCGACCGTAGCGGCGGCGGCCGATCCGCGGCGACGACTTCGGCGTGAAGGGCTGGTAGCCCGCGCCCTGCTCGAACTTCGCCGAGTCGAGCGTCATGAGCACTTCGGGCATGAGCGACTTGACGCGATCCACGGGCAGGTACGCGTGCACGCGTACGAAGTCGAACTTGCCGAGGAACGATGCCGAAACGAGGTAGAGCTGGCGGCCGGTCCTGGAATTCTTCGGCAATGGACCCTGCATGAGGATCATCTTGCGATCCTTGTCGAGGATGCCCGGCGAGAGGTCGCTCCCGGTGTACTTGCCGTTGCCGTCGAGCATGCCGTTGGTTCGGGCATCCTCGATGAGCGTGAGGTCGAGGTGCGTGACGAGGTCGTTCCAGGTTGCGCGGGTGTAATCGAAGGGCGGGGTCCACGCGTCGATGACCATGTACGGCGGTGTGAGCCCCGCACCGCCGCGGGCATAGCCCGCGAGCACCGCGCCGTTCTCGGCGAGATCTTTCTGGTGCGCGGAGGCCTCGAGCGTCTTCTGCGCGATGGGCTTCCATCCGTCGGGGATGCGCATGGTGATGCCGAGTTCCTGGTGCGAGAACTCGCCGGGTTGCGCGTGCGATGGCGCAGCGCACACAAGGATGGCTAATGAGATGATCCGGCAAACGATCGACAGAATGTAACCCATGCCCATCAGTCTAACATCGACGGGTGGAGGATTGTCAAGGGAGGGAAGGGGTCAATCCAAATAAGATGCGAACGAACCTTCAATTCCCGGCGCGGCCAGCATCGCTGGCAGTTCCACGCGATCGGGAAGCGAGGGGGTTCCGCCTTGATGCCCGCCAACCGGCCGTAGCCGCTACGGCCAGACGTTGTTCCGCGGCTCGACATCCGGGAAATCGCTGTCGGGGTCGATCTCGATGCGCTTGATCCTGCGTACCTGACCAGCCGTGTTCCGCGTGTCCCACTGCGTCTGCCAGGTGTCGCCGTTGAACCAGACCGCGATCGGAAGGCGGCGGACCTCGTCGGACCCGTCGTCGTACTCGACCTTGAACACCACGGGCATGACGAGCCCGCCGCGGTTCCTGAACGTGACCCGCGCGGCCCGCGATTCGGCGTGGCCTTCCGCGCCGCCCGGCTGCATGACGGTCGTGACGGCCTGGTCGAGCACGCCGGTCTCGTAGAACCAGCCGCGGAAGAACCAGCCGAGGTCCTCGCCGGCGACATCCTGCATGGTGCGGAAGAAGTCCCACGGGCGCGGCGACTTGAAGGCCCAGCGGCGGAGGTATTCGCGGAACGCGGCGTCGAAGCGCGCCTCGCCCAGCACGCCCTCACGCAGGAGCGTGAGCCCCGCGGCGGTCTTGGCGTATTGCAGCGTGCCGAGCTGGCCGCGCTCGACCTGGTCGGCGGGGATGTCGATCGCCTGCGGCATGGGCTTGGGGTTGTCCCGCGCCCACCGGCGCGGGTTGCCGCGGCGGGGAAGGTCGTCGGGGTAGCGTTCGAGCGTGGCGTAGTAGTTGATGAAGGTGTTGAACCCCTCGTCCATCCACGCGTGGCGCCGCTCGTCGGTGTTGATGAGCATCGGGAACCAGTTGTGGCCGATCTCGTGGGTGGTGACGCCCCACAGGCCGCGCTCGCCGCCGGGGTCACGCCCGCCGCAGAACACGATCATCGGGTATTCCATGCCGCCGACGATGCCGTTGACGTTGCTGGCGCTGGGGTAGGGATAGGCGTACCACTTCTTCCCGTAGTGTTCGAGCGATTTGCGGAGCATCTGCGTGCTGCCGCCGCCCTGTCCCTTGGCGCTCCAGATCGCGGCGGCCTCTGTCGGGTAGAACGACTGGCAGAGCGTGCCCTGGCCGCGGGCGGGGTCGCCGTCCGAGCCCTTGCCGCCGCCCGGGACGAAGCAGGCATCCCACGCGAACGCGGCGGAACTGGCCCACGCGAACGTGCGAACGTTGTCGGCGCGGAATCGCCAGGTGCTGGTCGCCCCGCCCGTCTCCCCGGCCGGTTCCCCCGCGTCGGCGCCGATCTCGTCCGCTCCGCGGATGACCACGGTCTCGCTGGTCGCGCGTGCGGAACTGAGGCGCTCCTGCTGGAGCGGGCTCAGGACTTCTTCGGGGTTGGCCAGTTCGCCCGTCGCCGCGACGATATGGCCGCGGGGCACGGTGAGGCTGACATCGTACGTGCCGTAGTTGGTGTAGAACTCGCCCTGACCGAGGTAGGGCAGCGTGTTCCACCCGTGCACATCGTCGAAGACGCAGGCGCTCGGGAACCACTGGGCGAGTTGGAAGACCGGGCCGTGCTGGGTGTCGTCGATCCCCATGCGGTCGGAGCCGTAGGCGGGGATGTCGAACGACCACGCGAACTCGATCGTGATCCGCCCGCCGCGGGGCGCGATCGGCTCGGGCAGGTCGATGCGACCGACCGTGCCGTAGTCGTGCAGCCTGAGGTCACGCCCCGCCGACCCCGCGAGCGTGACCTTGACATCCTCAAAGCCGCCGTGGAACTGGTCGCGGTTGCCGAAGCGGCCGTTCGGCGTGCTCATCCGTGCGCCGTCGCTGTCGGTACGGAAGAGGTTCTGTTCGAGGTTGATCCAGATGAACGGGAGCGCGGCGGGCGAGTTGTTGGTGTACACCATCGTCTCGTTTGCGACGATGCGCCGGGCCGGGGCGTCGAGCGTGGCACGGATGGTGTAGTCGGCCTGCTGCTGCCAATACGCCGGACCCGGCGCGCCCGCGGCGGTGCGGAACTCGTTGGGCGGCGGGAGGGGCGGGCCGGCGAACAGGGCGGCGGCGCGGAAAGCCGCGGCCGGGCCGCTCCCGTTCGGCTCGATCGCGCCGGACGGCGCGTTGTTCGTTGAACAGGCGGCAAGACCCGCCGGAAGCGCGAGCGCCACCACCCTGCGACAAACTCTGTGCATGACCCAATCCTCGGAGCGGCTTCGGTACACCAGCCACACGCGCCGGTCGCGTTTGCGGGACGAGGATATCGCGCCCGGCCCCGGCCCGTTCGGTGGGCGGTGGACACGCCTCCGGGCAGCGTCATCCCGGCCTTGACGACTCGCCGATCCACTCCGCCGGCTCGCCCACGGTCGGCTCCTCCCGGAGCGGAACCGCCAGTTCGCACCAGACGCCCTCGGGCTTGAACTCCAACCGCACACGGGCACGGATGTCGTGGGCGATCTCGCTGCGGATGAGCTGCACGCCGAAGCCCGTTCGCTGGGGCTCGCGCACGGGCGGCCCGCCGTGCTCCGCCCACGAGATGGCCACCTCGGGCTCGCCGGTCTCGGAGGTCCGCATTATCCACTCGACGACAATCTCGCCGTCGGGGACCGAGAGCGCGCCGTGCTTGATCGCGTTGGTCGCGAGTTCGTGGAGCGTCATGCACAGGGGCCCCGCCGCCCGCGCGGGGATCTCGCACGGCTCGCCGCGGACGCGGATCCGGCTCGGGTCGCTGGTCAGGTGCGGGAGCAGCGTCCGGGTGATGAGCGTGCCCAGGTCGGTCTTGCGCCAGAGCGAGTTGGCCAGCAGCGCGTGGACTCGCGCCAGCGCCTTGACCCGCGAGGCGAACCGCTCGGAGAACTCCTCCAGGCTCTCGACGCTCTGGGCGGTCTGGTCGGCGATCGAGAGCACCACCGACAGGTTGTTCTTCACGCGGTGGTCGAGCTCGCGGATCATGAGTTGCCGGTGCTCTTCGGCGATCTTGCGCTCGATCGCCAGGCTCGCGAGGTACGCGCTGCGCTGCATCGTCTCGAGCTCGGCGGGCTGAGGGACGTGAGGCGTGCGGTAGTAGTTGGCGAACGTCCCCAGCACGCGCCCACGGCTGCTCAGGATCGGCACGGAGAAGCACGCCCTGAGGCCGAATCGCGACGCCAGGTCGGTGATACCGTGCCAACGGAAGTCCGTCAGGATGTCGGTCGCGACGACGGTCTCGCGGGTGTACGCGGCGGTGCCGCACGACCCGACGTGGGGGCCGATCTCGACGCCGTCGATGATCCGGCAGTACTCGTCCGGGAGGCTCGGCGCCGCGCCGTGCATGAGCCGCGTGCCCGACGCGTCGAGCAGCAGGACCGAGCACATCATGCCCGGGAACACCTTCTCGCTCTCGAGGGCGAGGTGATTCAACAGCGAGGCGAGCGGCTCACCCTTGGCCAGCAGTTCCAGAACGTGCCGCTCGGCATCGCTCCGACGCTTGAGCCGGTTTCGCTCGGTGACGTCCCGGACAACGTGCAGCAGGCCGCCATCGGGCAGTCTCGTGGTGCTGATCTCGACCGGCACGTGGGTGCCGTTCTTCCGCCTGAGCAGTTGCTCCGCAGACGGGTGCGCGTCGATCGGCGGTTCCTCGCGATCCGCCGGGCGTCGGTCTGGCGATCCGTCGCCGAAGACGTCTTCAAGACCAAGCCCGCACAGTTCGTCGCTCGAACAGCCGAGCAGTTCCAGACCCCGGCGGTTGGCTTCCACGAACCTGCCGCCCGGGGCGCTCAGGAGAATCGCGTCCGAGGCGTGCTCGATCAGCCTCCGATACCTGGTCTCGGCCTCGAGCCGGGCCTGCGCGGCACGCTGCCGCTCCGTCACGGCCGCGCTGAGCAGCAGGCCGGTCGCCCCGAGCGTGGTCGAGAACAGCGACAGCATCGCGATGCTCACGGCCTCGGACGCGGCCTGCCGGGCGAACGGACCAAGCCCGGCCACGGTCGCGATGACGGCCAGAAGCGAGATGACGAACGCGGTCGTGCTCGCGCCCCGCGGCCCGAACCGCAGCGCGGCCCACACCAGCGGCGGGAACAGCGCGAACGCCATCGAGTACGCGGTCGCTCCGCTCAGGGCCAGGAAGCCGAACTCGAGCTCACACACGAGCACCACCAGCGTCGTGATCAGCAGCGCCTCGCCGACCTCGCGCTCCCGCGGCCGTCTCGGGGTCCACTCCCGCCACGACAGCACCAGCGGCGCAACCAGGATGCACCCCGAGATGTTCCCCGCCCACCACACGAGCAGGGTCTTGTGGAACATCTCCCGCGGGATATTGCCCAGCAGCAGCAACGACAAAGCGCCGACGAGCGCGCTGACGGCGGTCGCGACGAACCCGGCGAGCACGATCAGCCCCACCACATCGCGCACCCGACCGAGATCGACCCGCCCTCCCGTCCACCACCGGAGCAGGTACGCGCCTGTGACCGCCTCCAGCGTGTTGCCCGCCGCGAGACCGATCGACGTCCACGGACCCGCGGGCGACCACGCGGTCGCCAGATAGACGCCGACCGCGATGCCCGGCCACATCCGATACCCGCCCAGAAGAATCGCCGCGAGAGATACCCCGGTCGCCGGCCACACCGGCGCGGCGTTGCCCTGGACCAGCGCCAGCCGCAGGCTCAGCCTGGCAATCACGTAGTAGATCGCGACAAAGGCCGCGAGCCTCGCGGCGTATCGCGCGTGCTCGACCGCACGGCCGCGCCATGCCGTATCCGGGGAACCCCGAAGTTCGGGAGTCAGGGTGTCCAATCCGCCTCCTGTCCGCGATCGCTCGGACGCCGGCCTCGACACTGGACGATCAATCGTACTCGAAAGCGGTGAGCCCGGCGAACGGAGGCCGCGGGACCGGCCGGGACGCGAACAGGCACGAGGGAATGCAGGCGTCAACCGCGGAGTGTCACAACTTCCGGTCCAGCAGCCGGTACTGCACCGCCTCTCCAACGTGCTCGGCGCCGACGGTGTCGGCGCCGGCCAGGTCCGCGATCGTCCGAGACACGCGGCGCACCTTGTCGTACGCCCGGGCGCTCAGCCCCATCTCGGTGATCGCCTGCCCGAGGATCGTCCGTGCGTCGTCGGTCATGGGCGCGAACTTGTCGAGTTCGCGCCCGCTCAGGCGCGAGTTCGTGGCGCCGCCCTGGCGCGCCGCCTGCCGCCGACGCGCGGCCATCACCTGCTCTCGCATCTGCCCGCTGCTCGTGCCCCGCGGCGTGCCCGCGTCGGCGCTGAGCTGCTTCCACGGCACCGCCGGCGCCTCGACGTGAATATCGATGCGATCAACCAGCGGCCCGCTCAGCCTGGACAGGTACCGCTCCATCGCCCGCTTGCCGATCTCGTCGGCGGGCAGGTCGCCCTTCGGTGTCGGGTTCATCGCCGCCACGAGCATGAAACTCGCGGGAAAACGCACCGCGCTGTGCGACCGCGCGATCGTCACCACGTGGTCCTCCAGCGGCTGGCGCAGCGTCTCCAGCACGTCCCGGGGGAACTCCGGCAGTTCATCCATGAACAGCACGCCCCGGTGCGCCAGCGAGATCTCGCCCGGACGCGGGATCGCCCCGCCGCCGACGATCGCCGCGCTGCTGGCGGTGTGGTGCGGCGTGCGCACCGGCCGGACCGTAATCAGCCCCGCACCCCCCGCGCCGGCCTTGCCGTCGTTCCCCGAGGGCATCATCCCCGCCGCCGAATAGATCCGCGTGATCTCGATCGCCTCGTCCGGCGAGAGCGGCGGCAGGATCCCCGGCAGGGCGCGGGCCATCATCGTCTTGCCCGTGCCCGCGGGGCCGAGCATGAGCAGGTTGTGCGCACCCGCCGCGGCCACCACGATCGCTCGCTTCACGGCCTCCTGCCCGCGGACATCCGCGAAATCCACGGGCGCGGCCCCCGCCGCGAGCAGCGATTCCACATCCGCCGGCGCGTGCGGTCGGGCTTCGAGCGTCCCGTTCAGGAAGCCGAGCACCTCGATCAGCGTCCCCGCGCCGATCGCCTCGACCCCGGGCACGACCGCCGCCTCGGCGACATTGGCGGCCGGGACCACCACGCCGCGCAGCCCCCGCGCCTTCGCCAGAGCCGCCATCGCGATTA
The DNA here is from genome assembly GCA_020846975.1 of Phycisphaerales bacterium. Taxonomy (GTDB): domain Bacteria; phylum Planctomycetota; class Phycisphaerae; order Phycisphaerales; family UBA1924; genus JADLCX01. The sequence goes on from JADLCX010000054.1 coordinate 119,638, forward strand.
CGCCCCGCACGGGTCGCAACCGCCCATCGAGCGCAAGTTCGCCGGCGAACAGGTACTGGCGATGATCCAGCGGTTCGATCGCCGCGGCATCGGCATCCGTGGGGGTGCCGATGTCGTCCTTGTCGTGCACACCCTCCGCGAACGGATCGAACGGCCGCGGCGCGCCTCCCCCGCTCGTTGTCCCCTTTCTCGCCCCGGTCATCGGCGGTGATGCCGATGCCACGCCGTGCCTGGCCCGCGCGCTCCGTACCGCCACCTGCACGCCCCGGCCCCCCACCACACCCAGCGTGTGCAGCAGCCCCACCGCGATCGGCAGGTCGTACAGCGGCCCCTCTTTGCGGATATCCGCCGGCGCGAGGTTGATCAGCGTGCGTCCGCCCTGCACCGGGTAGCCGGAGTTGCCCATCGCCGCGCGCACACGCTCGATCGACTCCTTCACCGCCGTGTCGGGCAGGCCCACGGTCGTCGTCCGCGTCTTCTCCTCGCTCATCGCCCCCGGCCCGGATCCGATGTCGTAATCAACCTCGACCTCGCACGGGAGGGCATCGATGCCTTGCAGGACGTACGACTGGACTCGGGCGAGCATGCGCCTGAGCCTACCACAGGCGACCCTTCGAGAACAAGGCGGTTAGGATGCCCTCGGAGACTTCCCGTGACCACCCCTTCCCCCACCGAGGCTGTCGCCGACACCTGCCGGCTCGCCCATGAGGCGTTCCGCGACTGGAGCCAAACCCCGGCCCGCCGCGCCAAGACCCTCGACGCCGTCGCCGCGGCCCTCGATGCACGGCGCGGAGATGTTGTTTCCACGGCCGCCGAGGAAACCGCCCTCACCCCCGACGAGCTCGCCCCCGAGTTCGACCGCATGACCGGCACGCTCCGCATGTTCGCCGCGCTGATCGGTGGGTCGGGCCTCCCGCCCGACCGGAGATCACCGTTCCGCGCCGCGATTTCACGCAAGGGCGACCACACCCTCGGCCCCAACCACGATGTCCGCTCCATGCTCGTCCCCCTCGGCCCCGTCGCCGTCTTCGGGTCCAGCAACTTCCCGCTCGCCTACGGCGTCTGCGGCGGCGACACGGCCTCGGCGCTGGCCGCCGGGTGCTCGGTCGTCGTCAAGGAACACCCTGCGCACCCGCGCACCGGGCGGCTCATCCACGGTATCGCCCGCGCCGCCGCCACCACCGCGGGCTCGCCCGGATCGCTGCTCGGCTACATCGAGAACACCGACCCGCGCGACTTCTCCGCCGCCGAACAACTCGTCCAGCACCCCGCCATCCGCGCCGTCGGCTTCACCGGCTCGATCCCCGGCGGGCTCGCCATCGAGAGCCTCGCGAGCGAACGATCCACGCCCATCCCCGTCTTCGCCGAGATGGGCAGCAACAACGTCGTCGTCATCACGCCCGCCGCGGCCGCGGCACGCGCCGAGCAGATCGCCGACGAACTCGCCGCTTCGATCCTCCAGCGCTTCGGCCAGCAATGCACCCGCCCCGGCACGATCATCGTCGAGCCCGACGAGCACGGCACACGCCTGGTGAACCGCCTCGCCGACCGGATCAGCGCGAGCGCCGGCCGCGATATGCTCGCGCCCTGGGTCCGCGATGCCTATGCGCGCCGGCTCGCCGAGATCGAGGCGTGCCGCGGCGTCCGCCTCGCCGCGCGCGGCGGCGACATGCCCGGCCCGCGAGCCGGCTCCGCCTGCTTGTTCTGTGTTGACGACGTCCACATCGCCGGGAGCAACCTCTTCCACTCCCAGCCCACGCTCCGCGAAGAGGTCTTCGGCCCGGCCGCGATCGTGGTCCGCCTGCCCATCGACAGGCTCGGCGATCTCGGCCTTCGCCCCTCGCTCACCCATTCAATCTACTTTGAGCACCGCGAGATCGGCACCGACGCCGACGGGACGTTCGACGCGGCGGTCAACTCGGGTGTTCATACCGCCGGCCGCATCATCTTCAACGGCGTCCCCACGGGCGTCCGCGTCGCCGAAGCCATGGTCCACGGCGGCCCGTTCCCCGCCACCAATCGCCCCGACACCACCGCCGTCGGCCCCCGCGCCATCGAACGCTGGTGCCGCCCGGTCTGCTGGCAGAACGCGCCGAAGAGCCTGCTTCCAGAGGAGCTCAAGGACACAAGCCCGAGGTACTAGCCTCGGGTCCGCGATCTCCGGCTTGAATGTCGTGTCAACCCCTCGTCGCCGCCGCGAACACCCCGCCCACGATGCTCTCGTCGTTCTTGTCGGCCCCCAGCCGCAGCCGCCCCACGATCTTCGCCGAACCGATCATCCGGCTCGGCTTCACTTCCAGCGCGACCAGTTCCCCGGTCTTCAGGATCATCTCCTGCGGCGCCAGCCCGCTGGCCAGCACCGCGATCAACTCGCCGAGCTGCGGGTTGTGCCCCACCAGCATCACCGACTTCCGCCCCGCCGCGTGCTCGCGCTCGATCAGTTCGATCGCCTCGCTGATCGGGTGGTCCACCTCCAGCCCGCGCTCGATCGACACCGGGCACCCCAGCGACCGCTCGATCACCCTGGCCGTCTCGATGGCCCGCGGGTACCGGCTCGCCAGGATCGCCTCGACCCGGACTTCGGCCCCGCCCGCCGCCACCTTCGCGGCCAGAAACTCCGCCTGTGACTGCCCACGATCCGTCAGCGTCCGATCGAAATCCGACCCCTCGTCGGCATCGACCGCCTTGCCATGTCGAACGATGTACACGCGCATCGCGAGCAGCTCCGGCCAACCTCCCCGACCCCATTCCGCCCGAAAACACCCACACCGGCTTTGGCCTTTCGGTCGCTGCCGGCGAATCCGTGAGCACCTATTCGGAACTTTGGGCAAAATGATCCACGATAAGGAGTCGATCCCCTCATTCCGGCTAGCCTGGTTAGGTTATCGGCTGGATGCCTGCGAACCCACCGCGCAACCGCTGAACGGCGTCTCCACACACGGACAGACCCGTCCTGGAGACCTCATGGCGCCGTGGCCACGCGAAAACACAACACAACGGGTTGGCATGCGGATCGACATCTGTCTTAGGTGTCGATCCGTTCGATCGTCGCGTCGCCGACGACCGGGGTGTTCGTGGTGCCCCTCCTGCGGGGGTGGCGCACCACCTTGTTCTTGTCCCTCCATGTCGCAGCCATTGCGGCAGGGAAGCCAAGTGCTCTCTGTGTCGGCTGAACAGGGTATCGGGGATTCAACAATCCTGCAATTCTTGTGAGAAACACCCTGTCCAGGCGTGTGCAAATCCTTGATTCCACGAGGTTTCGATCGCCATCACCCGAATAAGTCCCTTCTCCACGTGAGTCTTTGGAGAACTCCCCCCGCTATCGGACGTGCCGCACGCATCGGAGCCCCGCTCACGTCCCGCGCGTGTTCCCGAACAGTTCGATGTGAAGCCTCATGCAGTACCGCCACCCGCGCCCAACACACGCCTCGGCCACGCGCCGGGCGAACTCCGGGCGCGGCCGCGTCACACCCTCGGGCATCAGCAGCACATCTTCCGACCGCACATGAAACCCTGAGAGCAAGGCTTCGATCTCTCTGAGGTCGGCCTCGAACGCGGCCTCCCTCACCACAAACTTGACCTGCCGATCGCGCCCACGCTCCCCCTCCCTCGCACGCGCGGGATCGTGCTGATCCAACAGCGCACTCAGCACCGCCGCGTTCAGCCGGCGCGCCTCGTGACGCTCTGTCCACACCCCAAGCGGGTCGCGCACATCACCCCGCGGCGTCGAGTTCGCCAGTTTCGGGCTGATCGAGATCAGGTGACAGGTCACGCCGCCCGGAGGGATGACCGTCCCCGCGGTCTCGATCGTGATGTGCATCCCGCACTCGGCCGCGAGGCGCGACGAGAACTCGGTCAGTTGCGGGAACATCATCGGCTCCCCGCCGGTCAGCACCGCGTGCCGCACACCGCTGGAGCGGGCGTCTCGCAGCAGGTCATCGATCGTCCTCGCATCCCCCTCCGGACTCCAGGACGCGTACGGCGTGTCGCACCACGCGCACCGCAGGTTGCACCCCGACACGCGGCAGAACCACGAGGGCACACCCGTCAGCTTTCCCTCGCCCTGGATGCTGGTAAAGGTCTCGGAAATGGGGATGGTCACCGTCACGGCCCCATCGTAGTGGCCACTCTCCCGAACATCGCCCTGCACGGGTGTAGTTCAAGTTTGTGGTGGCGGGGTACCCCGCCCCCAGTTCTCGCCACCACAAACCTGGACCACACCCCCCTACACCTCCCGCGGCGTGCCTGCCCGCCATCGGCCATCTCAAGAAGCAGCGCAGAATCAGTAGCCTGCCACGCCGCATCTCTCGCACGAGTCGGAGTCCGGGCCTCGCGCGACCGGACCACGGCACAGCAAGCACCTCCGAACTCAAGCCCGCCCCGGCCCTTCGCCGGCGCGGGCCTTTGAGTGCTTTGAGACCCTCGCCCGTTCTCCGCGACGATTCACGCGTAGCGCGTCGTATCCCGCACACCCGCCTCCTCAAACCCCCGCCGCCGGATCACGCACGAGTCGCACCGCCCGCACGCCAGCGCTTGCTCATCCCTCACCACCGGGTCATAGCACGAGTGCGTGAGCGCAAAATCCACGCCCAGTTCCGCCCCGCGACGGATGATCGCCGCCTTGCTCATCCGCACCAGCGGCACGCACACCCGCAGCGCACCCCCAACCTCGCCGCGCGCCAGCGCCTCGACCCCGGCCTTGGTCCCCAGGTTCGCCGCGCGCTCGAACGCCTCGATGAACTCGGACCGACAATCCGGGTACCCCGAATAGTCCACCGCGTTCACCCCGATGTAGAGCCGCGACGCGCCGACCGTCTCCGCGAACCCCGCCGCGCACGAGAGAAACACCAGATTCCGCGCCGGCACGTACGTCACCGGCACCCCGTGCGCCATCTCCCCCGCCCCGCCAGCCCCTCCCGCGCCCCGACCCTTCGGCACCTCGATCCGCGTATCCGTTAGCGCCGACCCGCCGATCGCATCCAGCCCGACCCGCACCACCACATGCCTCTCGGACGCGACACCCAACCGCCCCGCCACCCGCCGCGCCGCCGCCAGTTCGTGCCCGTGCCGTTGTCCGTAATCAAAGCTGATGGCAAAGCAGCCTCCCGCGCCGACTTGTTCGCGCGCGATCGCGAGCGCGACAGCCGAGTCCAAACCTCCCGAGAGCAGCACGACGGCCCGAGTCATGGGCAACAGTACGTGGCATCGGCATCCCTGCCGATCCCTCTACCATCCGCCCCATGCCCGCGTGGCTCGCCGCATCCATCCTAATCTGGCTCCTCTGGGCCGCGCTCGCCAACGTTCTCGCCCGCAACCCTCGCGCCGAGCCCCTCACCGGCCTCGTGCTCATCTTCATGCGCCTCTACGCGCGCGGGTTCCATCGCCTCCGGGTCTCCGGCCGCGAGCACATCCCGCGCTCCATGCACCCCGGCTCGCTCATCGTCCTCTGCAACCACACCGCCGGCGTCGATCCCGTCCTCGTCCAGGCCGCCGTCCCCTTCGAGATCAAGTGGATGATGGGGCGCGACATGATGCCCGCGCGGCTCCAGGGCCTCTGGGAGTTCACCGGCGTCATCCCCGTCAATCGCGGCGGAGGAGGCGACACCACCGCCGCACGCATGGCCATGCGCTATCTCGAAGATGACGAAGCCGACGGCCGCGCGCGCAGCGGCCGCAACCACGGCGGCGGGGGGGTGATCGGCATCTTCCCCGAGGGCGGCATCGAGCGCCCGCCGCGCACCATCCTCCCCTTCCAGCCCGGCGTCGGCCTGCTCATCAAGCGCTCCGGCGCGCCCGTGCTGCAAGCCATCATCGACGGCACGCCCCAATCCCCCACCGCCTGGGGCAGCCTCTTCCAGCGCTCCACCCGCGCCGTCACCATCCGCTTCCTCCCCATCCGCGATTACCGCGCCCCCGAGTTCACGAAGCTCTCCGCCACCGACATCGCCGAAGACCTCCGCAACCGCCTCATCCAAGAGACCGGATGGCCCGCGACCAACGAACGCAGCGCCGAGACGCAGCGCTGACCGTGGCATCGGCATCCCTGCCGATGTGCCTTCAGGCGGGGTCAACCCCCGCCTGAAGGCAGCAGCACGCGCCCGTAGCACCCTCGCATCAGACACCCCGACACCCCACCCACTGCCAATCCCTCAACCCCGCCTTCGCCGGATTCTCCAACACGTACCGCACCGCGTGTGCAAACTCCTCCTCATCGCGAATCAGGTGATCGTACGACTCCGGCTGCCAGAACGCGCCAGTTCTCCCAAGCAGCTTGTTCGCCTCGCTGGAAGTAAACCCCTTCCACGAGTGCAGGATCGCCGAGAGCCCAAACCCCTCGCGCGGCCGGAACACCGCATGCACGTGGTTCGGCATCACGCACCACGCGAACACCTCGTACCTCACACCCTCAAAGTGCATCAGCGCACCTTGCACCAACTCCGCGACGCGCTCATCGCGCAACCAACACGCCCCCGCGCCCGAATCCAAGTACGCCTCGATCCGCTCGGAGTGCAGCTCGTCGAGCCTCGCTCGCTCCAACGCCGACAACTCGCGACCATTCGCCGCCGCTCGCGCCACGATCCCCTCCCGCTCTTGCACATACCCCGCCAAGACCGACACCGGCAACGAATCGACCAACCGGAACGTCGCCGAGTACGTGGCCCCATCTCGTGTCCAATGCGGGAGGTACGCGCCATGTCGTTTGTCTATCCCGCCCGACATCGCCGCAGTCTAACACAAGCAGCACCCGTGGCATCGGCATCCCTGCCGATGTGCACCCGTGGCATCGGCATCCCTGCCGATGTGCACCCGTGGCATCGGCATCCCTGCCGATGTGCCTTCAGGCGGGGTCAACCCCCGCCTGAAGGCAGCAGTCATCGCCCGCCCCGCACATCCGCCCCGACGGGATCGACCCCTCGGTGCGGATCATCGGCAAGGATGCCGATGCCACCTACACTCCCCGCGCATGGCCCCAACCCCCACCACCACCTACACCCCCGGCACGCGCGTCCGCGTCACACAGCAGGTCCCGCGCCTCACCGGCGCCATCACCTCCATCGTCGAGGGCGAGATCGTCCGCGCCGAGCGCCAGAAGACCGGCTCGTGGTACGCCCACGCCGAAGACGACAAGCTCTGGCTCGACCGCCTCGAACTCCGCAAGGCCGACGGCGAACTCGTCGTCCTCAACCTCGACCAGTTCTCGCGCGTCGAGACGATCTGACTCCGCGCAATCGGCTCCCCAAGCATGTCGCCCCTCCCGGTATGGCGGCTCTCCGAGCCGCCGCGCTCTATACCATGCCCACGTGACCCGTCGCCGCTTCCTCCTCTTCCTTGCTCTCGCGACCCTCACAGCGCTCGCCACCGCATGGATCCCCGCGGCCCTTCCCGAGCACATCCACTGGTCGAACTGGACGGCCAACGGACTCGACGCTTATCGAGAGGCCGGCGTTCTAGGCACGGGATGGACACACGTGGAATTGGCCATGGACACGCCGCCGCCCTTTCCAAGTGATCCCGCGGCAATCAGACGCCAACTTCACCAAGCAACCATGGTCAATCGGCCGCCGCCCATGGTTCACTACTCGCCCAGCGCCGCGTTCATGACTCTCTGGGTCTCGGAATGGGGCATCCCCTTCCGCTGCTTCTGGTCATGGGAAGCCGAACGACGCAGTCCCATGACCACGGGACTCACCTCGGGCCAGTTGGCCTCCGGCGGTGCGATCATCCTCGACCGCGGCACCTGGTCCCCGCGCACCCTCCCCTACCTCCCCATTTGGCCCGCCCTCCTCGCCAACATCCTCTTCTACTTCACGCTCTTCGCCGCCACCACCGCCGCCGCGCGCGCCCTCACCCGCTTCCGCCGCCGCCGCCGCGGCCAATGCCCCCGCTGCGCCTACGACCTCCGCGCCACACCGCCCGCCTCCCCCTGCCCCGAGTGCGGCACCGCGCGATGAACGTCTGACCCACGCCCCACATGCCTCTCGCCCGCTTCGGGCGCACGATCGTTGCCAGAGGCGGCCGCTCGGGGCCGCCTCGGGTATGCGGGCCTCTACACACCTGTTTCTTGCCTTGGCCTCTCCGCCCGCTTCGGGCGGACGAGCATTCCTTCCGCGCCACATCACGACCCGGTTCCAAGCCCTGAACAGGGGCCTCGCCAAACCCCCTTGAATTCCAGCACCTCCGCGCACCTCGCTCATCTCCGCACCTGAAATTCCACGTCCCGCGCAAAATCACTCAAATCGCCCCGCAACCCAAAACGCAAAACCACTTGCTTTCCGCCCATTTTTCGCGCTTTTCTCGCACCCTCGCCCGCCGCGCACCTCGAGAATCGCCCCGCGCAACCCCCGACGCCCCAAGCCCTTATCTCACGGCGCGCGCGCGCCGGCGCACGCCGCGCGCCACGCCGCGCGGATTCAGACATTTATTTCTATTCCCTGCGCCGCCTCGACTTACCGCCATCTCGCGCTCGCTCACGACCCGATTTGTGCGGCACAAACACGGCCGGTCGCCCCCTCGGTTGAGAGGCCACCTCACGCCTCGCCCCACCCGACAGGACGACCCCGATGCCCCGCAACACCACCACCAACCCCGCCGCCCACATCGACCTCGGCCCCGCGGCCATCAACGCTGCCATCGAGCGTCACGAGTCCATCACCCAGCCGCGACACGCCCTGCTCTGGAACTACTACCGCAACCCCGCGCTCTCTTCTCCCGGCGCGCCCCGCGCCCGACTCGCGCAAGAGCGCGGCCTGCCCGCACGCCTCACCGGCGCGCCCGCCGACCAGAGCGCCGCGCTCCGCGATGACCGCGCCAAGCTCGGCCGCGAGATCGTCATCGAGAACGACATCGCCTGGCGCATCCAGACCATGGTCGATTTCATGTTCGGCCGCCCCATCACCATCGTCTCCACCGCCCGCGACCCCGCCAAGCGCCGCTCCATCGAGCGCACCCTCGACGCCGTCTGGGAAGCCAGCGGCGGAATCGGCCTGCTCTGCGACCTCGGCCTCCTCGGCCACATCCACGGCCACATTGATCTGCTCATCCGCGCCGACGCCCCCACCACCGACGACTCCGCCACGCCGCGCGATGACGACGAACTGTTCGCCCGCGCCCGCGCCATCCGCATCGAACCCGTCGACCCCTCCCGCGGCATCCCCCTCCTCGACCCCGCCGACTACCGCCGCATCACCGGCTACATCATCCGAACGTCCCTCGTGCCACTACCCGCTTGCTCTGAAGCGGGTAGTGCCGACCGCACCGGCTCATCCACCCTCCTCCACCGCTGGCTCACGCGCCACTCCTCCCCGCGCACCGCCAGCAACAACAAGCCCGAGACCCTCACCGAGGTCTTCTCCTCCACCACGCGCACCCTCCACCTCCAGCGCGGCGACGAAGCCCCCACGCTCATCGACTCCGGCCCCGCGCTCGTCACGAGCGAGCAAGGCCCGCTCCCCATCGTCCACATCCAGAACATCAGCCAGCCGTTCCACTACGCCGGCCTCTCCGAGGTCGAGCCGCTGATCCCGCTCCAGAACGAACTCAACACCCGGCTCTCCGACCGCGCCAGCCGCGTCACCTTCCAGTCCTTCAAGATGTTCCTCGCCAAAGGCCTCGACGGCGCCGACAAGCTCCCCGTCGGCCCCGGCCAGGTCTGGAGCACCGACAACACCGACGCCAAGATCGAGGCCTTCGGCGGCGACGGCGCGAGCCCGAGCGAAGACGCCCACATCAACGAGATCCGCGAAGCCCTCGACAAGGCCTCGGGCGTCCCGCCCCTTGCCAGCGGCGTCGTCCGCGCCAAGATCGGCAACCTCACCAGCGAGAACGCCCTCCGCATCACCCTCATGGGTCTGCTCTCCAAGACCGCACGCAAGCGCGTCACCTACGGCCGCGGCCTCGCCCAGGCCTGCTCGCTCATCCTCCTCGCCCTCGACCGCGCCGGAATCCTCCACACCGACCGGGCCGACCGCAACGTCCGCATCGAATGGCCCGATCCCCTCCCGCGCGACGAGCGCGACGTTCTCGACGCCGCCAGGGCCAAACTCGACCTCGGCATCCCGCGCGAACGCATCCTCTCCGAACTCGGCTACGCCCCCACCGACCCCGGCGTGACCTGACCCGTTGTCACCGCCCGCAGGGTGCCACCACTCGCGGCGCAGCCGCGCTGTGCTGACGGATCTCCGCCCTCACGTCCCCATGTTTCCCACCCTCTCCGGCTGTTCGTTGATCGCTTTTCGCTGTCCCCCTTTTCCACAAGGAGCCTCCCATGCCCGACACCCCTCCCACCACCGACCCCACCCCCGACCTCGCCGAAGCCCGCAAGCTCGCCGCCGAGATCCGCGCCGAGCGCGACACCCTCCACGCCCTCTACACCGCCGGCATCTCCGACCTCGAAGTCGGCATCGCCCTCGTCAAGCACCGCCTCGCCGCGCACGACGAGCCCGGCGCCGGCGCGCCTCCCGACATCGCCTCCATCGTCAAGGACCTCCGCGCCACGCGCCCCGCGCTCTTCCGCTCCTCGCCCGCCACCCCGCCCTCCGCGTCGCGCCCCGCCTCCGCCACGCTCGCCCACGCGCCCGATCACGACCCGCGCGGCGACCTCGCCCGCGCTGCCGACGCCGCGCGCGCCGCCGGCGACCCCGGCTCGCTCGCACGCTACCTCCAACTCCGCCGCGCCGCGGCCGACTGATGCGCACCCGCCGCGCCCCTCGGGTCGGGGAACACCGACGCCGCGAGGGGGGGAGCGGGGGGAAGGAACCGAACGCCAGCTCGCGCGTGCGCACCATCAACCGCGACGCGCCGGTTCGCCCTCTCCCCTCTCTCCCCTCGCGGGCATCGCCCCTCGATCGCGCCCGACCTCTTCCTGCTGCTCGCTCTTCGCTGTTCGTCGTTCGCTGTTGCCTTTCTCATCCTCTCCCCTCCAACCTCGAAGGAACTCCCCAAATGCCGTTCTCAGGAAAAGCCACCTACTCCGCCGGGACCGACCTCCCCGAACTCGTTGAGGATGTCTCCGACATCGTCTCCATCGTCAGCCCGTACGAGACCCCGCTGCTCGACCTCATCGGCGATGCCCGCCGCGTCGCCCACAGCACCCTCCACGAGTGGCTCGAGGCCTCGCTCCTGCCCAACACCGACGCCGTCAACCAGTCCTCCTTCTCGCCCAACGCCACCGACGCCACCAGCATCACCGTTGACAACGGCGCCCGCTTCCGCGTCGGCGACCAGGTCCGCCCCGAGGCCGCTTTCCGCGAGATCATGCTCGTCACCGCCGTCGCCGGCAACGTCCTCACCGTCGTCCGCCGCTACGGCGCCACCACGGGCGGCGCGCTCGCCGACAACATGGTCCTCACCATCGTCGGCAACGCCGCGCTCGAAGGCGACGACCGACCCGCCGCCCAGGTCACCGTCCGCGCCCGCAAGCGCAACTACACCCAGATCTTCACCTCCGCCGTCGAGGTCTCCGGCTCCATGCTCGCCTCGCGCGCCCACGCCGTCGCCGACGAGATGGGCTACCAGAAGTCCGAACGCCTCCGCGAGATGCTCCGCGATCTCGAGAACTGCGTCATCAACGGCGTCGCCCCCGCCGCCAACCCCCAGGGTTCCGCCTCCGTCCGCCGCACCATGAACGGCCTGGTCGCCCTGCTCACCACCAACGCCTTCACACCCGGCGTCGGGCCCGTCGCCCCCGGCGGCGGCGGCGGCAACATCCTCAACGAGGCCGTCCTCAACTCCGCGCTCCGCGCCGTCTGGGAGCAGTCGTCCACGCGCATCGACACCATCCTCGTCGGCGGCACGCAGAAGCGCCGCCTCAACGAGATCATGAACAACTCGCGCCTCTTCGACGCCAACGAGACCAGACTCACCAACCGCGTCGCCATCTACGAGAGCGATTTCGGCGTCTGCCGCGTCGTCCTCTCTCGCTACATGCCCGCCGATTCCATGCTCCTGCTCGATTCCTCGCGCCTCAGCGTCCTCCCCCTCGCCGGCCGCAGTTTCCACTTCAAGCCCCTGGCGCCCACCGGCGACAAGGCCAGCGGAATGCTCCTGGGCGAGTACACCCTCGAAGTCCAGAACGAGAACGCCCACGCCCTCGTCCGCGGCCTGGCCACCACGTAATCCGTGGCATCGGCTTCCAGCCGATGGTCTTTGCCTTTTTCTTCGCCTCGCGCACGCGGCATCGGCCCCCAACACCACACCCTGAGCCGATTGCCGCCCACCTCCCTCCCTCGCCGCGCCAATCCCGCGGCGACGGAGTTTGCCCTCTCAATCTGTTCTTGCTTCTGTTTCCTTCTTCTCGCCGCCCATTTCCAATCTCAAACTTCAAATCCTCTCCTCCCGCTCCCCTCTTCCTCTTTTCTCTTTTCTCTTTTCTCTTTCCTCCTCCCTCATCACCCCCTGACCCCGACACTCTTCCCCCCCGGTGCCCCATGCCCCCCACCCCCCCCACCACCGACCGCGACCTCCTCGCCCTCGAGCCCGCCCTCTTCCGCGACATCGCCTTCCTCGGCCAGGTCCTCTTCCGCAACAACGTCTCGCTCACCTCGGGCGTCCTGACCGCCGCGGCCGGGAGTTTCGCCGACTCCCAACTCGCCCCCGGCCACATCATCGTTATCGACGATCTCCCCCTCGAGATCCTCGAACGCTCCAGCGCCACCACCGCCGTCATCTCGCTCCTCCGCGCCGAGATCGATGCCCCACCCATCGTCCCCGCCAACTTCACCGCGCGGCCCGGCCTGGTCGTCACCTTCGCCCCGCAGATCGCACTCATCCACGCCGAACTCCTCCACCTCTTGGGCCTCTCCAACCCCGCCGAAGGCGATCCCACCGAAGCCGACATCCTCAACCCCGCCGACCTCCGCCGCGCCGAGGCCCTCGGCACGCTCCACCTCATCTACTCCGCGGCCGGCGCGCTCGTCGGTCCTGACTCCCCCGCCGGACGCCGCGCCGACATGTACCGCCTCCGCTTCAACGCCGAGCGCCGACGCCTCCGCATCCACCTCGACACCGACGGCGACGGCCAGGCCGACGCCATCCGAACCCCCGCCGTGACCCCGCTGATCCGTTGAGCGGATGCGACACGGTGACAAGTTGAGGCGGCGACAACTCGCTCGAAGCGGCATAGCAACCGACCTGTCACCTTGTCACCTTGTCACCTTGTCACCTTGTCACCTTGTCACCTTGTCACCTTGTCGCCTTGTCGCCTTGTCGCCTTGTCGCCTTGTCGCCCCCTCACCCCGACACCCCGCCATGCTCCTCCCGCTCCCCAACTCCCTCACCTTCGCCGAAATCGCCCTCTCCGACGCCGCCGCCGTCACCATCGACCGCGCCGCCGCGAAGGAGGTCCTCGATTGGTCCGATGCCGGCCCGCACCCGGTCTTCGCCGATGTCCCCGAAGAGCGCACCACCATCACCATCGCCCGCGACCTCATCCGCGGCGACCTCTCCGCGCCCGCGCCCGGCCAGCTCGGCGAACTCACCTTCCTCTTCAGCGCCGCGGGCGCCAACTCGGACGCCGCCCGCAAGCGCTTCACCGCCGCGTGCGTCGTGCGCGATGTCCGCCACGAACTGCTTCCCGCAAGGCCCGCCGCCCGCCAACTCATCACCCTTCTCCCCATAAGCCCCGACGGCGCGCAGGACCCCATCACCATCACCGACGCTTGATCTTCCGGCTTCGTTTGCCGTTGGCCCTCGTTGACCCCTTTGCCCCGGTTGTTCCCACAATGTCCACCTTCAACGACCTCGACCTCTTCGGCTCCGGCCCTCACCGCTTCACCCTCGCGCCCCTCGGCGAGTACGTGCTCGTCAACGCGCGCATCGATCCCTTCCAGGCCGGCTCCCAGCCCATCGGACCGCTCGATCTCACCATCACCATCCGCGGCCGCCTCGTCGCCGATTCCGAGGTAGACCTCTGGACCCTGCGCGACGCCATCGCCGCTCAACTCACCCACCCGCCCACCACCGCCACGCTCAAGGAGGGAGGGGCCGGCAACCGCTCCTGGGAAGACATGTCGTTCATCAACTTCACCGCCCTCGGCCCCACCGACCGCGGCCGCCGCCTCAGCCTCGCCTACTCCGCCACCCTTGTGCGCTTCCCGACCTGAATTCCGAGCGCCCTTTGCCCAGCTTGTCATGAGACTGCCCCCATTGGTCTTGACAGACCGATCCCAGATACAAGAAACTATGGGGATGCACTTCCGCAGCTTTTTCATGCCGTCACACCACGCGCCAATGCCCTGTCGCTTCTTCCGAGCCATGGCCACAGCCTTCGCGACGCTGGGTGCGGCGCTCACTGCGCACGCCCAGCCCCCCAACAACACCTGCGGCCAGAGCCAGGCCGCGCACACCATTCCCGGCGGCGGAGGAACCGTCAGCGGCACGCTCGTCAACGCCTCCAACGACGGCTCCAGCTGCGCCGGCGCAGGCTCCGCCGATGTCTACTACTACTTCACGCCCTCCGCTTCGGGTCTGCACCGCTTCTCCACCTGCGGCAGTTCCGCCAACACCGTCCTTTCACTCCACACGGCCTGCCCCGCCATTGCCGGCAACTCCATCGCCTGCAACAACGATGCTCCCGGCTGCGGCGGCGCCTCGCAGTTCGATGCCGGTGTCACCGCCGGCACACCCTATGTCATCCGCGTCGGCACCCTCATCGGCGCACCGCTTTCCACCTTTTCCCTCTCCGTCGCCCCCAACCCCGTCCGCGCCTGCTGCCAGACGAGCGGCGCCTGCGCCAACACCTTGAGTCTCGACTGCCCCACCACCGGCGGAACCGTCCAGCCTGCCGGCACCACCTGCTCACCCAACCCCTGCCCGCAGCCCGGCGCCTGCTGCAACCTCGTGGTCGGCGGTTGCTCCGTCTCGCTCCCCGCCGCGTGCGCCGGCACGCATCTCGGCCCCGGCACGACCTGCTCGCCCAACCCCTGTCTCGGTCGCTGCTGCATCCGATCGTGCTGCTCGATCACCCTCCGCGAAGACTGCTCGGGCGGTTTGTGGTTGCTCCAGCAGGCGTGCGAGCCCAACCCCTGCCCGGTCAACAGCAACGACAACTGCGCCGATGCGCACACCATCTCCCCCGGCGCGCTGCCCGTCTCGATCCTCGCCGGCAACTGCAACGCCACCGACGACATCGGCGACTGGTGCGCCACCGCCGGGCCGGCCAACAGCCACCACAACCTCTGGTGGTCCATCACGCCCACCGTCAGCGGCAACTATTCCTTCGATACCTGCTCAAGCGCTGTCACCGACACCGTGCTGGCGCTCTACACATCGCCCGACTGCGTGAGCTTCACGCCCCTCATCTGCCTCGATGACGAGTTCACCCCCGTCGGCTGGGCATGCGGCAGCGGCTCGCACCTCCGCTCGCGATTCTTCTATTCACTCTCAGCCGGAACCCTCTACTACATCCACGTCGGCTCCTGGTGGTCCGATACACCCAACGTCGGTGACATCACCCTCTCCGCCAGCTCGCTCCCCTCCGCCGGCGCCTGCTGCCAGTCGCTCAGTGGCGCCTGCCTCGTCGCCGCCGATGATGCCGCGTGTCCTGCCTCGTTCAACTACATGGGCGACGGCACGCTCTGTACACCCAGCGCCTGCGACGGCGCACCCAACGACCTCTGCACGAACGCCGAACCCGTCTGTCTTGAAACGCTCGTCAGCGGCACCACCATCAACGCCCTCAACGAAGGCTCCGCCTCCTGCCCTCCCGGCTCTACGCCCTCTCCCGATGTCTGGTACGCCTACGTCCCCGCAGAGCCCGGCCGCGTGAGCTTCACCGTTCAGGGCAGCGGCGGCTTCGATGCCATCGTCAGCATCTGGACCGGCACATGCCCCGGAGCGACCGAGATCGCCTGCGCCGATCAGTCCGGCCAGTTTGCCGCCGTCGGCACGTTCGATGTGACACCGGGTGTTCGCTACCTCATCCGCGTGTCGGGATACAACAACGAACGCGGCCCCTTCCAGCTCTACCTCGATGACTTCCTTGGCACGCCCGGATGCGGCAACATCGCCGGATCCGGCGCCTGCTGCCCGGGAGACAACTCTTGCGCACCCACCACCCAGGCCGCGTGCGGCGGATCGTGGACCTCGGGCGGAACCTGCACACCGAACCCCTGCACCCAGTTCCCCGGCGCGTGCTGCACGGCGGGCGCCTGCACCTTCACCACGCCCGCAAACTGCCCGGGTGTGTTCCAGGGTGTAGCCATCTCCTGCTCCCCCACGCCCTGCGTCGGCTCCTGTTGCCTCGCGGGCGCCTGCACACCCATCACCATCGACCGGGCGTCCTGCACCGGCACTTGGACCAACTGCACGCAGAACTGCGGCTGCGGCACACCCCCCGCCAATGACCTGTGCGCGGGCGCCTCACCGATCGTGGTTGATCAGGCTGTCACCGGAAACACCTGCGCGGCCACGAGCGACTGGCCCGGCTGCTTTGGCACGCCCCCCCCGCACACGGTCTGGTATTCCTTCACACCCGCGACGACCGGTCACTACCTCTTTGAACTGTGCGGATCGACCGTCGATCCCGTACTCGTGCTGCTGGCGGGCGACTGCAACGGCTCGCCCATCACCTGCGGCACATCCGAAGCCGCGCCCGAAGCGGGCTGCTCCGACCGCACATCGTTCATGTTTTCTGTTCCTCTCTCCGCGGGCGTGATCTATTACGCCATCGTGTCCTCGCAAGGACCTGACGGTGACCCGACCGGTCCCGGCGCGTTCACGCTCGTCGTACGCTCGGTCGCGACCGGCGCTTGCTGTCACGGACCGAGCTCCACGTGCGAGGTCAAGTCGGCCGCGGGGTGCGGGTTCGGCGCGGTCCAGCCCGCGGATTTTCAGTTCATGGGCACGGGCACGACCTGCTCGCCGAGCAACCCGTGCCTGATCCGCGGCGCGTGCTGCACATCACCGACAAGTTGCGAACTGCGCTACCAGCCATTCTGTACGTCCCCCGACACTTACGCGGGCAGCGGTTCAACCTGTCAACCCGCGAGTCCATGCACGCAGCTCGGTGCGTGCTGCCATCCCGACGGCTCGTGCTCGTTGCGCTTCGACTCGCAATGCACCTTTTCGCTGGTATTCATGGGCGCGGGAACCGCCTGTAGCTCACCCCCATGCCCGCCCACAGGGGCATGCTGCACCCGCACCTCCACCGGTGACTGTTCGATGATCACCCAGCAAGCTTGCAACACGACCGACCACGGGGTCTGGTTCGGAGCATCGACGACGTGTGCCGCCACCGATTGCGCCGCGATGGGCGCTTGCTGCTTCTCGAACATCTGTCTTCCGAGCCCGCCCAGCGTCTGCCGCGATGTCGGCGGCCTCGGTGCGTTCCAGGGCTTCGGCGTTCCGTGCACCCCCAGCCCCTGCGCCGGCGCGTGCTGCAACGGAACCGCGTGCACCGTGACGACCGCGGCCGCGTGCACTGGCGTGTTCGAGGGCAGCGGGATCGCCTGCCTCTCCCCCGGCAACCCCACGACCTGCTGCCCCGCCAACTTCAACGGCGCCAGCGGCGTCAGCGTCCAGGACATCTTCGACTTCCTCGCCGCCTATTTCAGCAACAACCCAGCCGCCGATTTCAACTCCTCCGGCGCGCTCAGCGTCCAGGACATCTTCGACTTCCTCGCCGCCTATTTCGCCGGGTGCAACTGACGATCCGCGCACGCCGCGCCATCAGCTTACAGTCCGCCCGTGCGCCCCCTCGTCCCCGCCACGCTCGCCCTCTTCGCCGCGGCCGGCTGCGGTTCATCGCCCTCGATGCCGCGCGCCGGCGAGCCGCGGCCGCACATCCCCGCCGCGACCTTCGCTTCCGATGCCCTGTGCCCGAGCCGCGTCCTCATCCACCCGCTCAGCCGCGCCGCCGTCTTGCCCGACGGCGGGGCCGTCCTCATCATCCACACCGAACTCCTCGACCGTTTCAACCAGAACACCCACGCCCTCGGGCGCCTGCGGCTGACCGTCCTCCCGCCGACCTCCATCGGCATCGGCGACCACGCCGCGGAACAGCCCCCCGACTCGACGTGGATCATCGATCTGGCCGACCCCGAAGCCAACGCGCGCCTGTACGACGACCTCGTCACGCGCACCTACATCTTCCGCCTCACCGACCTGCCCAATTGGCTGAGCGAGTGGGTCGCCTCCTCGGACACGGACTCGCCGATTCTCAACGCCGAGTTCGAGTTCACCGGCCTCGACGGCGTGCCGCACACGATCTCGACCACCACCCGACTCGCCCGCTGATCCCCGCCCGCCTTCGGCACCCTCTCACCGGTCACGGCGCCGGTCCATGCGGACCTCAGCCCACGCCATCCCCGCGCAGCGATCTCGCGATCGCCACCTCGTGCAGCCGCACGCTCTCGCGGTCCAGTTCCTCCTTGGCGTGATGGAACGCGTCCGCATCCACGCCCCGCCAGTCCCGCTCCCCGGACTCGATCATCGCCCGCAGCCCCGCCACCCGCTCGCGCAGCCCCTCGATGTACCCCGGCTCGAACCCTCCCGCATCCGCGCCGACACGCGCCAGCGTCGCCTCGATCCACTTCACATCCAGCCGTGCGTTGGCGACCAGGTCCGCGATCCGGTGCCGCGTCATGTCCTCGCGCGCGTGCGCGAACGACTCACGCTCCAGCCGCTCCACCTCTTCCTGCGAGAGCCCGTGGTTGGGCACGATCTGCACGTCCAGCCGCTTCCCGCTCCGCTCCTCCGCCGCGCGCACGCTCAGCACCCCGTTGGCATCAACCAGGAACTCCACCCGCAGTCTGGGAATCCCCGCCGGCATCGGCGGGATGCCGCGGAGGTGGTACGTGCCCAGCGAGCGGCAATCCGCGGCCATCTCCCTCTCGCCCTGCAGGATGTTCAACTTGATCGACGTCTGACCGTCCGCGCTGGTCGAGAACAGTTCGTGCGCCCGCGCGGGCACGGTCGAGTTCCGCACGATCAGTTTGGCCATCGCGCCCCCGATCGTCTCGATCCCCAGGCTCAGGGGCACGACATCCAGCAGCAGGCCGCGCCGGCCCCCCTCATCGCCCGCGGTCCCCGCGAGCAATCCCGCCTGCACCGCGGCCCCCAGCGCGACGACCTCGTCGGGGTTCAGCCCGGTATAGGGCTCGATCCCGAACACCTCCGCCACACGCCGCCGCACCAGCGGTGTGCGCGTCGCGCCCCCGACCATGACCACCGCATCGATCGCCGCGCCGTCGAGCTCTCGCTTCGCATCTCGCAACGCCCGCTTGCAGCAGGCAATCGCCCGATCGACCATCGGCCCGATCAGCGACTCGAACTCCGCGCGGGTGATCGTGCGCTCGTACACGACCGGGGTGTTCCGGTTCTCCGAACCGCCTTCGTTGAGCAGGATGCGCACCGAAGCCGTGTCCGCCTCGCTCAGCCTGATCTTCGCCGCTTCCGCGAATGTCTTGAGGGACTGCCGCGTCTCCGGCGGCAGATCCAGCGGCTCTCCCCCGTTGAACTCCTCCGCGATCTCGCGCGAGAACAGCGCGACCAGCGCGTGGTCAAAGTCATCGCCGCCCAGGTGCGTGTCGCCCGCGGTCGCCAGGACCTGGAAGAAGTCCGAGACGGCGGCGCGGGCCTCCGCCCCGTGGGACCTGGTCTCCCCTCCCGTCAGCCGCAGGATCGACACATCGAACGTCCCGCCCCCCAGATCGAACACGATGATCGTCCGGCTCGCGCCGGGCGCGAGCACGGTCGAGCCCAGCCCGTACGCCAGCGCGGCCGCGGTCGGCTCGTTGACGATCCGCACCACCTCCAGCCCGGCCAGCCTTCCCGCATCGCGCGTCGCCTGTCGCTGCGCATCGTCGAAGTACGCCGGCACGGTGACGACCGCGCGCGACACCCCGACACCCAGCGCCCGCTCGGCCTGTGCCCTCAGCGTGCGCAGGATGATCGCGCTGACCTCCTGCGGCGAGACCACGCGCCCGCCGCCCGCCGCCGGCACGGCCACCCGCGCCGTGTCGTGCTCGCCCGCGACGACGCTGAACGGGAGGAACGGCGCATCCCCCGCCGCGTCGCGCACCGAGCGCCCCATCAGCCGCTTCACGCCCGCGATCGTCGTCACCGCGTTGGCGACCGCCTGCTCGCGGGCCTCGTGCCCCACCGTCGCCGAGCCGTCCGCGTTGAACCGCACCACCGAGGGCAGCATGTTCCGGCCTCGCTCATCCGGCAGGATTCGCGGCCGCGGATCGGCCACCGCCACCAGGCTGTTGGTGGTGCCGAGATCGATGCCGATGATGGACGCGGGCGGGCCGGTCACTCGCGGGACGATAGACGCATCGAGGCGAGCGAGACAAACTTCCCGCCGTGCGCGAGGTGGTCACCAACCGTGACCATCCCGCGCAGGCGTGCGAACAAGGGGGAAGGGGGACTCAATGTCACGCAGTCATGGTCCGCCGCGTCTACCTGGCTTCAAGTTTCTTCAGAGCCTCCAGCCGCTGCTTGTGGATGTCGCGGTCCGGTTCGAGCTCGATGAGCGCCTCGATGTGGCGCCGGGCCGCGGCGAAGTCCCCGTTCCTGATCGCGATCGTCGCGGCCAGTTCTCGGGGCGGGGCCTCGTAGGGCGCGATCTGCGTAGCCCGCTCGGCCTTCACCTGCGCCCGCGCGACGTCGCCCTCGCCGTTGCGCGCGAAGTAGCGCTTGGCCAGTTCCGTCGCGTAGCCGGTCAGTTTCTGCTCGCGGGCATCGAGGAACTCGAGGTGGTCGATGGCCTTCAACTGCTCGGCAGGATCCGGCGAGGCGAGGTACATCTGCGCCAGCAGGCGGTGCGGCTTGGGATCGACGGGCCGGGCCGCGGCGTAGCGATCCAGCAGCGGCACCATCCCGGGCGTCGCCCTGCCGCCGGCCTTCTTGACGGCCTGATCGACGGCGAGTTCGAGCACGTCGGGGTGCGTCGGGTAGAGTTCGAGCCACCCCGCGACGACCTCGGGCGTGAGCCGCTCTTCATCGGCGGCGGGCTCGCCCTCGGGCTTGGGCGATTCGGCCTCGTTGGTGTCGGTGCGCGCGACGAGCCGGGCGAAGAGCTCCTTGAGGGGCGGCATCCCCTCGGGCGGGATCATGCCCCAGGCGCGGAGCCGGCCGACGGACCACTCCTTGAATTGCGCCAGGAACTGCCCGCGCGTCACGCCGAGCACGGTCTGGAAGGCCTGCTCCTCGCGCGCGCCCTGCGCGTAGAGGTCCATCATGTCCAGCGGGGCCTTGTTGCCCCAGCGCTCGATGATGTACTCGTACATCCAGTGGCCCTGCGCGTAGCCCTGCGAGCGATCCGAGGGCCGTCGCGGCCGGACGAAGGCGATGTTGATCTCGTCGAGGTCGAACAGCGCGCCCGCCTCGCTGGCGTCGCGCAGCAGTTCGCAGGTGCTGAAGTCACGCGGCGCGAGTTCGAGATAGACCGCGCCGGCCTCGGTGAACCAGTGCGGGATGCGGTTGAGCGTGCGGTCGAGGTTGACGGTGTGCGTGTACTCGTGTCGCAGCACGCGGAGCCAGTCGTAGTTGCCCTGGTGCTTGGGCCCGACGCGCGGGGCTTCCATCGCGATCACCGGCCCGGTGCTGGCCGCGATGGTGTGGATCGCGGGCATGCCCGCGATGCGCACCCCGAACCATTCGTGGTCGGGCATGAGGTCGATGGTGGTCCGGCCGTGGCCCCCGAAGGGCTGGTGATCGATCCCGCCCGGCCCGTTGCCGGTCACGATCTTGTGGTTGGCCTCCATGCCGGTGATGATGTCGCGCGCGAACGCGCCGTCGCCGGGGCTGGTGGGCTTGTAGCGGACGACAAAGTGGTCGGAGCGCAGTTCGCTGTAGGTGAGCAACTCGCGCACCAGCCGCAGCGAGTTGTCCACCCGCAGGTCAAAGGGGTCGAGCGCGTGGGCCTTGTCGAGGTAGTCGCGGGCCTCCTCGATCAGCCCGAACTGCACGTACATCAGCCCGAGTTCGGCGGGGATCTCGGGCGCGGCGGGCAGGCGGCGGTGGGCCTCGAGCAGCATCTCGGCCGACTGCTCGTACTGGCGCGACTCGGCGAGAGACCGGCCGGCATCGAACAGCGCCAGCGGCGAGCCGGGGTAGAGCCTGTCGAACGCGGCGAGCCGTTCCTTGAGCGGCCCGAACTCGAAGCGGGCCGCATCCGCCGCGGCGCGCATCGCCAGCAGGCGGGGGTGCGTCGGGTAGCGTTCGAGCAGCGGGTCGAGCGTCGCCACAGCGCCCGCGCCGTCGATCTGGCGCATGGCGACGCGGGCGCGGATGATCGCGGCCTCGATCGACGCGCCCCGCGGCGATGCGGGTTGGTCGGCCTCCGCGTCGGGCAGGGCCGCCGCGCCGGGCGCGGGGTTGGCCGCGATGATGTCCAGTCGCTGCGCGATCTTCTCGGCCTGGCCGAAGTTGAACGAGTCCGCGGCCATGCGCCCGAGCAGGGCCCACGCCTCGACGCAGGTGGGGTTGAGCGCGAGCGTCTGGGCGAGCGCGGCGGCGGCGTCGTCGGCCTTGTCGCGCTCCTGGAGCAGGCGGGCCTCGGCGAGAAGGCTGGGCCAGTAGAGCTTGGGGCTGCCCGCGCCCGCGGCGTCAACCTGCTCCCGCAACCGGCCGAGTTGTTCGAGCATCTGGTGGAAGGCGTTGGGATCGACGCGCAAGGGACCGGCGACCTTGCCATCCCGATCGCCCGTCCCCTTGAGCCGGATGCGCTGGTTGAGGAGGCGCACGGCCTCGACGACATCGGCGGGCGAGGCGGGCTTGAGTTGCGCGAGCGCGGCCAGCCCGCCATCGCCCATCGCGGCCGCGGCGTCGAACTTGCCCTGGGCTTCGAGCACATCGGCGCGCAGGCGGAAGTCGATGATCGGCGGGACATCCGGGAGGGGCAGGGCTTTGAGCGCGGCGTCGGCCGCGGGGTAGTCGCCGCGGCCGATCAGGGCCTGGATGCGCACGCGCGGATCGACACCCTCGAAGCCGAACGACGGGTCGAGGAAGTCGCCGCGGGCCAGGGCGGCCGCGGCGGCGCGGGCGGGCGAGTCGAGATCGGCCTCGGTCCAGACGCCGTGGAAGATGCGGAGGTCGCGCTTCTCATCCTCGGTGAGGTACGGTGCGCCGAGCAGTCGCGAGACGGCGGGGGCGAGGTCGGGGAGGGGCGCGGGGTCGGGAGCGGGCTCGGTCGGTTCGGGCTCGGAGGCTCGCACGATCTCGGGCTGGGCCGATACATGAACGACGGGCAACGCAGAGAACGCGGAGATCGCGCAGAGGACGCGGAGAACAGCGTCGAGGGTTGTTCGAGTCGGAGGCTCCCCTGCGCGAACTCTGCGTCCCCGCCCTGCGGACTCCGCGTTGTCCGGCGCCTGGCTCATCATGAACTACTTATCGGCTTTCGGCTGGTCGAACTGCTGGACCTGGATGTTCCAGCCCGGCGGCTCGGAGGTGTCGAACGCCCCCTTGGGGAGGGCCTGGTTGGTCTGGATGTCGGTGAGCAGGATTTCGTCGGAACTGTCGTCGAGTTTCACGGTCCTGGCGACGCGCGGGAGGAACTGGCCGCGGGTGTACCAGAGGCGGATCTCCTGGTAGTCGCGGGCCTCTCGCGCGCCGGGCTTGGGAAGCAGGCGGAGCTGGTAGGTGTCCTTCACCCACGCCATGCTCGGCTTGGTCTTGCCTTCGGCATCGGTGAGCGGCGCGGGGAAGTTGTCCTCGGGCGGGAGGAGCGTGGCGAAAAAGCGTTCGAGGATGCGGTCCTTCTTCTGGCCGATCGGCATGGGGAACGGGCCCTCGCCGATCGCGAGCGGGTCGGCGTTGGGGGGCGCGCCGGGCGGTACGACGCGGTACTTGAACATCTGCTTGTTGTTCGGCTGTTTCTCGACGAGCCACTGGCCGTCGAAGACAAAGACCTGATCCTCGGTGTGCCGCTCGTCGCCGAACTCGACGGAGGAGAACTCGATCTGGAAGAGTTTGCCTCGGACGGGAGCGGGCGCGGGCCGAACGGCCGGGGGCTCGGGCTTGTCGGGCTCGGACTTGTCGGCCGCGGGCTTGGGCGCGGGCTGTCCCTCGTTCTGGAAGAGCAGTCGGCCGCGCTTGATGACGGTCTGGCCGGCTTCGAGCTCGGACTTGCGGTTGATGTGGGTGAGGTCGGCGGAGAGCGTGCGCAGTTGGGCTCCGGCGGTCTCGAGCGCGGCGAGGAGGGCGTCGGAGTCGGCGATCTTGTCGTCGGCCGCGCCGGGGACGACCTTGGGCGGGGGCTTGACGGTGATCTCGGTGTGGATCGGCTCGATCGCACCCGGCTGGGCCGGCGCCTGCGCGGGGACGTCGGGCGGCGTTGCCGGGGGCTGGGCGATGGACAGCACGAGGATCGGGAGGATTGGAATCATGTGCGTGATTGTTGTACCGGCGGGCGGGCCGGGGGAGGCGGGCTCGGCAACCTTGAAAGACGGCAATCCGGTAGGCCGAGGGATCAGAGGCCAGCGGAGGAATCGGGGAGGACGTCTGGTTTCGAGTCAGACGACTTTGGCCTTCGCTCTGTTCCCTCGGGTGTCCTCGGATTCCTCTGCGTACTGCGCGGTGCGCTCTGCATCGTTGTGCGCCGGTTGGCTTCGGGTATGCTGCCCGCGTGTTCAACCTGTTCAAGAGGGATCAGGCGAGGGTCGGGTTTGTGCATTTCCAGGGGAACCTGCCGACGCGGGCGGTGCGGGCGAGGATCGTCGACAAGCCGGGGTGGAACATCGCATCGTTCGGCTCGACTATGCCCTCAAGCGCGGCGGAGCGCCCGACGGCCGCCAGCGCATCCGGTTCAGGATGTTCGGCGTCAACGGCGATGGGATCGACGCCACGCTGGAGGTCAACCCGTTCCGGATCGCGCGGATGAAGCACGGGGACCGGGGCGAGCACCCGGTCGAGCAGCTCACGGACTGGCTGATCGCGACGCCGGCGGGGACGATTACGCCGCGGAGCTTCAGGGCGCTGAGGACATTCCGCGAGAACCCGGAGAAGATGCGGGCGATCGCGGCGATGATGAAGGTGATGGAGGCAGTCTAGGGCTTGCTCGAACTTGCTCGCGGCGGTACGACTGTTTCGAGAGCGACAGGCTTAGAGAAAAGAGCATCCTCGCCGTGCGGCAACGATTCAGGCGTGATCGCTCGTAGCATGCCGGCCACCGCGTCCGTTGCGTCCGGATCGCTGTCGAACACTCGCATATCGGTGACGGAAAAGAGACCCCGAAGTTCCACCATGGCGCCGCGTCGATCATTCTCGACATCTACGAGGGATCGGACATGCAGCCAACGGAACCTGTGATCTAGAGTTCCGCCGGTGTCAAGGTGTGCCGCAGTGACCATGAACTCCTGCTGGCCGTGCTCGGCGGGGAAAGCGACCAAGAGGCTGCAATCAGGAAGTGTGGTGATACGGTGAGTGAGGCGGCCGAGCGAGGCGACGCGGAAGTACCAGTGCTCTGGCTCGTGACCGGGCTGTTCAAGCTCGACACACAGAGTGCGGTCGAATGGGAGCCATAGCATCCCATTTGCGGCGCCAAGGGGCCGAAGTGTTCCGTACCATTGCCATCGCTGGTGCGCCGCAAACAGAACAAAACGCCACGATTGCAGCAGCGCGGACGCGAAGACGAAGGCAGCGACTCCGACCACCAGCGTGCTCCTCCACGGCAGAAGCCGAGTCGTCGACGGCGATGACGGGTTCGCCGGTGGCCGCGTCCCGCACTCGGGGCACACGGTGGAGTTCAAGCCGCTCCGCGGGTACAAACAACGCTCACAGGCGGCGTGATCCGGCGGAAGCAGACGGTTTCGCACCCGACGCCAGCATCGCGTGACCATCAGCGGAAGGAGTACGTATGAAAGACCGACGACGCCGAGAGTGACTTGCAGGATCGGCGGTTCCTCGGGACCGGACTTTCGAAAGTAAACGGCGACGGCGAGCACGCCTCCGGCGAGCAACGCGACTCCGGCAATAAACAGAAACCAGGGCTTCGTAGAGGCGGCGAGCGAAGTCAGGGCGGCGCGAAACGCCGGCGCGGATGAGTAATCTGCGCGCATCGATCTGAGGGTTCTCAGATGCCAGCACATCGATGCCGCGAACACCAATCCGCCGCCCAAGCCTCCGAAAAGAAGCGACCAAGCAACCCGTGCGGCCACCGTTCCTGATTCCGGCACGCCCCAGTGCCAGCGTGAAAGTTCAACCAGGGGGTCCTGCCATACTTCCGGTCGCAAATGCCGGTGAGAATAACCATGCCAGAGCGCCTCGGAGTAGTAGTCGATCGACACTTGCTCGGCACGAGTCGTGCCCTCACGTAGAATGTCGGTGTAGGGTTGCCGCGAAAAGTCAACCCACCAACGTGCGGTCCAAAGGGGCGCGATCACGAGGGCCGTGATCGCGCCCGGCGCGACCGCGAGCAGCAGGACTGCAACAAGCGTTGCACGCGTGGACTTAGACATCGTGATGCTCGTTAGCACGGTCGCGATCCATCAGCGTTGTTCAAGGACGAGGCATCACATAGCCCAGTAGAGGGTTTCGGATGTACACGGCACAATGGGGCCACATGGAGCACCGATCGGGTTGGCAGGCGGGGGGACTGCCGGCGCGGGAATGCCGCCTGGACAACTCGCTCCGATGCAGGTCGCGCCGCCCACGCTCGCACAGGTCCAGCGCTCGATGATGAGACAGCGTGCGCCGCCCATGGGCGGAACCCAGGCCCCGCCCGGACATGGGATGAGGGGCGAAGCATACTTGTACTCGTAATGACACGTGCATGTGCCCCCTGTCGCGGGCGGCACGGCAGCGTCGTAGTCGCATACCCAGTTTCCCGGGTTGCCGGGCGGCTGACCGGGCACGGTTACGGGCACGAACGTCGCGGGGATGCAGGTACCCGGCAGCGCCGGTGGAGTACATGGCACAGGAACCCATCCGGCCATGTTCCCGCCTTTGCAGCCGTTGGATGCGAAGAACTTGATGGAGGTTCCCGCCGTGTACTCAGGGTGCGAAGCAAGCAATGCAGTCGCAACCAGAGGAGATCGAGGCGAGAACGGCCCGTCGAGCGCACCGGTCACGCTGTTCAGCAGCACGCAGGCGTCACGAAAGGTGACGCCCACCAAAGGCAGACTGCCGAACACCCCGAAAGCCGCATCCACCCGCCAAGTCTCGCCGCGCCAACCGCCGTCGGCGAGCAACTGCTGCACGCCGCGCTCGAACTTGGTCGCATGACTCTCTTCGCCGGTGATGAAGGATTGGGCCTCAGTCGTGCCCGCACTGGCTGCGGCGATGATGGAGCCGGCGTCGATGAGCTTGGTGATGGCCGCCTGGGTCGCGGGGAGTAGAGATGAGGGGATAGTCGGGGTGTTGTTGGCTCCGGTGAACTTCTCCAGTGGCAGGTTGGTCGAGATGAGCAGGTTGCCCTGCACCGTCCAGCCTGCGCCGGAAGCAGTGATGAGCGACATGTGGGTTGAGGTACCGGACGGGTTGGCCTGGCTGTCGGTGGTGAAGGTCCAGTCCTTCATCGCCGCCTTGAAGGAGCTGGCGATGGCGGCGTCGCCCCAGCCGGGTTGGAGCTCCGCGAGGCCATCGCAGGCGGAAGCAGAGACGATGCTCAACTGCTCGAGTGTGGCCCGCGCTCCGCGCAGGGGATTGAAGAGCGGGTTGTTCAGGGCTGCGTTGCTGAATGCGAAGTCGCCGACCTTGATCTTGGCGCCCGTCTCAACACGGTTCCAGTAGTGGGCGCTCCACTGGCCGAGTTCGGTGCGGAGCGTTGCATCCACGTCACCGTAGTACGGCCCGGTCTGCGCCGACGCGCCAGACCCTGCCCCCCCCCAAAACAACCGCCGCGATTGCCAGAGAACCGACGATCGTCCGGCGCGTGTCATCCCGGCGTCGTGTCCGACTCCTGAACTCTCGATGCATGGCATGAGTCCTCCGAGGCTGAATCACCGCTTCCGCGGGCACAGGCCGCCAGCCATCAACTCACCCCGCGTACGCCGCGGCGGCGTGGCCATGCTATCGGCCGGGCGCGCGTACGTGGAGCAGCCTCTAACGACTTAGTCGCTCGGCGCGACTGACTGTGAGGAAGATTCGCAAGTTTATGTCGAAGCGCAACACGGCGCGTGGGTGCGATAAACCCAAGACGCCCGCCTCGGAGAGGCGGGGCACCCACTCATCGCGCTGGTAGACGGCCAGGACACCGGCGGCACCGGATGACGGCCGCTTATGGCTGCTGCGGTCAAGCCCTGACCAGGTTCACGGGCCACCCGTGCACCGGGCCCGGCCGTCAACCAGAGCGACGAGCGGGGCGGGAGTGTAGGAGACTCGGGTCCGCGGGTCTCTCGGAACTGAAAACCCCGAGACCCGCAGACCCCAAGACCCCAGACCCGAATCCGGCTTAGCATCGATCCGTGGATCAGCCTGTGCCGACAACGCCCGCGCCAACGCCGTTGCAACGCAGGCTGCCCAACGCGCTGACGATGGCGCGGCTCGTCATCGCGGCGATGTTCTTTGTCATGCTTGCGATGTGGAGCTACGACGCTTCGCCGGTCGCGCGGGGGGCGAGGGTGGACCCGTGGCTGCTGCTCGCGGCGGGGGTCTTTGTGGCCGCGGCGGTGACGGATGCGCTGGATGGGCACCTGGCGCGACGGTGGGATGTGGTGAGCGTGTTCGGGCGGGTGATGGACCCGTTCGCGGACAAGGTGCTGGTGATCGGGGCGTTCATCATGCTGGCCGGGCCGGGGTTTGCCTCGCGGCTGCACTCAGGCGGGCCGATCTCGTGTGTCGAGCCGTGGATGGTGGTGGTGATCCTGGCGCGGGAACTGCTGGTGACGTCGATCCGCGGCGTGTTTGAGGGCCGCGGCGTGGGTTTCGCGGCGACGGCGAGCGGGAAGTGGAAGATGATCCTGCAGTGCATCTGCGTGCCGCTGGTGCTGGTGCTGATCGGGACGATGGATGCGCGGCCGGGTGTGGACCTGGACACGCACGGAGACGGGTTCGACGGCGCGACACCGGGGGCGCGGTACATCATCATGGCGATCGTGTGGGCGACGGTGGTGGTGACGGCGTGGTCGGGCGTGCCGTATGTGCTGCGGGCGATGCGGGAGCGGGGGAGTCTGGGGGGAAGTAGGTAGGAAGCAGGAAGTCGGAAATGGAAAGAGCTGGTGTGCGACGGAGCGCGTTGAGTCAACGGGGCGAGTTGCTGGTGACCACGTTTGGCCTGGGGCGGCTGCGGCCTGCGCCGGGGACGTGGGGGTCGATGCCGCCGGTGGTGATGGCGGGCGTGCTGATCGCTCTGGGGCTGGGGCCGGATGGGACGTTCGTGAACTGGGCGGTCTACAACGGTGTGCTTGCGCTGGCGGTGGTGGTGTTCAGCGCGGCGTGCGTGCGGTATGGCGATGCGGCGGAGGCGAGGTTCGGGAAGAAGGATCCGGGGCAGATCTGCGCGGATGAGACGGCGGGGCAGAGTCTCGCGCTGCTGTTCCTGCCCTCGGCGGCGATCGGGACGACGACGGGCGCAGCGCTGACGCTCGTGGGCGCGTTTCTGGCGTTCCGCGTGTTCGACATCTTCAAGCCGTGGCCGGCGGGTCGGCTGCAGGATGAGCCGGGCGGGTGGGGCGTGCTGCTGGACGATCTGGCGGCGGGGCTGATGGCGGGGATCGTGGTGCAAGTTGTGGTGCGGGTGGTCGCATAGGACCGCAAATCAGCAAATCAGCAAATCAGCAAATCAGCAAAGCAGCAAAGCAGCACATCAAGACGTCGGGTCAGCATGTTACAGGCTACTTCTTGCGAGTTCGCGCTTTGGTGCGGGCGACGATGGAGCCCAGAATCCTTCTGAGTTCCAGAGCCTCTTGCTGCAATGATGCCAGTCGATTCGGCTTGAGCCAGCCTCGGCGTGTTGGAACTCGGAGCCAGAAGCGTGTCTCAGAAAGCTCTTTGAGCACGATCCCCAGGGTCTTGCAGAAGTCGGGTGAGCTCGGAGCCTCGTCCGCTTCCCTTGTGTTGGCCCCGATGGCTGTGCCTGCACCGGTCATCTGATCGAGTATCCGCCGCGACCGTCCTTGTTTCTCGAGAACATCGACAACATCAAGCACGCGATGGCTGAACACCTCGACACGATCCAGAAGTTCCTGCTTGAGCCGACCCATCGACTTCCCCGGGCTTCCTCACCGCCGCCGCCCGGACTTGGTGCGAATGATTGATAGGTGACTTTGCCCAAGTCCGATTTGCTGATTTGCCGTTTTTCCGATTTGCTGATTTGAGGTCAACCATGCCCTGCCTTCTCGCCATCATCGCTCTGGGTTTTCCGCGGCTGGTGATCCTGCTGCTTTGGATTTTCAGCGACTACATCGGGCGCGCGTTCGGCGGGGAGTGGCTGTGGCCCGTGCTCGGGTTCTTCCTGATGCCGTTCACGACGCTGGCGTATGCGCTGGGGATGAACAACGGGGGGATCAAGGGGCTGTACCTGGTGCTGCTGATCGTGGCGGTGCTGATGGACTTCGGCGCGATCGGGGGCGGTGCGGCGGCGCGGCGGAAGCGGGTGGTGGTGGTGCGGCGCGAGGGGTGACCGGAGCGGGTTGACGCTTCTGGCACCTACTTGCAACCGCCGAACCAGGTTTCGAGAAATCGGAACAG
Organism: Phycisphaerales bacterium; assembly: GCA_020846975.1. Lineage (GTDB taxonomy): Bacteria > Planctomycetota > Phycisphaerae > Phycisphaerales > UBA1924 > JADLCX01. The sequence continues at coordinate 150,208 of JADLCX010000054.1, forward strand.
GTCGTCGATCGTGATCCGGCAGTCGCGGTTCCTGTCGGCACGGACCTCGCGGGAGAACCACGCTTCCAAGAACTCAAAGACATCGCCTACCGAGAGCACGCCGTCGGTCTGAACATCGGCGCTCTGTCTGAATAGAACCTCGATGTTCGCGGTGAAGAAGTCGCCGGAAACGATGTCGTCGAACCCGTCGTGATCGAGATCGGCGAGCACAAGGTCCTGAGGATGGGGCATGTCGAAGGTCACGACCGGCCCGAATCCACCGCCCGCCATTCCCGGCCTGAACTCCACCCGCGAGTTGTGGTAGCGGCTGAGAATCAGGTCCGCGAGGCCGTCCGAGTCGAGGTCACGGATGAGGATTCCCCACGGGCGCGAACCGACGGGGAACTGCGACGTGATCGAGAATGCGGCGGCGCCGTTGTTGAGCAGGAGCGTGACCAGCCCGTCCGAGCCGCCGATGAACCGCGGGTTGTAGTGGGCGACGGCGAGGTCGAGGTCCTGGTCTGAATCCAGATCAACGGGGAAGACGTTCGGCACGCCGAGCGTGTCCGCAACGATCTCCTCGGCTCCAAACACACCGCCACCGACGCCGCGCATGAGGATCAGCCTGCCCATCGCCCCCGGAGGGATGAAGCATCCAACGAGCAAGTCGGGGCGCGAATCGCCGTCGACATCCGCGAGACAGAGGCGGGACGGCATGAGCGAGAGCACGATCGCGGGCAACTGGACGAACGTGCCGTCCCCCTCGTTGGTGAACACCTCGACCGCGCCGCGGGTGTTGTCGCCGGAGCCGGTCGCGACAACCAGATCGACATCGGAATCTCCGTCGATATCCGCCGCGGCCTGACGGTTGGCCGCGTACACGAGCACCCCCTGGCTTGGACCGGGCGTGAAGTGGCCAGCGCCATCGTTGAAGAAGGCACGGATCTGACCGGAACCGTCGAGCGCGACGATCAGGTCGGTGTCGCCGTCGGAGTCAAGGTCCGCCGCGCTGACGCTGTTCACCCTCGAGGGGGCCATCGCAAACGAGGCCGCCACGTCGAACGAGCCGGCGCAGGTCTGATTCAGGATCGTGAGGGAACTTGAGTAGTAGGCGACCGCGAGGTCGGTGAGCCCATCGCCGTTGAAATCGGCGGCGGCGACCTCGCCGGCGTTGTCGCCGGTGATGTTGACCTGCCCCTGGAAGAGCCGCTGAGAGACCATGCACGGCTGCGCCCGGGCGCGAGGGGGCACACCCGCGATACCGAGCAACGCGCCGAAGGCGGCGAGGCCGAACGAGATCACCGATGGCTTCCGGGGGCGCGCTTGATCGTCCATGATGTCATGTACGGCCGCGTTCTCCCGGTCCTGCGCGGACGGACTCCGGTTCTTTGCATCTCGCGATCTGATGCCTCTCCATCACCGAGACGGTCGCGGCGCGAGGGCGCGGCCGGGAAGAGATTGTCAACGGGGCGGAGCGGGCCCGTGTGCGGCGGTGGGCGACCACGGCCGGGCGACTTCGATCAGCCAAACTACGCCGCAAGGTGGCGGTCGGCCGACCTATGGTTGTTCATCAGTCCGGTCCCGGCCCCGCTCCCGGCCCCCACGGCCTTCGCGGCCCCGGCCCCGGTCTTGATCGCCACCAACCCGAGTTTTCGATGCGCGCCTGGTCAGCCCCCCCTCCCCCCCCCCCCGCTGGCGATGCGTGCCTGTCCAATCAGGAGTGATCCGCCGTGTCTGACTCACCCAACACCAACGCCGCCAACTCGAACTACGGCGAGGACCAGATCAAGGTGCTTGAGGGGCTTGAGGCCGTGCGGCTGCGGCCGGGCATGTACATCGGCGGGACCGATCTGCGGGCGCTGCACCACCTGGTGTACGAGGTCGTAGACAACTCGATCGACGAGGCGATGGCGGGGTTCGCGGACACGGTGGCGGTGACGATCCACGCGGACGGCTCGTGCAGCGTGGTGGACAACGGGCGGGGGATCCCGCTGGGGCCGAAGAAGCACGAGAACCCGGCGTACGACGGGAAGCCGGCGGTGGAGATCGTGCTGACGGTGCTGCACGCGGGAGGCAAGTTCGGGGAGGAGGGGAGCGCGTACAAGGTCTCGGGCGGGCTGCACGGGGTGGGCGTGTCGTGCGTGAACGCGCTCTCGGAGTGGCTGGAGTGCGAGGTGTACCGCGAGGGGAAGGTGCACAAGATCGCGTTCGAGCGCGGGCGGACCAGCGAGAAACTGCACGTGGTGGGCGGGATGGATGCGGGGGGCGGGGCGGGGTTGAAGACGGGCACGAAGGTCGTGTTCATGCCCGACCCGGAGATCTTCCCGGACACGACGTTCGACTACACAACATTGCAGACGCGGCTGAGGGAGTTGAGTTACCTGAACCCTGGGGTGACGATCCGGCTGCGGGACGAGCGCGTGGGGCCGGACGGGCGGATGAGGCAGGACACGTTCAAGAGCAAGGACGGGCTCCTGGAGTATGTCGAGCACCTGATGACGGGCAAGACGGCGGTGAGCGCGCCGGTGCACGTGAAGAAGACCGACTCGGAGAACGGCCTGTTCTGCGAGGTGGCGATGCAGTACCACGACGGGTACAACGAGACGCTGCTGAGTTTCGCGAACAACATCAACAACGTGGACGGCGGGACGCACGCGGGCGGGTTCAAGGTCGCGCTGACGCGGACGCTCAACGCTTACGCCAAGCGTGCGGAGATCCTGCGCGAGAAGGACCCGGTGCCGACGGGTGAGGACCTGCGCGAGGGGCTGGTGGCGATCGTGAGCGTGAAGCTGCAGAACCCGACGTTCAACAACCAGCCGAAGGAGAAGCTGCTGAACCCGGAGGTCGAGGGGTTCGTGTCGGCGGCGGTGGGCGAGGCCCTGGGCGCGTGGCTGGAGGAGCACCCGAGCGAGGCCAAGAAGCTGTGTTTGAAGGGGATCAACGCGGCGCAGGCTCGCGAGGCGGCACGGAAGGCCCGCGAGCTGACGCGGCGGAAGAGCGCGCTGGAAAGCGGATCGATGCCCGCCAAGCTCAAGGACTGCAAGACCAAGGATGTCGATTCGAGCGAGATCTTCCTGGTCGAGGGTGACTCCGCCGGTGGTTCGGCGGGGCAGGGGCGGAACGTCGAGAACCAGGCGATCCTGCCGCTGCGCGGCAAGCTGCTGAACGTCGAGAAGGCGCGGATCGACAAGGTGCTGGGGTTCGAGGAGATCCGGACGCTGATCAGCGCGCTCAAGTGCAACATCAGCACGGAGTTCGACATCTCCAAGCTGCGGTATGGGCGCGTCGTCATCATGACCGACGCCGATGTGGACGGGTCGCACATCCGCACGCTGCTGTTGACGTTCTTCTTCAGGCAGATGCCGGAGCTGATCCGGCGCGGGAAGGTGTTCATCGCGCAGCCGCCGTTGTATCAGCTCGCATGGGGCGGGGGAAAGAACCGCCGCACGCAGTATGTGCTGAACGATGCGAAGCTGGACGACATGTTGATGGAGGTGGGGCTGCAACGGGCGTCGCTGGTGATCCGCAAGACCGATGCGGCGGATGCGTCAACGGTGGTGTTTGACGAGAAGACACGTCAGGCGACGACGGCCAAGCGGGTCGAGGGCGAGGAACTGACGAGGCTGATCCGCGTGCTGCGGCGGCTGGGGGAACTGGTCGAGATCGCGGAGCGCCGCGGCGTGAAGTTCGCGGATCTGCTGGGTGCGCGTGACCGCGACCCGTCGGGACGGAAGAAGCTGCCGACTCACCGGGTGGTGTGGATGGGCGGCGAGGCGTGGGCGTGGAGCGAGGCGGATGCGCGGAAGGTGGCGCACGAGCACAGGCTGGTGCTGGCGGAGATGGACGAGGGGGGCTCGCTGGTCTCGGCCGCGGGCGGGGAGGGCATCGCGACGGAGACGGGGGCCGCGCTGCCGGCGCACAGCACTTCGCTCGGCCAGATGCGCGAGCTGCACGAGAATCGGGAGCTGGAGCGGCTGTTCGAGCTTCTCGGGCGGCTGGGGCTGGATATCAACGACTACACGCTGGTGCAGGAGGAGTCGGTGACCGGGGACAAGTTGCCGACGAAGTACGCGTGGGAGTTGAGGAAGGACGTGGCGGTGGAGGAGGTCGTCACATCCGCTCCGAGCACCGCTGCACCAGCGACTGAGGAGGATGGAACAGAGGCCGCCGGCTCGGAGAGCCGGCATGCCGGGGAGAGCCGGGCGTCCCGAGTCGTCGAGGTCGCGAACCTGCCGGGGATCCTGAGCGGGCTTTATGACGTGGGCAAGCGCGGGCTGGAGGTGAAGCGGTTCAAGGGTCTGGGCGAGATGGATGCCGAGCAGTTGTGGGAAACGACGATGGACCCGACGCGCCGGACGCTGCTGCGGGTGACGTGGGACGGGGCCGCGGAAGCGGACACGCTGTTCACGATCCTGATGGGCGAGGGAGTGGAAGCGCGGCGGAAGTTCATCGAGGAGCACGCGCTGGAGGTGAAGAACCTGGATGTGTGAGTGGCATGGGCATCCTTGCCCATGATCCGTCTCGACGGCTCAACGCCGTCGGGACGGACGCGTGAGGCACACGATTCTCGCTGCGTTCAAGCGGGGGTTGACCCCGCTTGAACGCACATCGGCAGGGATGCCGATGCCACGGTCAGTGCGTGGACCTGGCTGGAACGCCGATGACGGTCGCGCGAGCGGGAACATCCCGGACCACCACCGCGCCGCAGCCGACTACGGCCTGTGCCCCGATGCGGATGTTGAGCATGACGCGCGAGCCGATGCCGACGAGGGCGTCGGGCTCGACGATGGCGCGGCCGCCGAGGACCGCGCCGGGGGCGATGTGGGCGTTCTCGCCGATCTCGCACTCGTGCTCGATGATGGCGCCGGTGTTGATGATGGCGTGGTCGCCGATGCGGGCGCGGGTGTGGATGACGGCGCGGGGGCCGACGAAGACCCCCCCATCGCTCTTGCCCCCGTCGGCGACGATCCGCACGCCCGCGCCGAGGGTGGCCGAGAGGGAGACGTTGGCCGAGGGGTGGACGATGGTGGCGCAGGGCTTGCGGAGGGCGCGGAGGCGGGTGATGAGCGGGCGGCGGACGGCGGCGTTGCCGACGGCGATGATGGCGGCAGCGCGGCCGGTGGCGCCGGTGGTCAGGAGGCGTTCGAGGTCGGAGAAGCCGCCGAGCCGCTCGAGCGCGCCGGGGCCGGTTGCGAGGGACGCGGCGGGGGAATCGTCGAGAAACCCCAAAGGGTTCATGCCCACCAGGGCGGCGGCCTCGGCGACGACCAGGGCGTGGCCGCCGCCGCCGAGGATGATGAGGTCGGGAGAGGAGGGCATGGGGTGGGTGATGGCGGGGTGTCGGGGTGAGGGGGTGATGGCACCCGCCGTCCGGAAAGTTCGGACGATGCTAGGATGGGTTTGTCCGTGCTGTCGAGTTGACGGATCGGGTCGGTTCGGCGACACTTCGCCTCCCCCGGAACCGGCACGTTCGCATCCCCGCGAGTGGCGGCCGCGTACCGGACTGTTCCCTTGCGGAAAAACCTGTCGGCGTGCTGGCCCTGCCTCTGAATCTGTCTGCCGCGAAGACCGCCGGCAGCGCGCCCGGCCCAAGTTGATTGGAGCGATACGGAATGGCTGCACGTACATCATCGAGCCTCGGCGTCGGCATCCTGGTGACGGTGCTGGGGATCGCGACCCTGGGCCTGTTCGTGACCACGGTGATCATGTGGTCGATGGCGAGCAACGCCAAGAAGCAGGTGCAGGACCTCGAGCAGGGGACGCAGGAGTTCATCCGGCTGGAGGAGCGCGGGCGCGACACGGTGGTGCGGCTGAAGGACCCGGCGAAGCGCGCCAACAAGAGCGTGGTGGGGTACATGATCGAGAGCCAGGGCAAGATCATGAGCATGGTGACGGGGAACGCGGGCGACAGCGCCGACGACATCGCCAAGAAGTTCGGCGAGACGACCGCCCCGAACCTGCTGGCGATGGCGCGGGACTACCGCACGCAGATCGAATCGCTGACCAAGCAGCTCACGGACGCGAACGCTGCCAAGGACCGGGCCCTGGAGGACAAGATCGCCGAGGTGAAGCGCGTGCAGAGCATCGACGAGCAGTTGAAGACGACGGTGGCCGCGCTGAACACCGATCTGGGCAAGTACAAGGACGAGGTGGACAAGCTCCGCTCATCGATCAACGAGTACAAGGCGACGGCGGACCAGCAGGTGCAGAAGACCCGCGACGAGGCGTCGGCCAAGGAAGCGGAACTGAACAAGCAGCTTGATACGGTGCAGCGGGAACTGGTGCTGACCAAGAGCCTGGCGCAGAAGCTGCAGGATGAACTCAAGGGCAAGCGCATCGCCGGGCAGAGCGAATACTCGCTGGTGGATGCGAAGGTGATCGGCGTGAACTCGTTTGACGGCACGGCGGTGATCGACATCGGGCGCGACAACAAGCTGGTGGTGGGCATGCCTTTCGCGGTGTACTCGGAGCCGACGGCGATCCGTCCCGACGGGGAGACGGGCGACTACCCGGAGGGCAAGGCGGCGGTGGAGGTGATCAAGGTCGAGCAGGACACGGCGACGGTGCGGGTGCTGCGCGAGAAGCGGGGCAACCCGGTGGTGCGCGGCGACGTGCTGGCCAACGCGGTGTACGACCCGAAGAAGACGTACGTGTTCGTGATCTACGGGAACTTCGACACCAACCACGACGGGCGCGCGACGATCCAGGAGCAGGCCGACTATCGCGCCAAGATCGCGAGCTGGGGCGGCAAGGTGATGGACGAGCTGTCGGGCGAGGTGGACTTCCTGGTGCTGGGCGAGCGGCCCGTGCTGCCCCCCGAGCCGGCGAGCACGGCGCCGGTGGAGGTGGTGGACGAGTACCTGCGGCTGCAGCGCGCGGCCAAGAGGTACGACGAGCTGTTCAAGAAGGCGACGGAGACGTCGATCCCGGTGCTGAACGAGAACCGGCTGAACACGCTGATCGGGAACCAGTACTGATCGGGAACTCGGAGCGTGGAACTCGGAGTCCGGAGTTCCGCAGCCGATGTCGAAGAAGAAGAAGCGCAAGCTCCCCGCGATCCTGCACTACCCGGCCTACCTGGCGGCCCGAGCGGCGATCGGGTCGATGCTGCTGGGCGACCTGGAGACGAACCTGCGCGCGGCGCGGGCGGTGGGTCGCGGGTGGGCGAGGTTCGAGCCGAAGCGCGTCAAGCGGGCGATGGAGGCGATCGCGGTCGCATTCCCGCGGATGCCCGAGGAGGAGCGCCTGCGGCGCGCGATCGAGTCGTACGAGCACCTGTTCATGCTCGCGGTGGAGATGGCGTACACGCCGCGGCTGATGACGCACGATTCGTGGTCGGAGCGGATCCGGGTGGGGAATCTCGGGCGCACGGTGCGGCACCTGGTCAGCGGGCGGCCGTGCGTGCTGATCACGGGTCACTCGGGCAACTGGGAACTGCTGGGGTACACGCTGGCGCTGCTGGGGTTCGGGGTCAACGCGCTGTACCGGCCGCTGGACCTCAAGCCGATGGACTCGTGGCTGCGGCAGACGCGGGAGCGGCGAGGGCTGGTGCTGGTGGACAAGTTCGGGGCGGCGGAGGAGGTGCCGCGGATCATGGACCGGGGCGGGCTGGTGGGGTTCATCGCGGACCAGAACGCCGGAGACCGCGGGCTGTTCGTGCCGTTCTTCAACCGGCTGGCGAGTTCGTACAAGTCGATCGGGCTGCTGGCCATTCAGCACGAGGCGCCGGTGATCTGCGGGCAGGCGCGGCGACTGGTGTGGGGGCGCGACGACCGGGCCGAGGCGGGGCAGTTCGGGGTCGCCGACGGGCACGGGCTGGGGTTTGCGAGCTGGACGGGCGAGCCGTTCCGGTACCGGATCGACATCGAGGACATCATCGAGCCGGAGGACTGGAAGGGGCAGCCGGACCCGCTGTTCTACATCACCGCACGCTACCGGCGGGCGATCGAGGCGCTGGTGCGGAAGGCCCCGGAACAGAACCTGTGGCTGCACCGGTACTGGAAGAGCCGGCCGCGGCATGAGCGATTGGGGCGGCCGATGCCGGGCGCGCTGAAAGAGAAGATCCGAGCGTTGCCGTGGATCAGGGATGAGGACATGGGACGTATCGAGGAGTGGACGGAGCGGGACACGGCTGCGGCGGGTGGGGGAAGGGGATGAGGGGGTGGCGGGGTGAGTGCGAAGGCAGAGCGACTACCTTGTCACCCCGACACTCCGACACCCCCACGACACTACACTGAGGAACACGGCATGGCTCTCCAGCCACCCACGGAGCACACGATGTCCGGCAGGCTCGATGGTGTGCGCATCCTGATTGTTGACGACGACCCGGACATTCTGGAGTCGATCGAGGTCGCGCTGCAGGCCGAGGGGGCGGAGACGATGACGGTCGCGGATGGCAACGCGGCGGTGGCGGCGTGCCAGTCGGAGGAGCCGCCGGATGTGGTCGTGCTGGACATGATGCTGCCGAAGCGGTCGGGGTTCCTGGTGCTCGAGAAGATCAAGGGGCACGAGGATTCGCCGCTGGTGGTGATGGTGACGGCCAACGAGGGCAAGCGGCACCAGGCGTACGCGGAGAGCCTGGGCGTGGACAGCTACCTGCTCAAGCCGGTGCCGCTGTCGCAGTTGGTGGAGGTGATCGACGACCTGCTGTCGAAGCAGGAGGCGGAGGAGGGGGCGGACGAGGAGGAGTGAGCGGCGGAGACCGCGGCCGCACCGCTACACTCCCCGCCCCGTGGCCAGAAAACGGACCATCGTGCTCATCAACCAGCCCGCCGGCGCGGCGGGCGGCGGCGCGATGGAACCCTTGGGCACGGTGGGCGAGGTCGTCGAGGGGCTGGGCCGGTTCAACGTCGCGGGCGACGGTTCGGGCCCGCGCGGCATGGGCAACGCGGCGGGGATGAGCGTGCTGTACGGGCCGGGGTTCATCGTCGAACTGCCCGGCGATGGCGACCCGAAGTCGGACGTGATGCAGGTGATGGTGACGATCACGGATGAGGACTTCGCGTGGCCGGTCTTGAGCCGGATGTGCAAGGACCGGAAGTGGAAGATGATGGACCCGGACTCCGGGCGAACGTTCGGGTGATGCGGCGTGGGCGGTGCGACGCTTCTACCCTTGCCATCATGCCCCAGGAAACCAAGTCCATGCCCGAACCCGCCGCGGCCGCGTCGCCGGTGGGCCAGACCTACGACCTCGGCGAGGATGCCGCGTTCGCCACGCAGGCGATCGAGAAGGCCTTCGACTTTCGAGGGGATGTGACGCTGACGCTCGGAGACGGGCGGACGGTGTCAGGCTACCTCTTCGACCGCCAGCGCGGCCGGGGCTCGGCTGATTCCTTCATCCGGCTCATGCCCTCGATCCCCGGCGAGCCGAACATCAAGGTGGCGTACACCGACATCCGCAGGCTGGCCTTCAGCGACCGCGACCCCGCGGCGGGCAAGAGCTTCGAGACCTGGGTGAAGAAGTACGTCGAGAAGAAACTGGCGGGGGAGAAGGCGAGCATTGAGAGCGAAACCCTGGACTGAGAGTCACTGGTTATGGTGTGGAAGCATCAGGGGATCTCTGAACAGGCCAAGGCCGCAATCTACCGAAGGAAGGATGCGCGTGCCCTGTTTTCCAAGGGTGAACCTCATGCACGCGGAGCCATGTACCTCGCTGGGTATGCGATCGAGTGCAAGATCAAGGCCAAGGCTATGGAGCGGCACAGATGTTCCACACTGGCCGCACTGCGTAAGAAGCTCGACCTTGAGCACGAGAGCGTCTATTCCCACGGACTTGAAGCTCTCGTGACCGACCTTTTGCCCAAAGGCACGCGATTGCGTCTGTTCACGGGCGAAGCGAGGTTGGCGTTCACGAGTCAGGTGAACACCTGGTCGCCGGAGTGGCGATACGATCCCAAGTCTCCGGGCGTGCCCAAGGCACAGAAGTTCTTGGAGGCGATCGGCGAAGTGTGGGATTGGCTGGAGAACAACGCTTGAACAAGTCATCCGCCAAGAGAGCGAGCCGCAAGTCTCGCTCGCCCGCGAGAGGGTCGCTCGACCTCAAGAGGAAGCTCGAAGACGCGCTTCGCACGCGGTTCAGGAGTGACACGATCGATGTCTCCGACGGGTACAAGGGCAACGTGCATGTCCTCGTAGTCTCTCGCAAGTTTGACGGCAAGAGCGACTACGAGCGGCAGGAAATGCTCCACCAGATCATCAACGACGCCAACCTGACGAAGGCTCAGATCGGCAAGATCAGCCTGTTGCTGGCCATGAGCCCGGCGGAGATCAAGTAACCGCGGTTGGGTTGAAACGAAAGGTCGCCGTTCTCGATTGCCATGCCCACGTACGTCTACGAAATCCTCGACAAGCGCGGCGAGCCGACGGGCAAGAGCTTCGAGCACTTCCAGTCGATGAAGGATGCCGCTCTCACCAAGCACCCGGAGACGGGCGAGCCCTGCCGCCGCGCGATCGTCGCGCCGGCGATCGCGGGGAACGCCTCGCCGCTCAAAGAGAAGGGCCGGCTGAGCAACAAGAACCTCGAGCGGTTGGGTTTCACGAAATACGAGCGCAAGGGCAAGGGGTACATGGAGCGCGTGGCGGGGAAGGAAGGGCCGCGGAGCATTTCGGCGGATGACTGACTCACCTCAAGAGGTCTCGTCCACGAACTCCGTCGAGCGTGTGATGTCCTAGAGGGAGACCCGCTCCGTGCATTGCCCCGGGCCAAGGGCCGTCAGCACCGGCCACTGCGGACCCTCGAAACTCCTGTCCTCGGAACTCGCTCGCCGAACAATCACCGAGAGCTACGCGTTCCTCCTCGTTGAGTCGAAGAGACTCCGCGCTGCCGTAGCGATATGCGTCCAACAAGATCACTTTGTTTGCGGGGTATGCTAACTCATACCAGCGTTGCGAGCCTCGCTGCGCTGGACCGGTGCGAGACGCGAGATTCCAGTACTTGGCGTGCGCAACCGTGACGCACGGCAGGTAGAAATGTGTACTACCTCCAGGATCGGACGGTGAATCCGGCGACCGAAAGACCGCTGAGAAGTTGTCTCCCCCATAATATCCATCGGCGAGCGCGACATTCCATGAAAAGTGCGCACCGAAGTACGGAACAGTCGCTCGGTATCCATTCGCGGGGTTGATCACCTCCGAAAACGCCTGACTTGGATCTAGAAAGAAGGGGAACTGTCCGTCGTGATCAACGGCGTACGTGGCAAGCACCTGCGTATGAGACCGCAAGGTCGCCACAGAGCTCGTCGTACGCGCTCTCGCCCGAACGCTCTCAAATGATGGCATCAAGAGAGCGACCAATATGCTGACCAGCCCGATTACGAGCAACAGTTCCACCAGCGTGAATCCGGCACGAGCATTGCCAGCGGCAGTTACACCGGGGTGCGTGACACCCTGTGCTCTCACACGACCGCGCAGCCACAGCGCCAGAGATACACACAGAGCAAGACATGCATTGCGAGCGATCAGCCACCAAGCCTCGTCGTGCCAACCGATCAGTCGATCAAGTTGCCCCCCACATCCGCACGAGGGCTGTACACCTACAAGCAGATGCATGATGAAGAACGCTGTATACAGCAACAGCAACACCAGCATTACCGTGGATGGCCATCTGCGATCGAGATTTGACATCATGGCACCCGCAACACACACCTCTGTCGCTGGCACTGCAAACGCAATCGCCAATAGCCATGATCGTGGCACTAACGTCCATGTAGACAGATCTCGTACAAATACCGGAATGTCCGCGAACTTTGCGATACCGACGATCACCACGTATGAAGACAGCAAGAGTGTAATGATAACACACGCCACTTGGCACATACGCGGACTCTCTTTTTCAGTTGCACGCTTCATAACGATCTTGCTATGGACAACTTGCGCCCGTAAGCGTGTAGCTGTAACAGTTGCTCGCGATTGAGCAGGGGGCCGTGGTCGTTGCAGGAGAGCATGTCGATCCATGACACTTGGCAGGGTTCCACTTGCATCCGGCTGATCCGGCCGACGTGAACGCCTTCTTTCCCGGAGTGCCCTTGGCAACATCGTTGATGTTGGGATTCCCTCCTGGGCAGATCCAGTCTCCGCACACAATGCCACCGCACACCCTGGCGACATCGGGCTGTGCCCCGACGGCGACAGAGCAGCACGAGGGCGTGATTGCGATATAGCAGGAGTTCGCCGCCATGACAGCCGTAGCCAAGCAAGCAGCGGCCAACGCACCGTACACGGCACCGGGTGAACGATTCGCGGATGACGACATGAGCGAGCCCTTTCAAGTGTTTGAGGCCATCGGACTACTGCGTTGCGGCGCTGCGACGGAGTCGCAACGCAACGAGCGCCGCGATAATGCAACCACAGCACACCCACCCTGAAGTACGTAACCATGCGCACTCACGTTTGAGACGCGAGGGAGGAATTGCAAGTGTTGAGACGCCCGACTGATCGCGCGTTGTCTGGAGTCTGACACCGCTTCGCAAATCCATCGTAATCGTGGGAGACACCACGCCCCTGATGACATCCGGCGTGCCTGGCTCCGGCACCTTGACCAACCGCTCCACGTAGTCGGCAGTCACCTGCTCTGCGGAGTGATACGCATATGTACGGAACATGCGATTCCCCTCCACGAACTGTTCTACTCGCGACGGCACATGCAGGTTGACCACATCACGATGTTGGACGTCGTAAGAACGATAAACGACTCCTTCGTTCGGGTCGCCCGACGCCGGCAAGACCGATAGTTCACTTATGAACCCGCGTTCATCGGACCTGTTCCATCCACCTCGCACTTCAATCTGCCAGCCGTTCTTCGGCTCGGTCCGCCCTACCCACTGTGATCCGCTCACCACGACCACCGGGGCCGGAGCATGCAGCGTCGCAGCGTGGGATATCCCGGATGTTAACAGCAGCGCCAACTGATTCTTCATTACATTCGACCATTGACGCCGATCGAACCCGGGGTCCGGGTTGGCCGTGTCCTGAATATCAAGCCCTTCTGCGGACATAGCCCAGGACACATCACCGTTGACAGCTATATCCGCGAACGCACCCGCGATGGACTTCGGGGAAATGCTCGTGCAGTTCATCCTGAGCACATCACCGTTCGACCAGAGTGTCCACTCCGATGTGGGCGGGCTTCCAGCTCGGACGGCATCGTATCGTTCGAGGATCGTTCGTTGAGGTGCGTTCGGGCTGCTGCCGACCAATCGCCGCAGTTCCGTGAGTTCCGCGGGCTTCGGTACGTAAACATCTGCCATGTGCCAACGAATCATGACGAGATTGGAAGGCGGCATGCCGCGAGCCAACTCCCATTGAGAGTCTAGCCACGATTGAACGGCAGCCTGATCCTGAGCTAAGCCAACTCCCGTCGATGCGACAGCAGCAATAGCGCCAACACCGTATGTCAGAATTCGATGAGCCAAGTCGCACACTCCGAGATACGGAAGCACACGAATCCGGCTACAACCTCGTGCAGTCGCACAATCAAGAGCGAGTGCAGTTGAGTCAGAATACTCCCCCCCCCCTTGATGTCAAGCAGATTGTCCATGCAAACCGCTTGACAGCGACGGTCCACATCGGCTTGTGCGAGACTCCTCATAGAATCTCGGATGCCCTCCCCAAAATGGCTGATCGCTTCTCGAAGTGAGTCTGAGACCCTTTCCATCGGCCTCGTGCTGGCGACGATCGCACGCCCGGGCGACCTGATCGCCATCGATGGCCCGCTGGGCGCGGGCAAGACGCGGCTGGTGCGCGGGCTTGCGCTGGGGCTGGGGTTTGATGCGGGCGTGGTGAGTTCGCCAACCTATGTCGTCGTCAATGAGTACGTGCGCGGGGCGGGGGGTGGCGAGGCCGACGAGCCGATCCGGCTGTTCCACGCGGATGCGTATCGCCTCACGAGCGCCGAGGATCTCGACAGCCTCGGCTGGGAGCGCATCATCGACGGCTCGGCGATCGTCGCGATCGAGTGGGCGGAGCGGATCGCGCCCGCGCTGGTCGAAGCGGAGACGCAGCGGGGACTGTCGGTGTGGCGCGTGCGGATGGAGCCCGTGGCAGACGAGACGGCGGGCGAGGGGATGACCCTGCGCCGCGTGACGATCGAGCCGCCGCGCGCGGGGGCGTGGGCGGCGCGCGAGGGCGCGGTCGAGCTTCGCCGGCTCGCGGCGGTGCTCGGCGAGGGCGCATCGCGTGGCGGACATGGCCAGCGCCTGCCCCGCGGGTGGGCCCGCTGCCCCAGCACAGGCAAGCCCGTGCCGCCGGATTCGCCGACGTTCCCGTTTGCCGACGATCGTGCTCGCCTGGCGGACCTCGGGCGATGGATGAGCGGAGCGTACACCATCAGCCGCCAGCTGACACAGGAAGATGAGGACAAGGCCACTGGCGCATGAGACGCGTTGGCCGGGTAGAACTCACGAGTGCCGAACGCCACGGGCTGGAAGCCCGTGCCACGCTAAACTCTCCCCCCATGACCATGCTGAACAACCTTTCGCTCGTCTCCCCGACCGGCCGCGGCCGGGGGTGGGCCATGCTCCGTTGTGTGACGCTTTTGCTGGCCGCGTGTCTGCTGCTCACGGGCGCGCAGGCCGTGCTGGCGCAGACCACCCCCCCCTCCCCCACAACTCCGCCAACCACACCCGCCACCAGTGCGCCGGCCGAGACCACCCAGAAGGTCCCGCTGATGAAGTTGGTGGGTGAAGCCTTCGACCTGTTCATGATCCTGCTGGTGATCGGATCGCTGGCGGGCTGGACGATCATCATCATCTGCTTCATCGAGGTGCGGGAGAGCATCATCGCGCCGACGGAGCCGGTGAACATCATGGCGACGATGGCCAAGGGCGGGCGATGGAGCGAGCTGAAGCAGTTCGCGGATGAGGATGACGCGATGGCCAGCCGGATCGTCCGCGCGGCGATGAACTGCCCGTCGGACGACAAGGGCGGCATGCGCGAGGCGGCGGAGATGGCCGCGAGCGAAGAGGTTTCGCGGTGGTTCCGTCGCATCGAGCCGCTGAACGTGATCGGCAACCTCGGGCCGCTGCTGGGTCTGGCGGGAACGGTGTGGGGCATGATCCTGGCCTTCCTCGCGCTCGGTGAAGCACAAGGTCAGGCCAACCCCAACGTGCTCTCGACCGGCATCTCGAAGGCGCTCATGCACACGCTGCTGGGGCTGCTGCTGGCCGTGCCGTGCCTCACCGTGTTCGGCCTCTACCGCAGCCGCATTGATCGACTCTGCACGCGCGCGATGGTCGCGGCGAGCGAACTGGTCGAGATCCTGCCCGAGGATGCGCGGGTGCGCGGCGCGGCGGGGGTTTCCGCGGGCGGGATGCCGCCGCGTGCGCCGGCTCCGCGTCCCGTGACCACTCCGCGCACCTGATCGGCCGCTCACTCGTCGCCCCTCCTGCCCCCCGGAATCCCTTGCGCCGACGCATCGTCCAACCCCCGGCCTCGTCCCTCGAATCGATCAACGTCACCCCGTTGATCGACGTGGTGATGTGCCTCATCATCTTCTTCCTGATCGTCGGGAAGCTCTCGACGGATCGAGGGCTTGCGGTGCGTCTGCCGCCGTCGGCGCGCGGGGCCGAGGAAGCGTCGCCGGTCGTGATGATCGTGACCGTCGCCAAGCTGGCCGATGCGCCCGAGCGTGTGGCCGAGGGCGCGGAGGGCTGGAAGAGTCTGGGCATCACCGTGCAGGCCGATGGCGAGCCGATGGCCGACAGCAAGGCTCTCGAGGCCGCGATCCGGGGCAGAATCCTGGCCGCGCCGCTCACATCGATCCAGGTGCGTGCGGACCGCGCGCTCAACTTCGGCAACGTCGAGCCGGTTCTGCGGGCGTGCGGACAGGGCGGGGCCAAGAGCGTTCGGCTTGCGACGGAGCGCACGCCATGAGCGGGAGTGCGTCATCCTCCTCGCGCCGTCGCCGCGGGCTCCGCCGGCGCGATGCCCTGCACATGCACTCGCTGCACTTCGGGCCGAACATGACCCCGATGGTGGACATCGTGATGGTCATCCTGATCTTCTTCATGGCCAGCGCGGCGTTCCTGGGCAACGAGTGGTTCCTCAAGGCGGCGATCCCCTTCGAGGCGGGACGCGGCCGGTCGCCGGACAAGAAGAACGACCCGCTCGCGCTCCCGCCGACGCGCACGGACATCCTGCTGGATGTCGATGCCCAGGGACGGACAACCGTGACGCTCGGTACGGGGCTGCAACGCGCGTCGATCGACGAGTTCCTCGCCTATATCGAGCGGTTCCGCGCCGACAAGGCCGCGGGCGAGATCGAGGTGGTCATCCGGCCCTCATCGAAGGTGCCGTACGCCGATGTCGTGCGCGTGCACGCGGCGTGCGATGATGTCGGGATCTACAAGGTCGGGATCGGCGTTGCTCGGACCGCCGGCTCCGCGCCCGCGCCTTCTCCCGGGCCTGCGCCCAAGCCCTGACATCACGCCTCGGCGCCGGCCTTCGATCGTGCGTAGATCACCACCCGATGGCCCTCGGGCACCAGCCCGTGCTCGCGGCACACGCGGTCTCGCAAGTCCGCCACCTCGGGCAGTTCGATCGGGATGATCCGTCGCGTATCGACGTTGATCAGCAGCCCGGAGCTCCGCTTGCCGTAGGCAAGCTGGTAGTGCGACTGCTCGCTGTCGAACAGCACCTGCTGGATGATGCCCGCGTCGGCCAGGAGCTTGATGGTGCGATAGACCGTCGCCTTCGAGACGCGGAACCCGGCCTGACGCACGGCGGTCAGAATCTCGTCGGCCTCGAACACCCCCCCTCCCCCCCCTCCGCCCCCCCCACCCCCTCCGCCCCCGCTTCCGCGACCCGAGACCTCTGCGCTTCCAACCTCGGCGCGACGGATGATCGCGTCGAGGATGTACGCGCGCTCGGGCGTGTACTTCAGCCCGACGCTCTTGAGCTTGCGGCGGAAGACCGCGCAGAGCGGCTCGGCGATGCGGATGCCGTTGAGCATCGCGACGCCCGCGGCGGGGGCGCGGCTGATCGGCGGGAGGTTCATCTGGTCACGCTCCGCGTGCCGGCCACCCTGGCCACGTCTGCCCAGCGCGTGTTCAGCGCGTGTTCGACTTTCAGCAGGTCCAGCACCTTGCCCACCATGAAGTCCACCAGGTCATCGACCGACTCGGGCTTCAGGTAGAACCCCGGGTTGGTCGGGCACACGATCGCCCCCGCGAGCGTGAGTTGGCGCATGTTTTCGATGTCGATCAGGCTCAGGGGGGTCTCGCGGTGGCAGACGATCAGTGGTCGCCGCTCCTTGAGCGTCACCATCGCCGCGCGTGTGAGGAGGTTCGAGCCGCAGCCTGTCGCGATCGCGCCGAGCGAGTTGCCCGAGCAGGGCAGGACCACCATCCCGTCGTGGAGAAAACTCCCGCTGGCGATCACCGCGCCGACATCCTTGTTGGGATGGATGACCAGTCGATCGGCCGCGTGCGCGCTGGCGATGGTCGGGCAGAGGTTCGCGAAGTCAACGTGCGTCACGCCCGCCTCGTCGAACAGCAGCCGCCGTCCGAAGTCCGTCACGACCAGGTGGACCTCGGCGCCGGCGTTCAGCAGTTGCTCCAAGAGACGCAGCGCGTAGGCCGCGCCTGAAGCCCCCGAAACCCCGAGGACGAACCGCCGCGGCCGGATCTGCCTCGCGGCCTCCCCCGCCCCCCCCACGCCCGCCGCGCGCCCCGGATCCGACCCGTTTCGATGGTTGTTCAGCGTGCTCATGCGCGTTTCCGGGCAATGGTAGACGAGACCGCGTGGGGAAGGCCCGTTCGAGGTGCGGGTCATACGATCGCCCGCGTTCGCGGGCGAGGGGCCAATCGGTTATTGGCCGGGTGCGGGGTGGCGCAACGGGTTCCGCGGCGTTGATCGCAGCAACCCCGACGAACCGGGGCGATAGAACTGACCCGGCCGCGACGCGGCCGGGAAACACGGAGAAACCGAACATGCGTGGTGATGTGAACATGGTGTTGGCCGCGGTCGTGCTCGCGAGTTCATGCGGCGTTTCGGCGGCGCAATCGCCGGGCTCGGGCATGCAGCCCGAACCCGCCAAGACCACCACCCCCCCCACGCCCGAGCCCGCGAAGGCGGAGGCGCCCGGGAAGGCCGAGTTTCCGAAGCTCGCGAAGAAGAATCTGTACGCGAAGAACGACTATCGCGGGAAGAAGGCCCCGGATTTCCACGTCGAGAAGTGGCTCGGCAAGGACGCCAAGGCCCCGGACCGGACCAACAAGGTCGTGCTGATCGACTTCTGGGCGACGTGGTGCCCGCCCTGCCGCGCGGCGATCCCGGAACTGAACGAGTGGGCGCACAAGTTCAAGGACGATCTTGTGGTCATCGGCGTGAGCGACGAGGAGGCGGGGCTGGTGGAGGTGTTCGCGGGGCTGCGCGACGCGAGATCGGACAAGCCGGAAGAGCAGCGCGTGGCGCGGATGAAGACCAAGGTCGAGTACCCGATGGCGATCGACACCAAGGCGCAGATGAAGAGCGCGGTGGGCGTGGCGAGGATTCCGAACGTGCTGGTGATCGACAGCACGGGGATCGTGCGCTGGCAGGGCTTTCCGAACAGCAGCGAGGAGAAGCTGACCGACTCGGTATTGAAGCAGATTATCGAGGCGGATAAGGCGCAGCGGAAGAGCGCGGCCAAGCCGGATGCGGAGCCGAAGAAGGCCGATGCGCCGGCGGATCCGACCAAGAAGTGACCACGAGTCACCGCGTGGGCGTCGATGGATGGCACGCGGCGTAAACCCTTTCGAGTTCATCAACCATCCGCCCGGCGTCGAACCGCACGCGACACTCTTCTCGCCCGCGCGCCGCCAGAGCCGCACGCGGCACGGGGTTCTCCGCGGCCCATCGGACCGCCTCGCGGAGACCCGCCTGGTCGCCGGTCTTGATCAGTCGCCCGGTCTTCATGTCCTTGCACGCCTCGGGTGTGCCGTCGGTGTCGTAGGCGATCGGGCACGTGCCGCAGAGCAGGGCCTGGGGCACGGTCCGCGGCAGGCCCTCGCGGTAACTGGGGTGGATCAGGACATCCATCGCGCGCATAAGGCCGGGGATGCGAACCGGGGGCACGAGGCCGGTGAGGAGGAGTTGAGGGGGTGTCGGGGTGGCGGGGTGGCGGGGTGAGGGGGCGGAGGGGGGTGAGGGTGTGCGATCGAGTTCGGTTACCGCGATGCCGAGTCGGATGGCTTTGTCGATGAGGCGTTCGCGCCACCAGCCGTCGCCCACCCAGAGGAGTTTCCAGTTCGGATTGGACTTGAGGTCTTGTGCGAGGGCATCGAGGATGTCGTCGTGGCCCTTGTGCTCGGCGAGGCGGGCGACGGTGCCGAGCACGAAGTCATCGGGCGCGAGGCCGAGACCGGCGCGGACCTGCTCGCGGGATTCTCCGGCCGCCGCGTGCAGGTAGGGCCCGGTCTCCATGCCCGAGTAGACGGTGTGGTACTGCTCGGGCTTGCCGATCCTGTTCGAGACAAACTGTTCGACCATCGCGTTGCAGACGCCGATGATCGCGTGGCAGCGTTTGGCGGCGTAGCGCTCGGCGGCGATGTAGAGGCGGCTGGTGTGCCACGGAAGGTTGGGGTGGAAGGGCGGGCCGTGGATGGTGTGGACGATGGCGGGCGCGCGCTCGGCCCACGCCGCGGCGCGGCCGAGGATGCCCGCCTTGCTGGAGTGCGTGTGCACGACATCGGGCTTGAGGTCGCAGATGAGCCGGCGCAGTTCGTGGTAGCACCCGCGGTCGGCGAGCGGGTTGATCTCGCGAGTTAGGTGCGGGACTTCGTGGGTCGTAATGGTCTGCCCACCATCCGCTCGAAAGCCCTGCACGCGCTCCAGGAGCGAGCCCTCGGGCCCGAAGATCGGACCGAACGCCAGATGGACCTCATGGCCGCGGCGGGCCTGGCCCTCGCACGAGAGCACGGTGTTCTCCTGCGAGCCACCGAGGATGAGCCGGGTTGAGATGTGGAGGATGCGCATCGGTTCGAGGGCCTAAGCGTACCTGATCCACTCCAGGCACAGGCCGTGCGGCGGCAGCGTCGGCCCGGCCTTGCGGCGATCGCCCGTGGCGAGGGCCTCGCGGATGTCGTCGGGCGAGAGCCTGCCCCTGCCCGCCTCGACCAGCGTGCCGGCGATGATGCGGACCATGTTCCAGAGGAAACCGGATCCGGAGACATCGATGCGGACGAGGCTCTCACGCGGCGCGTGAACGGCGCAGGCGTGGACGGTCCGCACGGTGGTCGCCCGCCCGTGCCCCGCGGCGGCGAACGCCGCGAAATCGTGCTCACCCACAAGAACATCGGCCGCGGCGTGCATCCTGGCGACATCGAGCGCGTGGTAGATGTGGAGGCTCGTGCGACGGTCCCAGAGTGTGCGCTCCTGGGCGTTCCAGATCGAGTAGCTGTAGCCCTTGCTCAACGCGCCGTTGATGGGGTTGAACGACTCATCCACGACCTCGGCGCCGGCCACCAGCACATCGTGGGGCAGGCGCGAGTTGATGGCGCGAGCCAGCGCGTGCGTGCCGCGTTCGACCGGCCACCCGCCGCGTCCGCGGGCATCGTCTTCGGCGATCGTGCTGAACGCGGCGACCTGCCCCCGGGCGTGGACACCCGAGTCGGTCCTGCTCGCGCCGTGGATGATGATCGGCTGGTGGACGACGGAGCGCACGGCTCGCTCGAGGACGGATTGGATGGTCCGGAGCTCGATGCGGGGGCGGGTGGGTGCGGCATCGGCTTCCGGCCGATGGCTTTCGGTCGGCGGATCCGGGATCATCGGCTGGAAGCCGATGCCACTGTCCATCCTCGGCGCATCGGTGACGGCGTCTTGGTGCGGGAACTGCTTCTGCCAGCCGCAGAAGTCGGTCCCGTCGTAGGCGAGTGTGAGTTTGTAGCGCGGCACGGTCAGTCCCGGCGCGCGGGCTTCTCGTCGAAGCCGTGGATGACGTGGGTGTTGGCCTCGCGCTCGCGGCGAGCCTCCTCGGCGCGAGCGTGGGCGCGAGCAGCCTCATCGCCGTAGGGCGCGATCTTCGCGGAGATGCGCCACCACCAGATCGCGATCCCGGAACCGACCAGCAGCAGCGCCGCGACGATGATGAGGATGAAGGTCATGGGCTTGCGCGAACGATGGCCGCCGGGACGACGGCCTCAGAGTTCGACCACCTGCATATCGGGCTCCTGCACGATCTCGACAACCGGCGTGCGGACCTCGGTCGCGAACGCGGACATCGCGCCCGACAGGCCGGCCATCTCGCCGCGCGTGTCGGCGGCGTTGAAAAGCCGTCCGACGGGCGCGGCGATCCGTGTCGCGTCGGGCACCTGCCCACGCTTGTCCTCGTTCATCACGACCGTCTGCGTGGGCTCGACGGGCGGGCCGATGCCGGAGAGGATCGCGAGCAGGTCGAGCCCGATCTGACCTTCGGCCTTGGCGATGCCCACGGGAGGGATGGCCTGCTCGAAGGCCTGGATCAGGCCGCGGGCGTTCTCGAAACTGCCGGCCTTCTCCAGCCAGACCGCGCCGGGCAGCACGATGTCGGCCGCAGCGGTGAGGCGGTTCCTGAGCGTGTCGATCGCGACGATGAAGCGGCCCTCGACCGCGCGGGCGAGTTCATCGGTGATCCAGTCGCTGGGGTAGTTGCCGGCCACGATCGCGGCCGCGACCGAGCCGCTCTTGCAGGCGGTCACGAACGCATCGAACGCGACGATGGCGGCCCCTGTATTCTCGCTCTGCACCAGCGCCTCGAGCACGCGCTTCACGCCGCGGGCGTTGGGCGCCTTCTCGGCGTAGACCTTGAACGCCTTGGGATCGGTCTCCTTCGCGCCGACCGGGTAGGTACGGTCCTGCCCGTCGCGCGGCACGGGTCCGATCGCGAGCGTGGCCCGCGGATCGAGTTTCAAGGCCGCGCGGCCGAGCCAGTAGGCATCCTCGCACGAGAGCATGGGGCTGACGACCAGCGCGAGCCGTCCGCCCTTCTCGGCGGCGCGGCGGATGCCCGTGATCGCATCGCGGTAGGCCCGCATCCAGTCGCTCTCGATGGGCACGCCGAACTGCCGGCGCACCGGCGCGGCGATCCGCTGATCACCGTGCACGTGCTTCCACGAGTACCGCACCTCGTCGGTGATCCACCACTTGTTCACGGCCATGTTGGTGCGCGGCTTGAAGCGGTAGACCTTCCCGTCGTTGTGGTGGACGGTGATGTTGTCTCCGCTGGCCGTCAGACCGTCGATGCTCGGGGTCTCCTTGAGGAACCAGACACGCTGGGTGAACAGGAAGTCCTTGTCGAGCAGCGCGCCGACCGGGCAGAGATCGATGACGTTGGCGGAGAGTTCGTTGTCGAGCGCGATGCCGGGGAAGACATCGATCTCGTTCTTGTTGCCGCGCCCCTGCACGAGCAGCTCGGCCGTGCCGGTGGCCTCGCGCGTGAAGCGCACGCAGCGGGTGCACATGATGCAGCGGTCGGCGTAGAGATAGACGTGCGGCCCCAGGTCCTTCTTGGGGTTCTTGACCTTGGTCTCCTCGAAGCGCGACTGGCCGCGGCCGTACTCGTAGCTGTAATCCTGCAGGAAGCACTCGCCGGACTGGTCGCAAACGGGGCAATCCAGCGGGTGGTTGATGAGCAGGTACTCCATGACCGCCTTCTGGTTGGCGACGGCCTTGGGCGAATCGGTGTAGACGACCATCCCGTCGGCGCACGCCGTCTGGCAGGTCGGGACCAACTTGGGGATGGCCTCGAGGGCGTTGTTGTTGCGCGGGTTGGGCTGCCAGACCTCGGCGAGGCAGATGCGGCAAGAGGCCACGATCGAGAGGGCATCGTGGTAGCAGTACTGCGGGATCGTCAAGCCGTTGGCGTTGGCCACCTGGATGATCATCTGGCCCGGCGCGAAGTCGCACTTTTTCCCGTCGATGGTGATCTGGGGCATAGGGGGCGAATCGTAGCCGTGGCCAAAGCGGACAACACCCGATCGGGCGCGGCCGATCGGCAGCGGTTCTACGCAAAGGGGGGACCGGCCTTGGGCCGATCCCCTGAGCCGATCTTCGCCGGCAGGGCCCGCGCATCAATACAAGCACAGGGCGCGGGTCACGAGCGCCGCCGCCGCGCGGCCAGAAGGCCTCCCAAGCCCAGGATCGCGACCGCTCCCGGCGTCGGGATGAGCGTGAACCGGCGAGCCCCGCTCCAATACATCGCGTACCGCTCGGCGTTGGTGTCGATGTCCGCGAGGTTGGCGGTCGCGGGGCTGTTCAGCACCACCCACCAGAACGTGCCGAGCGGCAGGTCCACCGTGGGCGTGTAGTCGAGCAGCGAGAGCGCGAAGGTCGCATCGTTGATCACCGGCGAGCCGTGGACCAGCGTCGCCCAGTCGTTGCTGAACACCAGCACGCGGAAGAAGTTGGAGTTGGAACTGTTCTGCTCCTGGAAACTGAACGTCGGGCGGCGCGTGTTGAGCGGAGCCGAGTCTCCGTCCGGAGAAACCGGCACGTTGGCGATGCCCGCGGCCTCGAGGCTCTCGCCCAGCGCGGCGACGGCCTCGTCCTTCTGCATGGTCGCCAGGCCGCTGATCTTGCCGCGGCCGGTCGCCGTGCCGGCGTCGGCGGTGATGTTGGTCCAGTAGTCGCGGAAGGTCTTGGAACCGCCGTTGGCGGTGATGACGCGGTTCCACGCATCGATATCGCCGTAGTTGACGCGGTCCGAGCACCACCGCTGGGTCTTGGCGTGGTACACCGAGAAGCTGTGGGCCTCGTTGGCGTCGTCGCAGTAGTCCCACATGGCGGTCATGACCGAGTACTCGCTGCCCTCGCCGCGGAGCGTGCGCAGGACGTAGGTTCCCGCGTTCGAGCCGTTGGGGTTGGCCCCGCCGCGCAGCCCCTCGGGCCGCTCGATGTTCAGGCTGAAGTTCAGGTGGTTGTAGTTGAGGGCGCGGGTGCCGGAAGAGTCGTAGTCGTCGTACCAGGTGTCGTACTCATCGGCGGGCAGGCCGGGGATCGCCGCGGCGAGGTTGCCGTACTTCACCGCCGTCAGCCCGAGGTAGGTCCCGAACCCCTCGCCCCAAGCGAGTTTCGATCCCTGATCGGCGCCGAGGGCGGCGGGCGCGCCCGTGCCGCCGATGTTGTCGCCCTCGATATTGTGATCGCCGCCCGGCGAGGCGTCGAGGTTGTTCCACGCCGCCACATGGTGCCCGAACTCGTGCATGACGACGTCCCACGAGGCCCAGTCGTTGCGGTCGATCCGGATCCTCGAGTTGCCCGCCGCGGGCCCGAACTTGTTGTAGAACGAGCCGGTGAGCGTCGAGTCGTAGTCAACGAAGAAGAACGGCGCGCTGGCGCCGAGCCGGTTGCCCGCGTATCGATCGGCGAACATCAGCGCCTGCCCGATGCCGTACGAGGCGTTCTGGTACGTGTTGTTGTCAACCCCGAAGCCGAAGTTGTCGCCCAGCGGACCCGTGGTGGTGTAGAAACCGGCCGACGGCCATCGCTGGCTGTACGTGTTGCCCCCGGCATCGCGGATGCGGAACCACTCCACGCCGCCGATGCCGTAGTTCGAGTAGATAGTCCCGAAGAAGTCGAGGTTCCCGATCAACGCCGAACCCGTGTACACCGCCACGCCGCTCCCGGGCATGAACCCGGGCGTGCCGCCCGAGTTGTTCGAGCTGAGCGTGGTGTTGTAGAACCCGTCGGTCCAGGCGTACCCGATCGGGTGCGGGTTGCCCAGGCGGTCGGTCCACGTAAAGGTCACATTCGCGATGCCACTGTCCGCGCTCGCCGTTCCGCCCGACAGCACCAAGATAGCCAGCAGACCGCCAAGCGCGCCGCGACCCGCCCCGGAAGGGATCGTTCCCATACGCATGCTCTTTCTCCTCATCTCTCGTGGTTCTGCACATCTCGCGGCGGTCGGCTCTCCTCCGCCGCGCCGCGCTCACTCATCGCTGGAATACCTCAAATCAGAGCCGCTGTCAATGCTGAACCGAGGGGCGTTCTGTCGGGCTACCCCAATACGGCATATCCAAACTAAGAACGAACAACGACCGCCTCCTGCCTGGAATTGGGGATCGCCCAGTTTGCCCAGGGTGAAATTGCGAGTTTGGGCGACCGAGAACATGCAAACTCTGGAATCCCGGTGTACATTTGCTTCGTAGACGATGCTGTCCGACATCGCGCTTGCGCGGAGTCGGCGCGAGGTGGAGAGAGAAACCCCTCGCACATCCAAGCGTTCGTGGTGCTCGGCCAAGGCTGCCGGCGTGTTGTGTGAATCTGGATGGCTTTCGCGGCGCTACCCGCCGCGGCTGTTGTGAGGGAGTGACACATGAGGCAACTTGGTCTTTCCGTTCTGACGCTTGCCGTGGCCGCCGGTTCGGCCTCGGCGGCCGGTCCAAACGTTGATGCGACGTTTCTGAGCATCAACCCCGGCATCAACTTCCGCTGGTCCGTCTCCGGCTCGGGCTTCGGCGGGAACCCCGACCCGTCGGGCTATTTCAACTGGACTCGCACGGGCGGCGACTACCCCGGCCTGCAGGGCAACTTCACGACTTTCTGCCTGGAGTTGACGCAGTCGATCAACTTCAACCAGACGTACTCGTTCAAGGTCGTCGATCCCGCGGTCGCCCCGGGCGTGAGCGGCCCGAACGGCGAGACGCAGCCCCTGGGCGCCCTGGGCAAGGCCCGCATGCGCGAGCTGTTCGGCCGTTTCTTCAACGGCCTGAACACCGGCAGCGCGATCGACGGCGCGGCCTTCCAGTTCGCGGTCTGGGGCATCGTCTACGACGCCAACCTCGTGCTCAACGAGCCCGCCGACACGTACATCCTGCGTGACTCCGCGGGCCTGTTCCCCTTCGCGGGCGGTTCGGACCCCGCGTTCAACGCCGCGTTCGCCCAGGCCCAGACATTCCTGAGCCAGATCGACGGCACGGGCCCGCTCGCGGACCTGATCGCCTTGACCAACCCCAACGACCAGGACCAGATCATCCCGGCGCCCGGCGCGCTCGCGCTGCTCGGGCTTGGCGGGCTGGCCGCGGGCCGTCGCCGTCGCCGCTGATCCGACCTCCATCCCACCCTTCCCGACCGGCCGCACGCTTGTGCGGCCGGTTTGTTTTTTGACCGAGAACACGCGCCCTCGGCGCGATAACGCCGCGGGCGCGCGCGAGTTTCCGCACGCGACCCGCGCCCGCCTTGCCGCGCTGAAAAGTCCGGCTACCTTGCCTATCGAGAGATCCCCGGCATCGCGCCGGGGCGACGGGGGAGAGGCTCGATCAGCCGCTCCATCGTGATGTTGACGGATCGGCCGCGACGCGGCCGGTGTTTTCGCGTGCGCGAAAGAGGGAGAGGGAGATGACACGACGGTTGATTGCTGGAGCGACGCTCGCCGGCTTCGGGTTCGCGGCACCGCTGGTTCATGGCGATCTCGTGGGCCGGTACTACGTGCTGCCCAACGCGATGGAGGGGCACCTTCGCCACGTCGACGTGCAGCGCGGCATCGACGGCCACCGCGTGCCGGGCCTGGTTGAGCGGAGCCTCGGCCCGAACGGGCTGCCCGTCGCCACCACCTACGCCACCACGCGCAACACCGGCTCCGGCCGCATCAGCGACCTCAACAGCGACAACGAGATCCTGTGGTGGAAGCCCGGCCGCCACGCGGACAAGGAGGTCATGATCGAAAAGACCCAGCTCGATCCATCGAGCCTCAACCTCGCGACCGACTTCTTCATCGACGGCAACACCGGCAACCAGCGGGGCTTCAGGTCCGTGCACTGGCAGCAGTCCCTGAGCCTCGGCGCGGGCGAATCGGGCACGCTCTCGATGGCGCTGCTGGCCGACGACGACGCCTGGGTGTTCGTTGACGGCGAGCTCGCCCTGGATCACGGCGGCGTCAAGTCGATGAACTCCGCCGCGCCGGTCTTCACGACCCTCACGCTCGGCTCGGGAACCCACGCCATCGACATCTTCTACGCCGACCGCTATTCCATCCAGGCGGGGATCGTGTTCCAATCCGTGTTCCAACTCGTGCCCGCGCCGGGAATGCTCGCCGGGCTGACCGTCGCCGGCGTCGCGGCCGCCCGCCGCCGGCGTCGCTGAACGATCGAATACGCCCGAGAGGACTCGAACCTCTAACCCTCGGTTCCGAAGACCGATGCTCTATCCAATTGAGCTACGGGCGCGTGGCTGGGCCAACTTTAGCCGCCGCGGCCGGGCCGCGCCCTGTTTCGAGCGCGGACCGGGTGGGAAAAGCGTTCGGGTCCGTTCGCGGTTATGCTGAATGAGGCCGCCCGGCGCGCCGATACGCGCTCGGATTGGCCGCCGCCAGGGAGGGCGGGGCCGGTAGACAACCTGGGGGAACCGGGGTTACGTTGGAGTCATCACCAAACGATGCCGCCCGCCAAAAGCAAGGAAGCCCGTTCGGGCGCGAAGCCCGGCAAGCCCGCTCCGTCCCCCGCCCAACCCGCCGCCGAGGCGGCGACGACTCCCCGGATCGATGAAGAAGTCGGGATCAAGCACTTCGTACTCGACACGAACGTGCTGCTGCACAACCCCAACGCCCTGTTCGTGTTCAAGGAGCACGAGGTCGTCATCCCGTTCACCGTCATCGAAGAGCTCGACAAACTCAAGCGGCAGAACGACGACATCGGCCGCAACGCCCGCGAGTGCATCCGCCACCTTGACCGCCTGCGCTCGCAGGGACGGCTGATCGATGGCGTGCGCTGGGGCATGGCCAGCCCGACGGTCGGCATGGCCTCGTCGGCCGGCGGGTCGCCATCTCCGGCCAAGAACGGGAAGAACGGCAAGCACGCCGAGCCGCCGACCGCGACGGGCATGGTGCGGATCGACGTGCAGGAGCACACGCGCCCCGCGATGCTCTCCGACGACAGCCCCGACAACCGCATCATTGCCGTCGCGTACGCGCTGCACAATCAGGGCAAGCGCGCGGTGTTCGTCTCGAAGGATCTCAACGCACGCATCAAGAGCGACGCCCTGGGCATCCGCACCGAGGACTTCGAGAACCAGAAGGTCGATGCCGACCGGCTCTACAACGGTTTCACCAACGTGGTCATCGACGGCGCGATGATCGACGAGCTCTACAGCGAGCGGATGCTCGCGGTCCAGCGGCTGGTCGATGCCGGCGCGCTCGACACCGAGAGCGCCGAGGGCGTGCCCTACACGCGCGAACTGATCGCCAACCAGTTCGTGGTCATGCGCGACGCCGACGATGAGGGACACACGGGCCTGGCCCGGCGCCTCGCGGACACCGACCACCTCATCCCCGTCAACGCGCCGCGCAAGCCGACCTACGGGATCATGCCGCGCAACGTGCAGCAGACCATGGCGATGGACCTGCTGCTGGATGATGAGATCCGCCTGCTCACGCTGCTCGGCAGCGCGGGAACCGGCAAGACCCTGCTCGCGGTGGCCGCGGGCATGACCAAGACGTTCAACGAGGAACGCTACGAGAAACTGCTCGTCGCGCGGCCGATCATGCCGCTCGGGCGCGACATCGGCTACCTCCCCGGCGACAAGGATGAGAAGCTCACCGCGTGGATGCAGCCGATATTCGACAACCTCACCTACCTGATGAGCACGCGCGGCGCGCCGATGCAGACCGCCGACAGCCAGTCCAGCGAGCAGCGCATCCGCAAACTCATGGCCGACGGCAAGCTCGTGCTCGAACCGCTCACCTACATCCGCGGCCGCTCCATCCCGCACCAGTTCATGATCGTCGATGAAGCCCAGAACCTCACGCCCCACGAGATCAAAACCATCGTCTCGCGCGTCGGCGAAGGGACCAAGGTCGTGCTCACCGGCGACATCCAGCAGATCGACAATCCTTATCTGGACCAGTCGTCGAACGGCTTGTCGTACCTGATCGAGAAAATGAAGGGGCTGCCGGTGGTCGGGCACGTGACGCTGAACAAGAGTGAGCGGAGCGAGCTGGCGAGTCTGGCGGCGAGTTTGCTCTGATCGGACGTAGGATTCGGCGTGTGTTCGTCGCCGTTTCGGCATGCGCGCGCATCGGCTCTGTAGGCGTTGGCGAACCTTTGCCGGTCTGGAGCCTTGCGTGACCCGGAGCGGGCCGCGTGATTCAACCGCCGCGAACCGGGTTCCTACGGTACAAGAGAACCGAATGCTCCCGAGCGACGAAACCCTTGTGCAGCGGTGTGCAGCGGGCGATCGGCGCGCCTTCGAGATTCTCTACGACCGCTTCGCGCCGCGGGTCTTCGGCCTCCTGGTCAGGCTCATCGGCTCGCGCGAGGATGCCGAGGATGTCCTGCAGGAGGTGATGTCGGAAACATGGGCGCGTGCCTCGCGATACGACCCCTCGCTCGGCTCGGCGGCGACGTGGGTGCTGATGCTCGCCCGCTCGCGCGGGATCGATCGCATCCGCAAACGCCGCGGCATGATGACCACGCTCGCCGCGGCCGCGCGGGAGGCGCCCGATACCGCGCCGGCGGATGCGCCGGCCGACGCCTCGCCGAGGCTGCGGGCCGCGCTCGAAGAACTCCCCGCCGAACAGCGGCTGGTGATCGAGATGGCCTTCTACCGCGGTCTGACGCGTGATCAGATCGCCGATGCGCTGGGCATCCCCGTCGGGACCGTCAAGACAAGGATCAGGCTGGGCATCCGCAGGCTGTCCGAGCAGGGCGAGGAGCTCGGGCACAACCCATGACGCACATCCCCCACCACAACCCCGCGGACGGCCCCGGCTCGCCGATGGACCCGCGCGAGCTGGCGGAGCTGTACGCGGCCGGCGCGCTCGAGCCCGCCGAGGCCGCCGAGTTCGAGCGTCGCCTCGTCGCGCGCGAGCCCGAGATCATCGCGGCCTACGACACCGTGCGCCCCTCGCTCGATTTTCTCCTCTCCGCCGAGCCGATCCAGCCCCCGGCGCGCATCCGGCGCGAAGTCCTCGCACGCATCGACAGCGCCGACGCCGCGAACCGTGACGAGGACGACGAGCCGTTGTGGCCCGACGATGAACTCCATCCTCACCACGAAGAAGAGGCGGAACCTGTCGGCGCCGGCGCGGGCCGCGCGGCGGGGATCGTCATCGCCCGCGCCGCCACGGGCCGCTGGCGGCGCACCGGCGTGCCGGGCGTTCGCTACCAGCCGCTCTACTCCGGCCGCGGGGCCAACCGCCGCACCATCCTGCTCAACATGGAGCCCGGCTCATCGCTCCCCGACCACGACCACGCCGGCGATGAGGAGGTCATCATGATCTCAGGCGACCTGAGCATCGGGGGCACGACGCTCGGACCCGGCGACTACATCCGCATTTCACCCGGCGCTCGCCACGGCGTGCCGCGCACCGCCAACGGATGCATCTGCGTCATCGTCTCGTCGTACGTGCCCTTCCCGCTGTCGAGTTGGCCGCGGTTTATTTGGACGGCCCTCAAGGGGCTGTTCTCTCGCCCAAACAAAGCACGCGGCCGCGAGCCCCGATGAGGACCCGCGGCCGCGCGCCGCGCTGAACGGTTTCTTTGCGTGCGGCGAACCGGTTCAGCAGCCCTGGAAGTATGAGGCCAGGAAGTCGAAGATGTCCTGAACGGTGATCGTGCCGCTCCCGTTGATATCCGCGGCCGGGTCCTGCGTGAAGTAGAGCGCGAGGAAGTCGAAAATGTCCTGCACGCTCAGGCCGCCAACGCCGTTCACGTTAGCCGGGCAGCAGGTGATCGGGTTGCCCGGCTCGGAGAGGCACGGCGCCCCGTCGCCCTGGTAGGCTCCGCCCGCGACGGTGCATTCCAGCGCGGTCATCACCTGGCAGTCGCCGGGCCCGACGCAGCACCCGCCGGTGGGTTGCGGGCAGGGCGTCGGGTCGCAGACCGTGTCATCGCCCTGGTAGATGTTGCCGCAGGTCGTGCTCGTGGCGACCCCGCACGACCCGTCGGCCGCGCAGCACGCCCCGGTCGGCGCGGGCACGACCTCCAGGTGCAGCGTCGTGGTGCCGCCGATGGGAGCGTAACTGGAGTGCCCCGCCACCCGGACGATGAAGTACTGACCCGCAACGACCGGCGTCGAGATGATCACCGGGTCGCACGACGAACTGGTGCTGTACCCGCACGCGGCCAGCGAGAGCCCGTCGAGGCAGTTGCCCGTGTAGAGCGCGACCGAGGGGAGGTAACTGCCGAAGCACCGCGTGATGTTGAGCGTGCCGCCGGTCTCGATGAGCAGGCCCACGAGCTGGTCGTTGCCGGGGTCGAAACTGGCCCCGTCGAAGCAGGCGCCGGGCAGGACCCCGATGCCCGATGGCTGCGCACAGGCCGTGCTGAACGGCAGATCCGCGCTCGGCGCCGCCTCGGTCAGCGTCGCCGCCAGCCGAACGCCCCAGATCGCGTCGCAGTGGTCGTCGGGCGACTGGTACGCGGCGTACAGCGTGAAGTTGTCCGGCGTCTGCACGCCGCGCACGCGGACCGCGTACCGCGTGCCCGCCACGGCGTTGAACGACGAGACGGGGTTGAACGAGCCGAACGTGGGCTGCCCGCACGCGATCGAGGACGGCGCAGAGAAGATGCAGTCGGGGCATCCGCTGTAGACATCGGCCTGGAAGATCCAGTTCGACCCGCCGCAGCTCACGTAGATGGGCCCCGTGCAGGGCGCATCCAGCGCGTACCACACGTCGGGCGCGGCCTCGATGTCCACGTTGCCGACGACCCAGTCCTGGAACGGGCAGGCCGGCACGCTCCCCGGCGCGCTCCGCGTGGCGCCGATGGTGCTCCCCGTGATGACGGTGTTGATCGGAAGGAACGCCGTGCGCGAGCAGGAGAAGCCGTTGAAGATCGCGCAGTCGTCGTTGGCCGGCGTCACGCTCACGTTCAGGTTGAAGTTCCCCGATGCGCCGTGATACCCCGCGACACGGATGTAGTACGTGCCGGACGCGGCCACCGAAGCCGACAGGTACGACTGCAGCGTGCCGTTGCAGGGCCCGCCCGCCGCGTCATCGTTGCAGAGAACATTCCCGAGCCCGCCGTCCAGCAGTTGGATGACCGTGTCGTACCCGGAAGCGCACGTGTTGATCGTGATCGTGCCCGCCGAGCAGGTCGTCAGCCGGTACCACACATCCGGGCCCAGCCACGAGTTGCACGTATCAAACCCGCTCGAGGTCGCGCCGAACGTCGTCGAGGACACCGATCCGCCCGCGCACGACAGGATCGTGGCCGATGCCGAGCTGTCGTTCGGCGGAGCCGCGGCGGTCACCGTGACGGGCTGGTAACTCCAGCTCTGGTTGTTCCAACCCCACTCGTCGCCCGTCACAACCAGGTTCACGCCCACGTAGTACGGGCCGGGGTTCACGCCCGCGGGCACGATGAGGCTGCGCGTCAGGATCGACGAGGCCCCGCTGTTCATGGTCGGCAGCGTGTGCGACCCGCAGAAGATCGCGTTCGTGAAGTTGCCGTGGCTCGGGCACAGGAAGAAATCCGCCCGCGGCGTCACCGTGACCGTGCCGGGGTTGGTCACCGTGAACCCGCGCCCCGCCGTGCCGATCGCCAGCGAGTTGCCGCGCTGCACCGAGCTCGGCGAGATCGTCGTCAGCGCCGAGTCGTTGTTGCCCGAGGTCGTGCCGCCGATCTGGCTCCACAGGTCGATCCCCGCGTCGGTTACGAACACGCTGAACTCGGGGTAGGCCCAGCGCAGGCCGTTGGCATCGTCGGCGTGGATGCTCTCCACGTCGTACCACAGCCAGCCCGGAAAGTAGTTCATCACCGACGGGAACTGCGCCGCCGGATTGGGTATCCACTGGTGCTCCAGCCCGAACGAGTGCCCAAGTTCGTGCACCATCGCGGTCGGGAAGTAAAGGATCGGGTTGTTGTTGAAGTTCGCCGACGAGCCGAACGCCGCGGCCTTGTCGAGCGTCCACGCGATCCCCGGGTTCAGGTTGATGTAGATGTCCGCCTCGTTGATCTCGCCGCCGCTCGACAGGGTGCGGCAGACGCCCAGCGCCGTCCCCCACGTCCCGCCGCCCTGCGACGACAGCACCGCGTCGGTCGCGAACACCACCTCGTTGCGCTCGTTGTCGTGCTCCACCGTGTTGGTGGGGCTGTTGTAGGTGTAGAACAGGCCGTTGCCCGTGAACAGGTTCCAGTACCCCATCTGCTGAAAGGTGTCGCCCTGGAACACGCCCATGTTCGGCGCGACGTTGAACCGCCACGGGAAGTCCGGCTCATCGCTGAAGAATCCGAAGCGGTCGGTGTGCGACGGCGGAGGAGGCGCGTCGAACGTCGTCTCCGAGTCCTCGGGCGACCCCGGCAGCATGAACACCTCGTGCACCGGCGGCTGCGCCGGCGCCGGCCTGCGCTCAACCGCCGGTGACGACGGCCCCGCCGCGATCCCACCCCTCCCCCCGCGTCCGGCCTCGCACGCGCGCAGGTGATCGGCCGTGAACGCGACCGGCGGGAGGTTCTCCGGCAGTTTCCTCAGCGTGGCCAGCGTCAACTCGGGCCGCGCCTTGGCCGCGGGCATCGCCCGCCGAACCTCCGCCGCGAACTCCTCGGGCGTGAACCCCTCGGGCGCGGAGGCGACCTTGGCGAAGAAGTGCCGCTTCACCACCGCGCCGCCCGCCGGAGCGCAGCACCCATCGGCGTGCGTCACCACATCGCGGCCGTTCACCGCGCGGACGCGGTACACGCCCTGCCACCACCCCAGGATCGGACACATCGCCCCCTGCTCGGACTTGTTCATGAAGAAGAACGCCCGCTCGCCAACCGCGAACTCCGGCGCTCCGTGCGCACGCTCCTCCCGATCGCCGATCCGGCCGCCCAGGATCGGCACCACCATCACACCCCCCGGCGCGGCCGCGATCAGGCCCGCACCATCCGACAGCACCGTGTCGATCCGAACCCGGTAGTCGGTCCAGATCGATCTGTCGGGCGTGGTGTTCCGACGCGGCGTGATCGACACCACCGTTCCCGCGAACGCCGTGTCGGCGTTCGCCAGCACGGCCTCCGGCGGAAGGGTCACAACGGTCCCAGCCCGCGCCGGCGTCCCCATCGACGCGATGAGCAACATCAAGGCGATCAAACTTCTCTTGGCAAACATGGTGAGGCTCCAAGGCGCCGGGCCGCATGAAAAAGGGCCGCGGGGCCTGGTTCCACAGCGGAGCCTGTTCGTGGTGCTCCCGCGGATTTCAGCATGTCACGCCAATTCCACCTATTCCGGGGATTTATTGCGGACCCAAACCCCGATCACCGCGAGCCAAGGGCGTCTCCCCAGAAGCGCATTTTCTGCGCTTTCGACCAAACCCTTGCCCCGCTTTGTCCGTGGGTGTCGATGACCGTCGATACACACACCATGAGTCCGACCGAGCCGTCGCTGACCCTCGTGGGTGATTCCGCGCCCGAATCTTCCGGCCACCCCTCTCCCGCCGAGGCCAAGATCCTCTCGCGCGACCAGCTCCTGGCGCGGCGCGCCGAGGCCCGCGCCGCCGGCCGGCGCGTGGTCCACTGCCACGGGTGCTTCGACATCGTGCACCCCGGCCACCTGCGCCACCTCCGCCACGCGCGCGCCCAGGGCGACATCCTGCTGGTATCGATCACCGGCGACAGTCTCATCAACAAGGGCGACGGGCGGCCGCTGATCCCGCAGGAACTCCGCGCCGAGAACCTCGCCGCGCTGGACTGCGTGGATTGGGTCTACATCGAGCCGCGACCCACCGCGGTCGAACTGCTCGAGGATGTGCGCCCCGACATCTACGTCAAGGGTCGCGAGTACGAGTTCAACAACGATCCCCGCTTCCGCGCCGAGCAGGAGGCGGTCACGCGCCACGGCGGCCGCGTGGTGTTCAGCTCCGGCGATGTCGTCTTCAGTTCGACCGCCCTCATCGCCGCGCTCGAACACTCCGCCGACCCCTACCACGCGCGGATGAAGGCCCTCCTCGCCAACACGGACCTCGACGGCGAGAATCTGACCCGCACCATCAGCAAGTTCCGAGGCAAGCGCGTGCTCGTCATCGGCGAGACCATCGCCGACACCTACGTGCTCTGCGACCGACCCGACATCGCCGGCGAGAGCCCGATCATGACCCTGCGCCCCGTGGAGCGACGCTCCTACGACGGGGCCGCGGCCATCATCGCCCGCCACCTCGCGGCCATGGGCGCCAAGCCCACCCTCGTCACCGCCATGCCCGACACCGCCGAGTGCGCGGCGATCGCCGGCCGCCTCAACGCCGAGGGCGTCTCCGTCCGGCCCGTCACCATCGACACACCCCTCCCGGAGAAGCAGCGCTTCCTGGTCGGCGGCCAGAAGGTCATGAAACTCGACCTCGTGCAGCCCATCGAGCTCGACTCGGCCCGCCAGGACCTGCTCACGGGCCTCGCCGCGGATGCCGCGGCCGAGAACGGCGGGTGCGACGCGGCCATCATCGCCGACTTCGGCCTCGGCCTGCTCTCCCAGCGGGTGCTCGGGCGCGTCTCGGGCGCGGTGCGTGCCAAGACCAGCGTCATGACCGGCGATGTCAGCGGCCGCCGCGCTCAACTCCGCGCCATGCGAGACTTCGACCTCCTGTGTCCCAGCGAGAGCGAGCTCCGCGAGGCCTACCACCTGCACGACCAGGGGCTGCCCATGGTCGCGTGGAGGCTCCTGAGCGAGACGCGCTCCAAGTCGGCAATCGTCACGATGGGCGCCGAGGGCCTGATCGCCTTCGACCGCCTGCCCGACCGGCGCGACGAGGGCGCGTGGGAGCACAAACTCAAAGCCGAGCACGTCCCCGCCATGAGCCTGCACGCGATCGACGCGCTCGGCTGCGGCGACGCTCTCCTGAGCGCGGCCACGCTCGGCCTGGCTTGCGGGTGTGAGATGCTCCCCTCGGCGTTCCTGGGCGCGATCGCCGCCGCCGTGCAGGTCCAGCGGCTCGGCAACACCGTCGTCGGCGCGACCGACCTTCGCCACGGCGTGGTCAGGCTCCACACCTCGCACCTGACCTACCAATCGGCGGAGGTCATCGAGAGCCGCAGCCGCGTGCGAGTGAAGCGCGCCGTCTAGTCGCGTGGCATCGGCCTCCGGCCGATGATCCTGACCGCGACCCTCACGCCTTCGCGCGCCGACCTACGCCCGTATGAACCTCGCCTACATCATCCCCACGCGAGACCGGCCCGAGGTCCTCCGCCGCACGCTCGAAGCGCTCGAGGCCCTACCCCCTCATCGCGCCCAGGTCATCATCATCGACAACGCCTCGGCGCAGCATCCGCGTCCGCCCGCTCGTCTCGCCAACGGCCTGGGCGTCGATCTCATCTCGCTCGATCACAACGCGGGCGCCGCGGCGAGGAACACCGGCGCCGCCCACGCCGACCGATCCTGCGACTGGCTGGTCATGCTCGACGACGACTCCTCGCCGATGGACGATGGCCACCTGCGCGCGCTCGCCGCGGCCGCGCCCGATGTCGCCGCTGTCGCCGCGGAGATCTTCCTGCCGCCGGGCGATGACGGGCGCGCCATCCGCGAGTCCGGCGGCCTGCCCGAGGTCTTCGTCGGCTGCGGCGTGGCGATCCGGCGAGACGCCTTCCTCGATCGCGGCGGCTACGACGAGCGATTCGGCTTCTACGCCGAGGAGTA
Organism: Phycisphaerales bacterium; assembly: GCA_020846975.1. GTDB lineage: Bacteria > Planctomycetota > Phycisphaerae > Phycisphaerales > UBA1924 > JADLCX01. Next base: position 186,673 of record JADLCX010000054.1, read on the forward strand.
CGACCTCTCGGCCAGACTGCTGCTCGGCGGACTCCGCATCACCCTCGACCGACGCTTCCGCGTCGAACACCGGAAAGTCTCGACCGGCCGCGACATGAACCTGATCCTGCGGCGGCTCGTTCGGAACAACGCCTGGATCATGCAACGCTACGCCCCGGCGAGGGCACGGATCGGCGAACTGGCAAACACCATCTCTCGCTACGGCGCGATCGCGCGAAAAGAACGGGCTACCGCGGGCTTCGGCCGCGGAGTCCACGAACTCCTCGCGTCCCTCCGATCGCAGCGACGCTCACCCATGCCCACCGACGTGTGGGACCGCTTCACGGGCCTGGCCGCGGCGCGTCGATCGCTTCAGACAGCCTACGCGGAATCGCCCTTCGCCGCGGCCTCGGTCATCGACGAGGGCAAGAATGCCCACATCATCCGGGCCGCGCTGGCCGAGCTGGGCGTGCGCCAAACCACCGATCGCCACGCGGCCGAGGCCCTGGTGATCGGCACACTCTCGCCGGGGCCGATGCTCGATGCGCTGGCAGCGACCACGGCGAACTTCCCTCGGCATCGGGTCGTTGCGCCGTGGAACATCGCCCCGCGCCGCGTTCCGCTTCCTTGCGCCGCGCCGGCCGCCTGACCGGGAGCGGCTACTTCATCGCCCCATCCAGCGCGGCCGAGAGCTCCTTGCGCAGGTGTCCGTCGTTCGAGAAACCCACCGCCCGGTGCACTTCCTTCCCGCCCTTGAACACGATGAACACCGGGATGCCCTGAGCACCGTACTGCTTCGCCGCGATGGGGTTGGTGTCGAAGTCGATCTTGCACACCTTGGCGCGCCCGGCATAGTCGCTCGCCAGCGTCTTGATCGACGGCGCGGCCCGCATGCACGGCCCGCACCACGCCGCCCACAGGTCCACCACCACCGGCTCCTTGGCCTCAAGCACGACCGACTTGAACGTCGCATCGGTCACCACCACGACCTCCGCGGTCGCGCCCGGAGCCTTCTGCCCGCTACCCACCGGCGCACCGGGAGCCTTGGCGTCATCACAACCCGCCGCGCACAACGCCGTCACAATCGTCAACGCTGCACACCGGAAAATAGACACCGTGAACTCCCTTGTGGGCACGATCGCCGTCAGGCACAAATCAACGGCACGATTCTGGCTCGAAATCATACGCGCACGGGAGTTGCCGGCCAAAGGCGGCGGCCAAACCTCGCCCGTTCGACGATCGGTCACAATTGGGCGCCAGGAGCCACAGCGTACAACGGCGGATACAGCGGTTCGCTCGGGATCGCCGCGGACAGCCGCAACAGCTTCGCTGCAATGGCCATTCTCATACTCCGGCATGTAATGTTCTCCCCAATACAGGGTCGCCTACTCAGGCGGTTTTGCTGTTTATTGTGCGATGTTGCTGAATACTCGCCACGAAACCGCCACTTCGACGTATCGTGCTCAACGGCAACCTTCGCGGGCTCTTCGCGGTAAGCTCGTCCTGATGGAGGGCGGGCCGAGGGCCAACGCGATGCTTACCTGCCTCGTTGCCGGCACGGAAAGGACGGACGCATGGAATCGAACACGTCGGTCTGTACATCGGCCTCGCCTCCGACTCGCCCGAAGAGGGGCTGGGCCTTCGCGGCGGTGCTCTCGGCGGCTGTCGTTGGGGGGGGGGTTAGGGTCCGCGAGCGCCCAGTCGTCGATCTACTACGGCGAGATCGATGAAACGTTGCGCGCCGAGCTGATGCAATGGTCAACCCACTACTGGGACCGCGTCGACACCGGCAACAAGGCGAAGGTCGGCGACTTCGCGTTCAGCAATGCCGCGCTGAACAACCCGCTCTTCAACCCCGTCCGCGCGGTGCGCCCGACGCTTGAACAGGTCAACCTCGTCTCCGCGTCGGACTGCGACGGCATGGCCGCGCTCCAGCCCGGCTGGGGAAACACCGCGATCGCCGACGCCTTCCGCGACGCGATGAAGCACTGGAAGATCAGCACCGACAGCGCCGCCGACCCGAGCGGAACGGCGACGCACGTCGGGCTGATCAGCGGCTCGGGCGTGGGCTGGACCAGCCAAGGCAACCTGATCATCTCGGACAAGCTGCCGTGGAGCCCGGTGAGCGGAACCAACGCCGCGCCGACCGCCGCCACCTCCATTTCCTCATCAACTCAGGCCGCGATCAACAAACTCATCACCGTCGGCTCGATCATCGCCTCCGCCAGCGCGGGTACGAGCGAGGCCCAGAGCCTGATCACGGGCGAGGAGAGCCACGCGACGAGGTTCGAGCGGGGGGTGCGCGAGACGCTCGCGGGGGGCGGATGGCAGGGTGATACATGGCGGGTGGATGCTGTGTTTGGTGTGTTTGGGAGTCTGCCGTTAGTTGGTGTGATGTTCGGCGATGCGTATGTACTGTTAGACAGCACAAACGGAAACATCGATGGCCCGTTCGCCCTGACATCGGTTTTGTCCCCCGATTCTCTGCTCGCTGCACATTCACAGGTTTACAGTTCAGGTTCCGCAGTGGAGTTCTACTCAGGGCCTGGGTGTGCAACGACCGTCGCAGCGCGTTGGCGCAACACTTTCTGCATGTTCTGCACTGTTCCGCCTATAACGTGGACGCCGCCCCCGCCTGGCATGGCGTACTTCTGTTTCACGACTGGCCAACAGTCAGACGGCTCGATCGGATGCACATGCGAACGCCATGGAACACTGGTCTACGGGACACCCCCCGTCACATATCGAGTTCGGGAAGTTTGTGACTGCGGAACTGGCGCGGCGACCCCGTGCGCTACCGGATGGGTGGCATTGCCTCCCACACCACCGTGCACTGTCCCGCCCTGCCCGACCCAATACTGGTACTGATCCCACGAAGCCGTAACCGCTGCTGCGCGGTCGTGGCAATTGCGGGAGGAAGCTCGCACCGAGATGCCGGCGATAGCGCCGGCATCCCCTTTCAACGGCTATCGCGGCGCAATCATGCTCGATGCACTGCACACTGTGAACAATCGCAGAGCACTCCCGCGCTCGAAGCCGATGCTCGCGGCGCTGGTTGTCATATTCGTGCTGGCCTGCTATCCAGTGCTGGCGCTCATCGGCTTTGCTGTTGCTAGAGCCTGCCTCTATCAACTCGGATCTTCTGAGGCCTGGGGCGCCGCGATACGAATCAGCCCTGGGTTCTCCCGCTGCTACTTTGACTTCAACGGCGACATCGACGCCATACCGCCCGAAAAATCACTGATCTTCCACGTCACATGGTATGCTGCGGACTCAGGGTTCATCCATTTTCGCACATTGGACGACAAGATCACGGACATGTTCACCTTCGACCGCCGCTACCGCGGCGCCGATCACGGCACGGCTTTGCGGCTGGCGCTGACCATCTACGCAAGCTTCCTGGTTGCGCAGTGCTTCCTGCTTGGGGTCGGCTGCGCGGTCGGCAACTTCCTGTGCCGCCTCCTGCTTCGACCCACCTATTGGGCGAGAGCGTGCGTACGTTCTTATCGTCGAGGCGTTTACTATCGCGCCATGTGCTATGCGGCGATCCTCGCAGTGCCCGTTTCGGTTGTTGTCGCGGCCGCTTTGCTGGCACTCTTCACGTCCGAGCACTACACATGTCTTCCCGGCCTGATCGCTCCGTCTTGGTACGGCATGGGGGTTCTTCTGGCCATTCCGGGAGTCTTGGTCAGCTTTGTGATGCTGCGCGTTCACAGCCGGCGTGTGGGTGAAGCGCTCACGGTCGCCGATTCTCGATGCGTCTGCGACTATCCGTGCGCACCCGGAGATCGTTGCCCGGAGTGTGGCCGCGTTATCCCCAGCTATCCCCCACCCCTGGAGTGGAGTTGGCGCGTCTGGCTCGGAAAACGCTAACAAGCAGGAAGTGGAGCTTGGTCCAACCTCGCAGCCCGAGCTATCGAGTAAACGCGCGACCCGGCTCTCGGATCGCCACCTCCACCTTCGGCTTCCACCCCACCCAATCCGCCCGCGTCGCCTCCACGATCCGCTCCGCCGTCCGCACGTTCACGAACCCCGCCGTCGCGTCGATCTCGGGCTTGTTCCCCGTGCGCACGCACGCCAGGAACTCCTTGATCTCCTCAAGGATCGGCTCCGCGTCGTTGATCGTCAGGTTCTCGATGTTCACCAGTTCCTGCCACTTCAGGTCGGTCAGGTCCCTGCCCTTGCGGAGCTGGTCGCGGACCTCCTGCATCTGGATGTCGTTGGCCAGCCGGCGGATCACCGTCCCCTTCTTCGCCGCGTAGTCGATCTTGATGTAGGCGTTCTCGCCCGTGATGCGCGTCACGCGCTCGGTCTTGAGCGCCAGCCGCGAGGCCGAGACGTTCGCCACGCACCGCCCCTGCGGGCCGAGGTCCCACACCAGCCTCGCGTTGCAGATGTCCTCGTGCTCGGTGATCACCGGCACGCCGCTGGCGTGAACCTCCGTCGGCTCGCGCCCGCCCATCAGCATGAGAACCACGTCCAGGTCGTGGATCATCATGTCCATCACCACGCCCACATCGACCGAGCGGAAGGTCATCGGGCTGACGCGGTGCACTTCCATGAACCGCGGGATGATCGGCAGCCCTGTCGCCTGTTCGGCCCGCAGCGCCCGCATGATCGGGTTGAACCGCTCGATGTGCCCCACCATCAGCACCCCGCGGCTCTTCTCGGCGGCCTCCTTGATCTTCAGGGCCTCCTCCGCGCTCCCCGCCAGCGGCTTCTCGATCAGGCACGAGACATCCGCCGCGAGAAGCTGCTGCGCCACCGCCAGGTGCCCGGTCGTCGGCACCGCCACGCTCACGCAATCAACGCCCGCGGCCAGCAGCGTGTCCACGCCCGCGAACGCCCGGCAGTTCCACTGCTCGGCCACATCGCCCGCCCGGTTCATGTTGGCATCGACAACCCCGATCAGCTCGGTGTCGGGCATCTGCGCGTACACGCGAGCGTGGTGCCGGCCCATGCGCCCCACGCCCACCACGCCGCACCGCAGCACGCCGCTCCCTCGCGCCCGCGTCCGGGAAGCGCCCGCCGCGCCGACCGTCCCGTTCGTGCCGTTCAAGCCGGTCTTGGACATCGATGCCTCCCTTGTCACGGCGGCGCGCCGCGCGCGGCCACGAACGCTCAGTTGCCCAGAACCTCGCCGATCGCCGCCGCGAGCTCCTCGCGCTTCTTGAACCCCACGAACCGCTTCCGCTCCTGCCCGCCCTTGAAGATCAGCACCGTCGGGATCGCGCTGATCCGCAGCTTGATCGCCGTGTCCGTGTTGTTCTCGGTGTTCAGTTTCCCGACCTTCACCTTACCGGTGAACTCGTCGGCCAGCCCGTCGATCACCGGCGAGAGCAGCCGGCACGGGCCGCACCACTCCGCCCAGAAGTCCACAAGCACCGGCTTGTCCGACCTCAGCACTTCCTGGTCCCAGTTCGCATCCGTGAACTCGGTGATGTTCGCATTGGCCATGGCGATGGTCCTTTCAATCCGCGATCTCGACACCCGCTGCCCGGAACCCCTCCCGGCAGTCCCGGGTGCCGACCCCCCTCCCCCACGAGGGTCTGCATTTTAGGCCGAACTCCCTGCTCGGATGCGTTCAAACAGGCACCTGTATGGCTTTCGATCGGATAATCGGCCAACAGGCCGTAAGAACGAATGCCCGATAACAACCACGCGGCCGCCAGTTCCGCTCACCGCCTCACAAGCGCCCGAACATGGGCCTCCACATCGTGCACGCGGAAGATCGCCGCGCCGCGGTCGCCGTGCAGAACGCTCAATCGCACCGTCGCCTCCGCCCGCTCGCGCGCCGGGCGCTTCGGGTCGATCCCCGCCCACGCGCCCACGAAACTCTTGCGTGACAGGCCGCTGAGCACCGGATGCCCCATTTCGCACAGCCGCGGCGTACGCTCGATCAACTCCAGGTTCTGCTCGACGCTCTTGCCGAAGCCCAGCCCCGGGTCGAGCACGATCGACTCCGGCGCGAGGCCCGCCTCGACCGCGAGCCTCGCACGCGAGCGCAGGAACTCCCGCACAAACTCGGTAACTCCGCCGTGATACTCGGGCGCCGCGGCGTGCTGGTGCGAGTACACATCGCGCGCCGGCTCCACGCGCCGGTGCATGAGCACGATCCCGCACCCGCGCGCGGCCGCGAGCCCGAACATCGCCGCATCATCCATCCCCGCCGATACGTCGTTGATCGCATCCGCGCCTGCATCCAGGGCGGCCCGCGCCACCTCCACCCGGGTCGTGTCGATCGTGATCGCCAATGCCCCGCCCAGTTCGCGCCGGATCGCTCCGATCGCCGGCGCCACACGCCGGATCTGTTCGGCCTCCGCGACCCTCGCGGCCCCCGGACGGGTCGATTCCCCACCGATATCCAGTCCGTCAGCCCCCTGTTTGAGGCATTCCATCGCCCGCTCAACGATCGCCGCCTCGGTGGGAAGTTGTCCACCGTCCGAGAACGAATCCGGCGTGAGGTTCAGGATGGCCAGAATCCGCGGCCGCTCGAGCGTCCACGCGCGCGTCGCGGAGAGTTGCCAGACCTTGGGCCGAGTGATGGTCATCGCGTGCGGGCCTGTGTTCTCAGCGCAGGCGAGCGTCTCGAAACCTCAAAAAGCCCGAGAAAACAGGCCAAAAAATACGCCACGACCGCGCGGTCCCAAAACGAAAAAGAGGGGCCGCGGCACGTTGCCAGCGACCCCTCGGGGGGGGGGGTGCAAAGTTGGTCAAGACGCTCTGAGTATACCGTCAGAACCGCGGCTGTCCAGTCTCACCTTTTCCACCGTCGGGAGCCGCGGCGGGTTCCTCACCGCCACCCTCCATCTGCTGCTGGACCGCCATGCCGATATCCACCACCGTCTTGATGACCGGGGTGGGGACGAACATGGCAAAGTGGGCGGACCCGCCCTCGCCGCTGAGCGTCATGGCCACCGGCGGCAGGGATTCGGGCATCTTGTCGGCGGGAACCGTCACGCCCGCCATCGCGGCGAAGGGGAGCACCAGGTCGGCGATGCTGCGCGTGCCGATGTAGAACTCGGCCAGGCGATTGCCGGGCATTGAGCCGGCGACCTGCGTGATGAGTTTGTCCGCGCCGAGGTGCTCGCCGCCCTTGCCGACCTTGAGCGCGGTGCCCATCAGTTCCGAACTCTTGGCCATGGTCATGTACATGCCGCTGTTGGTCTTGGCGATGTACCCGTTCGGGCCGCCCGACGGACCGAACACCATCGCCATCCCTTGCGCCATGTCCTCGCCCGCTTCGGACGTGATCTTCAACTCCCACGAGTCCACATCGACATCCTCGACCTTCGCGGCCTTGTCGGCGTACTTCACCTCGAAGGTCATGCCCTCCTGGGCCTTGCCGTTCAGCTCGTTCATGCTGGACTTGGTCAGCGCGACCAGCCCGGTCGGATCGGAGGACTTGATGTACGTGACCATGCCGGTCAGCATCCCGCCGAGCAGGCCGCCCTTGGGCATGCCGATCGTGAACGCGGCGCCGTCCGACGCATCGATGGTCTTGGGGTTCATGCCGCCCATGAACGACGACCCGCCCTGGTCGGGCGACTTGGCCGCGATCTCCTTGAGGAACTTCTTGATCTCCTTCGAGGAATAGTCGTACGCGCCCGCGATGAGGTACGGACCGGCGGGCAGCGCGCTCATGAGTTCGCCGGCCTTGCCGCCGCCCTTGAACATGTCGCCCATCATCGTGCCCTCGGCGAACCCGACCGCCACCTCCACGCCGAAGCCCTTGGCGCTGGGCTTCAGGCCGGCGACCACCGAGCGGCTCTCCTTCATCAGCGTTTCCATGAACCACATCGCCGCGGCGTTCTCGAAGGGGTTGGGCGCCTCGCCCATCGGAAGGGCCTCGGCCTGCTCCTTCACCGCCTTCTCCATCTCCTTCTTGAGTTCCGGCCAGTGCGGGCGGACCTGGTCCATGTTGAGCGCGACGAACACCGAAGCGTTGTCGGCGATCTTGTCGCCCGAGCCGCCGAGCTTGGCCTTGAAGGGCGCATCGCCGGTCTTGGCCTCGAACGAGGCGAGCAGTTCGCGGTCGTCGCTCATCGCGGCGTACCCGCCGCCGACATCCTTGACAAAGCCCTCTTCGCCGTCGGGCGTCTGTATCTGCGTGATCCCGCCGGCCGCGTCGGGCTTGGCGCCGAAGTTGGTCAGCAGCGCGTCGTACTTGGAGATCGGCATCAGGATGACCGCGCGGGGCTCCTCGCCCGCCCCGTCTTCGTCCGCATCCTCGCCATCGTCGGCATCAGCACCCATCGCGTCGCCGGCCTTCTTGGCCGCATCCTTCGCGGCCTCGCCGACCTTCTTCGCGGCTTCCTTCACCGGGTCCTTCTTCGGCGGGTAGAGCACGATCGCGACCGACTTTCCCGTCTCGATGCCCTCGGTAATGCCGCCCATGGCCAGGAGATCGGCGACCTCGGGCATGGGGAAGGGCGCCTCGACGGCGGTCAGCAGGGCCGAGATGTCCTTGTGCATCGCCTCGGCGCTGGTCATGCCGACCACGGCGAAAGCGTTGTCGGGCACGCGGTCCATGACCGGGGGCGCGGCGAGCACGGTCGCGGCCGCGAGGCTGAACATTCCACCGGCGCACATGACCATTCCACGGAGGCGAAGCATGGGTCGTTTTCCTTTGAGTGGGTGAACGAGTCTGAGCTTGGGGTCAACGGGCAGGTGCGCCCGCGGAGTTGTTGGGAGAGGCCGGGAGGGGGTTTCGTTTGGGTCCGTCGCGCCGGCAGGAGCGACCAAGCGCGACCGCCGCGGTCTGGGAGGTGGTTCGGGCAGAGTATATGGATGGGGAAGGGATGGGTGGCGGGGGATGGCCTTCTGGTCGTTGTTCTCTCACGGTGTAGACTCTGTGCGGCGGGAGAGAGCTGACCGGGAACCGAGTCCGCTCATGGGCAAGCGGCTTCTCCATCTGGGTAGTCAGAGCCGGTCCGTTCGCGGCAGCGCGGGGGCTATCGGCGCACTCGCAGCTGCGTTCTCGGTCCTGCCCACCCACGCCGACATCGACCCCGCCAGTGGCATCGACTTCGTGCGGATCGGCGCCGTCGGCAACGCACCGTACATGGACCCGACCCCCAACTCGTTTGTCAATGGCCGCGGCGGTGTGAACTACGAGTACTCGATCGGCCGGTTCGAGGTGACGACCGAGCAGTGGGTTCGTTTCTTCAACGCGGCGTACGACCGGCCGGCTGACGACCGCATCCCGCACCTGGTCGTGCCCGACCACTGGGGGGCGGTGGCGACGACCCCGACCGTTCCCGGCGGACGTCGGTGGACGGTGCCCGCGGGGAACGAGATGATCCCGGTGGGCGACATCTCGTGGCGCATGGCGGCAATATATTGCAATTTTTTGCATAACGGCCAGACCACCGAGCGGGCTGGGTTCCTAAGCGGCTCGTACGATGTAAGCACGTTCGGATTCGAGAGCGGTGTGCCGAACCTGCGTTTCACCGACCAGCGTGAACATTCGCCGGGGGCAAGGTATTGGATACCGACCTGGGATGAATGGTTGAAAAGCGCGCATTATGACCCAGACAAGGTGAACCAAGATGGCTCGGTCGGCG
>JADLCX010000055.1 GCA_020846975.1 Phycisphaerales bacterium
CGGCCAGCTCTGGATGCTCGCCGCGGCACTGGAACCTCAGGATGGAGTCGCCATCGCCCGGAAAGCCGGGTAAGCTGTCAGGTCACGCCGCCATCCACTTCCCACTGCGGATGGGACACGCTCCTTCCGCCTGCGTGTGAAAGGAGTGCCAAGTGTACCACACACGATTGACCGATTGCTCCCGAACAAGGGCCGACAAGCGAGGGCTTTCGACAGGCATCCGCGCGCGGAAGTGCCAACGAATTGCCCGCAACAACCGGCCCTCAGTAAGGACATGGCGCAGCGCGGCGAACTCGGGCGGGTGGCACTTCCCAACACCAGCGACGTGCCACTGCCCGTCGCTCTGGACGGGCAGTGCCGAGGTCGAGGGGCCTCGAAGTTGCCGGTCATGTTGATGCGTGGACATTCAGGCAACTGACCCAACGAGCCTTGCTCCCGCGTGCCGCGGGTTTCGCCGCTCGGGGGGTTGGGGGATGCCCATGTTCGGCAGGCGATGCACCCTCGCGCATGTCCGCTAGACGTTGCGAACCCTTCTCACCCCTTTCACCCCTTCACCCCCTCACCCCCATTCCCGAGACCCCGGTCCCCAATCCCATTCCCATCCCGAACCCATTGCTCATCAGATACTTATCAAAAACCGAATATTTTCCCTGACAAGATCGGTATTTCTGGTATTTTTACGGGTATGGAACTCCTCCGAGGCCTCCAGCCCGATCCGATCGACCCATCGCCCTCCACCGCTGCCTGCGCTGAGCCGGTCTCCCTTTCTTCTACCCTCGCCACCGCGGACCTCCCTCAAGACCCCGCCTCCCGCATCATCTCCGACTTCCTCCACACCGCCGATTCCCTCGGCGAGCTCGCCATCAACCACAAGCTCAAGTTCGCCCAGCTCGTTGAGCTCCTGACCTCCGAACGCTGCCAGAAGCCCTTCCAGTACATCCACGACCTCACCGCCCAGCGCACCGAGCTGGTCGTCAACCACCTCCGCCTCGCCGCCCTCCAGCGACTCGTCGACATCGTGCTCACCGCCGAAAACCCCGAAACCGCCCGCCGCGCGGCAGCGGGAGTCCTCCGCGCCACCAACCCTCGAGCCCGCAACACCCAACCCCCCTCTCCTCCAACTCCTTCCACTCCTCCCACTGTCTCCCCTCCATCCCCCCCCACTCCCGAACCCGACTGGCACCCGCCGATAACCACGATTACACTCCCCGACGGAACCTCTGCGGCGATGGCCGCGCACCAACCAAACAACGCGATGGGCCACGCGCCGCCAACGACCGGCGCACCGCCAGACCAAGCCAGCGGCCCAGCCACGAGGGAAGGGGAGGGCAGAGGGGGAGCGGAAGGGAAGGCAAGTCGCGGCACCCTCGCCCCGTCCCCAACCCGGTCCCCGCCGCTGTCGTTGACACCCCGCCCAGCCCTCGGGCCCCCGCCCGATCATGTCCATCAGGAGATCTCCGGCCATGCCGTTCTCGCCCGCCCGCCGCCCCGCTCGCCACGCCCACACCTCTCCTGCTTCGCTCCTGGAGCGGCTCGATTCACGCATCCTCTTCGATTCCGCGCCCCTCCCCAGCATCACCGACCTCAACAACCCCAACCACACCGTGGTCCGCTTCGAGACCAACTTCGGCGACATCGATATGGAGATGTTCGACGAGGCCGCTCCGATCACCGTCACCAACTTCCTCAAGTACGTCCGCGACGGCGACTACGACCGCACCTTCTTCCACCGCCTCGACGACGACTTCGTCCTGCAGGGCGGCCTTGCTCGCCTCAACCCCGGCGCCAACGGAGCCTTCGGCGCCAAGGAAATCCCCGTTGACGGGCCTATCCAGAACGAGCCCGACTCCACCAACCGCTCCAACCTCGCCCGCACCATCGCCATGGCCCGCGTCGGCGGACAGGTCAACTCCGCCACCAGCCAGTTCTTCTTCAACCTCGTTGACAACACCTTCCTCAACACCGTCGATCAGGGCTTCACAGTCTTCGCCCGCGTCGTCGATGACCGCTCCTGGCAGGTCCTCCAGACAATCAACAACCTCAGTGTCCGCAACCAGGGCTCCCCCTACAACGAGCTCCCCGTCACCTCCGGCATCGACACCGGCGACGGCTTCCAGGAGGATGAACTCGTCATGATCTGGGATGCCGAGATCATCAAGCCCCAGGGCGTCGCGGCGTTCTACCAGTTCAAGTACTACTTCCCCGAGGGCTTCGCCGGCTCCACCATCAACGAGTTTCTCCCCATCGGCAACCCCAACGGCACCGCCGCCAACTACCAGGTCATCGTCCGCGCCGAGGTCGCCCAGACCCAGCCCCCGCCCGCCGCCGGAAACGCTCCCGACCCCGACTTCTGGTACCGCGACAAGGTCATCCAGACCGCCGCCATCGGCGCCAACCGCCGCGGCGGAATCACCGTCAGCCAGTCCTCCTCCACCACCAACCTCGTCGAACGCGGCGTCCCCTACGCCATCGAGGTCTGGTCCACCTCGCGCCTCAACGTCAACTTCTCCCATTACGACTTCGGTTCCGCCACCGGCGAGGCCTTCACCACCGACACCAACACCACCTGGGGAATCCCCCAGATCCAGAAGGGCACTGGACTCAACGACTTCCTCCTCTGGACCAACGTCTCCGACACCGACGCCGACGTCACCGTCACCTTCACCTTCAACGACGGCTCGACCTTTGTCTTCAACGCCCAGACCCAGTCCTTCCGCCGCGGCGGGCTTGCCATCGACGACATCCCCCAACTCCCCGACGGCGATTTCTCCGCCGTCGTGACCTCCACCCAGCCCATCGTCGCAAGCCTCACCCACTACTTCAACGACGGCGGCTCCGCCGCCGACAGCACCCGCGGCTACTCCACCCTCGGCGTCGCCGGCGCCGGCCTGCGCACCGGCATCCTCCCGCTCGCCAACATCGGTTCCGACGCGAGCACCTCCGAGTTCATCCACGTCATGAACCCCGGTACCTCCGTCGCCATCATGACGCTCATCCTCACCTTCAGCGACGGCACCCCCGAGCTCACCGTCAGCCCCTCGCAACTCATCCTCAGCCCCGGCCGCCGCGCCACCTACAACCTCGCCGACATCGGCAACCTCGCCGGCAAGACCTTCTCCGTCCGCTACTCCGCCGGCACCGTCAGCGTCTACGCCCAGTCCACCCACCGTGAGCACGGCGACGAGACCGCCTCGCCCTACGCCGTCAACGCCGCGCTGCGACACGAGTACGGCGAGGGGTTCATCGACGACGCCCGCGCCGGCAACGACCTTTTCGAGAACTTCGCGGTCTACAACCCCAACATCACCGCCCTCGGCGCCACCGAGCAGGAGGCCAACGTCACCTTCCGCTTCCTCTACACCGACGGCTTCGTGCAGACCTTCGACTTCGTGATCGCCGCCGGCGAACGCCTCGACTTCGTCGCCCACACCAACGCCACGCTGCTCGCCCAAGCCCGCGACAACGACCGCTTCTTCTTCTCCGTCGAGATCGCCTCCGATGTCCCCGTCGTCGCCGCCATGCGCCACTTCGACCTCACCCTCGGCGCCGGCACGCCCTCGGGCGGCTTCGCCACGATCGGCACGCAGCGCAACACCACGCTCCTCACCAGCCTGACCTGAGATGGAGAAAGGGGGGAAGGGGAAATGCCGTCATCAACTCAACACCCGCGCCGCCGCGCGCGCCGCGCCCTTGATCCCGCGCCCCACCGGCCCCATCGCGTCCAGCCACCGGTGCACTCGCTTCGAGACCTTCACCACCGGCTTGCCCTCAAGCTCGGCCCTGGCCGCATCCAGCCGCGATCGCTCCGCGAGCGCGCCGTCACGCTCGTCGCGGGCCAGGCAGATATCCCGCCACAGATCGACGTTCGCCGCGCGAAGGTCGCGAACCACGATCGCCTCGTGGTTCTCGTCGATCCAGTTTCCATCCCCCTTGCGCAGCAGCAGGTTCGACCGCCGCACCAGTTCCAGCGCGTGCCGCTCGAACAGCGCGCTGTGCTTCCGCATGATCCACCCGTACAGGCTGTCGTGACGCGACACCGCCTCGATCACCATCGTCACGTCGCTGTGCCGCCGCCAGTTGAACAAGGGCTCGCGCACCCGTGCCCCTCGTCCGCCCGCCGCCGACACCCTGATCCAGAACTCCCAGTCCTCGTACCCCTCTCGCATCGTCTCGTCGAACCCGCCCACCCGCGCGAACCACTCCGCGCGGATCAGCGCGGTCACCGGGTGCAGGTTGGTAATCAGCAGCAGCACCGGGTCCCATTCCGGCACGGTCCACACCCCGAAGGCCTTGTCCACCAGCCGCTCCTGGCAGTACGCGTGGCTCACCGGTCCATCGCCCGCGTCCTCGGCCTCTCGCACACGCGCCGCCAGCCTCGCCACGAACTCGGGCTCCAGGAAGTCGTCCGCGTCCAGGAACACCACGTACTCGCCCCACCCTTCACCACCACCGCCTCGAAGCCACCCGCGCTCCACCGCCGCCCGCGCGCCCGCGTTCCGGGCCGCGGGCAGCCCCACATTCGCCTGATGCACCACCGCCACCCGCTCCGAGGCGCACGCATCGCACGCCGCCGCGCTGTCCTGGTCCGTCGAGCCGTCGTTCACGATGACGACTCGGGTCTCCGCCCCGCGCTGACCCAGCGCGGACTCCACCGCATCGGCCACGAACCGCCCGTGGTTGAAGCACGGCACCACCACCACCGCGCGCGTCGGAGTACCCGTCTGGTTCTGTGCGTGCCCCGCACTCGACATGTCCAAGTATTCACCATCCGATTGGTCCGTGCACGCTTGTTCTTCCCTCGTCCTTACAAAGCCCAGCCATTCGCGATCCCGTCCGCGCGCTGAGATTTCGCCTTCGTGGCGAGCCTCTCCTTTACTTCCCCGAGCCATGACCGATTTCTGGCACTTTGCGCGACGGATGCTGCGGCAGCGAGCCCTGCTCGCGCTCGCGCTGCTGTTCGCCGCGCTCTCGGCCGGCGGCTTCGGCGTCGGGCTGCTCGGCCTGCTCCCGGTTCTGCGCAACATCCTGCCCGCGCGCGAGGGCGGATCGCCTCAGAACCTCCCGTATCTCGCGGACAAGCTCGGCGCCGAGCTCTCGGCGTGGACCGGAGGCGTGCTCACGCTCCCGGCCTCGTGGTCCGGCTCGCTTCCGGTCGATCCCTTCTCCGCCGTGGTCTGGCTCGTGGCCGCGCTGGGCGCGCTCACGCTCCTGGGCGCGCTCGCCAACTTCCTGCACCAGTATTTCGCCCTGACCATCGTCGCCCGCACCATCGCCACGATCCGGCGCGATGCGTTCCGCGCCGCCGTCCACCTGCCCCTTCGCACGGTGCTCACCGGGCTCGAACCGCCCAACGCCTCCTCGACCGACACGCGCCCCGCCGCGCAGCCCGGCCCCTCCGACATCATCAGCCGCATCGTCTACGACACCGCCAACCTCGGCACGGGCTTCAACGCCATGCTGAGCAAGGCCCTGGCGCAGGCCAGCAAGGGGCTCGCCGCGGGCATCGTCGCGCTGCTGCTGGACTGGCGCGTCGCGCTGGTCGCGCTGGCCGTGGGGCTGGTGATGGGCGTGCTGCTCCGCAAGATCGGAAAGCGCATCCGCCGCGCCAGCCGCAAGGCTCTCGAATCCCAATCGGGTCTCTACCTCGCCGCGGCCGAGTCGCTCAACGGTCTGCGCGTCGTCAAGGCCCACGGCTCCGAGCGCTTCGAGTCCGGCCGCTTCCACCGCATCAACAAGCGCGTGGTCGCCCAGGAGTTCAAGGTCCGCACCGCCCGCGCGCTGGCCAGCCCGCTCATCGAGGTTCTCTCGCTGTTCATCCTCGGCGGCTTCGCGCTGGTCGCGGCCAAGGCCATCATCGACGACAAGCTCGACCCGAGCGGGTTCTTCCTCGTCTTTGCCGCCCTCGGCGCGGCCGCGGCGAGCCTCAAGCCCGTCGTCGGGCTGCTCAACGACATCCAGCAGTCCTCAGCCGCGGCCGGTCGCCTGCGCCAACTCGTCGATGCCGCCGCGGAACCCGGTCACGATCGGTCTCTCCCCGACGCGCCGCCGCTGAGCGCCGGCGCGACGATCTCGTTCGAGCACGTGACGTTCACCTATCCCGGCGCACAGGCCAGTTCGCTGCGCGACATCTCGATCTCGATCCCGCACGGCCAGACGGTCGCCTTCGTCGGACCCAACGGGTGCGGCAAGACCACGCTGCTCTCCCTCGTCCCGCGCCTGTTCGACCCCGACCGGACCGACCTCGGCGGCCGAGTCCTGTGGAACGGCCGCGACATCCGCGAACTCTCCGTCCGATCGCTCCGCTCTCGCATCGGCGTGGTAACGCAGGAGACCGTGCTCTTCCGAGGGAGCATCGCGTTCAACATCGCCTACGGAGCGCCCGCGGTTTCCGAAGAACGGGTCCGCGACGCCGCTCGCCGCGCCCGCGCCGAAGAGTTCATCCTCGCCAAGCCGGGCGGCTACGGCTTCGAGGTCGGCGAGGGAGGCTCGGGCCTCTCCGGCGGCCAGCGCCAGCGGCTGGCGATTGCGCGGGCGATCCTGCGAAACCCGGATGTGCTCATCCTCGACGAAGCCACGAGCATGATCGATGCCGAGAGCGAGGCCAGGATCGCCGAGGCCCTCAGCGAGTTCGTCGCCTCGCGCGAGCGCACCCGCACGTGCCTCATCGTCGCGCACCGGCTCTCAACGGTCGTCAACGCGGACCGGATCGTTGTGATCGAGGCCGGACGCATCGCCGATCAGGGCACCCACACCGAACTGCTCGCGCGCTGCGCCATCTACCAATCGCTGGTCACCAACCAACTCATCCGCTTCCGGCCGCCGCAGGACCCGCCGGCCGCCGAATCCGCCCCCGCCGCCTGATCCAGACGCCCGCTTCCCGCCTGCCGCCTGCCGCTTGCCGCTTACTCCTCCCCCCCATGCACAAGACCACCCCATCCGGCCAGCTCATCGAGTCGTCGTGTGACTTCTGCGCGCGGGTGTGGGACCCGGAAGGGCAGGAGATCATGATCGAGGGGCACCAGGGCAGCCTGCTCTGCCTGAAATGCCTGAGCGCGGCGTTCCGCTACATCGTGCTTGAGAAGGGGGGGGAGGAGAACCGCGAGCGACGCTGCACCATGTGTCTCGAAGACCGCGAGCAGCCCGAGTGGCAGAGCCCGGTCGTCGAAACCGCCCGCGTCTGCCTGCGATGCGTGAAGCAGGCGGCGACAGCGCTGGAGAAGGACCCCGAGACGGGCTGGAAGCGTCCGACCTGAACCGCGCGAGAGAATCACCGACTTCGGCCACGCCCACCCTTCCACCACCGGACCAGGCCGAGCGTCGGCGGCGAGATCGCGGCCGAATCTCGCTCGATCCACGCCTCGATGTCGCGCTCGGCGACCCACACGGTGTCGAGATACTCCCACCGCTGGGCGCTCGCAACGCACATCGAAGCCCGCGCGTCGATCGCGCCCGGCAACTCGGCGGAAAGAACAACATCGACGCTGCACGCCCGCGCATCCTCGAGCATCGCCACCGCCGTCACATCCGCCGCGGCGAGATCGATCCCGAGTTCCTCGATCCCTTCGTCGCGCAGCGAGGCGACGAGTTCGGCCATGCCGACGGACTCGGCCCCGGCTCGCGGCGGGGCGACCGTGCCCGAGGGCGCGTTCTCCCACATCCCTCCGTAGATGCGCGTCTGCACGCCGCGCCTACCGAAGAGCACGTGCCGATCACCGCACGAATCGCGACCGACCACCAGCCCGCACACGCCCAGCGCACGGGTCCGATCGGCGCGGCCCAGCATCGACGCGGTCGCGAGTTCCCTGTACCCGCCCGCGCGGCAGACCAGTTCGCCGCGCCGGAGTTCGTCGGCGAGCGCCAGCAGGATCGGCCCATCGTGCAGGACCGGGTTGGCCCGATGCAACTCCTCCCATGCAAGACCGACCGAGTCATCGGCTTGGCTCTTGCGGGGCACGATCGGGATGCGCACGCACCCGCCGAGCGGCCTGATGAGGATGTCGGGCGACTGGTTCACGTGGGAGCGGCCCGCTCGCTACGCGCCAAGCAGACCTTCCATGCCCGGCAGGTTCGGCAACCCCAGCGCCTCGGCTTCTTTGGCGATCTCGCGCTGGGCCATCGCCTTGGCGATGTCCATGGCGTTGTTGACCGCCTCGGCGATGAGCGATTCCACCATCGCCCTGCTGGCCGGGTCGTTGAGACCCACCAGCGCGGCGGGCTCGAGCGTGATCGATACGACTTTCATGTCGCCGGAAACGGTGGCCCGGACCGCGCCGCCGCCGGATCCGCCCGCCGCGCGGACCTCGGCGAGACGCTCCTTGATTCGCCGGCCGGCTTCCTTGATCGCGTCCTTGTTCTTCATGAGCCCGGCTAGCGCGCCCATGGCCTTGATGTTGTCGAACATGCGTGCATTCCCTTGCCGTGTACTGGTCGAGATTCGCCGGGAGCATACGAGGCCGGACGGATGATCGTTCGTGGCGGATGCCGATCAGCCGCGCGGACCGGGCCGGTGGGTCACCGCAACGATCTTGGCTCCGAAGAGCTCCGCGGCCAGCTTGACAAGCGGATCATCGACCGGGCTTTCGGCGGGTGCCGGAACGGACTGCTGGTTGGACGGTCCGTCGCCATCGGGCGTGGACGCTGCGGGCGACTGTTCGGCGATGCGTACCTCGATTTGGCGGCCGAGTTCACGCCGGAAGAGCGTGGCGATCTCCGCGAGGCGCTCGCGCGCGCCTCGTGCGAAGCGATCGGAGCACGAGATGGTGGCCTGATCGCCGGAGAGTTCAACGAGCGTGGAGTTGGTGAGGATCGCGCGGACGATCGGGGAGGCGCCGGGCGAACGCACGATGCGGCCCCACAGGTCCGGCTGGGCGGGTGTCGGGGTGGCGGGGTGAGGGGGTAAATGCGAAGACGGCGAAGAATGAACAGGTGGGGGCGCTGGGGGCTCGGGTGGGGGCGGAGGAGCCGCGGGCGGGGCCGCGTCCGTCACCACGGCGCGGCTTCCGCCGCGGGTGGTGGCGCCCGAGGGCGCCCCTGCTATTTTTTTCCGGCGGCTCCTGCTCGCGCGGGAGAGCCGTTGCGGGGAGCAACGGCCGCATGACCCGAACCCGCGAGCAGCGCGGCGATATCGGCCATCTTCTCGCTGAGCGCGAGGCGGACGATCGCGGCATCGCAGATGGCGCGTGGGTTTCCGGAGTTCTTGCTCGAGCGGGCGACGGTGTCGCAGATGGCGATGAGGCTGGTGAGACCGGCCGCATCGAACTTCGCGCTCAGTTCGATGGCGACCTGGCGCGATTCGTCGCTCAGCTCGACGAGCTCGGTGTCGGGCCCGCACGCGCCTAGGACCATGAGATCGCGGAAGCGGTCGGCAAGGGCGGAGAGGAGCTGCTCGTGGGAGACGCCGCGTTTGCCGAGGGCATCGGCGCCGACGAGCGAGGCGGCGGCGTCGCCCTCGGCGATGGCGCGGACGAGGTTGTCGATCAGTTCGCGGTCGGGAAGGCCGAGGAGTTCTTCGAGGAGTTTGGCGGTGAGCGTCTTCTTGGAAGGCTTGCCGTCGGCGGATGCGCCCGCGCCCGCAAGGAGGCGGTCGAGGAGGCTGAGGGCATCGCGCATGGAGCCGTTGCCGAGGCGCGCGACCATGTGGATGAGCTCGGGCTCGGCGTCGACCTGCTCGCGCTCGAGCACGGCACGGAGGTGGTCCTCGATGCGGCGGGTGGCGATGTTGTTGAAGTCGAATCGCTGGCAGCGCGACTGGATGGTGGCGGGGACCTTGTGGGTCTCGGTGGTGCAGAGGATGAAGACGACGTGCTCGGGCGGTTCCTCCATGGTCTTGAGCAGGGCGTTGAAGGCCTGCGTGGTGAGCATGTGGACTTCGTCGATGATGTAGACCTTGCGGCGGCCGCGCATGGGGCGGTAGGCGGCGTTGGCGATGAGATTGCGGGCCTCATCGACGGAGTTGTTGCTGGCGGCGTCGATCTCGATGGTGTCGGTGTCGCGGCCTTCCATGATGGCCTTGGCGATTTCGGGCGACTCCTTGCCCTTGTCATCGACGGCGTTGAGGGCCTTGGCGAAGATGCGGGCCATGGAGGTCTTGCCGACGCCGCGTGTGCCGGTGAAGAGGTAGGCGTGGGCGACGCGGTTGGTGGCGATGGCCGTCTTGAGCGTGTTGGCGATGGCTTCCTGACCGACGACTTCGTCGAAGGCGGTGGAGCGGTAACGGCGCGCGAGGACCTGGTAGGACATAGGAGGGGATTGTAGTGGCACGGGCCTCCGGCCCGTGTGCCTTCATGCCTTTTCCCGCGATGCCAGAAAACCCCGCAGAAGGACGGCCGCGGCGAGGGCATCGCGGGTTTTTTTCTTCTGGCCGTGGGTGCGGCCGGACTGGGCCATCTGCCAGTCGGCCTCGACGGAGGTGAGCCGTTCATCGAAGAAGTGGATGGTGCGGCGGGGGGTGAGCCGGGATTCGAGGCGGGCGGCGAACTCGCGGACGAGCTTGGCGCGGCGGCCTTCGGTGCCATCCATGTTGAGGGGGAGGCCGATGACGAGCTCGGCGGGGGAGGAGGTCGAGAACTGGTCGGCGACAGCGCGGGCGAGTGTGTCGAGGAGGGCTTCGCCGGCGCGCTCGGCGATGGGGACTTCGAGGACGGTGAGGGGCGCGACGACGGCGGTGAAGTCATCGCCGACGGCAAGGCCGGTGCGTTTGTCACCGAGGTCGATGGCGAGGTAGCGGGTCATGGACCAACGGCCTGGGACGACGCGCCGGGCAGGCCGAGGCCGCGGAGTACCCGGGACTACCCCCACCGTCATCGGCTGGAAGCCGATGCCACGGCGCGGTGATCGGCCGCGCGCGTGCGGACGTTGTCGAGGACGTTCATGAAGTTAATGTAGCTGTCGTAGGGCGAGTCGTAGGGGCTGAAGTACTTGTGGACATCGCCGTCAGACCAGTACTTGGTGCACATGTAGTAGAAGTGGTCGCTGGTGGTGAGCTTGCGCCAGTCTTCAAGCAGGTGGGCGGCCTCGGACTTCTCGTGTTCATCGGTTCCGGCCAGAGCGCGGGCGAGGCGATCCTTGATGGGACGCTCGAGTTTGTAGGTCTCGAGGAGGGCGTTGGACTGCATGGAGTTGCCGAGCCAGGCGGTGAGGTCCCGCTCGGTGTCGGCCCAGGAGATCATGTGGGGAACGTCGTACACACCGACGGGGTCGAACTGCTCAAGGGCCTCGCTGGGGGTGTTGAAGTGGTTGTGGCCGGGGTTGACGTCGAAGACTTTTTCCGGGAGAGCATCGAGGAACTTGAAGATGCCGGTATCGGCCCACTGGTGCTCGCCGAAGGTCTCGTAGTCCATGAAGAGGTTGCAGAGGAAACCGTCGCCGTTGATCTTGTCGACCCACTGGGCGAACTTCTCGGCGCTGAGGGGCCACTCGCTCCAGCCGCGGTTGGAGAACCGGAAGGCGATGTCGTCGGAGAGGCGGTAGTTCTTGAGGAGCAGGCCGAAGGGCTTGCCGTGCGGGCCGTCACCCGTGTGCGGCGGGCGGTAGACGTAGTTGGGCGAGCGGTAGCCAAGGATGTGGTCGACACCCTCGCAGATCTGGCCGCGCCATCGCTTCTTGTCGCCCTTGCCACCGATGCCTTCATCGGTCATGTTTGAGATGAAGTGGGCGAGGTCGTTGTTGAAGATGAGCTCGGTGTTTCGGAAGACGCGGGGCGTCTGGCCGAAGAGTTCCTGGATCTTGCGGGTGTGGGCGTTGACCTGCTCGGCGAACTCGGCGCGGGAGTAGAGGAAGCTGAGGGAGTGGTAGTAGGTCTCGCCGACGAACTCGCAGCAGCCGGTGTCGGCGAGGCGCTTGAAGATGTCCACGACATCGGGGCAGAACTCGAGCATCTGGTCGAGCACGACGCCGGTCATGGCGTAGGAGACGCGGAAGCGGCCCTTGTGGCGCTTGACCAGGTCAAGGATGAGTTGCGTGGCCGGTCGGTAGCACTTGTCGGCGACCTTGCGGCAGATGTCGCCGTTCTTCTGGGTGTCGAAGTAGAAGTGCGACGAATCGAAGACGGTGTAGCGGTTGAGGCGGAAAGGCTGGTGGACCTGGAAGTAGAAGACGACGGAGGCCATGGTGCAAGAGTAGCGTGCGGGCGGGCCCGACCGCGCGGAGGTCAACATCCGGTGAAGTAGGCCGTGAGGTAGTCGAAGATGTCCTGCAGGCTCACGCCGCCGGAGGCGTTGAAGTCGGCGTCGGGGTTGTTCGCGAAGAACGCGGTGAGGAAGTCGAAGAGGTCCTGGAGCGTGGCCGCGCCGTCCTCGTTGAAATCGGCGGGGCAGGCGGGCGGGGGCGTGCAGGCGACGGACTCGATGGCGAAGTCGTCGATGGCGGCCTCGATGATCGAGCCGGAGCCGGCATCTTCGGCGACGAAGCGGACCAGGACGGTGGCGCTGGTGGTCAACCCGAGGCTGGACAGGGTCCACGAGGCGAAGCGCCAGCCCGGGCGGGTGTCGGCCGAGTCGCTGGGGCCGACGGTCTCGGCGTTGGTCCATTGGACGCCGCCGTTGGTTGAGACATCGACGCGGAAGGTGTCGCTGAAGGGGGCGTTGCCGACACCGTTGGCGTACCAGCGCCAGTACGAGAACTGGACATCGTGCTCGGCGGCGAGGTTGAAGACCGGGGAGACAAGGGTTGTCGCGCCGCCATCGACATCGGCCTCGCCGACGGCGGTGCTGCCGGCGGTGCCCTGTCCGGTGAACCAGCAGTTGACGCCCGCATCGGGCGAATGGTCATCTTCGGGTTGGGCGGTCGTGCCGTTGGGGTTGCCGCGGGTCCACAGGCCGCTGCCGGCGGTGCTGGCGCCGACGATCCAGCCGCGGTCGGTCTCGAAATCGTCGGAGGTGTTGGGCGTGAGGCCGGTGAAGACCGAGACGGCGTACGCGCCGGACGCTCCGGCGGGCGGTTCGGCGGATTCGCCGAGGGAGGTGTTCATCGTGAACCAGTAGCGCACCGCGGCGAAGCAGTCCTGGGGCGGGATGGTGGCGGTGTAGTCGCCGGAGGGGTTGGGCGTGAGCGGGATCGTTGCAGGTGTGACGCCGTCGCCGGCGATGTGGAGCATGGCGGTGCCGGGGATCAGATCGACACCGTCGGGCGTGATGGTGACTCGGATGCCGGCAGCGACGCCGGGATCAAGGCGCGCGGGGAGACCGTCGGGGAACGCGAAGACGGCGCGGAAGGGGAGTTGGAAGTCCTCGATGGTGCCAACGGAGCCCGTGCTGGCGGGTGTGAACGCCGCGAAACCCAGGCCGCGGCGAGCGAAACCCTCCCAGAGGGGGATGCGGTGCGCGGCGGCCTGGTTGACCATGTCGGCCTGGACGATCGCGTCGCGAGACTGGACGAAGGTGGGGTTGGAGACGGCGAGTTTCATGCCGTCGATCACGAGTTGGAGGATCGTCTGGTTGGCGGATGGGCCTTCGTCGGCCCACAGCGCGGCGCGGCACTCCCAGAGGGCGTTGCACCAGACCTCGCCCATGCCGTGGACGGTGGAGAAGGTGTTGCCGCCGGAGTTGAAGCGGTCGGCGATGGCGGTGTTGCGCGGGACGGATGGCGGGTAGGCGATCTGGTTCCAGTCGATGAACTTGAGCGTGAGGGGGTTGATGTTGAAGTTGGTGGAGTAGGGGTAGCGGCGGATGCCGGAGTAGTAGTTGGAGGTGAAGCCCGCGCCCCAGAGTTGGAGGGTGGAGTAGCCGCCGAAGGCGTAGGGTGCGTTGGGATCGTGGGAGGAGTTGGTGAGCAGGCAGAGGGCGACGAAGTCGCTCCAACCCTCGCCCATGCCGCCGGACTGGTTGTTGAACAGGCCGCCGTGGAGGCGGATGGATGTTCCGTGCGTCAGTTCGTGGAAGACGATCGAGGCGTCGAGATCGCCGTCGCGGTCGGGCTCGGGAGCGTCCCAGAGGTACATCTGGACGCGGCCCGAGGCTCCGTCGGTGCCGAGGGGGGTGGTGCTGAAGTTGGCGTTGTTGGTGTTGCCCCCTCCGCCGTTGCCATCCTGAGCATCACCGATGATGGCGTCGTTGCCGACTCCGCCGCGGTCGAAGTTGCTGGTCTGGAAGTTGCCGGCGGGCTCGTCGAAGCCCTTCTCGTGGAGGCGGTCGTGGTACCAGTTGCCCCAGTAGAAGAACTGGGTGACGGCGGCATCGCGGTAGGTCGCGGGGGCCTGGGCGAGGTCGAGGGGGAAATCGAAGACGCGGGTGTTGCTGGGTCCGCTCAGCGTCGCCGTGGGGCGTGGAAGATCGATGCCGGAGATGGAGTTGTTGCTGTCGTGGTCGGTGTGGGCGTCGAAGTTGTTGCCGAGGGTTTCGAGCACGCCATCGGCGAGCCAGCCGTCGGTGTTGATCGCGGAGATCTCGGCGGGGAGGACGGTGACGAGCGTACGATCGACGGTCGGCGGCTGGAAACTGTCGGGCGAGTTGCGGCCGGGGATGAGGGGCGCGGGGCTGTCGCCGGTGAAGACGCGGAACTGCATGGGCTGGGTGGTGTCCCAGACCAGCGAGTCGGCGCGCCAGAGAATCTGGCCGGTGGAGGCATCGACGATGACGTGGTAGGTGTGGCCGACGCCCGGGATGGGGAGGACGACCATGAAGGCGGGCCGGATGTCGGTGCGGGTGAGCGGGAAGTAGATGGGCTCGGTGGTGAGCGGTTCATCGGCGCGGAGCTCGGCGTGGCGAGCCCAGCGGGTCTTGCTCGACTCGGGGGCGGCATCGAGCGCTTCGGGGGACGGCGCGGCGGAGAGCGCGATGCCGACGTTGGCGGCCGCGGCGCGGATGGCGGCGGCGGCGGTCAGGCGCGGGGCGGCAAGCTTGAGCCCTTGGCGCGGGAGCATGACGCTGGAAACGTTGATCAGCTCATGGTCGCGAGTGAAGTTGGCGCGGAGCTCGCAGCCGAAGAGGTCGCGGCCGGCGATCTGCTGCTGGAAGCCGAGGTGGTGGACACCGTTGTGGCGGGTGTGGTAGTCGCGCGAGGGGCGCGCTACGGCGAGTTCGATCGGGTCGATCTCGAAGAGTGCGGCGTGGCCGGCGAGGTAGCGGGCGAGCAGGGTGGTGTGGTCGATGTCGGCGGGCTTGTCGGACTGCACCGGCGCGGTGAGGAAGACGCGCGTGGAGCGCACGAAGCGCGGCGTGCCGAGGAAGGGGTCATCGTCGATGCGCAGCTCGGGGAGAGATGCGGCGAGCGCGGCGGCGGCCTTGGCGCGGGCCTGACCCGCGGGCGTGAGCGAGAAGTCTTCGAGGGACTGGTTGATGAACTCGGCCGTTGCGCCGTGGGGACCGGTGGCGCGGATGTCGAAGTTGGGAAGGCCGGAGAGCGCGCCGGCGAGGGTGGGCGGGCTGTCGGGGTTGTCGGCGAGTTGGCGCTGGATGCGGGCCTGGCGCGCGGCGGCGGCGGGGGATTGCCGGTCGGCGGCGATGGCCGCGCCGGCAAGCAGGCCGAACACGGCGACGGCGAGGCCCACGGGGCGAGAGCGATGGCGGGTTTGGCGCATGATGGGAACTCGAAACGCTGGCCGCGGAAATGACGCGGCCTATCTCAACACGGCGGATACGGACCAACTCTACCACCCCGGCGCAAGAGGGCCGGGATGTTGGGGGGCGGTACGGATAGGATGAGCGCGCGGTTGCTGTATGGATGTCAAATACGTAAACAGAAGCCGTGCAGGATCGGTAGGCGTTCTGGTAACAGACCATAACAGAAGCAGCTCGATTGAAGACGATACGCTGCCTGTGTGACAAGCCCAACCCCTGGAAGTCAACACTCTGCACCACCGGTCGCACTCGGGGCGCGCGCACGCCTCGTCTTGCCAGCAGCACGTCTCGGATTGCCGGGCAAGACACGCCTACTTCATTGGGCGCGCGTATTCGATGACCAGAGGTGGATCGGAGCCCCCATGGCGACTGTCAGGTTCCACTGGCACCGACACGCGGTCACACTCAGCCTAGACGAACGATTCGAGCGCTGGGCGTTTTTTTTGGCAAGATACCACGAATACCCGCTTCAACTTCTGATGAAATCCGTTCTGCGATCGGGAGAGACCTTCATCGATGTCGGCGCGAACATCGGATTGGTCTCGCTGCTGGCGTCATGGCTGGTCGGTGACTCCGGTACGGTGATTGCGTATGAACCGAACCCGGAGGTGCGGCAACGACTAAGTGACCATGTGACTCGAAACAGAGTGCGGAACATCCGCACTCGCGAGTTCGCCCTGGGGGATCGGCCGTCGCGACTGACCCTCACGACGATCGGCAAGAACACTGGAAGTGCGACGCTTGGTGACGTACCGGTCGAGTTGCAACCGCATGTCACCAGTCGCTTTTCGGTCGATGTTGTTCCAGGAGATAGCGAGGCTGGACTGTGGTACGGTGAACCGCCGACCAGAGCCGTGCCCTTGCTCAAGATCGATGCCGAGGGCGCGGAGACGTCTATCGTTCGAGGGCTTGCGAAGGCACTCGCAACTCACAAACCAATCGTCGTGCTCGAAGTCAACCCATTCGCCCTGCGGATGAACGGCTCGAACCCCCGTGAGCTGCGCAGCACGCTCACGCAACTCGGTTACCATGGATGGGTACTCTCTGCACCTCTCCGCATCCTTCGCCGACGCATTCCGTTGCTGAGTCCGCTGAAACCTTTGCCCGTGAGCGAGCTTCACGATGAGGTATGGTGTCATGCCGACAGCGGATACCGGGACAGAGTTGCACAGTTTATTGTCGGTGGATAACTCCATAACCAACGGCGTCACACGGGTTTGCAGTGCATCCCTGACTATGCATCCGCGCTCCATCAGGAGCCATGTCGAAACTGCTGTACGCTGGGTTGGCCAGGAGTAACACCATGTTTTCGAGTACACTTCGCTCCATTGGTTTCCTCGCACTGCTGCACACCTTTGTCACGGTCCGTGAGCGTGTCCCATCCGCAGTGGGAAGTGGATGGCGGCGTGACCTGACAGCTTACCCGGCTTTCCGGGCGATGGCGACTCCATCCTGAGGTTCCAGTGCCGCGGCGAGCATCCAGAGCTGGCCGTGA
>JADLCX010000056.1 GCA_020846975.1 Phycisphaerales bacterium
CCCCCCCCCCCCCCCCCCCCCCCCCGTTTCCCCGTCCCAAGGACCTCCCCGTGAAGATCAACGGAGACAAGTTGAAGGCCCGTGCGAACAAGGCCGCCGTGAGTGTGGAAGCTCTGGCGCAGGCCGTGGAGCGCACCGGCCTCTCCGGCGAGCGTGCCCAGTCCGCGGTGCGGAACTGGATGCGCGGCAACGACCACCCGCGCTGCAAGCGCGAGGATATCCAGGCGATGGCGCAGGCCCTCTCGTGCGGCGTGTCCGACATCGCCCGATACACCGCGATCCACAAGTATCACCGCGGCAGCCCGCGCAAGGCCAAGCTGCTGGTCGATCTGATCCGCGGCAAGCGCGTGGATGTGGCGGAGAACCTGCTGACCTTTACCACCAAGCGGGCCGCGGTGGACGTGAAGAAGGCCCTGAAGGCCGCGATCGCGGACGCCGAGCAGGCCGACGCGGACATCACGGCCCTGTTCGTCGCCGAGAGCACGTGCAGCGGCGGCCCGCACATCAAGCGGTTCCAGCCCAAGGACCGCGGCCGGGCACACCCGATTCTGAAGCGCATGGCCCACATCACCATCGGCCTCGAGGAGCGTAACTGAGCATGGGACAGAAGACCCACCCATTCGGCCTTCGCGTCGGCATCACCGAGGCCCACAAGAGCCGCTGGTACGCGCCCAAGGGCGTGTACGGCGAGCTTCTCATCGAAGACGAGAAGATCCGCAAGTTCCTCGACAAGCGGCTCAACCGGCAGCCCCCGCACGCGGCGGTGGCCGATATCCACATCGAGCGCACCCGCGAGGAGCTCAAGGTCATCATCAAGACGGCCCGTCCGGGCCTGGTGATCGGCCCGAAGGGCGCGGAGATCGAGCGGCTGACCGAGGAGTTGCAGCTGATGACGGGGCGCAAGGTCTCGATCTCGGTGCTCGAGATCAAGAACCCCGACATCGACGCCAAGCTGGTGGCGGAAGCGGTCTGCGATCAGTTGCGCAAGCGTGCGGCGTTCCGGCGCGTCATCAAGATGCGGGCCGAGGGCGCGATGCAGGCGGGCGCGCTGGGCGTCAAGATCAACATCGCCGGTCGGCTGGGCGGCGCGGAGATGTCCCGCGAGCTCGACGTCCGCATGGGCTCGCTGCCGCTCTCGACGCTGCAGGCCCACATCGACTACGGCTTCGCCGAGGCGTTCATGAGCTACGGCGCCATCGGCTGCAAG
This sequence comes from Phycisphaerales bacterium, assembly GCA_020846975.1. Taxonomy (GTDB): domain Bacteria; phylum Planctomycetota; class Phycisphaerae; order Phycisphaerales; family UBA1924; genus JADLCX01. The sequence continues at coordinate 1,208 of JADLCX010000056.1, forward strand.
GTCTGGATCTACCGCGGCATGTACAAGCAGGGCGAGGTTGACGAGAGCGAGAGCAAGGCCGCCGGCGGCCGGGCCCGTGCTCGCGGCCGACGCTGATTCCTGTCCGAAGAGTTCACGCACCACGCACACACGCGGGCCCGAAGGCCCGAGCCAGTTAGGAACGACCCATGGCGTTGATGCCCAAACGAGTCAAGTACCGCAAGGAGTTCCGGCGCGTCCGGGACCGCAAGGCCACCAAGGGCAACTACGTTGCCTACGGCGACTACGGCCTGCAGGCGCTGGAGGGCCAGTGGGTCCCCGGGCGCGTGCTCGAGGCGGGCCGCGTCGCGGCCCAGCACTTCCTCAAGCGCGAGGGCCGCCTGTTCATCCGCGTGTTCCCCGACAAGCCGATCAGCAAGAAGCCCCTCGAGACGCGGATGGGTACCGGCAAGGCGGATGTGGACTACTGGGCGGCCCGCGTGAAGGCCGGCACCATGCTCTACGAGATCGCCGGGGTGCCCGAGGCGACGGCGCGGCGGGCCCTGGTCCGCGCGGCGATGAAGATGCCGGTTCGCTGCCGCTTCGTCGGCCGGCGCGTCAGCGTCTGATGACCAGCCAGGAACGAACCAAGACCCCGATCGACGAATCGAGCACCCGATGAAGACCAAGAAGAACCGACTCGTGTACGCCGACCTGAAGAAGTTGACCGACGAGGAGCTCGCCGCCGAGATCACCGGCATGCGCGGTACGCACTTCACGCTCCGCTCGCAGTCGGTGACCGAGAAGGTCGAGGACCACTCGCAGTTCCGCGAGGTCAAGAGGAGCATCGCCCGCCTGCTGACGGAGCAGACGGCGCGGCGCAAGCAGGCCGGCGCGAAGTAAGCAGGACCAGAGCACAGACCACGGGCCGGGAGGCCCGTGCCACTCAGAGACACCCATGCCCACGACAGCAACCAAGACCACATCGACCAAGGTCGGAACGGTCGAGTCCGACAAGCGCAGCAAGACCCGCACGGTGGTGGTCGCCAGCAAGGCGATGCACCCGAAGTACGGCAAGTACGTCAGCCGGCGCACGGTGCTGCAGGTGCACGACGAGGCCAACGAGTCGCACCTGGGCGACACGGTCGAGGTGGTGCAGTGCCGGCCGCTGAGCAAGACCAAGCGGTGGAAACTGGTCCGGATCGTCGAGAAGAGCCAGCGCGTGGAGCTGGTGACCACGCAGGTCTAATGCAATCAAGCAAGGACGCACGGGCGAGGCCGCCCGTGCCACTCTCAAAGAGTCTCACATGCTTCAACAAGAAACCAGGTGCGAAGTCGCGGACAACTCGGGCGCCAAGATCGCCTACGTGATCCGCGTGTACGGCGGCTCGACCCGCAGCGGCGCGTTCCAGCGCCGGATGGCCGGCGTGGGCGACAAGGTGCTGGTCTCGGTCAAGAAGGCCCTGCCCGGCGCGGATATCAAGGCCGGCGACAAGAGCAAGGCCGTGGTCGTGCGTACGACCAAGCCGACGCGCCGCCCGGACGGCTCGTACGTCAAGTTCGACGCCAACGCGGTGGTGCTCATCGGCGACGATGACAACCCCAAGGGCACGCGCATCTTCGGCCCGGTGGCCCGCGAACTGCGCGACAAGAACTTCATGAAGATCGTCTCGCTGGCGCCGGAGGTTGTGTAAGAGGGTTTCACCTCGCCTCCGAGGTGAGTGGTTTCAGGAGTCAGGATTCACATGGCACGTCACGTACGAAAAGGCGACACGGTCATCATCACCAGCGGCTCGCACAAGGGCCAGACCGGCACGATCATGCGCATCATCACCGGCGAGCCCGGTCAGGAGCGCGTCGTCATCAAGGGTGTGAACCTCCGCACCAAGCACATGCGTCCGACGCGGTTCAACCCGCAGGGCGGCATCGTGACCCGCGAGGCCTCGATCCACATCTCCAACGTCAGCCCGGTCGTTGACGGCAAGCCCAGCCGCGTCCGCTTTGTGACCAAGGGCGACGGGAGCAAGGTCCGCGTCGCGGTTCGAGGCGGGGGCGAGCTCGGCGTGATACGCGGCGCGGAGGCCAAGAAGCACTCCGGCGGCGGGCGAGCCGCCAAGCCTGCCGGGGCCGGCAAGAAGACCTCCAGCAAGAAAACCGTCAGCAAGAAGTAAGACCAGCACAACGGCAGTTGCCACCACCAAGACACACGGGCCAGATGCCCGTGCCACGAGAAGAACATGGCGAAGGACACCATCAAACCGAAGAAGGTCAAGCACGAGGCCGACGCTGAGGCTTCCGGCCCGCTCGCCGCGCCGCGGCTGCGGGAGCTGTACGCGACCAAGGTCCGGGAGGGCGTGGCCGAGAAGTTCGGGCTGAAGAACCCGATGCAGCAGCCGCGACTGACCTCGATCGTGATCAACGTGAACATGGGCCGGCACCTCGAGGGCACCAAGCTGCCCCCGAACGTGAAGCAGACCGTGCTCGACACGCTGACGAAGATCAGCGGGCAGAAGCCGGTGGTGCTCAAGGCCAAGAAGAGCGTGTCGAACTTCAAGGTCCGCGCGGGCTACGAGACGGCGGCGATGGTGACCCTGCGGCGCGACCGCATGTGGTACTTCCTGGACCGGCTCATCAACCTGGCGACGCCCCGAATCAAGGACTTCCGCGGCCTGAACGACAAGGCGTTCGACCGCCAGGGCAACTTCGCCATCGGCCTGACCGAGCAGGGCGTGTTCCCCGAGATCGACATGGCCGCCGTCACGTTCACGCACGGCATGAACATCAACCTGGTGTTCAGCAACTCCACGCCGGACCTGAGCCGCTACGTGCTCGCCGAGCTGGGCATGCCGTTCCGCAAGGATGAAACCAAGCCCGGCAAGTCCGCCGCCGTCAAGGCCGCGTAAGCACGCAGTACATAGAGAGCACCCATGGCCACCAAAGCCCAGTTCGCCAAGAGCAACCGTACCCCGAAGTTCAGCAGCCGGACCGTGCGCCGATGCCAGCTCACCGGTCGCGCCCGGGGCGTGTACCGCAAGTTCCGCATCAGCCGCATCATGCTCCGCAAGCTCGCGCTGGAGGGCAAGATCCCCGGCATGCGCAAGTCGAGCTGGTGAACCGATCCCAACCCACGCGGCCCCGAACACCGTCATCCGACCACAGTCCCACGCCTGAAGATCCCCATGTCCATCAACGACCCCATCGCCGACATGATCACCCGAGTTCGCAACGCGGCCCGCAACCGCGCCAAGAACGTGGTCTGCCTGAACAACCGCGTCTGCCGCGGCATCGCCGACGTGCTCAAGACCGAAGGCTTCATCGACTCGTTCGAGGTTGTTGATGACGGCCGCTCGGGCAAGATCAAGGTCAAGCTGAAGTACGGCCCTCGCGGCGAGACGATCCTGCACTCGCTGAAGCGCGAGTCCAAGCCGGGCCGGCGCGTCTACCGCCAGGTCGATGATCTGGCCGCGCCGATCCAGGGCCTGGGCATCTGCATCGTGTCTACTTCCAAGGGCGTCATGTCCGACCGAAAGGCCCGCACCGAGCGTGTCGGCGGCGAACTTCTCTGCACCGTTGATTGATTCCGTGTTGATTGATTCCGTGTTGACTGACCCACTCACCCAGGTTGAAGCCGTCCGCCCCGCACAGAGCGGATGAGGAGCAACAGACCATGTCCCGCATCGGCAAGAAGCCCATCACCGTCCCCGGCAACGTCAAGGTCGCGATCAGCGGCCAGGCGGTCACCATCACCGGTCCGAAGACCAACCTCACGATCAACGTCGATCCCGATGTGAAGGTGACGTGGGCCGAGTCGGAGAAGGCGATCAGGCTCGCGATCGACGACTCCAAGAAGGAAGATCGGTTCGTCCGCGCCCGATGGGGCACCTCGCGGGCCCTCATCAACAACGCCATCAAGGGCGTGACCGACGGCTACGAGAAGACGATGGAAGTCGTCGGCGTGGGCTGGACGGCGGCGATCCAGGGCAAGAAGCTCAAGCTCGTCGTCGGCTTCGCCAACGCGATCATGCTTGATATCCCCGCCGGCCTCGATGTCGCGGTGGACAAGCAGTTCGTGAAGGTCCGCGGCGCCGACCGCCAGAAGGTCGGCCAGTTCGCGGCCGAAATGCGTGCCCTCCGCAAGCCCGAGCCCTACAACGGCAAGGGCATCAAGTACCAGACCGAGACGATCAAGAAGAAGCAGGGCAAGCAGTTCGGAGCCTGATCCGGGCGGCCTGCGCCGCTGCCAAAGACCTGCCCAGCCACCGTTCACTGCCCATCACCCCCTGCTCACTGGTTTTTCCCCATGGACAAGTGCAAGAACAAAGCCACCCGCCGCATCCGCCGACACAAGCGAGTCCGCGCCAACGTCACCGGCACGCCCGATCGGCCGCGCCTGGCGATCTACAAGTCGGTCCGGCACATCCACGCGCAGGTCATCGACGACCTCGCGGGCAAGACGCTGGCCTCGGCGTCGAGCGTCGAGGAAGCGCACGGCGGCGACGCCAAGCCGGGCAACTCCAAGTCGGCGGCGATCGTCGGCAAACTCATCGCCGAGCGTGCGAAGAAGGCCGGTGTCACCGCCGTCGCGTTTGATCGCGGCGGCTTCAAGTTCCACGGCCGCGTCAAGGCTCTCGCCGACGCCGCCCGCGAAGCCGGCCTGAAGTTCTGATCTCTGACCCCGCCGGCCCGCGCCGGTGCATCCGATTCGACCCCGCTTTCCGGTCCCGAGCCTCCCATGCCTGAACTCATCGACGAATCATCGCAAATCGAGTCCACGACCATCGGCGTTTACCGAACCGCGGCCACCGTCAAGGGCGGCCGCCGGTTCTCGTTCGGCGCGCTGGTCGTCGTCGGCAACCGCAACGGCCAGGTCGGCTACGGCTACGCCAAGGCCAACGAAGTGCCCAACGCGATCGAGAAGGCGCAGAAGTACGCCCGTCGCCAGATGGTGAGCATCCCGCGCATCGGGACCACCATCCACCACGAGGTCGAGGGCACCTTCTCGGCCAGCAAGGTTCGGCTGATCCCCGCCTCGCCCGGCACGGGCGTGGTGGCGGGCACGGTGGTCCGCTCCATTCTCGAGATGGCCGGCGTGACCGACTGCCTCACCAAGTGCTACGGCTCGACCAACGCGCGCAACGCGGTCAAGGCTGTCTTCGACGGGCTCGAGCAGATCCGCGTGCCCGGCAACGTCGCCTCTCTTCGCGGCCAGGACCTGGGCAAGACTCAGATCGAAACCCGCATCGAGCGCGGCCGCGCGTTCATGTCGGCCACCGCCGGCGGTTCCTCGGGCGAGCGCAAGATGCGCGGGCCGGTGAACACGGTGGGAGATCAGAGCCGCGGCGGTCGTGGCGGCGGTCGCGGCGGCCGCGGCGGTCCGCGTCAGCGCCGGCCCGAGGGCGGCGGCGGCGAGGGTGGGGGCGGCGGCGGCGAGGCCGCGCCGGCGGCGCAGTGATCCCCGGCGACGCGATCTCGCGTCGCGGGGTGGTTCGAGTTTGAGCGGTTCGACAGTCCTTACTTACGCACGATTCCCGGGAGTATCCCGACCATGATGATCCACGACATTACCAAGCTGGCCGGCAAGTACAAGGATCGCAAGCGCGTCGGGCGCGGCACCGGTTCGGGCACGGGCAAGCGCGCCGCGCGCGGCCAGAAGGGCGCGGGCTCTCGTTCCGGCACGGCGCGCAAGACCGGCTTCGAGGGCGGGCAGATGCCCTACTTCCGCCGTCTGCGGAAGTTCGGCTTCAACAACTACAACTTCGCCACCGAGTTCTGGATCGTCAATCTGCGCGCGATCGTCGCCCACCCGATGTTCGCCAAGGGCGGCGATGTCAACGCCGAGACGCTCATCAAGGCGGGCCTCATCCGCGATACCAGCCGCGATCTGAAGATCCTCGGCGATCTGGGCAAGGATGAGGGCAAGCTCGCGCAGAAACTCAACATCACGGCCAACCGCGTGACCACCTCGGTCCGCACGCTGGTGACCGGCGCGGGCGGCTCCGTGACCGAACTCGGTACCCGGCGCGACAAGGTCCGCGGTGTGGACCGCAACTCCGACGACAAGTCCCCCAAGAACCTCACCAAGAAACTGAACCGCGGCTCGAAGGTCCGCAAGCCCGTCGCGGCGGAGGCCGAGGAAGCCCCGGCCGAGGGCAAGGGCAAGAAGAAGTCCGAGGGCAAGCCCGAAGCGAAGCCCGATGCCAAGGCTGATGCGAAGAAAGAGCCCAAGCCCGAGTGACCGGCGCGAACCGACGCGCCGCCGATCTGCTCCCTAACATCAGGCTCTCACTCCCGTCGACCGCACCCCGAGACCCCCACGCATGCTGCAGGCGCTGGTCAATGTCTTCAAGATCGCCGAGCTCAGGTCGAAGATTCTCTTCACCCTGGGCATGCTGGCGATCTTCCGCCTCGGACACTGGATCCCGCTGCCCGGCGTGAATCAGGAGAAGCTCGAGGAGACCATCCGTCTCCAGGTCGAGACCGGCTCGGCCGCGGGCAAGGCCATCTCGTTCGTCACCATCTTCGGCGGCGGCGCGTTCGGCCATTCGACGATCTTCGGCCTGGGCATCATGCCCTACATCTCGGCGGGCATCATCTTCCAGCTCATCGGGTCGGTCTCGCCGCGGATGAAGGCGCTCCAGCAGGAAGGCCCGACCGGCCGGCAGAAAATCCAGGAATGGACCCGGCTGGCCACGATCGCCCTGTGCATCATCCAGGGCATCGGCTGGCTCAAGTACATCCAGGTGCAGGGGCTGGTCTACCAGCAGTGGGCCGCGAACCCGATCTGGTGGGTCATGGCGGTGGCCGCGCTCACCGCGGGCTGCCTGTTCCTGATGTGGCTGGGCGAGCAGATCGACAAGTTCGGCATCGGAAACGGTGTCTCGCTCATCATCGCGGCGGGCATCCTGGCCCGCATGCCCAACGCGGTGATGGATGTCTACAACAACTTCGATCCGTCGCAGCCCGGCAAGATGGGCTACCCGGCGGTCTTTTTCCTGCTCGCGGGCTTCGTGCTCGTGGTCGCCGGCTCGGTGGTGATGACGGTCGCGCAGCGGCGCATCCCCATCCAGCAGGCCAAGCACACCCGCGGCCGCAAGGTCTTCGGGGGCCAGAAGAGTTACCTCCCGCTGCGGATCAACCACGGCGGCGTCATGCCGGTCATCTTCGCCAGTTCGCTGATGATCTTCCCGGCGGTCATCTTCCAGGCCCTGGCCCAGCAGGCCTCGGCGGGCGGTGCGGCGCTCGGATGGTGGGGCAAGGCCACGCAGTGGCTCGGCGACCAGTTCTCGCACGGCCAGTTCCCCTACGTGGTCGGCGAGGTCCTGCTGATCTACTTCTTCAGTTACTTCTGGATCACGGTCCAGTTCAACCCTGAGGAGATGGCCAAGCAGCTCCGCGACAACGGGTCGTTCATCCCCGGCCTGCGTCCCGGGCCGCGAACGGCCGAGTACCTCGAGACCGTGATGGAGCGCATCACGTTCGTCGGCGCGGCGTTCCTCGCGGTCATCGCCGTCGCGCCCATGGTCGTCAACGGCGCGTTCAAGGTCAGCAACGAGGTCACGCAGTTCCTCGGGGGCACGGGCCTGCTGATCGTCGTTTCGGTCGTGCTCGACTTCATCCAGCGCGTCGAGGCCAACCTCCTCATGCGGAACTACGCCGGCTTCCTCGGCGGCAGCGAGGCCACGGCCTCCTCACGGCTCCGCGGCGCGGCCTTCAACCGCTGAGTTTCTTCGAACCCCCCGGCACTCGGCCTTGTCACCTCGGCCCTTCCCCTTCATGTCCAAACAAGACGACAAACTCACGCTCGACGCCGAAGTGGTGGAGTCACTCCCGAACGCGATGTTCATGGTGAAACTGCCCAACGACCACAAGGTGCTGGCGTACGTCTCGGGCAAGATGCGGATGAACTACATCCGCATCCTCCCCGGTGACCGCGTGACCGTCGAACTGAGCCCGTACGACCTGACCAAAGCCCGAATCACCTACCGGCACTGAGCGATTTCGACGCTCGGCCCCGTCTACCCGCCTATCATCTCAACCGCATTTTTTCCCCCGGATCTGCCCCATGAAAGTCAAAGCCTCCGTCAAGCGAATCTGCAACTCCTGCCAGGTGGTCCGCCGCAAGGGCAAGGTTCGTGTCATCTGCAAGGCCGACCCCAAGCACAAGCAGGTCCAGGGCTGATCAGGAATATGCCGGTTCTTCGAGCCGGCGTGGTTGGTTTTCGAGGAAAGCACAATGCCCCGTATCGCCGGAATCGACGTTCCCGAGAAGAAGAAGATCTACTTCGCGCTGCAGTACATCCACGGCATCGGCCCGAAGTTCGCGAAGGTGATCCTGGATGAGGCGAAGGTCGATCCCGATCAGCGAGCCGCCGACGTCGGCGAGACGCAGCTCGCGGCGATCAACGCCATCATCGACGGTAACTATCTCGTCGAGGGCGCCCTGCGCCGCCAGACCCAGCAGAACATCCAGCGTCTGAAGGACATCCGCGCCTACCGCGGCGACCGTCACCGCAAGGGCCTGCCGACGCGCGGCCAGCGCACCCGCTGCAACGCCCGCACCCGCAAGGGCAAGAAGAAGACCGTCGCCGGCAAGAAGGGCGTCAAGGCGAAGTAAGCAGCAGACAGGTATGACGGCTCTCCGAGCCGTCATTGGCGAGTCCACCATAAACCCCGGGTACGACCCACAGGGTCGGACGATCCGAGGAGCAACCGACCGATGGCGAAGAAGACCAAGAAAGTCCGCAAGAACATCACCCGCGGCATCGCGCACGTCAAGGCGACGCACAACAACACGATCGTCACGATCACCGACGTCAACGGCGAGACCATCTGCTGGGACTCGGCCGGCACGATCGGCTTCAAGGGCGCGCGCAAGAGCACGCCCTTCGCCGCGACCCGCGCGGGCGAGTCCTGCGGCCAGAAGGCCCGCAAGATCGGCATGTCGGAGGTCGAGGTGTTCGTGAAGGGCACCGGTTCCGGGCGCGAGTCGGCCGTGACCGGGCTGGTCTCGACCGGCATCCGCGTGACCGCCGTCGAAGACCACACGCCGATCCCGCACAACGGCTGTCGCCCCAGCAAGCGCCGCCGCGTCTGATCTTTCCGAGCGCCCCGCCTCTCCGAGGCGGGCGTCTGGTTTTGGCCCTCGCACAGCAGAGCTTCCCGGGGCAGTTCGGCGACCCGCGGAGTCTCGATTTCAGGCGAGCGGCACGGTTTCTCGAACCTTCGCTGAACAACAAAGGGTTTCCCTATGCGCATCCGTTGGCGTGGTCTCGAGCTCCCCAGCCGTGTCTCGAACGATCCCAAGTTCAAGAGCGAGACGTTCGGTCGGTTCACCGTCGAGCCGTTTGAGAAGGGCTTCGGTACGACGATCGGCAACTCGCTCCGCCGCATCCTGCTCTCCTCGCTCGAGGGCGCGGCGGTCACATCCGTCAAGATCAAGGGCGTCTCGCACGAGTTCACCACGCTCCCCGGCGTGCTGCAGGATGTGACCGACATCATCCTGAACGTCAAGAGCCTGGTCGTCGCGCTCGAGGGCGACGAGCCCAAGACCATGACCGTCGCGGCCACGGGCCCGGGCGATGTCACCGCGGAACTGATCGAGGCCGATCCCGCGGTCACGATCGTCAACAAGGAACTGGTGCTCGCGACGCTCACAGACAAGATCGACTTCGAGATGGAGCTCAAGGTCGGGAAGGGCCGCGGCTACGTCCCCGCCAGCGAGCAGTACACCCGCCAGGAAGAGCAGGAGATCGGCGTCATCCCCGTTGACGCGATCTACTCGCCCGTGCAGCGTGTGCGCTACAAGGTCGAGGAGACCCGCGTCGGTCAGCGCACCAACTACGACAAGCTGATCATGGACATCTGGACCAACGGCACCGTCACGCCCGAGATGGCGCTGGTCGAGGCCGCCAAGATCCTCCGCAAGCACCTCAACCCCTTCGTCCAGTACTTCGACATCGGCAACGAACTGGTGAGCGAGGATGCGGCCAAGGCCGCGGGCGTCGATGAGGAACTGATCCGCAAACTCAACATGCCGATCAGCGAACTCGACCTCTCGGTCCGCGCCAGCAACTGCCTGGAATCGGCACGCATCACGACCGTCGCCGACCTGGTCATCCGCACCGATGCCGACCTGCTCAAGGTCCGCTCGTTCGGCCGCACCAGCCTGCGCGAGGTCAAGAAGAAGCTCGGCGAGGTCGGCCTGGACCTCGGCATCAAGCTCCCCGAAGGTGTCAACGTCACCAACCCCCTGACACCCGCCTGATATTCGAGGGCTCCGGGCTTCCGCCCGGGGCCTTTCTTTCCCGGTTTCAGTCAACCCGCCGGTCTATAGTTTCGGCCCATTTTCGGCCGCTTCGCCGGCCGCAGTTCGGAGTGTTTCACCATGCGTCACCTTCGCGGCGGATACCGACTCGGCAGAACCACGGCGCACCGCGCCTCGACCCTGCGCAACATCGCTGCGGGCCTGTTCGAGCACGGTCAGGTCACCACCACGGTCAAGAAGGCCAAGGCTGTTCAGCCGCTGGTCGAGAAGATCGTGACCCTCGCCAAGCGCGGCGACCTGCACGCCCGGCGAAACGTGATCGCCAAGCTCGGCGCCGACCGCATGGCGTTCGACTGGCTCTACCTGCCCAAGGATGCCAACGACGACGAGAAGAAGGCCGTCGGCGATCTCCGCGATCGCGCCGCCAAGTTCTTCAACGTGCCGGATGGCGCGAAGGTCGAGCGCAACCGCTACGGCGAGCTCCGCAAGGCCCCCAAGTTGGTGAAGCACATCTTCGAGAACGTCGCCCCGCGCTTCAAGGACCGGGCCGGCGGCTACACCCGGATCGTCAAACTGGGCAAGGCCCGCATCGGTGACGGCTCGGAGTTGGCCGTGATCCAGTTTGTCGGGGCTGAGGAAGGTCCCGAGATCGGCGGTCGCCCTTCGACCCGCCGCCGCAAGGCCGACCGCCGGGCGGCCTTTGCCGCCAAGGTCCGAAAAGCGGCTCCCGCGGCCGGCGAACCCGCCAAGTCGTGATTTTTGGTTGTTGTTCTCCCTGCAACGGGTGAGCAGGTGGATGGTATAATTCGACTCAGTTTCTCTTGCGGGGCTCGACCCGTGTGGGTCGGTTGAAGCCCCGGAGCATTCAGTCATTCGCCCGAAACGCGGCCGTCAGCAGGCCGAGGGCGAGAACCACGAGAGGAGTCTTACATGAAGAAGTTTACGGTTTCCGCCCTCTGCTGCGTCGCGGTGTGTGCCCTCGGCCTCGCCGGCTGCAACAAGAACTCGGACAGCAACATGAACGGCGAGAAGGCCAGCTGCGCCGACAAGGCGTCCTGCGCTGAGAAGGCCGGCTGCTGCAAGGAAGGCGCCGCCAAGAGCGGTTGCTGCAAGGACAAGGCCGCCCAGCAGAACTAACAGGGAGCCAAACCCTGTGTGAGGTCACGCGGTCCGAGCGTGACCCCTGCATCAGAGACCTATCAGGCCCGGCGCTCCGCGTCGGGCCTGATTGTTTTTGCGGAGCGTCGCCAACCCTCTACACTTGCGGCCCATGCTCGAAGCCCTCGCGCAACTCGAAACTTCCGGACTCGCCGAGCTCGGCTCCGCGGCCGACGCCGCCGCGCTCGAACAATGGCGCATCGCCTATCTCGGCGCGAGCGGCAAGGTCAAGGCCGCGCTGGGGGGGCTCAAGGATGTGCCCAAGGACCAGAAGCCCGCGGTGGGCGCCCGCGCCAACGAGGTTCGTACGAAGTTGGAAGAGGCCTTCAAGGTTCGGCAGTCTGCGCTGGGCGGCAACGGCGCGGCCGCGGCCTCCGGGCCGATGATCGACGTGACCGAGCCGGGGCTTCTGCACGCTACCGGCCTGGGGCGCGAGCACATCATCACCCGGGTGCGCAACGAACTGGTCGAGGTCTTCGCGCGGATGGGTTTCGGCGTGGCGCAGGGCCCGGAGTTGGAGGATGACGACCACAACTTCATCAAGCTCAACATCCCCGCCGAGCATCCGGCGCGCGAGCCGATCGACAACTTCTACATCGACGATCCGGCCGACAAGTCGCAGGGGCCGCCGCGCATGCTGCGCTCGCAGACCAGCACGGTGCAGATCCGCGTGATGGAGACGCAGAAGCCCCCGATCAAGATCGTCGCGCCCGGCAGGGTGTACCGGCCCGACGAGGTGGACGCGACGCACAGTTTCATGTTCCACCAGATCGAAGGGCTGTACATAGATCGCGGCGTGAGCATGGCCGACCTGAAGAGCACGCTGCTGCACTTCGCGCGCGGCTACTTCGGACCGGATGCGGAGATTCGCCTGCGTCCGAGCTACTTCCCGTTCACCGAGCCGAGCGCCGAGTTCGACATGAAGATCGCGCTGCGCCCCGACCAGCCGCCGCGCTGGATCGAACTCGGTGGGTGCGGCATGGTCGATCCGGCGGTGCTGGAGATGTGCAAGATCGACCCCGAGGAGTGGTCGGGCTTCGCGTTCGGGTTCGGCATCGAGCGCCTCGCGATGGGCAAGTACGGGATCCCCGACATCCGCATGCTGTTCGCCAACGATCTGCGGTTCCTGCGGCAGTTGTAGACTCGCCCCACGACTTTGGGCTCATGCCTGCTTCCATTCACAACTTCCTCGATCACTTCGCCGCGGTGGCGCTCGGCCACATCGACCGCGAGTATCCGAGCAAGCTCGACCACGTGATCAACGACGAGTGCGAACTGCTCGGCCCACGCACGCTCCACCCGGTCTTTTTCGGCAGCTTCGACTGGCACTCCAGCGTGCACGGCCACTGGTTGCTGGCTCGTGCGCTGAGGCTCGAACCCACGCTCCCGCAGGCGGGCGCGATCCGCGGGGTGTTCGACCGGCACTTCACGGCGAGCAATGTCGCGGCCGAGGTCGCGTACCTCAGGCAGAGGCAGAGGGGCACGTTCGAGCGCATGTACGGCTGGTCGTGGCTGCTCAAACTCGCCTGCGAACTGCGGCTTGGCGCGGCGGCGGAGGGCGGGAGTGGGGGGGGCGGGGGGGCGCGGCACGCGGCGGATTTCTCGCGATGGGCGGCCGCGCTCGCTCCGCTCGAGTCGGCGTTCGTGCAGCGATATCTGAGCTATCTTCCCAAGGCGACCTACCCGATCCGTGTCGGCACGCACACCAACAGCGCGTTCGGACTGGTGTTCGCGCTGGATCACGCGAGGCTCACCGGCGACGCGGTGTTCGAGTCGATGATCGCGCGCAAGGCGATGGATTGGTACGCGGGCGATCGCGACTGCCCGGCGTGGGAGCCCGACGGGAGCGATTTTTTCTCACCCGCGTTGATGGAGGCCGAGTGCATGAGGCGCATCATGCCCAGCGCCGACTTCCTTGCCTGGTTCGACCGCTTCCTGCCGGGGCTCGCCGCGAGAGAACCCCGCACGCTGTTCACGCCCGCGACCGTGAGCGATCGAAGCGACGGCCAGATCACGCACCTGGACGGCCTGAACCTCAGCCGCGCGTGGTGCTGGCGGAGCATCGCCGGGGTGATGGACACCTCGGACCCCCGGCGTGTGCTCGCGGAGCAGTCGGCGGCAGAGCATTTGCAGGGTGCGCTCCCGCACGTCACGGGCGACTACATGGGTGAGCACTGGCTGGCGACGTTCGCGCTGTTGGCGATGACGGAGTGAATCTCTGCGTGCGGCGGGCGGCGGGCGGCGCGTGGGAAGTGGAGAGTGCAGAGTGGGGGGTGGGGGGTGGGTGCGGGTAGAGGGCGGAAACAAGAGGGGAACGTCGAGTTCCGGCCAGCCTGGCAAGTCCCGGGCCCCGAGTTCGGAGTTCCGAGTTTCGGCCGACTTGACACCCGCCATTCCCCGACTACCCTTTTCGCCCGCCCGAGGCTCACGCCGAAGGCGGCCAGACATCCCGTTTGGGGCGGTAGCTCAATTGGTTAGAGTACCGGACTGTCGATCCGGTGGTTGCGGGTTCGAGTCCCGTCCGCCTCGCTTAGAAACTCCTCGTTGGCAGCCGATGACACGGCGTGCCGACGAGCGCACAAATCCCGACGTTTACGCGAGTTGCGGCGGCCTTCCGAGGCCGCCGCTGTGCGTTTTGCTCCGCTCGCGTTGTTGGCGGGCGTTGACGCGGAATGGCCCGGATTGCACCCTGCGCGCTGCTGCGGGCGCTGCGATTCCTGGTGGCCATCTGGCGCGATTCGCAGCGCGGATGTCGGGCCAGTTCCCGCCCAGTTGGGCGACGTTGGCCCGTGGGCGGGACCGGCCCCCGACCCCGCCCGTTGGCGGACTTCGCGCCCGTGCGTACCCGTCGCGGCAACGGCGGCCTCGTTGGCAACGGCGTTGACCAGCGGGAGAGCGGGCAGCGCGGCGAGCGCCTTCGACGTGTCCGCCAAGGCGACGTGGGCGTACCGGTCCATCGTCAGCGTGATGGTCGAATGGCGGGCCAGCGTCTGGGCGACCTTGGGCGTGACGCCCGAGCGGGCCAGGCGCGTGATGAACGTGTGCCGCAGGGCGTGGAAGTCGATGATGCGCCCGGCATCGTCCTTGACTGCGATGCCTGCGGCCGCGAGGTCCGCCGCGATGATCTGCGCCATCTCGTGCGGCAAGCCCGGCCAGACGTGCTCGCCGCGCGGCGTGGCATCGAGCGTCGCCCGGAGGGCCAGAGCAATGTCGGGTCGCAAGGGCTGCACGTCGCGGCGACGGCGCTTTGAGTACGACGCCTCGACCGTCACCGTCGGCGGGTCCGCGTCGAGGTCGAACGAGCGCGTCGTCAGCGATTTGATCTCGCCGAAGCGGAATCCCGTTGACGCCGCGAGCAGGTAGAGCCCGTCGCGGCGAGGGATGACGAACGTCCGCGTGCCGAGACGAATCTCGCCCTTCTTCGGGCCGACCTTTCGCTTGTAGCGCTTCGTGATGGTCACCGACTCGTTCGCGCCCGCGGCCGCGAGCAGTCGGGCGAGTTCGTCGTCATCGAGCGCCCGCCGCTCGCGTCGGCGGTCGGTGCTCACGTTGAGCATCTTCACCCCGACGAGCGGGTCGCGTGCCAGGCGGTGGTTCGTCATGAGCCATCGCGTGAACCCCTTCACCGCGCGAAGGTGGTGGTTGATCGTCGCGTGGCCGCGCCCGTTGGCCCGGACGCGTTCGACGTGCAGACTGAGCGTGGCGGCGTCGATGTCCGCGATGGTCTTCCACCCGGCGTTCTGGCCCGCCTGCTCGATGCGTGCCTCGGTCAGGTCGGTGTGCTCCGCCGTGTTGCCTTTCGCGGTGAGGAACGTGCGGTAGTCAGCGACGTGATCGGCCAGCGAGCGGCGGGAGTGGTCCGCCATCCGTTCCGCCGCGGCGTCAATGGTCCCGTCTCGCCGCGCACGGGCCGCGTCCTCGAGTTGGCGAGCCAGCCGCTCGCTGAGGGCCCTGTCGGTGTACCCGCGGCGGGTGCGCCGATTCCCGAACTCGTCGGTCCAGGCGACCATCCAGCGGGCGCTCTTCTTCGTGCGGTCCGACGCGGTCTTGTAGACGGTGGGCATGGGGAACTCCGTTCGTGCGGGCCATCCGGGGGCGACGGCGGGACCACAGTGAGGGGCGGCACTGGGCACGGGTCAAGTCGCCCCCCGACCGGTGGGCCAGGGGGCAATTCAGGCGAAGATGTGGGCCAGACGGCGGAACTACAGCCCCTTGCGGGCCGCGGCGTGCGCCCGCTCGGCGTCCGCGAGCCGGGTTTCCGCCGCGGTCAGGCTGGCCTTGGCCCGCTCGAGTTCCTCCTTCAGCCGCGTCTCCTGCTCCTTGCTGTCGCGGGACAGAGGGAGTTTCCGGTGCTTCCGCTCGATCCGCTCCACGTCATCGCGCGCGCGGTTGCGTTCGTTGGTCGCCGCGATCATCGCCGCGTGCGCCTGGTTGGCTTTGGCCTCCTGCTCGCGACGCTCGATCAGCGCCAGCACGCTCTTCGGCAGTCGCGACGCAGGGAGAAGGCCTTC
>JADLCX010000057.1 GCA_020846975.1 Phycisphaerales bacterium
CCGCAGGGTGGGCGTTGAGCCCGATCTTCCTCTCCTTTTTCATGCTCAAGCCGATGGCGGGCGTCGCTCAGAAGTATGTCGTCGGACTGGTGGCCTTGGTCTGCTGGCCATTCGGTTGGGTAATCGCGGCGGTGGTCACGAATGCGATGCTCGAAGCAGCCGCAACGGCCAGTCTTGTTCCGGTGTTCGTCGTGGGAGCACCAATCGCCGCGCCTGCCCTGACGGTGTTGCTGATCGGATCGTGGATGATCCTCAGCTCCGCACTCGCCCCATGGATCAGCACAAAGATTCTGCTGATGGGTGCCAACCCGGCAGTGGCGTTCGCCCAGAGCGTCGGTGGCGTGGCGCAAGCTGCTTTCACGGGCGGTGTCGGAGCGGCCGTCGCTGCCGCAACCGGTGGAGCTGGTGCGGGCGGAGTGATCGCGGCGGCGGCAGGCGGAGTTGCTGCTGCCGGAACCGAGTCCACGGTCCGGGGTGGAGGCTCGCCCCGAGTCACCGGAACTGCGGTCGGCGGGCTGTCGGGCTTCTACGCGGGCTCCTTCATGCGGCGCCATGCGGCAGCCGCAGAAGAGACCGCCTCTGCTCAAAGGCAGCACGCCCAAGCCACAGAGAATTTCGCTGAGCAGTTCTCGGCCGAAGCCAATCGTAGACGGGCCGGCCGTAGCGGATTCGGGCGTCAACCTCACAACGAAGATCCCAACCAAGCAGCCATCGATATCGATTCCCATGCCAAATCCTAGCCAAAGAATTGCCGCTTCCTCGAAAGACTCGATCAATTCGATGCGGCGTATCGCAGTCGCACAGAAGAAGGTCGCCGATGTGCTACTCGACGGCTTGCGCCGCGACGAGCCGGTTGGCCCAGAGGCTGAGCGTCCGCTCAAGAACGTGACGCCTGCGAGGACAAACCCACCCCGGAGGTAATCACCATGGTCGCCAACGCCGAAACCGCTTCCGCGCCCGCTTCCCGCATTGCGCCGCAGTTCGGGAAACCGAAATCATCGCTGCTGGCGATTTTTGACCGGCAGCGTCGTCAGTCGTTGATCTGGTTCCTCGTCGCCGTCCTGGCGTGGGTCTGGGCGGTGTGGGACCGCCATCAACTGGTCGAGCAACTGACCCGCAAGCGCGAGGTCGTGATGATCGACAGCCTCGGCACCTATTACGTGTCCCCGGTGGTGGACATTCAGCAGGCAAAAGACCTGCATGCGATGCAGACGAAGCTCGCGTGCAAGGCGCTCTTCGAACGCAACCCGGCGGGCTTGGACAATCCCGAATTGTTCAAGCAACTCTTCCTCCGCGAAGCGGCCCAGACTGCACAGGCATCGCTCAACCGGACCAAACCCGAGTTCGAAGCCAAATCCCTCCACCAAAAAGTGGAGGTCGGCGTGCCGGAGATTCTGAGCACGCGCGACAACGCCTTCTACACGTCGGCCGACGTGCAGTTGATCCGAGTCGGCTCATATCAGGGCGCCCCGATCACGGAGGTGCTCCGCTACCGGGTGAAATTCAAGTTCCTGGTCAACCCAGACCTGACCCGCAACGGGCGGTTTCCGACCGCGGTCGCCGCGTTCCAGGTGGAACCCATCAAAACGTGAGGACGCGCCATGCTGAAATCCCTCTCACTCTTCATCGGCCTCGCCTCGGCGCTCGCGGCGCAAACGATTCGCGAGGCCCGGCTTGATCCGAAGCAGGCGGTGGACCTGCCGGTGTCCCGCGAGGTCACCACCGTTATGTTCCCCGGTCCGATCACCGCCGTGGCGGGAGCGGACATGTTAATCGAGGGTGGTAAGCAATCGGTGGAGGTTGAGGAAGGGACGCCGCTGCGCTTCCATGTCTCCCATGCGCCGGGATCGAACTTCATCCTCGTCCGCAGTCTCCAGCCGGACGCCGCCGCGAGACTGACCGCAATTTACGAGGGCTCTGCCTACGTGCTCAACCTTCGCACGGTGGCGGCAGACTCCACCGCGAGCGTGATTTTCCAGCCTGCGGCGCAGATGGCGGCGGTCCGAGTGGAGACCCCACCGGAGCCCGTGAAGTTCTCGCCCCGCATCGGACTCAGCCTGCTGGATCGGGCGCGGGCCTATCCGGTGTTGGCGAAGTCGCTGCCGAAGGCAGTCGAGGGCGTCACGCTCCGGGCACAAAATCGAAAGATCGAATTGCCCGGCGTGGAGGTGACCGTGCAGGAGGTCTATCGCTTCTCCAAGGAGGACGCCGTGGTTTTCTTGCTGCGGCTGAAGAACACCACGGACCGAACGCTCGATCTCGCCCCGAGCACGTTTGCGGCCCGGGTCGCCAATGAGAAATTCGAGCAGTCCATCGCCAACGGTCCGCGCAGTCTCGCCCCTGGCGAGAGCGCCGACGCGGAGTTCGCCGTCGTCGGCATGCCGGACGGCACGCGCAACGATCTCAGCGCGGACAATGCGTTCACCATTCTGGTCAACACCTCGCGACGTGAGGCCGTCGCGACAACGGAGCCCACGGCACCGGCAGCAACGGAGGCACCGAAGTCATGAACCCGCG
>JADLCX010000058.1 GCA_020846975.1 Phycisphaerales bacterium
AGTTCGGATTGAAGGCTGCAACCCGCCTTCATGAAGTCGGAATCGCTAGTAATCGGAGATCAGCTACGCTCCGGTGAATACGTTCCTGAGCCTTGTACACACCGCCCGTCAAGTCATGGGAGCCGGTAGAGCCCGAAGCCGCCACGATACTGTGGTGTCTACGGCAAGATCGGTGACTGGGACTAAGTCGTAACAAGGTAGCCGTAGGAGAACCTGCGGCTGGATCACCTCCTTTCTAAGGGATTTCCTTAGACTCGGACCCCGGAGCGATCCGGACCGAGTCAGTCAGTGCATTCTCGTCCCGCTCACGCGGGACACGGCCGCGGCAACGCGGCCTCAACGGACCCCAACTGTCTTTCACGATACAACGCTCAACGCCTGTCGCTCTTCGCGGCGGGCGTTGTTGCTTTTGTCCGCGTGCGGGGTTTCCGCCGCGAGCCGGAGTTCGGCTCCCGCGTCCTCGATCTTCCGCCGGAGACGCGGCCGCGGCCGTGCGGGAGCTGATTGATTCGGCTGCGCGCGCATCGCCGGGTGCGGTGCCGAACGACGTGCGGGAAAACTCGCGGGGTTTTCTGCCACCATGAAACAAATTCGTGCGTATCGCTGTGGCCTTTCCGCGAATCCTGAGACATCGTTACACGTTCAAGATAGAGTTGTCGGTTTCCGGGCTCACGACGAGTTCGGGGCGCGTCGTCCGTGACGCGTGCCGTGCGATTGGAGTGCGTTTGGACAGCGGCATGACCCCGCAGATCAGCCCCGGTGCCGTGGCACTGGGCTCGGCGATTTCGGCCTCACTCGCAGGAACTGCGAGCCGGGGCCGCGGATCGCGCACGCACGATGTCATGGCGAACGCCGTGACCGCGGCAACGCAGCTTCCAGGGCCCGGGCTCGTTCTCGATCCGCCTCGTGCGAAGTCGGAACACGCCGATGCCCCGCATCGCGCCGCGCGCGGCGCGAAAGAGGGTCATCGGCGCTACGCGGGTCTCGACATCGTTCGTGTCTTCGCCGCCCTCATCGTCATCTGGCATCACGCCGTTCGCGCGCCGGAACTGACTTTTCATGACTCGATGTGGCACGGCACATGGGGCACTTCGTTCTTCAACTTCATGGCCGGCTTCCTGCTCGTGGGCATGGTGCGGAGACGGCCGGGCGAGGGCTTTGATCGATTCGCCGTTGAACGGTTCAAGCGGCTGTACATTCCCTTCCTGATCTGGTCGTGCATTGGTCTATTGGCACGGGTGCCCAACGAGTTGCTGTTCGGTAACCACTCGAGCACCACGCTCAGCATCCACATGCTCTGGCACGGCGCCACCTACCACCTGTGGTTTCTGCCGTACGTTCTCTTGGCGAGCCTGCTCTCGTACCTGCCGCTCAGGTACGTCCTCGATCGGTTCAATCGGAACGCGATGGTCACTGTGGCCATCGTGCTGGCGGCGACCGGCATTGTGGCGCTGGCATACTTCACGCCCGTGGCGCTGCGCATGCAGCAGGGGACCGAAGGCGGGTGGAGTGTCGCGGGCGGTCATTTGGTCCGGAGGTACCCGCTGTTCCTGGTCGGGATCTCGTTCGGACTGCTGATTCTGGCCGTGCCGGCCGTGTTGGCCTGGGTGCGGCGCCTGTTCCCGCTCTGGTTCGGCACGGCGATGGTCGCGATCACGATGCGGCAGGTCTTCGGCCTGTACCCCTCGGTGACGGTGCGTGTCGGCGCGATCTCGGCTTTCCTGCTGGGGCTTGGGATGGATCGATTCCAGGAGCCGCCGCTGCTGGCCCGCCTCGGGCGGTGCAGCTTCGGCGTCTATCTGTGCCACTTCCTGTTTGTCGAGGGCGGCATCTCGATCGCCAGGGCCGCGGGATTCACGCCGGCGTGGTGGGTCGATCTCGGCATCTTCACGTTCGCCGCCGTCGGCGCGTTCACCCTTGCGATTGTGCTGAGGCGCAACCGGATCACCGCGTGGCTCATTCCCTGAGCCTACTTCCGGCTCTTGACCGTCTGCTTGATCCGAACGACTTGACGCCGAACGAGCGTCCGGAGCGGGTGCCTTGACGCCTCAAGATGCTGCGGCAGCATCGCCGGATGCACAACATCGGTCGGCCGCGACCGACCGTCTTCAACCAGGGCTTGCAGTTCCGGCCGCGAGCGCAGGAGTTCGGCGGACAGGAACAGCAGCGTGTTCTGGCGGTACCACCACTCGACGCGCTCATCGGCCCAGACGCGAGGACGGACCGGATCGGTCGCGGCGTAGCCTCGTGCGGCGAACTTCTCGACCCAGTAGCTCGGCCATTGCTCGTTGATGTGGTTGTTGCCGCCCTGGCCCGGCACGGCCGCGGAGAACAGGACCGCCGGGGCCGCTTTCGTCAGCGCGGCGACGAACTGGTCGGCGACGGATTCCGGAAGGTGCTCGGCGACCTCCAGGCTGATCGCCAGGTCGAACCGGCGGCCGAGTTCCAGCGGCTTGGTCAGGTCGTGCGGCCGGAACTGCTCGGCGGGGATGCGTAGCATCGAGCGGTCGACGTAGTCGCCATCCACCCCCATGACTTCGGCGCCGCCGTGCCCGGCGAACGCCGCGGCCCAACCGCCCAGCCCGCAACCCACATCCACCACGCTGCGGGGCTTGAGCAGGTCGATGACGATCGGCGCGACGACGGCCGCGCTCGCCTCCGAGGTTGTGACCTGTCCCGCGAACCACGCTTTGGTGTACGACATGTGCTGCGGCGCTCTCCGTCGGGTGCTGAGGAATCGGACGCCTAGCGTAGGCGCAGGAGTTATCCGTTCCCGTTCATCGGCCCGAGGCGGTACCCGCGTGCGCGGCGCCGGACGACCGGCCCGGGCCGGCCGCGGACGCGATGGCTCGCATCCGATCGATCAGCCTCCCGTAGTTGCCGTCGGGCGAGAACTCGGCGAGCATGTGCCGGTGCGCGGCCTGACCCATCGAGCGGCGGAGCATCGGATCGGCCATCAACGATTCGATCGCGCGGATGTACTCGCCGTCGTCGGTCGGCGAGCAGAGGAAGCCGGTGCGGCCGTGGTCCACGATCTCGTGGATCGCGCCGAGACGGCTTGAGACGACGGGCAGGCCGCGCCCCGCGGCCTCGACAACGGCCCACGGGCTCATGTCGTTGCGTGTCGGCAGGACGAAAATGTCCATCGATGGCAGCAGCTCGTTGACGAGGCGTGCGTGCTCGACGCGGCCGTGCCAAACCACGCCCGTCAGCGAGCGGTCGATGGGAACATCCGCGCCGAAGACGTGCAGTTCGGCACGGTCTTTCCATCGCTCCTGATGCCAGCGGAGCAAACGATCGCCCCCCTTGCGGATCCAGCCGTTGCCGACGATCGCCAGCCGGACGGGCGCGCCAGCGGCAGATTCGGGCCGCGGAGTGATGCTCGCGGGGACCGGCACCGAGTTGCGGACGACCAGCAGCTTCGACTCGGGCACGCCGTAATCGTCCCGAACCGAGTCGAGCGACCACCGGCTCATTCCCGCGATCAGGTCGGCATCGCCGAAGACGCGGCCATCGGCCCGCACGCAGAGTTGTTCGGGGATCCTCGAACCTCCGAGGTCTCGCGCGTA
The DNA here is from genome assembly GCA_020846975.1 of Phycisphaerales bacterium. Taxonomy (GTDB): domain Bacteria; phylum Planctomycetota; class Phycisphaerae; order Phycisphaerales; family UBA1924; genus JADLCX01. The sequence continues at coordinate 3,570 of JADLCX010000058.1, forward strand.
CTGCGCGGCGGTGGTGTCGATGTACACCGCGTACGGCAGGCCGAAAGCCGCCTTGACACGGCGCATCCCCAGCGCGATCCCCTGCGTGGTCAGGATCGCGGCATCGAAGCGATCCGGCGGCGTGTGCCGCGCGATGACACCGGGGAGATGGGCGGCCCACAATCGGAGTCGTCGCCAGCCCGCGAGGTCCCAGCCCCTGGCTCGCGCCAGCACCTTGCCGGCCCACTCGAGCCGCGGCGGCAGTTGCAGCCGCAGGTGCACAGCCTCGACATCGTCGCGTTGTGCCGTGTACTGCTCGAACTGCGACGCCAGGGTTCGGAAACCCAGCGAGTAGCCGGTGACGAACAGCACGCGGAAGCGCTCGCCGCGACGGGGCGCGGGCAGGTTCTCCGGCCGCAGGCTGCTCGGATCGTCGGTGGCCGCGAGATTCATCGGGCCGATCGTAGCCGAAGGTGCGCGCGGCTTCCGCGCTGCGGAGCGTTCATGGGGTCGGCCCGTGCTCGCTACTGGCCCATTTCCTGCCGGAGGCGCTTCTTGGCGTGCCGGATGATCTCGCCAGTGGACAGATAGACAATGTCCTCGGCGATGTTGGTCAGCAGGTCGCCGATGCGCTCGATCTCGCGCCCGAGCCGGAAGAGCAGGAGCCCGGTCCGGTGCGAGAGCGTGCCCGCGGCCATCCCTTCCACCACCTCGTCGAAGAGTTGACGGTTGAGCCGGTCGATGGTCTTGTCGCCGACCACGATCTGGCGTGCGGCATCGGCGTTCTCGTCGTGCATGGCGCGCAGCAGGCCGTGGCAGGCGATCGGGATCCGGTCGCCGAGTTCGCGCAACGAAACCGGCCAGGCTCGTGGCCGATCGTCCGCGATCTTGAACGTCACCTTGGCGATCGAGCAGGCATGGTCGGCGATGCGCTCGACATCCGCGTTGACCTTGAGGATGAACGTCAACATGCGGAAGTCCCGCGCCACCGGTGCCTGCAGGGTCATGACGCGGAAGCACGCCTCCTCGATCGCGACTTCTTCGCGGTCGATGCGGTCGTCGTCCTTGAGGATCTCACCGGCCGCGGCGGTGTCGAGCGACCAGAGAGCGCTCAGGGCCTGCTCCAGCATCCCGACCACGCTGGTCGCCTCTTCCGTGAGTCGGCGCTTCACGGAGCGAACATCGCGCAGCATGTGCGGTTCCAGCATCGGCGCTGCGGGCGGGTTTCTCGGCGGACTCGACGGCTCGGGCTTCAGGCTCGGATCGCTCATTCCGGGCAACCTACGATGCCCACCCCCCTGTGCGCAGTCAGAGGGTAGCGCCCCGATCGAAGTTTGGCGGGGATTTGGCAGGCTGTTCTTGAAGACGGCAGCCGGTGGAGGCAGCGCTCGCGTATCCACGTCAGAGGTGATGGCTCGACACGCATGAACCAGCAGGAAACGCAAGGCAGGCTCAAGTCGTTGTTCAAGCTGCTCGCGGCTCGCGCGATCCGCCCGGGCGTGCTTCCGTTGATGGACCGGCTCGACGAGGTCGAGCGTGTCCTCGAGATCGAGAAGGAAGACCGTTTCAAGTACACCAGCGAACTGGCGTACTGGCGGTACCTCGTGAAGGAAGGCGGGTCGCAGCGAGACTTTGGCAACCCGTTCGAGGTTGTCTTCGGAACGTGGCAGCGAAACCGGCTCAAGAAGCTCGCCGACTTCCTCGGGGTGCCGCACGAGGGCGCGGGTGGGATCGACGAGTGGTGCGAGAGTCGATCGGTCATCGAACTGGGCGCGGGCCCATATCCCGCCATCGGCGCGGCCAGAAGGGGTTGGAAGCGGGCCATCGCGGTTGACCCGATTTCGCGCGGGTACATCGAAGAGGGCCTGGTTCCCGAGTGCTGCGCGCGGATCGTGTTCGTCGAGGCCAAGGGCGAGCAAGTGCCGCTGCCGTCGGCCTACGCCGACCTGGTCGTCATCGAGAACTGCCTCGACCACGTGACCGATCCGCTCGAGGTGATCCGCGAGATGAACCGCCTGCTCAAGCCCGGCGGGCTGGTCTGGTTCTTTGTCGATCTCTCCAACCACATCGACCAGATGCACCCGCACGCGATGAACGAGGGCAAGGTGCGCAAACTGCTGGTCGAACTCGGCGGGTTCAAGATGCTCCGCGAGGAGATCTCCTCGCACAAGGCTCACCCGCAGGCCTATGGCGGCTTCCGCGCGCTGCTCCAACGCGGGGCGCCCTCACCGATTCGGGACCACGCGGCGCCCGAGGTCGGGCCCGAGGTCCATGTGCGCGGGTGGCCGAACGGCAAGGGCCAGCGCCACCACGGCAACGGCACGGTCGAGCTCGCGGCGACCCAAGCGCCCGACCAGGCGAAAACTGCGCCCACCGGGGGCGCGGCGGCCCCTTGAGCGTCCGACCGGTGTTATTCTGATGATGGATGGCCGGCACCACGCCGATCCTCGGTATCACACCCATGCGGATTGAGAACCCGACCAACCCGACGAACCCGTTCCACATCGCCCGTGCCTACGGAGTGAACCCCGCGGCGCGGGCGGCTCCCTCCGCGCCCGCCCAACCGATCGAGAAGGTTGCCGGGTCCGAGCAGTCGAGGTCGCCATCCGCGGCGCAAGCGCTGGTCGCGGCGGTGGTGCCGGGGGGAGTAAACTTTCGTGAGGATGGCTCGGCCGCGCAGCCGAGCGCGCCGGTGATCCAGATGTACCGGCACCCGGCCGACAAGAACGCCGCGGCGACCGCGGTGCAGGTCGGGCGTCGGCTCGATGTGAAGGGCTGAGTCGCCGCCTCAACCGACCCGGCGCAGGAGCGTCACCCCATAGTTGAGCGGCGCGGTGTAGATATTGCACGACTCGTACCGACCTGCGGCTATGGTGTTGATGTTGTCCGCGAGCCAGCGCGGGCCTGTCCAGTTGCACTGATCGGGGAAGACATCGTGCAGCAGGATGTAGCCGCCGATGTTGAGGCACGGCTCGACGGCGTCGAAGTCGCGACGCACACCCGCGGGTGTGTGGTCGCCGTCGATGAACGCCAGTTGGACTCCGCCGGCACGGTTCAGGGATTCTCTCTCGGCGATGACGCCCTCGGCGCTGTCGCCGACATGGATCTGGATCATCGACTCGAAGCCGCAGCGTGTGAACCGTCTTCGGACCTTCTGAAGACGATTCCGGTAGAGCGGCATGTTCGCCAGCCACTCCGCGTGCGGCGGCTCGAAGTTGTCAAAGGTATGGATCTGGCAGGGCGGGTCGCCGTCGGACTTGATCTTCGGCATAGCCGCGGCCATCCAGATCGTGCTTGCGCCGTGGCAGGTGCCCGTTTCGACCACCACCCGCGGGGCGATGTTGCGAACCATCGCGTGGATAAGCATGCCGGTCTCCGGCGAGACGCAGGCGGGCCAGGATGCGGGGCGCGCGTAGAGCTCGCAGAGCAGCCGTGCCCACGGCTCGGGGTTGGATTTCAGGTCGTCGGGCACGGGCCACGGCTTGAATCGGCGTCGTTGGGTCTCGCGCGGGAAGAACGAGCGGCCCGCGCCGTTCGATGTCTGCGAGAGCGAGGGAAAACCGACCCGGGTGGCGTCCAATCGCACAACGTCGAACCCGGACGCCCTGATCGCTCGACGAATCAGTCCTTTGGTGGTGCCCATTCGACACCACGGTAGCGCGCGAGCGCGGCACCCGCGCGCGGTACGATGTTTCGACGGTCGACGCCATGCCCGAACCCGCCGCCGACATCCCCGCCATTATCGACGCCGCGATCGCGGGCTCGGCACCCGGGCGGGCGCTGGTTCCGGCGATCGGGAAGGACACGATGTCGCCGCTGCGAGAGGCCGCGGTGCTGGCGGTCGGCAAGGGGGCGTCGGGGATGATGCGGGCATGGCTCGACGACCTGGGATTCAGGCCCGAGCGAGCCCTGATGATCCATCCGAGGATGACGGCTAATCCGGCTCTTTCGGCGCACGCCGGGCTGACGCTTCTCGAATCCGACCACCCGTTGCCGACCGAGCGGAGCCTCGCGGCGGGCTACGCGGCCATGGAACTGGCCTCCGCGTGCGCTCGCGAGCAGCGCCCGCTCGTGGCGCTGCTCTCGGGCGGGGCCTCGGCGCTCATGAGCCTCCCGCACCCGGGCCTGACGATCGCCGAGATCAGCGCGTGCACCGGAGACCTGCTCCGGGCGGGGGCCACGATCCGAGAGATCAACACCGTGCGGGCTCATTGCGATCAGGTCAAGGCCGGTGGGCTCGCGCTCGCGGCGGCACCCGCGCCGGTTCATGCCTACATCGTGTCCGACGTGATCGGAGACCACCTGCCGAGCATCGGATCGGGACCGACGGTCGCGCCGGATTCGACCGCGAGCGGTGCGCTCGAGGTTCTGCGCGAATACCGTCTCGACCGAACGCACAAGGCGATCGCCGCGCACCTGCGCATCGGTTCGCTCTCGGCGCAGGTGGGCGACTCGGAAGCGTTCTCGCACGTCCGAGCGACGATCATCGCCAACAACGCGACCGCCGTGGCCGCGGCGGCGGATCGGGCCCGATCGCTCGGGTACGTGGTCGCTCCGACGCGCAGCGACGTCATCGGCGAGGCCCGCGATGTGGCGTTCGACTTCGTCAGCGCGGTGCGGCGGGCGCGCGCACGGGCGGGCGATCAACCCTCAGCGCTGATCTGGGGCGGAGAGACGACCGTCACCGTGCGGGGGGCCGGCCGCGGCGGGCGAAACCAGGAGGCCGCGCTCGCCGCGGCCATTGCGATCGATGGTGACGACTCGTTGACCATCGCGGCGTTCGCGACTGATGGCGTCGATGGACCGACCGACGCCGCGGGCGCGGTGGTCACGGGTCGAACGACCTCTGAGGCCAGGCGAGCCGGGCACGATCCCGAGGAATACCTGCGGAACAACGATGCCCACGGGTTCTTTGCGCGTGTCGGCGGCCAGATGAGGCCCGGACCCACGGGGACCAACGTCAACGACGTATGGATCGGACTCGCGCATTGACCTTCGGCGTCGGCCAGGGCCGAACGCCCGGATGCGGGTTCAACTCCGCTGGTTGTTGCCGCCCCCACCGAGCAGGCCCGACCGGAAGAGGTAGTACAGAAGCGTGGCCGCGGCGGTGACGGTCGCCGCGACGTAGGTCATGGCCGCGGCGCTGAGCACGCGCCGCATGGCGTTGTACTCCTCGCCATCGCGAACGATGCCCGCGGACCGCAGCAGGTCCTTGGCCCGCTTGCTCGCGTCGAACTCGACGGGCAGGTTGATGAGTTGGAACAGGACGGTGAGGCTGAACAGGGCGATGCCGGCGATGAGGAGGCCCTTGCCGAGGATGGTGCCCGCTGCGCCGAGCGCCAGACCGCCGAAGATCAGCAGCCAGGAAAACTGTCCGCCGACCATGGCGAACCCGACGAGCCCGTTGCGGAACTTCAAGGGCGCGTAGCCGGTCGCGTGCTGGATGGCGTGGCCCGCCTCGTGCGCGGCGATGCCCAACGAGGCCACCGAGTGGCCGCGATAGACATCAGAACTCAGACGCAGAACCCTGGCCTTGGGGTCGTAATGGTCGGAAAGGAAGCCGTGCGCCTCCTCGATGCCGACATCACGGATGCCGTACGCCTGCATGAGCATGTCCGCGGCCTCCGCGCCGCTCATGCCGCTTTGCGCGGGCACCTGCTGCGCGGCGGCGTAGGTGGACTTCACCTTGATCTGCGCCCACAGGGCCAGGAGCATGGCGGGCGCGAGGAAGAGGAAGTACACCGGATCGAATCCGAAGATGAACGCGAGCGTGCTGTCGAGTGCGACCATGTGTGTTGCCCCCTGTGCGGTTGCTGCGCCTTATACCGATTCCAGGGCTTTCGGGTTCGCGAGCGTCGAGCCGGTCCTCATCCGGTTCTGGGGTTCCATTCGCTCGCCGCTGCGAGCCGTTCGTAGGCCTCACGCTCGGGGGGGGTGAGCGTTCGCGGCACCACGATGCGAAGTTCGGCGAGAAGGTCGCCGCGTTCGCCGGTGCGCTTGGCGAGCCCCTGCCCGCGGATTCGGAGTTTCTGACCGGATTGTGAACCGGCGGGCACGGTGACGCGCACGCTGCCGTCGGGTGTGGGCACGTCGATCTTGGCCCCGAGCGCGGCCTCGCTGGGTGTGACAGGTGTCGCGGCCACCAGATCGTGGCCTCCGGGTGGATCGATGCGGAACCGGGGGTCGGGCGCGATCCGCACGCGGAGGAGCAGGTCGCCCGGGCTCCCGCCGTGGCGGCCCTCGCCGCCTTGACCGCCGAGGCGGATTACGGTTCCATCGGTCACGCCGGGCGGGATGCGCACGTCGTATGTGCGAGAGTCGCCGTTGCCGTCGGCGCTGAGAGCGATCTGGCGAGTGCCGCCCTTGATCGCGTCGAGCAGCGAGACCGTGATCTCGGCCTCGTGGTCGGCTCCCGAGCGAGGACGTGGAGGCCGCGGACCCGCGCGGGTTCCGCCACCCATGCCCCCGTGGCCGAACGGGCCGCGGAAGTCCATGGAAACTCCGCCACGCCCGCCGAAGAGCGACTCGAAGAAGTCAGAGAAGTCGCCCATCTCCTCGGTGCTGACCGATCGCTCTCGCGTGCCTCCGAACCCGCCCTCGCCGCCCTCCGACCATCCGCCCCAGCCGGGGGGTGGTCGAAACTCCTGGCCCGCCTTCCAGTCGGCGCCAAGCGCGTCGTAGCGTTCACGCTTCTTGGGGTCCTTGAGCACCTCGTATGCCTCGCCCAGTTCCTTGAATCGGGCTTCCGCGCCGGGTTCCTTGTTCACGTCGGGGTGGTACTTCCGAGCCAGCGCGCGGTAGGCGCGCTGGATCTCATCCGTGCCGGCCGTTCGCTCGATCCCGAGCGTCTTGTAGTAGTCGTGGTACTTGGTCGCCATCTTGATCCTGCCACCATCATTCGCGCAGACCGAGCGCCGCGTTGCTTTACCCACACAACCGCCGTGCCACGCCGGAAGGGTGCCGTTCAGGTTCGCGGCGGGGTAGGGGGCGGGGGACGGGGATATCGGGCGGTCAGGTTGACGACCCGGCAGTCCGCGGTTGCCAAGTTGACAGGCGAGCTCCGGCCGCGATGGCCCGCCGGGCGGTTCCAGAGGCCTTTCTCGAGACTGGCACGTGGTTTGAAATGGATTTGGCGATGGCCGCGCGGCCGCCGCAGATCACGAATCAATCCACGTTCCGAGCACCCAACGTCATTCTCAGGAGTCTTGAACCATGAGCGCCTTGTGCACCCCCCGTTCCCTGGCCTTCTCGATGCTGTCTCCCGGTTCGGCCGAGCGAGAGCTTGACCGGATGGTGAGCACGTTCTTCGAGGCGTCGCCGTTCGCGTGCGCGTCGGGCGCTGCTCGCAACGTTGCACGCACCGGCTTCCCCCCGATCAACATCTGGGAGGACGAGCACGCGTTCTCCGTCGAGGCCGAGCTCCCGGGCTTCAGGCTGGCGGAGTTGAACATCCAACTCGTCGGCAACGAGTTGACCATCTCGGGCACGCGAGAGATCGCCGAGCCGACAGAGGGCCGCGTTCATCGGCGCGAGCGTGCGAGCGGGTGCTTCACGCGAACCCTGCGGCTCGGTGCGGACATCGATGCGGAGAAGGTGCACGCGAGCCTGGACTCGGGCGTGCTCACCGTCACGCTCCCGAGGGCCGAGAACGCCAAGCCCCGCAAGATCGAGATCAAACCGACCGTCTGATCGCGAAGTGTTGCACGACCAATCAAACCTCCCCGACCCACTCAACGAGACACACCATGAACAGTTCATCCTGCTGCACCACCGCCAACCAGGCCTGCGGATGCGACACCGCCTCGCAGCCTGCTTCCGCCAAGACCCCGACGTACCTGCCGAGCGTTGATGTTCACGAAACCGCCGATGCGATCGTGATCACGGCCGATGTGCCGGGCGCAAGGTCCGACGGCATCGACCTGACCTTCGAGGACTCGGTGCTGACACTCCGTGCGGCGGTCTCGCCGCGGAAGCACGAGGCATCGCGGCGTCCCGCGTACCGCGAGTACGGCGTTGGCGACTACGTGAGGAAGTTCTCGGTCCGCGAGTCGATCAGCGCCGAACGCATCGGCGCGAGGCTGGCCGACGGCGTACTGACGATCACGCTGCCGAAGGCCGATTCGGTGCGGCCGCGGAAGATCCGTATCGAGGCCGCGAACAACTGAGCCCCCGCGGCGTAGTGTGCAAGAGTCTCCTCCTCCTCAGAGCCGGGCGCCGCCAGAGTGCGGCGCTCGGCTCTGTTTCGGGGGGATTGGCACGGTGCGTTGTCCGTGGCCGAGCGCCGGTTTCTACCGCGCAACGCGACCTCGCAACCGGCGAGGCGATCGGTCAGACTCGTGCCGCACGGGTCCGCTGGGCAAGTGTTGAGGCGCGGGCTCAATCGTGCTCGGGGCGGACGGTTCGTAGAGAGCGAAGAGCAGTGAAGCCGACACGGGCCGCGAGCGCGGAACGCAGGAGGTTTCACGTGTTCATGCAGATCGTGTCCGCCGTACTCGTTCTCGCGTTGTCGATTGCCCAGGCCGGGGCGCAGGCGCCGACGACGAAGCCGCCGAACATCCTGGTGATCTGGGGCGATGACATCGACCAGTTCAACGTCAGCGCCTAGAACAACGGGATGATGGGCTGCCGCACGCCCGACATCGACCGCATCGCCAGGGAAGGCGCGATCTTCACGGACTGGTATGGGCAGCAATCCGGCACGGCCGGACGCGCGGCGTTCATTACCGGGCAATCGCCGATTCGCACTGGGCTCACCAAAGTGGGCCTGCCCGGCAAGCCCGAGGGGATGAAGAAGGAAGACCCGACGATCGCCACGCTGCTTCGCGGGAAGGGGTACGTGACCGGTCAGCTCGGGAAGAACCACCTCGGTGATCGTGACGAGATGCTACCGACCGCGCACGGGTTCGACGAGTTCTTCGGCAATCTCTACCACCTCAACGCCGAGGAGGAGCCGGAGAATCCTGATTATCCTCCGAATCCAGAGTTCAAGAAGCGATTCGGGCCGCGCGGCGTGATCCACAGTTTCGCGGACGGACGCATCACCGACACCGGGCCGTTGACCCGCAAGCGGATCGAGACGATCGATGAGGAGGTTACCGAGAAGGCCCTGGACTTCATGGACCGCGCCAAGAAGGCCGACAAGCCGTTCTTTGTCTGGTGGAACTCGACGCGGATGCACGTCTTTACACACCTGAAGCCCGAATCGGACGGCAAGACGGGATTCGGCATCTACGCCGACGGCATGGTCGAGCACGACGGACACGTCGGGTGGGTCGTCGGCTCGTGCGGGCCAATCGGGACCGGCCGCATCGGGATGGCACACTCGGGCGAGTCAGGGATTCAGAGGTTGAGAACCGCCGCCCCGCGCCGGGGCGGCGAGAAGAGCGTTCACGACCCTATTCTGATGCGTCCCCCGCACCCGTTCGTGAGGTACCTCATGTCCAGAGCGAGACCGCGCACGTCATCCCGCCGATCTGTTTCCCACAACGCCAGAGCGTCGAACGTGCCCGCGACGTTCAAGGCGTTCATCACCCGGTTTCCGGAGTTGGGGCGTGCTCACGAATCGGTCGCGCGGGCGGTTGAGGCCGCCGGACCTCTCGAGGCCAGGACGCTCGCGCTGATCAAGATCGGCATCTGTGTCGGCGCCGGTCTGGAGTCCGCGCTCCGCAGCCACGTTCGACGTGCGATGCATCATGGCGCGAGCGAGCGAGAGGTCGAGCAGGCGATCCTGCTGGGCATGAACACGGTCGGTTTCCCTCGGACCGCCGCGGCGTGGAGCTGGGCGCAGGAGCAGTTTGCACGGGGGCGGGAGCGGTGACTCAGCGGGCGGCGGGACCGGACCAGTCGATCGCGACAGCCGAAACGTCATCCTCGAACCCTTCGCAGCCCGCCCACTCGGCCAGCGACGACACGGCCCGTTCGAGCGCGACGCCGGGGTCGAGGCGGGCCAGTTCGGCCAGCGAGCCGGTCAATCTGACGATGCCGTACGACTCCGCGTCGCTGACGCGGTGCTGCTCGAACAGCCCGTCGGAGTAGAGGTGCAGGCGGTCGCCGGGTTCAAGTTGGATCGACTCCTCCTCGTAGTCGGCATCGCTCACGATCGCGATGGGCAGGCCGCCGGCATCGCCGAGAGGCACGGGCTTGCCGTTGCGGATGATGATCGGGAGCGGGTGGCCGGCGCGGGCCAGGCGCAGGAAGCCTGAGTGCGTGTCGAGGACGCACAGGATCGTGGTCAGGAACCGCCCATCGCTCTCTTCGGATCGGAAGCGGCGGTTGAGTTCGACGGCGATCTGCGCCGGCGCGCGAACTGTGCCCAGGCCGCTCGATCCCGAAAGGTCGCGCAGCAGCGACGCCGCCTCGGGCACCGGCGCGAGCGCGTGCATGGCCGTGACCGAGAGCAGCGCGGCGGGCACCCCGTGGCCGCTGACATCGATCACGAACGCGACGAGAAAACGGTCTTCGAGCAGGTGCAGACCGATGGCATCGCCGGCGAGCGCGTCGGTCGGGACGTACTTCCAGGCGGTGCGGACCGAGCGAGTCACGATGTTCTCGCGCGGCAGCATGGCGCGCTGGACGCGGGCCGCCGCGGCGAGGTCCTGTCGGATGCGATCGCCGGCCTCGCGCAGCTCGATGTTCTGGCGGCTGAGCGTGCGCTCCAGCCGCACGATCCGCTCGCCCGCCAGCAGGCGGACGCGCAGTTCTTCCTTGTCAAAGGGCTTGGACAGAAAGTCGTCGGCGCCAACCTCGATGCCCGCAACGACATCGGTCTTGTCGGAACGGCCGGTGAGCATGAGGATGTACACGAATCTTGCGGACTCAACGCCGCGGATGCGACGGATCAGGTCGAGGCCCGAGAGCCGGGGCATCTCCCAGTCGGTGATGACCAGGTCGAACGGGGCGGTGTTGTAGAGATCCCAGGCCTCTTCGCCATCGGCGGCCGCCGCGACCTCGTGGCCGAGGGCCTCGAGCTGGCGGACGACCGACCCGCGGGTGATCCGCTCATCTTCGGCGACCAGGATGCGCATCAGGCCCTCGCCTTGACAAAGGCGTTCAGTTCGTCGATGAGGCCGCTCAGCATCGTTGCGAGCGTCTCGGTCGCGGCGGCGGCAGGGGCCAGGTCGCCGCTTTTTCCGAGTTTCTCGACCTCGAGCGCGGCGGCCTGGGCGCGCGGGGCACAGAAGTTGGAGATCATGCCCTTGAGCGCATGGGCCGCGCGGCCGACTCCCGCGGCATCGCCCGCGCCGATGGCGCGTCGGATGTCGGCCACGAGCGATGGGCCGTCGCCCGTGAGCATTTCGACGGTCTCGGCCAGAAAAGCGATGTCGTTGTCAACCCGATCCATCAACTCGGTCTCACTGAACGCCTGCGCCACGGCCCACCTCCTTCAATACCCGCTCGATCTCCGCGAACAGTACGTCGCGCTTGACGGGCTTGGGAACGTACCCGTCCATCCCCGAATCGATGCACATCTCGCGGTCGCCCTTCATGGCGTTGGCGGTCATGGCGATGATCGGGACTCGGCCCGTTCCGTTGCTCTCGCGGGCGCGGATCGTTCGGCTGGCCTCGAGCCCGTCCATCTCGGGCATCTGGACATCCATGAGGACCAAATCGAACGACTCGGATGCCGACCGCTCGACCGCTTCCCTGCCGTTGTTGGCGACGGTCACACCGTGCCCGGCCCCTTCGAGCACGCGCAGGGCGAACTTCTGGTTGACCGGGTTGTCCTCGGCGAGCAGGATGCGGAGCGTCTTCGGTGCGACGGCGGACGGGTGGACGTTGTCGGAAACCGGAACGGGCACGTGCGCCGATCGGGCAGGGCCGGCCAAGACTCGCATGACGTTGTCGAGAAGGAGCGACTGCTTCACCGGCTTGAGCAGGCGTGCGGCGATGCCCAGCTCGACGATTCGGGCCTGATCGCCCGCGGTGCCGGAGGAACTGAGCAGCATCACCGGAACCGACCTGTGGATCGGATGGCTGCGGATCGCCTGGGCGAACTCGAAACCGTCGGTGTCGGGCATGTGCAGGTCGGTGACGACCAGCGAGACGCTCTGGCCGGCGTTGGAGGCACGATCGAGCATCGTCAGCCCGGACTTTGCCGAATCGGCCTGGATGGTCTTCAACCCCCAGTGGTTCAGCATGGTCTCGAGGATGCGGCGGTTGGTGCGGTTGTCATCAACCACCAGCGCCGACTTGCCCTCGAACAACTTCGCGGCGTCATCGTGCGAGGCCGATGGACGGGCGGTTCCGACCTTGAAGCGGACGGAGAACGTGAACGTGCTGCCCGATCCGGGCGTGCTTTCGAGCCTGATCTGTCCGCCCATGAGTTCGACGAGCTGCTTGGAAATCGCCAGCCCAAGACCCGTTCCACCGTACTTTCGAGTGGTCGAGCTCTCGGCCTGCTCGAAGGCCTTGAACAGCCGGGCGGCCGCGGCGGGGTCGATGCCGATACCCGTATCCCGGACGGCGACTTCCAGCATGACCTCGTCGCCGGAACGTTCGACGAGCCGGAGCGACATGACAACCTCGCCATGCTCGGTGAACTTGATGGCATTGCCAATGAGGTTGACGATCACCTGGCGCAGGCGGTAGACATCGCCGACGAGTGCATCGGGCACGTCCGGGGCCACGTCGTAGGCGAGTTCTACGCCCTTGGTTGCGGCGCGCAGCGAGAGCGGGCTGAGCGTGTCGGCCATCGAGTCGCGGAGCAGGAACTCGACGGGGTCCAGCTCGATGCGGCCGGCCTCGATCTTGGAAAAATCGAGGATGTCGTTGATCAGCGAGAGGAGGGCGTCGGCGGAGGACTTGACGGTATTGAGGTAATCGCGTTGCTCGGTCGACAGGTCGGTGTCGAGGGCGAGCTCGGTCATGCCCATGATGCCGTTCATGGGCGTGCGGATCTCGTGGCTCATGTTGGCGAGGAACGCGCTCTTGGCGACGGTGGCTTCCTCGGCCTTCTGCTTGGCGCGGCGCAGTTCGTCCTGGACACGCATGCGTTCGGTGGTATCACGGAGTGAACTGCACACCAGCATGCCGCGGCCGTCACGCTTGTGCAGCGGGCTCAGGCTGATCTCGACCGAAAACTCGGTTCCATCCTTGCGGACCGCCGCGAGTTCCATGCCGGACCCCATGGCGCGAACCTCGGGGTTCTCGTGATACCGGCGACGGAGCCCGGGGTGGGCCGCGCGGGTGCGCTCCGGCACGAGGATCTCGATGGGCTGCCCGATGAGCTCGTCTCGCCGGTATCCCAGGAGCCTCTCGGTCTGCGCGTTGACCAGGACGATGCGGCCTTGTTCGTCGCTGATGATGAGCGCGTCCGGCGCGGCCTCGAGGAGCGTTCGGAACTCCTCCTCGCTGGCACGGAGGGCTTCGGACTGCCTCTGCATCTCAGCGAGCAGCTCCTGGGTGCGGAGGTTGCGCCTCAGGCGGTCGAGGCTGATGGCCGCGATCGGAAACAGTTCTTCGATCAGACCCTGCTCGCGCGGCCCGGGCTCGCGGAACGACGCGAACTCGAACGCCGCGATCGCCGAGTTCTCGACGACCAGGGGCCAGGCGCCGACAAAGGTGGGTGGCGCGGAGCCAATCCCGGACGAAACCGTGAGGTAGGCCGGAGGCAGGCCCGTGAGGTTCGCGGCGGCGACGGAGGCGATGCACTCGCCGACAAGGCCCTCTCCGCGGCGGGGCGCAGCGCCCGAACCCGCATCCGCAAGGCCGAAGCCGGCGACGCGCCGGATGGATTCTGACTCGGGAGCGGCCTCGTACACCGCGCTCACGCCTCCGCCCAGCAGCGGGGTGAGTTCGGACACGAGCCTGCGGCCGAACTCCTCGACCGTCGCGGCGGCCTGAAGCGCCGAGGCGATCCGGGCCGCGTTGAGCTTGGTCCAGCGTTGTCGCTCGGTCTCGGCTGCGCCGGACTTGAGAACATCGACGGACCGGGCAAGCGTGCCGATCTCGTCGGATGCGGCGGTGAACGGTACCGGCGCCTGGTAGTCGCCCTTGGCGATGGTCTCGACGGAACGTCGGAGTCGGTCGAGCGGTCGGCTGATGCTGCGCAGGACAATCACGCCGAGGAGCGCGGTGATGCCGAGCGCAGCCATGCAGACCGCCACCAGCAGTCGGCGCCGGCTCTCCAGCGAGCCGAGCGCGGTCGCGCCCATCTCGCGGCCGGCGTCTTCGTTGAGTTCGAGCCAAGCCCCGGCGACCCGATCGAGTTGAACACCCAGATCGTCACCCTCGCGGCCGAGGCGCTCCACGGCCTGTTCCCGCTTGCCGAGGTCAAGATCGGCCAGCACGTTGGCGGCCATGGTGTTCCACGCGCGGGTTGCCTCCTGCATCTGGCTGAACAGCCGAGCATCCTCGTCGTTGGTCACCAGCCGATCGGCGTAGACCCGGAACAACTCAACCACGTTCCCTCGATCGGCCTCGAAGGCCTCTCGGGCCTTGGCGCACTCGTCGGAATCCTGCGAGATCAGACAGTTGCGGAGGTTGATGCGACGGGCGTTGAGCGAACGGCTGATGCGGCCGATCGTCGCGAGGCTCTCGATCTGGGTGTCGGCAACCATCCGCACTTCGCGCTCGAGTTGAGCGGCGGAGATGTAGACATAGGCGCCCAGTGTGCAGAGCGTGATCAGCGGGATCGACAGCAGCAGGATGAGCCGTTGCTTGATCGTCATGCGGGAGGATGAGGCCGGTGCATCTCGGTTGATGATACGCAAAAACGCGCACGCCCGCCCGCTGGGAGTGGGACAGGTGAGCGAGCGGGCGCTTCGTCCGGTTCGGCGCTCGCGGGCAACGTCACGAGAGCATCAGTGCTTCGGCCGATTCCCGAGCCACGCGGCGTGCAGTTCCCGTACGGCGGTGATCGCTTCGTCGGCGGTGTCCAGACAGCGCGGGATGTTGAAGTCCTCCGGACTGGCCAGGGCCAGCCGCGGATCGAGCATGCTCGTGCGCGCCCAATCGACCATGCCCTTCCACATCTTGCCGACGAAGATGAGCGGCACGTTGTCGACGTGTCGGACCTGCAGCAACTGCCAGATCATCATCGACTCCAGGACCGTGCCAATCCCTCCGGGCACGACCACGAAAGCGTCGGAGGCGATCACGAAGTGGTGGAGGCGGCTGAAAAACGTCTTGTGCTCGAAGGCCTGCTCGACGAACGGGTTCACCTCCTGCTCGAAGGGCAGGTCGACACGTATACCCATCGAGCCGGTATCCCGGCCTGTGCTGGTGGCGCCTTCGTTGGCCGCCTGCATGAGGCCCGGCCCGCCGCCGGTAACGATATCGCAGCCCATGTCGGTCAGGGCCGCGGCGACGCGTTTGACCTCTTCGTACACAAACGTGCCCGGCTTGGCCCGCGCCGATCCGAAGATCGCCACTCGGTAGCGGTCCCGCTTGGTCGGGCGCAGCCGCGTGAGGTTGTTCACGGCTTCCCACAGCGTCATCACCGTTGTGGTGAGAATCTGCTTGACTCCCTCCTCATCGGACAGGCTGACGTGCTGCGGCCCATGGATCGACTTCGGATCATTCGCCATGTGGGTCTCCGTTCTGAGCGGCGACTCCGCCGCCCGCGATGGGTTCGGTGCCTCGCCCGTGAACGATGCGCATCGTGTGCCGGGCGATCACGAGTTCTTCGTCGGTCGGGATTACATAGGCCCGCACGCGGCTGCGGTCGGCGCTGATCCGACATCGGCCCGCGGCGTTGGCCGAGCGGTCGATGTCGACGCCTGCCCAGCCGCACGCAAGGCAGACGGCCTCGCGGATCTCGGGTGAGTTCTCGCCGATGCCGCCGGTGAAGACCAGACCGTCGAGCCCCCCGAGCGCGGCCACGAGCGAGCCGATCTCACGCGAGATGCGGTACTCGAAGAGATGGGTCGCCTCGGCCGCCTCGGTTCGGTCGCTGTCCAGAAGGGTCCGCATGTCTCCGGATAATCCTGATACGCCGAGCAGGCCCGATTCGTGGTAGAGGAGTTGTTCGAGTTGATCGACGCTCAGGCCGTGGTGGCGCTGAAGGTGGATGAGCACTCCCGGATCGATCGATCCGCATCGGGTGCTCATCACCAGGCCGTCGAGCGCTGAGAACCCCATCGTGGTTGCAATACTCGCACGATTGTGCATGGCACACAGGCTCGCGCCCGCGCCCAGATGCGCAACGATCGTCCGCCCTGACGCGGCCGGGGCGTCCACATCTCCCAGCCGGCCGGCGATCGACTCGTAAGAGAGACCGTGAAACCCGTACCGGCGAATGCCCCGCCCGGCGTACATCCTCGGAATGGCGCACATCTGGGCGACGGGAGGTTGGGTGCGGTGGAATGCGGTGTCGAAGCACGCGACTTGGGGGAGCGTCGGGGCGAGAGCGATGATCGTGCGGATGGCCGCGAGGCTCTGAGGCTGGTGCAGGGGGGCCAGGGGTGTCAGCGCGTCGAGCGACTCCAGCGTGCCGCCGTCGACCACCATCGGCGTCGCAAACCTTTCGCCGCCGTGCACGACACGATGGCCGACCGCGATGAGCCGCAGGTCCCGCGGCGGCAGGCCGCGCGTGCCGAGCCATTCGAGCACGAACGCCGCTGCGCCCGCGTGTCCGGGCGGGTTGTTCCTCGGCCAGGATCGCTCATCCACCGGCCTGCCCGAGCCGTCGAAGGCCTGAAAGACCGCCGAATCCTGAACAGCGGTAACACGCCCCCGCAGTTCAAGCGTCGGGGGCGTGGTTGCGCGGAACAACGCGAACTTGAGACTCGAGGAGCCGGCGTTGAGCGTCAGAAGAGCATCGGCCATGCGCAACAACTCCGGACATGCATCGGCTCAGACGTTGTCGCCCTCGGTGGAACTGCGGGACTTCCCGGATGTCTTGCGCGAGCTTCCCCATGTCCAGCCCAGAATGCGGGGGTCATCCTCGCCCCAGCGGGTGATGTACTGCCGATGCTCGATCAGAGCGTCGCGGACGGCCTGCTTCGCGTAGGCCGCGGCCGCGCCGAGCGACGGGACACGGTCGATCACGTCGTTCACGAGATGGAACCGGTCCATGTCGTTGAGCACGCACATGTCGAAGGGCGTGGTCGTGGTGCCTTCCTCCTTGTAGCCTCGCACGTGCAGGTTCTTGTGGTTGGTGCGGCGGTAGGTGAGGCGGTGGATGAGCCATGGATACCCGTGGAAAGCGAACACGATCGGCTTGTCGCGGGTGAAGAGCGTGTCGAAGTCGTGATCGGAGAGCCCGTGCGGGTGCTCGCTCGCGGGTTGCAGGGTCATCAGGTCGACGATATTGACCACGCGAACCCTGATCGAAGGCAGGTGCCGGCGGAGCAGGTCCACGGCCGCGAGGGTCTCGAGGGTCGGCACATCGCCGCAGCAGGCCATCACGACGTCGGGCTCTCCGCCCTTGTCGTTGCTGGCCCACTCCCAGATGCCGATGCCCGCGTCGCAGTGCTTGATCGCCTGGTCCATGTTCAGCCACTGCGGGGAAGGCTGCTTGCCGGCGACGACGACGTTGACGAGATTGCGCGAGCGCAGGCACGTGTCGGTCACGTGCAGCAGGCAGTTGGCGTCGGGAGGCAGATAGACCCGGATGATCTCCGCCTTCTTGTTCACGACGTGATCGATGAACCCGGGGTCCTGGTGGCTGAAGCCGTTGTGGTCCTGCCGCCAGACGTGGCTGGAGAGCAGGTAGTTGAGCGAGGCGATCGGGCGGCGCCACGGGATGTGGCCGCAGACCTTGAGCCACTTGGCGTGCTGGTTGAACATCGAATCGACGATGTGGATGAACGCCTCGTAGCAGTTGAAGAAGCCGTGGCGGCCGGTCAGCAGGTACCCCTCAAGCCAGCCCTGGCACTGGTGCTCGCTGAGCATCTCCATGACGCGACCGTCGGGCGCGAGGTTGTCGTCGATGGGCAGGATCTCGCCGACGAAGCAGCGCTTGGTGACGCCGAAGATGTCTTGCCAGCGGTTGGAGGCGTTCTCGTCGGGGCTGAACACGCGAAAGTTTTTCGCCGCGAGATTCTTCTTCATCACCTCGGCGAGGAACTTGCCCTGCACGCGCGTGGCCTCCGCGGTGGTCGCGCCCGGCGCGGGCACATCGACCGCGAAGGCCTGGAAGTCCGGGAGGCGAAGGTCCTTGAGCAGCAGGCCGCCGTTCGTGTGGGGGTTGGCGCCCATGCGCCTGTTGCCCGAGGGCGCGAGTTCCGCGAGGTCCGGCCTGAGTCGTCCGCTCTTGTCGAAGAGCTCGTCGGGACGGTAACTCTTCAGCCACTGCTCGAGCACCTTGACATGCCCGGGCTTGTCCATGTCGCCCATGGGCACCTGGTGCGATCTCCAATAATCCTCGCACTTCTTGCCGTCGATCTCCGCCGGGCACGTCCAGCCCTTCGGTGACCGGAGCACGATCATCGGCCAGCGCGGGCGCCCGCCGGACTCGGCAAACCCCTTTCGACGTGCTGCGGTCTGGATCTCGCGGATCCGGGCGACGGCGGCGTCGAGCGCCGCGGCCATCTTCTGGTGCATGTCGTCGGGCTCGTGACCCTCGACGAAGATCGGCTCGTAGCCGTAGCCGCGGAACAACTGGTCGAGTTCCTCGTGCGGGATGCGAGCCAGGACGGTCGGGTTGGCGATCTTGTACCCGTTAAGGTGGAGTATCGGCAGTACCGCGCCGTCGTGCACGGGGTTGAGGAACTTGTTGGAGTGCCAACTGGTCGCCAGCGCGCCGGTCTCCGCCTCGCCATCGCCGATGACACACGCGACGATGAGTTCGGGGTTGTCGAAGGCCGCGCCGTAAGCGTGCGAGAGCGCGTAGCCCAGTTCACCGCCTTCGTGGATCGAACCCGGGGTCTCCGGCGCCACGTGGCTGGGGATGCCGCCCGGGAACGAGAACTGGATGAACAGGCGCTTCATGCCCTCCTCATCCTGCGAAACGTTGGGATAGTGCTCGGAGTAGGTGCCCTCCAGGTAGACATTGGCGACCAGCGCGGGGCCGCCGTGGCCTGGCCCGGCGATGTAAACGACGCTGAGGTCGTCACGCTTGATGATCCGGTTGAGATGGACGTAGATGAAGTTGAGTCCGGGCGTGGTGCCCCAGTGGCCGAGCAGGCGCGGCTTGACGTGCTCGCGACTCAGCGGCTGCCTGAGCAGCGGGTTGTCCATGAGGTAGATCTGGCCGACGGAGAGGTAGTTGGAGGCTCGCCAATAGGCGTCCAGCCTTTGGAGTTGGTCGGCATCGAGCGGCCCCGATGTCGCGGCCCGTGTTCCGTTATGAACTCTTCGCTTCGGTTCGATCGTGGGGGGGCGGGGCATGGTTGTTCGTCCGCTGAGATGGGTCTGAACTGCGAGGCACCGAGCCCGCGCGGCTCGCGGCCGGGGGTGCAAGGGCGAGACGCCGGTCAGAGCTCGATGGTCTGCTGATAGTCCGGAATCTCGGAGGTGATGCCGTAACGCTTCTGGATCAGGCCGCGGAGAGCGCCTCGTGGACCGTCTTCGCCGTGCGTCAGCAGTACCCGAGGCTTCGACGAGGCCATGGATCCGATCCACGCAAGCAGGTCCTTCTGTCCGGCGTGGCCGCTCAGGCCGCCGACGGTGTGGGTGCTCGCACGAACAGCCACGGTCTTGCCCATGATGCGCACCGACCTGGCACCCTCGACGATCTGGCGACCGACCGACCCTCGCGATTGGTAGCCGACCATCAGCAGCAGCGTGGTCGGGTCCGAGAGATGGTTGACAAGGTGATGCAGGATGCGCCCGCCGGTGCACATGCCCGCGCCGGCCATCACCAGGAACGGCCCCGGGCGCGTCGCCAAGGCCCGTGAATCGCTCGCCTTCGGCAGCATCTTCGCGGTGCGAAGCTGGTTCATCAACTCGCCCGCCTTTGCCATCGCGAGGGCCTCTTCGTCGAACAGTTCGCGGTGAGTCCGGTAGATCGTGGTGGCCTCGATCGCCATCGGGCTGTCGATAAAGATCGGGAAGGGCGTAAGGGTCTTGCGCTTGAACGCTCCGGCGAGGAGATAGAGCAGGAGCTGCGTGCGGCCGATCGCGAACGTGGGCACCAGCACGCGGCCCTTGGCCTCGACCGTCTTGCGGATCGCTTCCCGCGCTTCGATGGCCGTTTCCGCGAGTGATCGGTGATCGCGGTCGCCGTATGTAGACTCCATGAACACGACATCGGCGTGCTTGAACGGGATCGGATCGCGGTGGAGTGGCGCGCCGCGCGGGCCGAGATCGCCCGAAAACACGATCACCTTCTTCGTTCCGTTCTCCTCGACCGTGACTTCCAGGCTGACGGCTCCGAGGATGTGCCCCGACTCGATGACGCGAACGATGACACCCGGCGCGACCTCCTGGGCCTGGTCGTACTTCATCTTCTTGAACAACGGTCGCAGTTGTTCTACCTGCCGCGTCGTATAGAGAGCCTCGACGGGAGGCCGTCCTTTCTCGGCGCGTCGGCGGTTCTCTCGTTTGACATCCTCGGACTGCAGGTGGGCCGAGTCCCGCAGGATCAGGTCCGTGAGCGAGATCGTCGCCGGCGTCGCGTAGATCGGTCCGCGGTATCCGAACCGTGTCAGGAGCGGCAGGCGGCCGGTGTGGTCGAGGTGCGCGTGCGTCAGCACAACGGCATCGAGCTTCGTCAGCGCGCCCTTGCTGGGCAGGCGGTTGTGGTTCTCGAGCTTGTGCGCGCCCTGGAACAAGCCGCAGTCGATCATGACGTTGGCACGCTTGGTCCGCAGCACGTAGCACGAGCCGGTGACTTCGCCGCCCGAAGCGCCGAGCAGGGTGATGTTCACGGATGGTGATCCTTCATGGATAGCCGGGCGAGGTCGTCGTTCGGCACATGGCTGGGGGGCCGTGACGCGCTCTCCGCCCGGCGTGGACCGCGTACCCCTGTTCGGATCGTATCCACTCCACTTTCGGCTCGCCCCGGCATCACCAATGTTCGATCAAATGCACTGATCGGGGGCTGCTTCCGCCGTTGCCCCGGTGTGACTCTGCCCGGGTGTGGCGGGCGGTGCAACACCGCGTCCGGCCGCCAGCATCCGTCCGGAAGCAAGCGATGTGGCCGAGTTTGGAGTACAGTGTCGCACCTATACCCGCACCGCGCCGGTCCTGCCAGCCGCGCCACCGAGGGGAACGCACCCATGCCGAGCCTTGACCACCCAGCCTGTCGAACCACCGCGTCGATCTTTGCCGCGATCCTCATCGCCGCCAACGCCGTCGCACAGGCGCCCTCGACTCCCGTTGCCGGGCAGCCGGGCGCGCCGGGAGCCGCCGCAGCGCCGTCCGGTGCGGACACCGCCGCGCCCGCGGGCGACCAGCCCGACTTCAAGCCCGAGGAACTGGAGCAGATGCTGGCGCCCGTCGCGCTCTATCCGGACGATCTGCTGGCGCAGGTCCTCATGGCCTCGACGTACCCCGTCGAGGTCGTCGAGGCTGACCGATTCGCCAAGGCGAACAAGGGACTCAAGGACCAGGCGCTCGCCGACGAGCTCGACAAGAAGTCCTGGGACGAGAGCGTCAAGTCCCTGGTCAACTTTCCCGACGTCCTTTCGACAATGAGCGAGAACCTCAGCACCACGGTCAAGATCGGCGACGCGTTCATCGGACAGCAGAAAGAGGTCATGGCCACGGTGCAGAAGCTCCGAGGCAAGGCCAAGGAGACCGGCAACCTCAAGTCTTCGCAGGAGCAGAGCGTCTCGACCACCGTGCAGGGTGGTACGGAGGTGATCGTCATCGAGTCGTCGAGCCCGGATGTGGTCTACGTCCCGCAGTACAACCCCACCGTCGTCTACGGCAGTTGGCCCTACCCCGCGTACCCGCCGTACCCGTACTACCCGGCCGGCTACGTCGCAGGCACCGCACTCGCCTTCACCGCCGGCGTCGCGCTGGGCGCGTGCTGGTCGAACGCATGGGGCAACTGCAACTGGGGCGGCGGAGATGTCAACATCGACGTTGATCGCAACGTCAACCGCAACTCCAACCGCAACCGCAGCGTTGACCGCAGCAAGGCCGGCCAGCGGAACGGGTCCTTCAAGCACAACCCCTCGCATCGCCAGGGCGCCAGTTACCGCAACCAGTCGGCGGCCAACCGCGTCGGGGCAGGGCAGTCTTCCAACCGCGCCTCGACGGCCCGCAATGACTACCGCGGCCGCGCGGAGGCGGGCCGGAGCGACCTCGCCCGCGGCAGCGCGGATTCGTTCAAGGGCGCGGGAGGAGCGGGCCGAGGCGACACCCGCGCTCCCGGAGCGGCCAACCGTGCCGGCAACAGCGGCGGAGTATCACTCGGCGAACGTTCAGGCGGGGCAGGGTCGAACCGCGGCAGCGCGATCAGCGATGCCGGCCGCGGCGGCCAGCAGGCGCGCCAGGCCAGCAGCCGCGGCAGCAGCAGCCGCCAGGCGTCGCCCTCACGATCCAGCGGCTCGCGGCCATCTGGCGGCGGGTCGCGCGGCGGCGGTGGCGGGTCGCGCGGCGGTGGCGGCGGCGGGCGGGGCGGCGGGAGGCGCTGAGTTCCGGACTGCGCAGCGCGAGCGGCGGACGGACGCGAGGGGAGTGGGGGGGTAGCACGGGGATCGGGTCACGCACACACGCAAGGAAACACCATGTTCAGGCTGAACGCGTCAGAATGCTCGAACACGACCGTCGCGATGATCGCCGCGGGCGCGTTGCTTTTGGTTGGCGGGCTCGGGGGAATGGGCGGGTGCGCGGTGGACCCCGCCAGTTTCGACACGCCCGAAGCGGCGGTCGACTCGTTGGTGACCGCGCTCC
This sequence comes from Phycisphaerales bacterium, assembly GCA_020846975.1. GTDB lineage: Bacteria > Planctomycetota > Phycisphaerae > Phycisphaerales > UBA1924 > JADLCX01. The sequence goes on from JADLCX010000058.1 coordinate 26,277, forward strand.
GCGCGGGCGACCGGAAGAAGGCCGAGAGCATCGTCGGAACCGAAGGGGCCGAGTTGCTCCGATCCGGCGATGATGTGGCCGACGCCAACGCGAGGGACGAGTTCGTTCGCCTGTACGACGAGAAGCACACGCTCACCCGCCATGACGATTCGGTGACGCTGGAGGTTGGCAACAGCGACTGGCCGTTGCCGATCCCGCTGGTTCAGGATGAGCGCGAAACGGTCGGAGCGAAGGGGGGGAAGGGCGGTTGGTTCTTCGATGTCGAGGCGGGTGCCGACGAGGTCCTTTCTCGCCGCATCGGCCGCAACGAGCTGGATGCGATCCAGGTTTGCCTGGCGATCTTCGACGCTCAGCGCGAGTACGCGGCCGTTGACCGCGATGGCGACGGTGTGCTCGAGTACGCGACGAAGTTCGGTAGCGATGCCGGCAAGCACAACGGGCTGTTCTGGCCGACCACGGCAGGAGAGCCGGAGAGCCCGCTGGGAGAACTCGCCGCGGAGGCATCGTCCGAGGGATACACCGCCAAGGGCGGCCCGAGCGGGCCGCGAGCCTACCACGGTTATTACTACCGCATCCTCAACGGTCAGGGCGCATCCGCGCCGGGCGGCGCCCTCGATTTCACCAGCAAGGCGGGGATGATCGGCGGCTTCGCCGTTATCGCCTGGCCGGCCGAGTACAGCGGATCGGGCCTTAAGAGTTTCCTGGTGAGCCACCACGGCGTCGTCTACGAGAAGGACCTGGGTGACGACACCGATCGCATCGCCCGCGCCATGAAAGTGTTCGATCCGGGCGAAGGTTGGTCGGAATGCGGCCGTGCCGGCGAGCCCTGAGCCCCGCGAATCGCTTGCCACGCATTCGGACGCGAGTTGCTGGGCCCGAATGGCCGATCGAAGGGGACAGGCCCGTGCTCAGACCGCGGGCGCCGTCACGATCCGCCCATGAGCTCAGAAGCCGCCCCCAGTACGCCTCCACCGCTGCCGTTCCAGCCCGAGCCCGAGGGCGGGTTCGAGGATGCGCCGCGGGTGCTCCTGATCGACGACCAGCCGATCTTCGGCAAGACCATCTCGCACATGCTGCGGGCGGTGCCGAAGCTCGAGCTTCATCACGGCTTGCGACCCGAAGAGGCGATCGCGGTCGCTGAACGGTTTCGGCCGAGCGTAATCCTGCAGGACCTGGTGATGCCGGGGGCTGATGGCCTTGACCTGATCCCCGCGTATCGCTCCTGCGAGGCGACGAAGCTGACGCCGCTGATCGTGCTGAGTTCGGAGGAAGACCCGGTTACCAAGGCGGAGGCCTTTCGGCGCGGCGCCAACGATTATCTCGTCAAACCCCCCGACAAGATCGAGCTCGTCGCCCGCATCCGGTACCACTCGCGGACGCACCGCCTGCTGCTCCGGGCGCGCGAGTTCAACGAATCCGAGAAGCGGCGGTTGATCGCGGAGAGGCGGGCGGTCGCGATGAACGCTCGCGACACGCTGATCTTCGCGCTGGCCAAGCTGGCCGAGAGCCGCGACACCGACACCGGCGAGCACCTGGAGCGGATCGCCGCCTACTGCCGCGTGCTGGCCGAGCAGCTCCGTGTCGCGTGCGGTTTCATGTCCGACGAGTGGATTCGCAATCTGCAGCTCGCCTCGTCGCTCCACGACATCGGCAAGGTGGGCATCCCGGATCGCGTCCTTCTCAAGCCCGGCAAGCTCACGCCCGAGGAGCGGGTCGAGATCCAGCGTCATCCGTCGATCGGCGCGGCCGCGCTCGACGCAATCCTCGCGAGGAGCGGCGGTGACGAACTCCTCCGGATGGCTCGAAACATCGCGGCGTCGCACCACGAGCGATGGGACGGCGCCGGGTACCCGGCGGGGCTCGCGGGCGAGAACATCCCGCTCGAAGCGAGGATCGTCAGCGTTGCGGATGTGTACGACGCGCTCACATCGAGCCGGGTGTACAAGCCCGCGCTCTCGCACGAAGAAGCGATGTCGATCATCACCGCGGGCTGCGGCTCGCAGTTTGACCCGACCGTCATCGATGCCCTGCGGAAGTGCGAAATCGTCTTCCAGCACGCGGGCCGGATGCTGAACAGCCCGGACTTTGCGGCCTCGCAGCGGGCAGATCAGGCCGGCGGTCAGGCGTGCTGAGCCGCGGCGGCGCCGTGACCGTCTTCGGGCTGCGAATCAGCAGGTGCCTCGGGAGATCGCGGCTTCTGACGGAAGACCTTCTCGGTGATGGTCTGAATCACCACGTAGAGGACGGGCGTGAAGATCAGCCCGAGGAAGGTGTTGCCGATCATGCCGTAGAAGACGGCGGTGCCGATGGCCTGGCGGCTGGCCGCGCCCGCGCCGGTGGCGATCATGAGGGGGAGCACGCCCAGGATGAACGCGAGCGCGGTCATCAGGATCGGGCGCAAACGCTGCCGCGACGCCTCGACCGCCGACTCGACGATCCCCTTGCCCTGCTCGCGGTAGGCCTTGGCGAACTCCACGATGAGGATGGCGTTCTTGGCGCCCAGGCCCACCAGCAGCACCAGGCCGACCTGCGTATAGATGTTGTTGTCCATGCCCCGGTGCATGAGTCCGGCCATCGCGCCCAGCACGGCCAGCGGGATCGAGAGGATGACCGAAAGCGGGATGAACCAGCTCTCGTAGAGAGCCGCGAGGATCAGGTAGACCACCAGCAGCGCCATCGAGAAGACGATGATGGCCTGGTTGCCGACGAGCTTCTCCTGGTAGCTCAGCGCCGTCCATTCGTAGGTGGTGCCCGGCGGGAGTTTGGTGGTGGCCATCTCTTCGACGATCTTGAGCGACTCGCCCGAGGAGACACCCGGGCCGGGCTGGCCCTGAACCACGGCCGCGGGGAAGATGTTGTAGCGGATCACCCGGTCGGCGCCCATGCTCTCGCGGACGCTGAGCAGCGAGCCCAGCGGGACCATGCTCCCGTCGGGCTTGCGGACATCCAGGCGTTTGATGTCGTCGAGCGCGGCGCGGAAGCGGCTGTCGGCCGAGACGTTGACCTGCCACGTGCGTCCGAAGAGGTTGAAGTCGTTGACGTAGGCCGCGGCGAGGTAGCCGGACATTGTGCTGAAGACATCCTGCAGAGGGATGCCGAGCTTCTTGACCTTCTCGCGGTCGATGTCGGCGAAGAGCTGGGGGACGGCGGCGCGGTACGCGCTGCTGACCCCGCGGAGCTTGGACTGCGCGTTGCCATCGACGATCAGGCCCTGCACCAGCTCGCCCATCGCGGCTCGCCCGATGCCCGAACGGTCCTGGAGGCGGAGGTCGAAGCCCGATGCGCTGCCGACGCCATCGACGGCGGGCAGAGAGAAGACGATGCACAGCCCGTCGGGGATCTGTGAGGTCTTCTGCCGCAGGTCGGCCATGATGGTGTTCAGGTCGCGGCCCTTCGGAAGGCGGACCTTCCAGTCCTCGAGCCCGATGAAGAACAGGGCGTAGTTCGACCCGTTGTTGTTGATCATCGAGAAGCCGGGCAGCGATGTGAAGTTCCGCACGCCCTCGGTCTCGGAGAGGATCTTCTCGACCTTGGCGACGGCCGCGAGCGTGCGCTCCTGCGAGGCGGAGTCGGGCATCCACACGTCGATCATCACCATGCCGCGGTCCTCGAGCGGGACGAAGCCGGTGGGGACCTTGGTGAAGGTCCACAGGATCGCCACCACGCACGCGGCGAACCCGCCCAGCGTGAAGAGAACCGTGGCCGGATGTACCAGCACTTTGATGAGCCGGGCGTAGCCGTTCGCGAGCGCATCGAAGCCCTGGTTGAACCAGCGGACCAGGATGAAAGGCTTGTGCCCCTCCTTGTGGGCCCGCAGGATCACTCCGCACAGCGCGGGCGTGAGCGTGATGGCGCACACGCCGCTGAGGAACGTGCTGGCGGCGATCGTGAGCGCGAACTGGCGGAAGAGCTGGCCGCTGATGCCGGGCAGGAAGGCGGTCGGGACGAACACGGCCATGAGCACGACGGTGATGCTCATGACGGGGGCCAGCACCTCCTTCATGGCCTTGATCGTGGCCGGCTTGGGCGGAAGGTGCTCGCGGTTCATCACCGCCTCGACGTTCTCGACCACGACGATGGCATCGTCGACGACGATGCCGATGGCGACGACCAGGCCGAACAGCACGGGCATGTTGACGCTGAAGCCCATCAGCTTGGCGAAGAAGAACGTGCCGATGATGGACACCGGGATCGCCAGCATGGGGATGAGCGAGAGCCGCAGGCTTCCGAGGAAGATGACGACGACCGCGAGCACGAGGACGAGCGCCTCGACGAAGGTGTGGAACACGGCGTCGATCGCCGAGAGAACGAACTTGGAGGTGTCGTAGACCGTGGCGAACTCGAGCCCGGCTGGGAGCGACTCGGTCTTGGTCGCAAGCAGCTTCTCGACATCCCTGGCGACCTGCACGGCGTTGCCGCCGGGGGCCTGGTAGACGACCATGGCGGCCGCGGGTGTGCCCTTGTAGCGGGCCAGAAGGTCGTAGGACTTGCCGCCCAGTTCCACCCGCGCGACATCCTTGACCTTGATGAGGCGGTTGCCGTCGGCCCGGACGATGACGTTCTCGAACTGCTCGACGCTGTTGAGTCGTCCGAGGGTCGAGACGTTGTACTGGTAGGCCTGGCCTGTTGGGACGGGCGGCTGGCCGATGGCGCCAGCGGCGACCTGGACGTTCTGCTCCTTGAGCGCGTTGATCACGTCCATCGTGGTCAGGTCGCGGGCCTTGAGCTTGTCGGGGTTGAGCCAGAGACGGATGCCGTAGTCCTTGGCGGGGAAGATCTTGGCGTCGCCCACGCCGGTAATGCGCTTGATCTCATCGAAGACGTTGATGGTGAGGTAGTTGGCGATGAAGAGGTCGTCGTACTTCTTGGCGGCCTCCTCGTCCTTTGGTGCGAGCGAGAAGACGGTGATGACGTTGGACGAGACGCGGTCCGTGGTGACGCCGTTGCGCTTGACCTCGTCGGGAAGCTTGGGCATCGCGATGTTGACGCGGTTCTGCACCAGCACGGAGGCGATGTCGATGTTCGTGCCGAGCTCGAAGGTGACCTTGAGCGTGTACGAGCCGTCGCTGGCCGACGTGCTCTCCATGTAGATCATGCCCGGCACGCCGTTGACCTGCTGCTCGATCGGGCTGGCGACGGTGTCGGCCACGACCTGGGCGCTCGCGCCGGGATAGGTGGAGGTGACCTGCACCACCGGAGGCGTGATGTCGGGGTACTGCGCGATCGGCAGCGTCGGGTACGCGACCGCTCCCATGATCACGATCAGGATCGAGATCACCATCGAAACAATCGGGCGACGTACCGGGAACTCGGCGAGCATCGGGGGGATTCCTTCTCAGCGGTCGGAAGCCGCGGCGGGGGGCTCCTGCCGCTTGGGTGTCACCTTCGAGCCCGGACGGGCCTTGAGCACGCCCAGCACAATCACGCGGTCATCGGAGGCCAGGCCCTTCTCCACCACCCGCATGCTGCCCTCGAGCGGCCCGATCTCGACACGCTTGGCCTGCACCTTGCTCTCTTCATCGACGACCATCGCGTATCGCCCCTGCTGATCGCTGAGCAGCGCGGCCTCGGGGACCAGCATCGCCTTCCGGCTGGACATCGCGAACCGCACCGCGGCAAAGAGCCCCGGGACAAGCGTCTCGTCGGTGTTCTCGAAGCGAGTGCGGACTTCGAGCGTGCCGGTCTGCTTGTCGAGCTGCGGCTCGACATAATCGATGCGGCCGGTGACGCCGAAGTCCTCGCGATCGGCAAGCGAAAGCTCGCACGGGCGCCATTCGCCGGAGGGCAGGCGGCCGGGCTCGATCTTGCTCGCCCCCGGGATCTTCTCTCGCTCTCGCCGAACGGCCAGCACATCCGCCTCGTTGACATCGACGGACACGAACGAGGGCGTCGCCTGAACGATCGATGCCAGCAGCGTCGGCTCGCCGCGCCCCACGAGGTTGCCCACATCAACAAGGTTCTTGCTGATGCGGCCGTCGATCGGCGCCGTAACGGTGCAATAGCCGAGGTTCAGCAGAGCCTCGGTGAGCTCGGCCTTGGCCTTGTCGATGTCCGCGGCGGCGACATCGCGCTTGGCGGCCTTGATCACCGCGTCGATCTCGGGGCCCGCCCGCTGATCGGCCAGTTCGCGGGCAAGGCGGGCATCGCTCTCGGCGCCGAGCAGCGTGGCCTCGGCCGATTTCACGCGGGCCCGAGCCTGGGCGACGGCCGCCTGATACTGCTGCTTGTCGATCTCGAACAGCACTTCGCCCTTCTTGACGCGCTGGCCGGGCTGGAACGCGATCTTCTCCAGGAACCCCTGCACGCGCGCCCGCAGGTCCACGGCCTCGGAAGCCGTGATCGTTCCCGTGTACGTCAGGTAGGAGGTGACCTCGCGCTCGACCGGCTTCGCAACGATCACCTCGGGCGGTGGTGGGGGCGCGTAGGCGTTGGCGTCCTGCTTCTTCTCGCAACCGCCAATCGCAATCGCCGCGCACGCGGCGATCACGGGCCGGCAAACCGTTCGAGCGGTCGCACCACGGCGCCGGCGTTCCTCGCTTCGTCGTCGGACGTCGAGTGTCGCGCTAAGCCATTGGCGGGGCATCTGTAGTTCCTTGCTGTTCATGGGTTGGCCTTCGGGGCGTCCGCGGGTTCAGGCACCTCGGGTTCGCTGGGAGGGGGAGAGGAGGGGGGAGGGGGAGGGGCGCTCTGGTCCTCGGGGCGGGGGAAGCCCAGGTCTTTTCCCGCTTTCCACGCGGGATCGACGATGTCACCCCAGTCCGTCCTTGCCCGCATTCGTTCGATCGTCGCCGGGTCGACGAACTCCCGGTCCTGGCGGGTCTCCCACCCGCCGCCGAGCGCGCGGTACGTGCGGACGGCGCCGAGCGCGATCGCCGCTCTCGCCACCACCAGGCTGTCCTCCTGCTCGACCAGTTGCGTCTGCGCGTCGTTTACGCGGATGAAGTCCACCGCGCCGGCCCGGTACTGGATCAGCGAGAGTTCCGCGCTGCGCTTGGAGGCGCTGACCGCTTCGCCGAGGAAACCCGTCCGTTCTTTCGACCTCAGAAACTCGGACAGTCCGGCCTCGACATCCGCCGCGGCGCGCAGAACGGACTCTTGGTACGCGGCGATCGCCTGCTCGTACCGGGCATCCTGCACGCGGATGTTGCTCTCGATGCGGCCGTAGTTGAAGATCGGCCAGTTCACCTGCAGGCCGATGAATCCCGCGAACGAGTTGGCGTCGAAGATGTTGCCGAGGTCCGGGTTGCGTCCGTTCTCGTAGTTGCTGCTCACCAGCCCGGTCGATCCGGCGATCGAGATGCGCGGCAGAAGATCGGCCGTTGCCTGCCCGATCCGTGCGCTCTGCGCCGCGGCCAGACGCTCGGCCGCGCGGACATCGGGCCTCCGACGCAGGAGGTCCGCGGGGATGCCCACGGCGAGGCCGACCGGAGCGTCCGGAACGCGTCGCACACCCGCATCAACGGGAGCGAGTTCGGGATCGAGCGACGACGGCGCACGCCCCAGAAGCACGCACAGCGAGAGTGTCGCCTGGCGGTGCGCGTTCTCGAGGTCCGGGATCAGCGCCTGCGTGTTGGCGAGAGTTGCCCTTGCGGTCGCGACGTCGAGTTCGGAAACCGCGCCCGCGCGGAACCGAGTCTGAGTCAGGGCCAGGGTTTCGGCTTGCAGGCTCACGTTCGCCCGCGCGAACTCCAGCCGTTCTTCGAGCGACCGGATGAGAATGTACGACGTGGCCACATCGGCCGCAAGCGTGACCAGCACGGCGTCGTAGTCGGCCACGCTGAACTGGACCTCGGCGTCCGCGGCCTCGATGCCACGCCGGAACTTGCCCCAGAAGTCCAGTTCCCACGCGGCCTGCAGCCCGAGCGAATCTGTCGCGAACGAGCGGTCTCCGCCCGCGGCCGCGTCGTTCTTGCTGACCTGGTTGTTATCGATCCCGCCGATGGCCTCCTGCGTCTGCGGGAAGAAGCTTCCGACCGCGATCCCCCGGGCCGCGCGGGCCTCCAGCACGCGAAGACCCGCCTGCCTGAGGGTGAGGTTCTGCGACACCGCGCTGCTCACGAGCGCCGTGAGCGTGGGGTCGTTGAAGGTCTCCCACCACCTCCCGCCGTCCGATGATGCCGCCGCGGCCGCGGACTGAGACTCCCAGGCCTGGTTGAACTCGGAGTCGGGCCGCTCGTAGTTGGGACCAACCATGCAGCCGCCCGTGCCGAGGCCGCAAGCCGCGAAGATGGTCAGCATGTGCATCCTGCAACGCGATCGCGACGCTTTCCGGCCCGAGCGGCAGGGTCGGGAGCGACAAGCGGTCACATCATGTTCGTGCTGAGCGGCCTTCATCTTCGACTCCGAGGCCCAGCGGATGGTGTACCCGCGAGGCCGACAACTCCCCATGATACATGAAACCGAGAGCCGTGTGCGGAGCCTGGCGCTCGACGCGGGGCGTACCGGCGGAGAACCGTCAATACGCCTCGCGGACGAATTTCCGACCTTTGAGCGAAGCCTGATCGTCGTACGCGCCCTTCATGGATCGCTTCGGCAACTTGACCTTCTCTCGCGGCGCCTTCTTGTGCGGGATCGCATCGAGGATGTGCATGATCGCGTTGAGGCGTGCCCGCTTCTTGTCATCCGAGTGCAGGATGTGCCAGGGCGCGTGCTTGGTGTCGGTCGCTTTGAGCATCGCGTCTCGGGCGCGTGAGTACTCGAACCACTTGCTCCGCGATGGCAGGTCCATCGGGCTCAGCTTCCACTGTCGAAGCGGATCGTCGATTCGCGCCTCGAAGCGACGCTTCTGTTCCTTGTCGCTGACCTCAAGCCAGATCTTGATCAGGTGGATCCCCGCCGAGGTGATGTACCACTCGATCTGCGGACAGTGCTCGAGGAACCCCTGGTACTGATCGCGGGTGCAGAACCCCATCACGTGCTCGACGCCGGCGCGGTTGTACCACGAGCGATCGAAGATCACGACCTCGCCCGCCGCGGGGAAGTGCTGCATGTAGCGCTGCATGTACATCTGCGTCTTCTGGCGGTCCGACGGTGCGGGCAGCGCCACCAGCCGAAACACGCGAGGGCTGACGCGTTCGGTCAGCGCCTTGATCACGCCGCCCTTGCCCGCGGCGTCTCGACCCTCGAAGACAATGATCGCCCGTAATCCCTTGTGCTTGACCCATTCCTGAAGTTCGCAGAGCCTTGCCTGCAGTTTGCGAAGTTCCTTTTCGTACTGTTTGCTTTTCAGACGGGGCGGGGTCCGGTCCGAACTGGTCTTCTTCAAGCCGTTTCCCCTTGTTCATGGCCGCCCAGGCAGTCCGTGGACCGTGATCGCTCGGCGCGACGAGCGTCGGTCGCGCGTTATCCACACCGATTGTACACCGCGAACGTATACGGAGATTCCTGTGTAGTATTTCGTCCGCTCATGGCTGGCTCGCACAGACAGGAGGTTGTATGAGATCTCGCAGATCGAGTTCGCTCACCCGCGCGCGTGCCGCCGCTTTGCTGACGGTGGCCGTTGTCTTCACGGCCTCGGGCTGTGAGACCGGCGGCCAGGGAGCCGTCTCCGGTGGAGCGATCGGCGCGCTGGGGGGTCTGGCCATTGGTTCGCTCAGCGGCAACGCGGGTGCCGGCGCGGCCATCGGCGCGATCTCGGGCGCTGTCGCCGGCGGGATCATCGGCGATCAGAACCGACGCGCCGAGGAACGCCAGCGTGAGATGCGATACGGAGGGTCACAGCAGTGAGAACGCGAACAATGGACCCCGCCCGGGCGTGCCGCATCGTCGTTGTCACGGCGTTGGCTGCCGTTGCCGGGTGCCACGCCCATAAAGTCGAACAGTCCTCGAATCCGGCGCTCCGGCCCATCGTAACGCCCGCCGGCGGAACGAGTGTGGACGCCGATCGTGCAATGCTTGCCCGCTTCGTCGGGGATTGGTCCTTCGAGGGCCACGCCTCCGCCGCCGACGGCGAGGCCGCGAAGGCCACGGGCCGTGCCGCCGGCGTGATCGAGAACGAGCACTTCGTGCTGATCGACCTCCGGGTTGAGAGCGGCCGATTCGGGGCTCGCGGCGAGCGCAAGGGCGGCTCACTGCTGCTGGCGTCCGAACCCGGCATCGGCCTGACAATGACCGGCTGGGGCGGGTCATCGCCTTCGATCGTGCGTTTGGTGGGTCGTGCCGAGGGAAGCGGATCGAGATTCAGCTTCGACGAGGTCAAGAGTTCGGGCGCGCGCCGCGTGAACCTGTCGTTCGAGTTCGAGGCCGATGATCGGTTCGTCGCCACGATCCGGGATGCGACGAACTCGAGCGTGCTCGGCAGTTACACGTTCACGCGGGTGATCCGCTGACACGACACGCGTGGCCGTTGATTGACCGTTGGCAGCGACGCTTGTTTCCCGCGTCCAACTCGCGGGGAAAGGAAGTGGGGATGGCCTGCCTTGCTCGGATGGTGTCATCTCGCCGCGCTGGAATCCGCAGTCCGCTGGTGTATATGGCTTGGTTGGCCGCTGCGGCGTCGACCAGTGCCCAGCCTCCCGAGCCGGGGCAACCGCCCGCCCCCGCCGAGGCCTCCGCGCCGTCCGCAACCCCTGAGTTCGTCGGTCCGCCTCCCAACGACCCCAGGCCGCCAACCGGAATCGACGAGGAACTCGACGCCATGACCCCGGGGGTCGCGCTCAAGCGCGAGTTCGACCGCATCGCGGCCGCGACAAACCTCCGACTGGGCGTAGCCAACACACTCTTGTTCCAGCAGGCAAGCGGGGGCCCGGGTGAACGCACGGCCGGCGGCGGCGATCTGGACCTTCTCGCCAAGTGGACGGCTATCGGCGCGGGAACCACGGACACGGGCATCCTCGCGTTCGCGGGCGAGTATCGCTACCAGATCGGGGATCAGGCGCCCTCCGCGCTGGGTGGTCAGATCGGCACGCTCCTGCCGACCACCAACGGTTTCGGAGAGCGCCCGGTGGTGGTCAAGGAGTTGTACTGGGATCAGCGGTTGTTCGACGACCACTTTCGATTCGCGGTCGGCCGCATCGATCCCGAGAACCTGTTCGGCGGCCATCGACTCCAGAGCGCGAACTTCTTCTTCTTCAACAAGGCCTTTTCGAGCAACCCCACGGTCGCGTACCCCGGCCCGGGGCTCGCCGCGGCGGCGCAGATCAAGCCTGTCGATTGGCTGTACGTCTCCGGCGGGATCACCGATGCCAACGGAAAAGCCACCGTCGGGAACTTCGAGGGGTTCTTTGATGACGGCGAGTTTCTCGCGTTCGGCGAGTTCGGCCTGACGCCGACGATCGAAGGTCTGGGCACGGGTCGATACCGATTGGCCTTGTGGCACGTTGACGCCCGTGACGATGCCGATGTGCCTTCGGATCAGGGGATCACCGTCTCGCTCGATCAGGACATCGGCGAACGAATCACGGTGTTTGCCCGCTACGGCTACGCGGATGGCGAGGTGACATCGGTCACCAACTCGGTGCAGGGCGGCGTCGGGATCAAGAAGGTCCTGGCGAAGGAAGACATGCTCGGCGTCGCCGCCGCATGGTCGCGGTCGGCCGCGGAAGACAAGCGGGATGAGAAGGTGGTCGAGGTGTTCCACCGGTTCCAGGTCACCGAGACCTCGCAGTTCACGATCGGCGCCGAAGTGATCTTCGACCCGAGCAACGCCCCGGACGACGATGTTCTGGGCGTATTCTCCGCACGTCTCCGGATCGCGTTCTAGGCATTGTGCGCGGCGAGGCCGCGGGAAGGATGGTCGTTGATGGCTTCGGGCAAACGGAACCGCGAGCGCCAGGGCGGCTCTCGCACACGGATCGAGCACGACCTTCTCGGAAAGAAGGCGATCCCCGCATCGGCCTACTACGGCGTGCAGTCGGCCCGCGCCATGGAGAACTTCGCGATCTCGGGTGTCAAACTTTACCTCTACCCCGACATCGTCCGAGGCTTCGCGATGGTGAAGTTGGCCGCCGCGCGTGCCAACCACGAGTGCGACCGCAAGGCGATGCCCGCCCGTGTCCTCAAAGGCATCGAAGCGGCGTGCAAAGACCTGCTCGACGGCAGACTCCACGATCAGTTCGACATCGACGTCTACCAGGGCGGCGCGGGAACCTCGACCAACATGGCCGCCAACGAGATCATCGCCAACCGCGCTCTCGAACACATGGGGCACAGAAAGGGCGAGTACCGGTTCTGCGACCCTCACGACCATGTCAACCTGGCCCAATCGACCAACGACGCGTACCCAAGTGCGCTCCATGTCGCGATGCTCCTGGGCAACGACAGGCTGATCGACGAGCTGAACCGGCTGACCAGGTCCTTCCGGGATAAGGGCAGGAAGTTTGCGCGCATCGTCAAGATGGGACGCACCCAACTGCAGGACGCTGTGCCGATGACCCTCGGGCAGGAGTTCGACGCGTGGGCACGCAGCCTGCAGGATGAGATCGGCGCGCTCCGCGCGGTCGAACGCGTGCTGTGCGAGGTCAACATGGGCGGCACGGCCATCGGCACCGGCCTGAACGCGCCCCGCGGCTACGCGGCCAGGTGCGCCCGTCATCTGGCACGCATCACCGGGCGCCCGATCCACCTGGCCGCCAACCTGGTCGAGGCGACTCAGGACACGCAGTCGTACGTGCTCTATTCGTCCGTGCTCAAGAGCCTGGCGATCAAGCTCTCCAAGATCTGCAACGATCTCCGGCTTCTTTCCTCGGGCCCGCGCGCCGGGCTGCACGAGATCAACCTGCCCGCGATGCAGCCGGGCTCCTCGATCATGCCGGGCAAGGTCAATCCCGTCATTCCCGAGGTGGTCAATCAGGTGTGCTACCGCGTCATCGGGAGCGACACGACCGTCACCATGGCGGCCGAAGCGGGCCAACTCCAGCTCAACGTCATGGAGCCGGTGATCGCGGCCTGCATTTTCGAGTCGCAGATGCTCGTGGTCAACGCCGCCGCTTCGCTCAGGATCAACTGCGTCGACGGCATCACCGCCAACGCCGATGCCTGCCGCGCCATGGTCGAGCGGAGCATCGGGATCGTCACGGCGCTGAATCCCGTGCTCGGCTACGAGACGGCCACCAGCCTCGCGGCCGAGGCGCTCCGGACCGGCAAGGGTGTCGTCGATCTGGTTCGTGAGAAGCGGCTTTTGTCCGAGGCACAGATCCGCAGCGTTCTTGATCCTCGAAAGATGGCCGGCACGGCCCGCTGACTCTCCCGGCCGTCCTCATCCGCCCGAACCGCTCGCGTTGGAGGCAGCATGATCTGGGCAGAGTTCTTCGTCGTGATCGCTGCCATCGTTGTCGGTGCCCGCGTGGGCGGGACCGGGCTGGGCACCGTCGCCGCGATGGGATTGGCCATCCTGGTTTTCGGGTTCGGACTGCCGCCCTCCGCACCGCCGGTGACCGTATTGATGATCATCATCGCGGTGGTCTCGGCCGCGGCGTCGATGCAGGCTGCGGGCGGCTTGGACGTGCTGGTCGGGCTCGCGGAGAAGGCCCTGCGCGCCAACCCGAAGTACATCACCTTTGTGGCCCCGGCGGTCGCGTACCTCTTCACGTTCTGCTCCGGCACCGGGCACGTTGCTTACGCGATCCTGCCCGTGATCGCCGAGGTGGCTCGCAAGGCAGGAATCCGCCCCGAGCGACCGATGTCGATCAGCGTTATCGCTTCGCAGCAGGCAATTACCGCCAGTCCTCTCGCAGCCGCGACCGTGGCGCTCCTCGCCCTGTTGGACGAGGACGGCAAGGTCGGCCTGAACCACATCCTGATGATCTGCATCCCATCCACGTTCATCGGGTGCATGATCGGCGCTGTGGCGGTGTTCAGAATGGGGCCGGAACTCAAGGACGATCCCGAGTATCAGCGGCGACTTGCCAGTGGGCAGGTCAAGCCACCCGCCGAGTCCAAGCCCCTCGCCGGCGCGGAGCGTAAGCGTGCGGTCGGATCGGTGGTCACATTCCTGAGCGCCGCGGCCGTCATTGTCGCATTCGGGCTGTTCTCCGGCCTGAGGCCGTCGTTTACGGTGGCGCCCTCAAAGGAGGTCGGGATTCCGGCTTCCGTTGTCTCCAGCGCCATCTCGAACCTCGGCGACCCGGAGCGTGCCCAGGAGACGTTCACGGGCGAGCAGATCAAGAACCGAATCGAGGAGATTCGCTCTGAGCAAACCAAAGCCAAGACCGTCACCGTGGGCATGGCGGACATCATCCAGGTGGTCATGTTTGCGGCCGCAGGGATCATGATGCTGTTCTTCGGGGCAAAGCCGGCGGAGGCTTCCAAGTCGTCTGTGGCGATTGCGGGCGTGGTCGCGGTCGTCTCGATCCTCGGCCTGGGATGGATGGGCAACTGCTTCTTCGACGGCAACAAGACCGCCATCGTCGGGGCGCTCTCGGACATCATCAAGGCCCACCCCTGGGTCTTCGCCATCGGGCTCTTCGGCCTCTCGGTGGTGCTCTTCAGCCAGGCCTCGACCGTCGCCGCGCTCATGCCCGTCGGCATCGCCCTCGGGCTCCCCGCCGCGACGCTCATCGCGATGTTCCCCGCGGTCAACGGCTACTTCTTCCTCCCGACCTACGGCACCATCGTCGCCGCGATCGCCTTCGACCAGACCGGCACGACGCGCATCGGCAAGTTCGTGCTCGCCCACAGCTTCATGCGACCGGGGCTGGTGGCCACGGTCTCGTCCGTGCTCATCGGATTGCTGATCTCCCGGTTCGTGCTTTGATCAGACCGGATCCGACGCGGAGTGAGCGAGCGGCGAAGAATGCCGTCGGGGGGGTATCCGCCACCGTGACGCCTCCATCCGCCATGATCGACGTCACACGCACGACATCCGCACTGCTCGAATCGCTCCGCGATGCGGACAACAACGCCGCGTGGACCGAACTCGACGGCCGCTACCGACCGATCATCGCAAGTCTCGCACGCCGCGCGGGCCTCGACGACGATGCCGCGGCCGATGTCTCGCAGGAGCGCCTCATGCCAATCACAGTTGATTTCCGGGCATGATCCAGGGTACGGCGCAGATGGATTTGAGGAGTTCACGTTGCGGCTCGACGGCGCGGTAGGCGTCGCCGCCCGCCTGCACGGGGTGGTCGTAGTCTGCGAAGACGCGGTTGCTGAGGAAGTGGCTCTTGATGTAGAGCCACAGCCTCTCGACCGGGTTCAACTCCGGCGAGTACGGCGGCAGGTACAGGATGGTGATGTTGTTCGGCACCACCAGCCCCTTGCTGACATGCCACCCCGCCCGGTCCATCACCATCACGACATGCTCGCCCGCAACCAGCTCCTTCGACGTGATCGCCAGGAACGCGTTCATCGTCTGGGTATTGACGTGCCGCGCCAGCAGCGCTGAACTCTCGCCCGTGAGCGGATCGACCGCGGCGTACATGTACGCTCGCTCGTAGCGGGTCTGCTTGATGACCGACGGCCGCGAGCCCTTCTCGGCCCACACCTTCGTGGTCGTGCCCTTCTTCCCGTACCGCGCCTCGTCCATGAAGCGCACCTTCACCGTCTTGCCGGGATGCTGCTCCCGCGTCTTCTCGACAAAGGGGGTTGAACGCCTTCATCGCCCGGGGTCGTTCTTCTCGTGCCGCGGTCGCGGCGTGAGGCACGACAGGTTCAGCCGGTGCAACAGGTCGTAGACGCCGTTGAGCGTGTACGCGACGCCGTACTCCTCGTTGAGGATCCGCACCGCGTCCTTGCCGCGGAGCGTGCAGACCCCGTCGGCCTCCCGGGGCGCGCCGCTGATGCGTGCCTTGAACTCCTCATGCCGCTCGGGCGCCAGGATGGCCCTGCGCCCCGGCTGCTTCTTCGCGCGCATCGCGTCGATCCCGCCGTCGCGGTAGCGGTACGCCCACTCCTCGACGACGCTCATCGGCGCGCCCAGGACACGAGCGATCTGTTTCTTCGTGTGCCCGTGGATCGCCAGCAACGCCATGCGGTAGCGTTCGCGCTGCTTGGCCGTCGGCTCGGCCGCGATCAGCGCTTCCAGACGGTTGAGGTCGCCGGGCTCTCGTTCCTTCACACGCATCGCTCAGCCTCCTTGCCAGAGGCCGGCATCATCGCACACCGACAAACGCCGCGCTGCCTCACATGCGCCGAACGCGCCCGGAATTTGACGGGATTGGCCTCAGGCTACCCGATGATTCGAGCGATCGCAAGGCCATTGTCCGGAACGCCGGTCGCGCCGGGCGTTCTCGCGACAAAGCACACAAGCGGGCCGGCAGATTCCGGCCCGCTTGGTCGTGAATGCTCGTGCGGTGTCGGTCCGGGCCCGTCGCTTCGCGCCTACTTCTTCTTCGGCTCGATCGTCGCGCGATACGCCCATGTGTTGTTCTTGCGTTCCACGATCACCACCGGTTTGACGGCGTCACGCTGCGAGTTGATCGTGATCGTGCCCGTCACGCCCTTGAAGTCCTTGGTGCTGCTGATCGCCTTGGCCAGGTCCGCGCCGGACAGGCTCTTGGCCCGCCCCATCGCGTCGAAGAGCAGGTTGGCCGCGTCGTAGCCCAGCGCGGCCAGGCCGTCCGGCGTCCCGCCGAACTCCTTGCTGTACTTGCTCACGAACGTCTGGATAATCTCGGTCGGCTGGTCTGGAGCGTAGTGGTTCGAGTAGAAGCACCCGTCGATCGCCGCGCCGGCGTTCTTCGCAAGCTCTTCCGAGTCCCAGCCGTCGCCGCCGATGAGCGGCATCTTCATGCCGAGCTTGCGGGCCTGCAGCGCGATGTTCGCGATATCGCTGTAGTAGCCCGGAATGAAGATCGCTTCGGGCGAACTCTCGCGGATGCGGGTGAGCTGGGCGTTGAAGTCCTTCGCGCCCTCGCTGTAGACCTGCTCGCTCACGATCTGGCCGCCGAGCTCCTTGAAGGCCTTGTTGAACTCGTCCTTCAGCCCGACCGAGTACGCCGACGCCTGATCGAACAGCACCGCGACCTTGCCGGCCTTGAGGTCATCCTTGGCGAACTTGGCGCACGCGAACCCCTGGAACGGATCGATGAAGCACACGCGGGAGATCATGTCGCCGACCTTCGTCACGTCGGGGTTCGTCGAGCTCGGTGTGATCATCGGCACGCCGTAATCCTGGCACACCGGGGCGCCGTTCAGCGACACGCTGCTCGCCACTTCCCCCAGCACCGTCACGACCCCGTCGCGCGTGATCAGCTTGGTCACGACCGTGCCGGCCTTCTCCGGCTTCCCTTCCGTGTCGTCGGATACCAGCACAACCTTCAGTTTCTTCCCGTTGACCGTGACGCCGCCCTTGGCGTTGATCTCCTCCACCGCCAGTTTGATGCCGTTGTCCGTGGACTTGCCGAACGTCGCCTTCGAGCCCGTCAGCGAGCCGTAGTGCCCGATCTTGACCGTGTCCTCCGCGGGCAAACTCGCGGCCGCGACACCGCTGAACGTGGCGGCGGCCAGTGCTGTCACGACAAGGCTCTTCCAGCGATTCAGTCCGCGCATCGTGGTTCTCTCCAATTGTGGGGTGGGGGGGAGGGGATGGGGGGAGGTGGGGCGTCGAGGGACAGGGAGCAGATGTCGGCAACCATATCTCATACCGCGAAACCTGTCTGCGGGTCACGCGAGAGCGAGCGTGAGCTTTCCGATCCGGCGTCTTGATTCTGTTTGGAATGCCCGGCGGGTGAGTGCGGGAAAAACAGTTGAAGACTCGGTGCCGTTGGCTGGTTTCCATCACGCTGGCCTTCATTCGGCACGAGCGCCCGCCGTACCGCGGGTCAAGATGCGCGACGACCCGTTTTTCCGTCGTTGACGCCCACGGTTCACCCGTAAAGTGGACAAGTGATCGGGCAGGTGCCCAACCACGAGGTGGCTCCCCTTGTCGAGGTCCCGAGACCAACGCTTGCGCGAAGCATCGCTCGAGGCTGTCGAGTCCGCGGCGAGGCGCATGGTTGCCGAAGCCGTCGTGCCCGTGCCCAAGCTCCTCCGGCGAGCCTCCCGCTTGGCCGAAAAGGCACGCGATCCCGACTCGGTCCGCGCTGTCCATCAACTCCGTGTGGCGGTCCGCCGCGCCGAAGCCGCGTTGAGCGCGTTCTCGGAAGTCCTGCCGAGGAAACACGTCCGCAAGCTCAGGCGTCGCCTCCGCACCGTCCGACGAATCGCCGGCGGGCCCCGCGACCTCGATGTCCTGATCGAACTGTTGTCCGCGCCCATCAGGGGGCCTCACGAGGGCGAGGCGGCCGCGGCCATGTCGCTCCGCAAGCGAGCCATCACCGCTCGTCGGGAGTTGCTCGCCGAACTCGTCACGCTCGCCGGAAACTCACCCCGAGAAGAGTGGGAGCGGCCGACGGCTCGCGTTATCGACAAGATCGATGGCTCGCGCGTAGGTGAGTCCGCGGTCGGCAAGCTCGCGCGGCGCATCGTTCGCGAGGCCGCGGATCGCGTGATCGCGGCCGGCAACCGCAATCTCCACGACCTCGAACGCTTGCACGAGTTGAGGCTGCGACTGAAGCGCCTTCGCTACACGATCGAACTGTTCCTCCCGCTGTCCGTGCCCGAGTGTGCAAAGCCGCTGCTGGCGCACCTCGCCACGCTCCAGCAAGCGCTCGGCCTGGCGAGCGATGCCGACCGGGTCTGCATCGAGTGTCGCCGCGCGCGAGACGATGGTGTACAGCCCGGCTCCGGGTTGGTCTCGCTCCTCCATCGCCACGAAGAGGCTCTGCGCGCGGCGCACGATGCGGCCATCGGCGCCTGGCTGCGGTTGTCTCAGGGCGGGTTCTTCTCCCGGCTCGATGAAGCATTCGGGGGCGGCCTCACCGCCCCGCTGGTTCACAGCCGTCCCATCGCGGGCTCGCAGGCCGAGCCCAAGCCCCCGGCGCCTTCTCCAGGCCCTGCTTCGGTCAACGGCCACCTTGCCGGGCCGGGCCGATCGAGGACGCACAGGCGTCGTCTCGCGGCCATCGATGTCGGCACCAACAGCACGCGGCTCATCGTGGCGGAGGCCTCAAGCGATAGTTCGTACCGGGTGCTCGACGACGAGAAGGAGATCACCCGACTCGGTCGCGGGCTCGACGCCACCCGCCGGCTTGATCCCGCGTGCATCGAGCACACGGCATCGGCCGTCGCCCGCATGAAGACGATCGCCGAGGGCTACGGCGTCGAACGTCTCAGCGTGGTCGCCACCGCCGCGGCGCGAGAAGCCGTGAACGGTGGCGACCTCGTCGCCGCCATCCGTGAGAAGTCGGGACTCGCCGCCGAGATCATCTCCGCGGATCAGGAAGCGGTCCTGGCATATCGGTCCGCGACCAATGCCTTCGACCTGTCATCGCGTCCGGCCGTGGTCATCGACCTCGGCGGAGGAAGTACGGAAGTCGTCCTCTCGATCGGACGCGAGGCCGCGCACGGCACCCCCTCCGCTTCCGCGGTCATCGAGAGGATTTACACCATCCCGCTGGGCGCGGTCCGACTCACCGAACGCTTCGGCGGGGCCGAGGCCGCGGCCTCGGTTCGCTACCGGGAAATGCGGTCCTACGTCAAGTCCGTCGTCCGCCAACACCTCGGAAAACGCGGCCTGCCCGTCGCGCCGCAACTGGTCATCGGAACGGGTGGCACCTTCACGACCCTCGCGGCCATGGTCCGTGCCATGTCCGCCTCCGAAGGCGGCTCGCTCGCCGACTCCGTGCGCGGCGGTCACGATTCTTCGGCGGGTCTGTTCGAGTGCGGCATCCAGGGCGCGATCATCACCCGTGCCGAGGTTCGGCACCTGCTTGAGTTCCTGCGGAAGTTGCCCGTTCGAGAGCGTGCCCGCGTCCCGGGGCTCCCCTCCGACCGCGCCGACATCATCGTGGCGGGCCTGTGCGTTATCGATGTCATGCTCAGGGAACTCGGTTGCAACACCGCGCGGGCCCACGAGGGAGGCATCCGGGACGGCATCCTGCTCTCGATGGTCCGCGAGCATGAACAGCCCGGCGCGTCGGACGTTCCGGGACCTCCCGCGCGTGTTGAACCGCTCAAGTCGATCCGGAAGTTCGCGCGCGCCTGCGGCTTCGAGCAGGCCCATTCCATGCACGTGGCCCGATTGAGCCTTCAGATCTTCGACCAGATCCGCCGCAGACTCGCCCCGGCGATGCGGGAGCACGGCATCGACGCAACCCGCGCCAGGCGACTCCTCGAAGCCGCCGCGATCCTGCACGACATCGGCTACCTCATCAACTACACCGCACACCACAAGCACGCCTACCACCTCATCGTTCACGCCGACCTGCCGGGGTGGAACATCGACGATGTGCACGTGATCGCCAACGTGGCCCGATACCACCGGCGCGCCGAACCCACCCGCCGGCATCGCGCGTTCTCGCTGCTCCCCGCCGCGGACCGCTTCCTGGTCAGGGCGTTGTCCGGAATCCTGCGCATCGCCGACGGCTTTGATCGCTCGCACATGCAGCAGGTCCGTTCGGTGCGTGTGACCGAGAATGAGCGCGACTTGTTCTTCACCATCGACGCGGTTGGCACGCCCGACGTTGACCTCTGGGGCGCGGCCCGCAAAGCCGGGCTCTTGGAGTCCACGCTCGACGCCGTCACGCACTTCGAGTCGCCTCGACCGTTGCCAGCCGCGGCCGAAGCCTTGAGCCCAAGCGCATCCGCCCGTCCACGAGCCATTCCACCAGTTCTGGTGAGTGCTGAAAGGAGTATGTAAGGGTTGTTGGTCGAACGATCAATCCGTCCCCGTTGACCTCCCCGGATTAGGCGGGTCAACAGATCGGGGACCGAGCGGTTTCACGATCCGCCGGTCCGGTTACAAGATCCGTGTTTCCAAGTACTTGCGCTATTGGACGTTCGGAGTGTCAAGTTGGGTGATTCTCGGTCCTTGACGGGGCGAATTGCACGCGCAAGTACGGCTGGGAACAGAATTTCAGTAAAAAACATCTTGCACCCCGATTCCGGTTGTGGTAGAAACACACTTGCTCGCGAGCAAACGAGCGGGTCTTGAGCCGTGACGCTCAAACTAGAGCCAGGGTGCTCCGGATGGATGGGTCTGCACTCGAGTCGTACCAGCCTCACCGGCGCGTGTTGACACGGCCTGTGGGTGGTGGTGGAAGTACACGCACCGGAAAAGGAATTTGGCGAGTTCGTTACTCGCCCCAACGCAAACTCAGAGCGTCGGAATTGTTCCAAGTTGTTCGAAGGAGGTTTTGTAATGGTCCGTCTTGCTTCGATGGTTACCCTTGCCTGTTCCACGATGATCGTGGCTGGCACGGCTTCCGCTGCTGATGTCGCCGTGAGCGCTCAGCCGGTCGCCAAGAAGAGCGTCGCGAACGCTCCCATGAGCCTGCGTCAGAGGGTCAGCAACTGGAACCTGGGCACCTCGGTGTTCGGTGAAGGCGGCTGCGACTGCATCTGGTTCAACGGCGACTGGGATCGCTACGACGCACAGGCCTCGCACGAGGGCGGCGCTTTCCCGCAGGGCGTGAAGGCTGCCGACGATTTCTACCTCTGTGAGGGTTACGTTTACGACCTGGACTACATCTGCGGCTACCTCTGCACCGACTCGCTCGAGCAGCTGACCAAGGCTCGCCTCGAGCTGTACTCGGACTGCAACGGCCGTCCCGATCGTCTCCTCCACACCTTCAAGGTGTTCGAGAAGACCGAGACGGGCGTCGTCGTCGATGGGTTCCGCCTCGTGAAGTTCACCTTCAACGTGGCCGACCAGATCGATCCGCTGCTCTCCGACAACGAGAACGCCTGCAACACGAACATCGTGCTCAAGGGCGGAACCTACTGGGTCTCGCTGGTCGGTCTGTCCGACAACCGCTGCATCACGATGCCCACCATGTGCGACTCGTCCTTCTGGGCGACCGCCAACGGCGGCGTGATCCGCGGCTCCGTCGCCCACAAGATCGAGGGCGAGGAGACCGGCTACCCGACTCAGTTCGACTACTCGCACGGCTCTTGGGAGCCCCTCGACGAGTGCTGCATCGGCTGCACCGACCTGGCGTTCACGGTCTGCGCTGACAAGTGCAAGATCCTGATCGACAACGGCGGCAACGATCGCGATGACGCCAACGGCCGTCGCGTTGGTGATCGCTCCGAGCGTTCCACCAGCCCGACCCGCAACAGCCGTGCGGCCGACGACTTCGTCGTCAACCCCTGCCACGACCTGCGCGTCTGCTACATCGAAGGCTGCATCTACACCAACTGCACCGGCTTCGAGGGTTGGTTCGACATCTTCGGCAACGACTGCAAGGAGCCTTCCTACGTCCTCGGCACCAGCGCTCTCCAGAGCGGCCGCGCCACCTGCATCGTCGACCTCGGCTACACCGTCACCATCGACGGCCGCAGCGGTCTGACCGCCTACCGCCTCGAGTTCCATGACCTGGACTTCGTCCTCCCGCGCAACGCGCACTACTGGATCTCCGTCAACATCCGCGATACGTTCGCCCAGAACGAGCGCGCCTACTTCTGCTACAACGCTGACTGCCGCCGCAGCTGCCTGATCCGGTTCAACCCCGGTCACGCGATCGGCGCCGGTCTCCAGCAGTGGACGAACGTCGGCCGCGACTTCTCGTTCCTCATCGCCGGTGACGATGCGGACGCGGACGGCTCGGC
Source organism: Phycisphaerales bacterium (assembly GCA_020846975.1). GTDB lineage: Bacteria > Planctomycetota > Phycisphaerae > Phycisphaerales > UBA1924 > JADLCX01. Next base: position 48,804 of record JADLCX010000058.1, read on the forward strand.
TTCGACCCCGACCTGCCAGGCCGACTTCAACGGCGACGGCACGGCGACCCTCCAGGACCTCTTCGACTTCCTCAACAGCTGGTTCGCCGGCTGCCCGTAAGTTGATCTGAGTCCAGCGCTCGAACGCGGGGCAACCCGCGGATGAGCGATCGGCAAAGGCCGAAACTCAACGCCCCGGCTCGCAAGGCCGGGGCGTTCTTTTTTTTGCGGCCCTCGGACCCTCCCCCGCGCGATCAGTGAGCGTGGCTCCGCGGATTGAACGTCGTGTACTCGGCCATCCGTCCGTCGGCGTGTCTCACACGCACGACCCGTTCGGAAGCGTCGATGGCCGTGATCAGCCACCCCGGCGCGACCTCGTCGCCGATCCGTAGCATCCGGTGGCCAACCGCCGCGACCGCCCCCTGCCTGGATTGCACGATCGCCGTGATCTGGAGGGTCGGTGCGTCCGAGATCTCCTCCGGCTCCGGCGGAGCCGGTTCGGGGTCAGGGTCCGGTATGGTCTCGACTCGCGGCGCGGGTTCGCGCATCGGCGAGGCGATGACCTCGGGCAGCGCGTGCGTGCGAAGGTACTCGACCGCCGCCACGGTCCCACCGCGACGCCTCGGTGCCGAGCAACTGTTCGGTGCCGCGACGACGGCGAGAATGCCGAGCACGCTCATCACCACGACCGGCTCGATCAACGAGAAGCCGCGCCGGGATCTCCCGGCGCGGCCGTGGTGTTGTGCCTTCTGATCGGGCATGACCGTGCATCCTCTGCTTCGGATGCGGACTCCGCCGAGAACGAGGACCGCTCGTTCTCAATGCGTGGCCCCTTACCAGGTGTTCTCGCCGACGCCCGACGTGTTGCTGTTGGACCAGAACTTCCCGTTGGTCGCGTCGTAGTTCCAGCCCGCGTTGCCAGAGACCGGCGGGCTCGAAGCGCTGTAGGTCGCGGCCGAGATCGTGCCCGACCCGTTGAACGGGTTGGCCGGTATCGTGTCCTGCATCACAGTCCCGGACGTCTGCAACTGCGTGAGGGTTGGATACGCCCCCGTGCCCGTGGCCACGAGCTGGTTCGCGTACCAGTTGGCGATCGCCGAGCGAACCGCGCCCAGCGTGCCCTTGCAGGCCGATTCCTTGGCCTTGCTCGAGTAGTCGAGGTACTTCGGGATCGCCACGCCCGAGAGAATGGCGAGAACGACGATCACCACCACCAGTTCAATGAGCGTGAAGGCCGACGACTTGCGGAGACTTGCAACTGACATAGGTGCATTTCTTTCAAGCGCGGATTCTGATCTGGAGACTGAGCGATTCCAGGTACTGCTTCGGTGAAATCTGCTCGAAACATGAGCCTCGGAGGAGAGAACCTGTGAGTGGCGGTGTATCTCAGAACAAGGAGGTGCTATCCGACCAGCCTCACCATGTCTCACATCGGCATGAAGATCGCCAGGGCCACCACCAGGACCACGCCCGCGATGCCCACGATCAGCAGCGGTTCGATCACGGTTGAAAGACTCTTGGACAGAACGCTCGACTCGCGCTCGTAGTGCCGCGCAACCACGCCGCACATGCGAGGCACCTCACCGGATTGCTCGCCCGCGGCCAGCATCCGGCGCGTGAACGGTGTGAGGTACTCGCATCCCCGCAGGCTGTCCGCGAGCAAGCCGCCCGCCTTCACGTGCCGCGCCATCTCCGCCGCGTCGGCTTTCAGTCTGGCTCGGCCCGACGCCTTGCCGGCAAGTTCGATCACCTCGACCAGGCCCAGCCCCGATGTCAGGCCCAGGCCCAGTACACGCGAGAACCGCGCCAGCGCCATCCCCCTCAGAATCTGGCCCACGGTCGGAACCCGGTGCGCCGCGCCCTGCTTTCTGCACGCGCCGAGCAGCCGCTCCACCGCCGCGGCGTCCGTCGCCGCGCCTTCGCCTGCAAACGACACGCCGAGGTAGTACGTTGGCGAGCGGCTGATCATCATCACCCGCTGGATCGTGCCCACGCACTCCAGCGTGCCGTCGATCCCGCTCATCGGTACCCGAAGCACGACCGTCGTCGCCCGCGGCAGGAAGCACCCGCACTCGATCCCCACCCCGCCCTCGCTGCAATCCACGACCGTGACCGGCACGCACCCCGCGCCGTCACCAACAGTGCGCGAAAGCGAGATCGGCACCGCGCTGTCGTCCCTCACCCGCACCGTCGCGGGCAGGCGACAGTTCAATCGCTCGTGCCGACGCACCACCAGCGGATTTTCTCCGCGAGGAGCCACGGCAGAACCGGAATGCACAGAGTCGATCGGCGTCATGGCCAGCAGTTCCGCTCTTGATGAGATGAAGGCGTCGTCCGACTTCATATCGTCGGATCGCCGCCTCGACATCACCTCGGTCAAGATCGCCCGCGGACCGATAACCCGACGACGATTCAGCCTCTCGCGGCCGACCGCCTCAATCCCTGATCGACGAGAAGTCGGTGTCGAGCTCCGCCGGCAGGCTCGGCTCGCTCAGCAGGTTGCGACGGATCTCCTCCACCCTCGACTCGGCCCACCGAAGGCCCTTCGGGTCATCCAGCGCGCCCCGGTCGTACATCTGCACCAGGCAGCCCAGCACGAACCGGTGCATCGTGTCGCCGTAGTGCTCGCTCGCGAGATACCGCTCGGACTCCCGCAGCGAGCCCATCACACCCTGCACATCCTCATCCGCCCCGCTGAGATGCCGGCCCGCCCTCGTTATCGCCAGCAAGCGTTGTGCGTCCGCCGCGGCCCGCATCGCCCGGTGGTTGTTCCGCCACGGATCGTCTCTCTTGAGGATGCGATCCCACGACGGCTGCGTCTGCTTCAAGATCGCATCGGCACGTTCATAGTCCCCGGTTCGCAGCAGCCAGAACGTCAGCGTGTCCTTCCAGAGCAGCGCTTCGAGACTGTCCTCCCTGTTGCCGACCTGCGCCGCGCGGATCGCCGAAGCGGCGAGGTAGAACTTCCGCGTCATCGGCTCCTTGCCGGCCTTCCTTGGATCGAACAGGTACGGCCCGACGATCGATTCCAGCGCGTTGAGCGCGGGGAACCAGTTCCCGGGAATGTCCGTCTGCCGCCCCTTCGCGACCGCATCGCTCGCGTTCCGTAGATACTCGCCCGCGCTCGCCCTCGCCTTGCTCTCCGCCGCCGCCCACGCCGACGCGTACGCCCATGTCCACATCGTCGCCGCCGCGCCCGCGATGACCGCCGCGCACGCCAACGCCGTCATCGCCACCAGCCGCGGCTGCCGCCGGCTCATCAGCCTCAGCCGCCGCGCCGGCCCGGGCCGCTGCCACCCGATCGGTCGCTGCTCCAGCCACCGATCGAGGTCCTCGGCCAGCGCATCGGCGCTCCGATACCGGTCCACCGCCGCGGGGGCCATCGCCCGTCGGCAGATCGATTCCAGTGAACGGTCCACGCCCGCCGCGATCGATTGATCCAGCCTCGGCGCTGCCGCGCGTCCCGCCGCTCGATCGTGCGTGTCCGCGATCTCCGCCACCGTCGAACCGTTCGGCAGCCTCCCCGTCAGCATCGTGAAGAGAATGCCGCCCAGCGCGTACACATCCACCGCCGCCGACCACGCTCCGTCCTCCCGGCGATACTGCTCCGGCGCGATGAACGCGATGTTGCCCAGCGGCACGCCCTCGCGATCCGCCAGCCCATCGTCAGGCCCCGCAAGCTCGGCCACGCCGAAGTCCGTGACCTTCGGCTCGATCCGCGAGCCGCTCGCCGGCCCCGCCATGAGGACGTTGCCCGGCTTGAGGTCCCGGTGCACCAGCCCCGCCGCGTGCGCCGCGTGCACGCCCCTCGCCAGTTGCCGCACCACGTCCGCCGCGTCGCGCGCCGTGATCTTCCCCCGCGCGAGTGTCCACGAGTCCAGGTCGCCGCCCGCGATGTACTCGTAGATGATGTACTCGCACTCGTCGGTCCACCCGCGATCCAGCACCCTGACCACGTTCTCGTGAGCGATGCGCCGCGCCTTGGTCGCCTCGTCCATCCGCCGCCACCGATCCCCCTCGCTCGTCGGACGCGATTCCAGCGTCTTGACCGCCACCACCGCCTCGTTGCCGGAATCCGACATCGCCCGATCGACCGCCAGGTAGACCGAGCCCTGCGCTCCGCGTCCCAGCAACCTTCGGAGTTCGTACCGGCTCACCCCATCGCGGAGCAGCGGCCCGAAACCGCAGGGCAGCGCGCGCTCGACTCGCTCGTCACGGCACACCCGCCCCGCCTCGATCGTGCTCATCAATCCGCCGCTCAGCGCGGCCGAGTTGCGGATCGATCGCGAAAACGCCGGATACCGCTCGACCAGCCGCGATACCGCCTCGTCCCCGCCCGAAGACCGCAGCGTCCACGACCGCAGCGTGAACTCGATCGCCGCATCCAGCGAGACCGGCATCTCCCCGAGATTCGGCACGGCCTCGAGGTATCGTTCGAGCTCGACCTCGCGCCCGGTCGCCAACAGGGCCCGACCGTCAACCTCGATCAACTCCGCCATCGACGCATCGCTCGTCACGCCGCGCCCGCGCACGTACCCCGCGAAGCTGTCGAGCACGCACCGCCCGCAGATCCTCTCGAACTCATCGAGCAGTTCTTCATCGTGCGTTCGCATCACCCGTTCTCCCTCAGCCACTCGCTGCGAAGGTGCGTCCGGATCGTCTTCCACCTCTGCCGCGCCGCCTCCGGCGTCGTGTTCAGCAGCGACGCGATCTGCGCGAACGGCAGGTCATTGAGCCACATCGCCAGCAGCTCGCGGTCCGTGTCGCTCTTGAGCGACCGAAACGCGTTGTCGATCTCCAACTCCGCGCTTTCCTCGCCCGCCCGCTCGCTCTCCTCGATCCGGCGAAGCGCCGAACGCGCGAACTGTGAATCTTCCCCCTCGATCTCGCGCAGACGCGTGTACACCCGCGCCTTGTCCACCAGCGCGGCATCCACCATCTTGAACACCAACCCCCACAGCTGCGGCGCGTCTCCAGCCCGCACCTGGCCGTTCAGCACGTACCGGTCCAGCCGACGGCTCACCGTGGACAGGATCTCCTGCGAGTCAAACAGCCGCCGCATCCCCCGACCCAGTTTCCCGCGCACGCGCCGCCGGATCACTTCCCCGAACTCCGACACGAACCTCGACGCAGCCTCACGGTCGCCCCCCCGCATTCGCGCCAGCAACTCCGCCGCATCCGCCGGCGCTCGCTCGCTCGGCCCTCCCGCCGTGGCCGGCTCTTCGTCATCGACCACACCCGTACCGGTGGCTCCTCCCACCAGATCGACCGGCTTTGTGGCGATGTGAGCATCCATGACCAATCTCACTTTTTTTTCGATTCCAACTCACAGATAAGCCCGGCAAGCGACTTCCTCTTGGTCATCGCCGCCCGCGTGGTGCCTCACGCGATGACCCAGAAAACCCGTCGTCCGGAGTTGTAACGTGCAGAATCCAAACGCAGTCCAGCATGGTACCACGACGTGGCCTCTTCGTGCCAGTCGTTTTCTCCTTCTTCTCGGTGTTTTCGTCGCCGTTCCCGCAGCCGGTCCCCTACCCAATCAGGCTGCGAACGCATCCTTGCCCTCACACAACACCGCTCCCGCCGCTGCCGCGACCTTCGCGCGCCACGCGCCAACGGGCAAGTGGGATGAGGACTTCGAGCTTCTCATGCAGCGCTTGTACAAGTGGTGGAACTGCGCCATCCCACAGCCCGGCGAGACCGTCGAGGAGCAGATGGAGCGCATGGAAATCTGCTACCGCCAGCACGGCATCCCCGCGCCCATGACCGAGCAGGAGCGCAAGGACCTCGAACAGGACATCGACGACATCATCGGACACACCGGCGAGGCCCCCGCCTCCGTCGGTCAGACCGAACTCTTCGAGTTCCGCGAAACCATGTTCGAGATCCTTCTCAAACTCGGCTGATCCACGGAGGGAAGATATGCCCGCGGTCGCTTCGTCTGCCTCGCCCATCGTCTCCACGCCAACGCACCAGGCTCCAAACCTCGCGCTCGCGCGCTCCGCGGCCGCCTCGCCGCTTCCCCGCGCCCACGGCCGCGCCGACCCGCTGCCCGCGTCGCGCTGGTCCACGGCCTCGCTCAACGACCGCGTCCGCGCCCTCTGCGCCGGCAAGACCCCGCAGATGCTCGCCCGCCTCACCGGCGCGAACGCCGACGCCGTCCGCCGATACCTCCGCGGCACGGGCATCCCGCCCGCATTCCTCGTCCGCCTTGCCCGGTCCATGGGCGTCTCGATGAACTGGCTCCTCAGCGGCCGCGGCCCCATCCGTCGCGCCGAGGTCGTCTCGCTCGCCCTCGAACGCGCCAGCACCGCCGACCTCTTCTCCGAACTCTCGCGCCGGCTCTCCGCCTCCGACGCCGTGCGTGCCGCATCCGCCTGATTCGCCCGCCGCGACTACGCTCCGACATGTTCAATGTCCTGATTCGCTGGTCGATCCCCATGGCCGCGCTGTTCATTCTCGGCCCGATCGCGGCCGTGCTGACGCACGCCCTGCGCGCCCCCGACGGCGGTGACTCGACCTCCCTCCTCCTCAACACCTCCATCCCCACCGCCGCGCTCGCCCTGCTCGTCAGCCTCGCGCTCGCGCTGGGAATCGGCATCCTCGGCGCCCGCTACATCGAACAGCGGTCAGGCCTGCTCGCCGCCGGTATCGTCCTGGCCTGGTCGGCGTGGAGTCTCGGTCGTATCGACGGAATCCTCGGCCTGACCCCCGCCTCCTCGCCGCTGTTCACGCTCGCGATCGAGTCCGCCATCCTCGCGATCGCGGCCGTCGCCCTCGCCTTCCTCATCCTCCGTGTTCCCACCCGCGTCCCGCGGTTCATCGTCGCCGGCGATGCCACCCGCAACCTCGCCGCCAAGGCCCACCACGAACCTACGGCCATCACCGACCCGGGAGCCATCATCGCCGTCGCCGCCGCCGCCGCGGGCGCCGCCGTTGGCGCATGGCTTATCGCCCAGGACTTCACCACCGGCCAGACCTTCGCCGCCGCCGTCGGCGGCGGAATCCTTGCCGCCGCCGCCGCCCGGCTCACCTCGCAGCGGGCCAGCCCCGCGTGGATGTTCCTCGGCGTCATGCTCGTCGCCGTCGCGGGCCCGATCATCGCTTCGTTCCTCCACCCCTCGGCTTCCGGCCCCATGCGCGCCGCCATGTCCGGCACGCTCTTCCCGCTCGCCCGCCCGCTCCCCATGCACTGGCTCGCCGGCGCGTTCGTCGGAATCCCGCTTGGCCTCTGGTGGGCGAGTTCGCTGCTCGAAAAGCACGAGCAGCCCGCCACGCCCTGATGCCGCGAACCGCCCGATGGCTCACGCGCCGGGTGTCGCCGTCTGCTTCCGCGACGCCAGCCGATACGCCGACACCACGCCCAGAAACACCCACACCATGTTGTTCACCGCGAGCATCCCGTCCCGCGTTGAATCCCACACATCCGCGAACGGCATCGGCTCGCGCCCCCGATAGAACACCACCGCCGTCGCCGGATACGCCGCCGCCAGCATCGAGAGCAGCGTTGCCGCCCCCGCCGCCAGCCCCAGCCGCGCCGATCCCCTTCCCGCCGCTCTCAACGCCAGCGTGCCCAGCGCGACGCCCGCGGGCCATACCAGCCAGTCCAACCGGTCGTTCGTCAGCCGCGCCACACCGATCCACGCCGCGGCCCACAGCAACGCCGCCACGACCAGCTGACCCACCCACGCTCCCTCATCGCACGCGGGCTCGTGTGGCAGGTCCACCCCCGCTACCGTCGGCGCCCGATGTCCGAACGCATCCAGCATCCAATCCAGTTCCGCGCTCTCGGGCTCCGGATTTCCCCCGCCCACGCCCCGCGCCTGCCCCGCCCGATACGCCCGCACGCTCGCCAGGTACCGCCTCAGCCGAGTCTCCAGTGCCTCCGACCACGAAAGCCCCAGTTCCGCGTACGCGCGTCGGAGTTGGCCGATCGGGTCCGCGACCAGGTCCTGGTACCGCACCCGCGCCAGCACTCCCGGCCCAAGTTCCGCCGACTCGGTCAGGAACTTCCGCTCCGTCGCGTCATACTCCGCGATGACCCGCCGCCGCACCTCCTCGTCGCCCACCGCGGTCTGCAGCAGGTACGGCTCGAAACGCCCGTGCATCGCCACGTTCGAGCGAACCACCGCGTTCGGCTCGCGCGAAACGTGGATGAACCGCACGTTCTCCGCCCCGAACACCCGCACCAACTCGCCAACCCGCCCCGTGTGGCTCGGGTTCTTGAGCAGCACGCGCCCGCCCCCCATCTTCCACGCGAACGCGCGCACGTGCTCCCGCCACCGCCGCAGATCCCGCTCCGTCACGCCCTCCAGATTGTGAAGCCCCTTCCAACTCGCCCACTCCCGCGGCAGCACCATCCGCCCCGGCATCGACGAACTCAGCGACCAGTTGCACAGCGCAAAGTCATCCTCCGCAGGCCACTCCGGCCCGATCGCCACATCGTCCTGCGGCCGCGTGCTCGCCAGAAATGGCACCAGGAACCACCGCAGGAACGCCCACGAAACCACCCACCCCTGCGGCGCGAGAGCCTGATACCACTTCGGCGTCACGTTCGCCGGATCGCACGCCAGCATGTAGTGCAGGTGCGTCGTCCCCGAGCGAAAGTACCCCAGCACGCACAGCACCTTCACCTCCGGGCGCCACCGCCCGCCCGAACGGCGCGTGGCGACGGCCAGAACGCCCATCACCACCCGCTCCGGCAGCGTCAACGCCGTGCCCAGCGCCGAGGTGAACAACCCGCCCGCCACCCGCACCCAATACCGCGGCCTGACGCGCTTCCATGCCCCGCCCCGCGCCAGCATCCGCCCCCACACATCCAGCGGCGCAAACGCCATGAAATGTGGGAACGGCAGGGGGAGCAGGCGATTCAGGCGGTCAAGCACGGGGCCGCAGTGTACTGACCCGACGCCTTGATGCCTCGACGCCTCGAAACCTCATGCCTTGATGCCTTCCTGTCCGTGCAACCTCCTCTCCCATCGCGAGATAAGTCCTTGTCAGCCAATCAGATACCAAAATATCTCAAAAAGTCTTGACATTGTTTGGTTATATGATAGACTATTGAATCACTCGTTAGGATTTTAGCACCAGTCGTGGAGGCTTCCCCATGCTCGCGTCCAACCCCCGCTTCGCTCAAGCCGAAGCCGTCGCCCTCGAACGCCTCATCACCATCGCCCGTGACTCCGAGTGCGAGCACGAAGCCCGCCTCGCGGCCGAGGCCATCCTCAAACTCTGCCAGGCATGCCGGCTCTCCGAGCCGGCACCACGCCCGGCAGAACCTCTCGCACCCGCCCGCGCCAGCGCCGAATCTCCGCTCTCCGGCGACGAACTCTCCGAACTGGCCGCGTGTTTCCCGAGCGTCAAGCCCCAGCGATTCCTGAACAAGCACACCCCCGCCTACTGGCGTGCAGCGCTCGACCGCCACCGTCGATCCGTCGCCACGGGTCCGCCTCGCCGCGCCGCATAGAAGCCGGACAGAGATGGAGCGGGTGTGGGCCGGGCGTCCCACCCGGCGCCAGCAGTGCCCGTCCCTGCCTAAACCCCTCATACGATCATCCATCTCATGCCTGCCACCACGACCCTCTCACCCTCAACCCGTTCCCGCGTCCCGCGCACCGACTCCGCGCTCGACGCCATCCGCGCCAAGGTCAACGCCGGACAGCGACTCACCCTCGCCGACGGCCAGACCCTCTTCTCCACCCCCGACATCTACACCGTCTGCGAACTCGCCGATCTCGTCCGGCGCCGCCTCCACGGCGATGCCGCCTACTACAACATCAACCGCCATCTCAACTACTCCAACATCTGCGCCCTCTCCTGCAAGTTCTGCGAGTTCTACCGCAAGCAGGATGAAGACGGCGCCTACACCCGCGACATGGCCTACGTCCGCGACGAAGTCGCCCGCGCTGTCGAAGGCGGCGCCACCGAGATGCACATGGTGGGGGGGCTGCACCCCTACCTCCCGTGGTCCTACTACCCCGAACTCGTCGCCACCGTCCGCCAGACCGCCCGCTCCCTCGGCAGCGACCTCCACGTCAAGGCGTTCACCGCCGTCGAAATCGTCCATCTCGCCAAGATCGCCAAGGTCTGGAAGCAGAGCGACCGCGCCTCGGGCATCCGCCACGTCCTCAGCGAACTCAAGCAGGCCGGCCTCGGTTCTCTCCCCGGCGGCGGCGCGGAGGTCTTCGACGACCGCGTCCACGACGAGGCCTTCAAGGGCAAGATCCGCAGCGATGTCTGGCTCGATGTCCACCGCATCGCCCACGAACTCGGCCTCAACACCAACGCGACCATCCTCTACGGACACATCGAGCAGCGTCACGACCGCCTCATCCACATGGAGATGCTCCGCCGCGAGCAGGATGCCGCGCTCGCGAGGCTCGGCTACTCCGGCATCCCCCACGAGCCCGAGCCGGCCGCCAACCCGGAAGATGGCCACCTCGGCTACCGCGGCCAGGTCAACAAGGCCCCAGTCATCACCCTCACCCGCCCCGGCACCCCGCTCCCCGAACACATCGCCTTCAACCCGTCGGCCCACGCCCTCGGCCCTTCTGGCTATTACCAGACCATCATCCCCCTCCCCTTCTTCCCCGACGGCAGCGAACTCGAGCACCTCCCCGGCCCCGGCGGCCTCGAAAACCTCCGCACCCTCGCCATCGCACGCCTCATGCTCGACAACTTCCCCCACGTCAAGGCCTTCTGGATCATGCAGACGCTCCCCATGGCCCAGTTGATGCTCCAGAACGGCGCGGACGACATCGACGGCACCGTCGTCTGGTACGACATCACCAAACTCCCGGCAGGCGGTGGAGGATGCGCGGACCACGATCGCCCGACCCACCAGGAGGTCACCGCCGCCACCCTCCAGAAAGCCATCCGCGATGCCGGCTTCCGCCCCATCGAGCGAGACACCCTCTACCGCCCCATCGAACGCGACGGCCGAAACTGGCGCGTCGCCGACACGAAGCCCCCGAACCTGAAGGGCACACCGTCAGTAGCCGTGGGTTGAGCGAGTCTTCGAGCGAAACCCACGGAGGACCATTCGCGTCAATGAAAAAAGGCCGCCAGTCTCCCGGCGGCCTTCGTCACGTTCTTTGACATCCGAATCTGAACCCGCCTTACTGCGGCTTCTTCTCGGGGGCCTTCGCCGGCGACTCGCCCGCGCTGGTGTACTTCTTCGCATCCTCCGCGCTCACCCGCGTCATCGTCTTGATCTCCACCGTGTCCACCGGCACATCGCCCATCCCGCCCTTGTTGCCGGTCTTTACGACCTTGATCTTGTCCACCACGTCCATCCCCGCGACCACCTTCCCGAACACCGCGTACGCCGCGCCGTCGTTGGGCTGGTCCAGGAACCCGTTGTCCTTCACGTTGATGAAGAACTGGCTCGTCGCCGAGTCCGCCACGCTCGTGCGCGCCATCGCCACCGAGCCGCGGACGTTCTTCAGCCCGTTCTTCCACTCATTCTTGATCGGCGGCTCCGTCGACTTCTGCTTCATGCCCGTGTCGAACCCGCCACCCTGGATCATGAAGTTGTTGATCACGCGGTGGAAGATCGTCCCGTCGTAGTGCTTCTTGTCCACGTACCTCAGGAAGTTGCCCGTCGAGAGCGGAGCCTTCTCGTTGTTCAACTCCATGATGATGTCGCCCTTGTTCGTTTCCATCTTCACGTACACCAGCTTGTCCTCCGGCTTGCTTGGGGTTGCGGCGGTCTCGTCCTTCTTCGGCTCGGTCTTCGGCTGATCCGGCTTCTTCTCCGGCTCGGCGGTCTTGGGCTTCTCGGTTTTCGGGGCCGTTGCCGGCGGCTGCGCCGCGGCCGGCGAGGCCGCGAACGTCGCAACCGCGAGCACCGCGGCCCCGATCGTGAACGCACTGAACAGACGGGTGGACTTCATATCTTGGAATCTCCTGGAGTCTGCCGCGGACGCGTGCCGCGGCCAAGGGTTTGAGCAGGGATGATACGCACCCTCGTCTGCGAGGCTGGTTGCGGTGGCATCGGCATCCCTGCCGATGTGAAGTTCCGCCGGGTCAACCCCGGCTGAACTTCAGCAGGGTCCTCGCCGGGCAGCCGAGTATGACCCGCACGCCTCCCGATGCGCAACTTCATGCGCCCCAAGAGGATACCGATCGGTGACGGCGAGGTCGCACGACCCGTCGCCCAACGGGTAGGCCGCAACGTCTCGAAACCCATCAGGTAGACTCTATTGTGCCGATGCTGTCGCTGCGTGGCGAGGATTCGTGGACCGCGCGCACGCTGTGGCCATCCTCGGTCGAGAACATCAAGTCGCACCAGCGGGGAGTGGGCCAGATCAGCAACGGAGATTCAGCATGAAGTCCTCACTCACGTCGATCCGTGCTTCGATGGTTGCCGCAGCGCTGGCCTTTGGCGCGGGACTCGCGGCGTGTCCCGCCGTCACCAGCGCCGCGCCCGCCATGTGTCCTCCGAGCGAGGGTGATTTCGACTTCCAGGATGTGGACATCAGCGGCGACGGCATGGTCATGCTCCCCGAGACCGTGCGCATCACCGCCGTCGCGAGCACCAGCCGCACCGATGCCGACGGCAAGATCGTCGTGGACAAGCGCGTCACGCTCGTCGTGCGCGACCCTGCCCGCCCCGAGCGTCCTGTCATGGCGATGCGGCTCACGCCCACCGCCGCCGAAGAGGTCAGAGAGTGGCTCGCCTCGGCCGTCACCGCGCAAGAGAAGTTCATCGCCGAGAGCAAGGCGACTGAGAAGCCGGGCATCGAGTGCACGCTCGACGCCAAACGCTGCCGCGAGATGACCGTTGGTCAGGGATCGACGGCGAAACCCGCCGCCCCCGTGAAGTCGTCGAATGGCGTTGAAAAGCTCTGCGTGACCGAGCCGAAGGCCCGCGCGACTATCCCGGCCATGTGGGTGACCGTCACCAGTCAGGGCGGCGCTCGCCACGGCTGGTCCACGATGACCGAGCCCGCGCCCGCACCCGGCGGCTGTCGAAGCGGGCTCAAGGAGGCCGCCAACGTTGCCGCCGCGCCCGCTGACAACCGCATCTCGCTCACCACCTACGAGCGATCCGACGGCGGCCGTCCGCTCACGGTCAGGATGGATTGCCCGACCGCCAAGAAACTCCTCGCCGACCTCGGCAACGCGATCGACGAGCGCAACGGCAAGGCGCCCGTCGCGCCGGCGCCCGCTGAATCCACGACGAAGACAGGCTCCGCGTCCTGATTGGAACTGCCGTTCGGACTCGGTCACGACTCCGCCACCGACCGCCGCAGCCGGCGGTCGGTGTGCGTCTACGGACATCCCGCGAACCACGCGCTCAGGTAGTCGAACAGGTCCTGCAGCGTCACACCGCCCGCGCGGTTGAAATCGCCCGGGCACCCGACGCACGGCGCGGCCGCGCACGCAACACCGACACCCGCGAAGTTCAGGCCGAGCGTCGCGCACGCCGCGGGCTCGGCCATCGCGCACCCGCCGTTGATCGTGTTGCAGCACGCGCCCATGCCCGGCGAGGCGCCGGAACTGGAGACTCGGAACGCGGGGAGTGTCGGAGCGGACGGGGACCACAACGCCGATCCGTTTCGGCTGGCGGTTGCTCCGGAGACGGTCGGTTCGGCCAAGTACCATGATGTGCCGTCGGTCGCCTCGATGACGACCCAGTACGCCTGGCCCGCGTTGAGCATCGCCCGCGGCCCGGTGAAGGTGACGATCGCGCGGCCCTGGAGCGGGCCGCTGACACCGGTAGCCGACCAGACCGGAAGCAGGCCGGGTATCCCGCCCAACGGACCTCCCGTGCTCTGCACTTCCGGCACGATCGAGAGCGAGCCCGAGACCGTGGTCGGCCCGCCGCCGGCGCGGCCGAGTGATGTCTCGACGCGATCGAACTCGCCGCCGACCGGCGGTACGAACCTCGCCGCGCTCTTGCCGTAGCCTGCGAACGTTGTGCCGCCGATGAAGCCCTGCGAGTACGAGTCGCCCGGCCCGTAGTTGGAGTACAGCACCTGCGCGTGCGACGCGGCCGGGGCGAGCAGGGCGAGCGCGAGCATGTTGGACAGGCGGTTTTGGCGCATGGGGCGTGGCAAGAGTGGGGCTGGTTCCTCGACCGCAACGCGATGACCGTCACGCGAGTTTACCCCATCGAGGGGGCCGAATGCAAGAGCAAAGCCCACGCGGAGCCTGTCCCGCTCGCATCGCCCTACGCTCCCAACCCATGTCCTCAACCCCCAGCGCATCCAACGCCCTCGTCAACGCCACCCACGATCCCGGCCTCAAGTCGTGGGTCGAGTCGGCCAACGATCCCGCGACGGACTTCCCGATCCAGAATCTCGCGCTCTGCGCGTTCCACGCCGAGCACAACGGCCACGCCCACGATCACCTGGGCGTGGTGATCGGCGACCAGGTGCTCGATCTCGGCACGCTTGTCGGCGCGGGGGTGTTCGCGGACGACGAGGCGCTGGCCTACCTGATGCACCTGCCGCGCTGGAACATGCTCGCCAGCGCGCCGAAGTACTGGCCGGTGGTTCGCTCGCGAATCCAGTCGCTGCTCAACGCCGAGTCGCACGCCGGCCAGCAGCTCCGGCGCGTGCGGGCCAAGGCCCTGCGCCCGTTGAGCCAGACGCCGCTGGTCATGCCCATGCACATCGGCGACTACACCGACTTCTACGCGAGCATCCACCACGCGACCAATGTCGGCGCGATGTTCCGGCCCGACAACCCGCTCCTTCCCAACTACAGGCACGTCCCGATCGGCTACCACGGCCGCGCTTCGAGCATCACGACCGCGGGAGGAGGGGCGGGCGATACGACGTCGGTTCGACGCCCCAAGGGGCAGACCAAGGCCGACGATGCCGCGGCGCCGACGTTCGGACCGTGCAAGATGCTGGACTACGAGATGGAGCTCGGCGCGTACATCGGCGCGGGCAACGCGATGGGCGATGCGATCCCGTTTGATCAGGCCGCGCAGCACCTCTTCGGCGTCTGCCTCGTCAACGACTGGTCGGCGCGCGATGTTCAGAAGTGGGAGTACCAGCCGCTCGGCCCGTTCCTCGCCAAGAACTTCGCGACGACCCTCTCGCCGATGATCGTGACCATGGAGGCGCTCGCGCCCTTCCGCGTGCCCGGCCCCGAGCGCGGCGAGGGCGACCCGCAACCGCTCGAGTACCTGCGCGGTGGGGAGAACTGGGGGCTGGACATCAAGGTCGAGGTTTGGCTTCGCAGCGAGCAGATGCGGGAGCGCGGCATGTCGCCCGTGATGCTCAGCCGCGGCAACTTCCGGCACATGTACTGGACCGTTGCGCAGATGGTCGTGCACCACGCCAGCAACGGGTGCAACATGGTGCCCGGCGATCTGATCGCCAGCGGCACGATCTCCGGCCCGGACAAGGCCTCGCGCGGCTGCCTGCTCGAACTCACGTGGGATGGGAACGGTCCCGACGGCAAGCCCAAGCCGCGCGTGCCCGTGCACTTGCCGACCGGCGAGACCCGCACCTTCCTCGCCGATGGCGACGAGGTCATCATGAAGGGCTACGCCGAACGCGAGGGCTATCGGCGCATCGGGCTGGGCGAGTGCCGCGGCCGGATCGAGCCGGCGGCCTGAGTCGTCCCTACGGCCGCGGCCAGATCGGCTGCGGCAGGAAGGTGTAGTCGGGCGTGGTGTTGATGACGCCCGCCGGAACCTTCACCATCGTGCCAACGTGGGCATCGAGGAAGAGCAGGTTGGCGAGCGAGCCCCCCCGCCCGCCCTCGCCCGTGCGCCGCCCGCTCGTGTACCAGTTGTGGCCGCGGTCGCCGTCGCCGTCGAAGTTGTAGATCGGGTGGGAGCCGAGCACCCAGGTCCTGGTCGTGTCCGTGATGGCGGGCATCGGGCCGCCCTGGTTGGGCACGAGCGTCGCGATCTCCGGGTCGGCATCGCTGTTCTTGAGCATGTGGTCGTTGAGCGTGTAGCTGCTGCCGAGCAGGTCGTACATCGACTCGACGGGCCCGATACCCGGGAGCGTTCCGCCGCGGTCGCACGGCGAGCGGAAGGTCTCGACCTCGAACACCCCGGGCTCGGAATCGGGCGGGACCTCGACATCCATGACGTAGCGGTTGAGCGGCCGGCGCTCGGCTCCGAACTCGTCGATGCCGTAGGCGGGGAGCGAGCCCTTCTTGCCGCCGAAGAGCGGGCCGATGACGACCTTCTGGCCGAACAGGCTGACCCTGGTCTGCGGGAGCGTGTTGTCGAAGTCGTTGAGGTAGAGGTTGAGCGCGACGCCGAGCTGCTGGAGCCTGGCGGCGCACGTGGTGGCCCGCGCCTGCTGGCGGGCCGAGCCCAGCGCGGGCAGGAGGATGCCGACCAGCAGCGCGATGACGGCGATCACGACGAGCAACTCGATGAGCGTGAACGCGCGAGGGGTCGGTGTGCTTGATCGATCAGGGCGTTCGCAGCATCTCATCGAGCAGGGCCTCCGCGCCGGCGCGGACCAGTCCGTGCACTCGCACGAACCCATCCCGGTCGCCATCGTATGGATCGGGCACCTCGCGCGGCGCGGCGGGATCGTCCGCGGCGAGGTAGCCCAGGAACAGGCCGACGCGGTCGGCGGGGTAGCCGGCACGGATCAGGGACGCGACGTTCCGTGAATCCATGCCGAGGATCAGTTCGTAGCGAGCGGGGTCGCCGGCCGCATCGATCTGGCGCGCGCGGCTACGGAGGCGGATGCCGTGCTGATCCGCGACGGCAACGGTGCGCGGGTCGGGCGGGCTGCCGATGTGCCAGTGGCCGATTCCGCACGAAGCGACGGTGAAGTCACCGGTGATCCCGCGCTCCTCGAGCAGGTGCTCGAAGATCCCCTGCGCCAGCGGCGAGCGGCAGATGTTGCCGAGGCAGACGAACAGCACGCTGCGCCGGCCGCGTGCCGGCGGCGCAGGTTCGTCGCGGCCGGTGGTCATGCCGGCCTCCCGGCGAGGGCCAGCGGCTGCGGCAGGCCGGGCACGGGGACGGGCACGTTGGCGGCCTCGTTCCAGAGTTGCACGAGCCGCTCGGGGAAGGCCGCGGCGTGATCGGCGGCGGCAGCCCGTGCGCGGGCGCCGATCGCGGCGCGGCGCGCCGGGTCTCCGACGAGCGTGAGCAGCCGGTCGGCGATGGCGTTGGCCGAGTCATCGCGGGCGACGAGATCGGGCGTCGCGCGGCCGAGGGTCTCGGTGGCGATGTCATGGCGTGACGCGACGATCGGGAGGCCGGCGCCCATCGCGGCCGTGAGCAGCGTTGAGCCGCACGCCGGACGGCTGGCCGGACAGTCCCACACGGCGATATCGCAGGCGTGGAGGACTGTGGGAAGCGGGGCATCGGCGCGGTCGAAGCCCCAACCCTTGCCGTGGAGACGCACGAACCGCTTGGCGCGCGCGAGATTGGATGCACCGGGCGGCACGACACCGAAGACCCGGGCTCCGGTCGTGTAGAGCAGGCCGAGTGTGAAGGCGAATCGCTGGGAAGCGGCGCCGCGTGATGGATCGGCGAGCAGAGCGATCACCACCTGATCGTCGGCCGCGCCGAGGCGGGCGCGTATCGCCGCGCGTGTTCGGGGCTGGCGGGCGCCGAGGGCCGTGAAGGCGGGCGGGGGGAGCAGGCGGATGTCCTGCTCGCCGTAGCGGCCGCCGCGGAGCGCGGATGCGGCGGGCGCCCAGGCGCGGCGCGTGTGTCGGTCGAAGCAGAACAGGGTCGCATCGAGGAGCGCGGCGCGGGCGCGGAGATCGCGCACGAGCGAATCCGGGGCGGATCGAGGGGCACGAAGCAGCGCGCCGACGCGGACCGCGCCGCCCCCGCATGCGAGCCGACCCAGGCCCAGCACCGGCGCGGACCAGCACTGCACGATGTCGGGACGGGAGGAGGTGCCGGCGGGCAGCCTTGACGCGATGAGCCGTCGGAGGCGGCGGGCGGAGAGTTCGGCGGGGCCGGCGAGCGGCGCGAGCAGGTCGTCAATCGCAAGACCGAGCGCGGAGGCGACGCGTGCATCGCGCGACGAGCCGAGGGCGATGGTGTGGTGGGCGACACCGGGGATCGAGGCGGCGTGCCGGCACGCGAGCATGGGCTCGACGCCATCGTGCCGGAGGTCGATCAGGTGCAGAACGCGCATCGCGGAAGTGTTGGCGCGGCGAGGCGGGCGGGCCAAGCGAGGCGTTCACGTGCCGCCATCGCCGCCGACGCGCTTGGCGACATCCTCGGCCTCGTACTCGACGAAGATGCGGGCGATGTTGCGGCCGAGGAGTTCGGCGAGGTGGTTCTCGGCGACGGCGC
Organism: Phycisphaerales bacterium; assembly: GCA_020846975.1. Classification (GTDB taxonomy): domain Bacteria; phylum Planctomycetota; class Phycisphaerae; order Phycisphaerales; family UBA1924; genus JADLCX01. The sequence goes on from JADLCX010000058.1 coordinate 67,036, forward strand.
GCTCGCTGTGGCTGCGGGGGATTCCCGAGGTCGCGGTGGGGACGGCGGCCTCGACGGGGACCCATTCGCCCTTGTCGTCGACGGGCCAGAGGCGCTTGCGGGTCTTGGCGTCAACGACCTTGACCTGCGCGGTGGCGACCGGCGCGAACTGGGCTCCGTCGGGCGAGAGCCCGAAGGAGTCGACCTTGGCGTAGACGACCACTTCGGCGCCGACGCTCTCGCCGATCTGGGCGATCCCGGTGGGCTTGCCGAATCGCTCCTGGGTCGCGATCGGGAGCAGCGCGTCGGACGAGATGATCTCGGACTTGGTCTTGCCGGCGAGGAGGGTCTGCTCGGTCGCCTTGGCGATCCTCTGGCGCGTGGCGCGGGTCGGGAGCACGCTGCCGCGGTCATCGACGAACACCACGGTGGAACGCTCCGGCGGGAGGACGAACTGGGGCTTGACCTTCTCGGGGCCGTGGATGAAGTACACGGCGGGGCCGACGATGTTGCAGCCCGCGGTCAGCAGGCCGGCGACGGCCGCGCCGCTCAGGATGAGCGTGCGGGTGAGTCCGGGCAGGGTCGATCGTTGGTTGGTCATCGGCTGGTCTCGAAACCGCTCGCGGCCCGCCGCGCACCGGCGGAGCGGCGTCTGCAAATCAATACTTGATGATGTTGGCTTCCTCGTGATCGTAGAAAAGCCATGAGGCGCGATCGACGAACCGCTTGAGCAGGACGATCTGCACGGTGCTGGAAGGGATCTCCTGCGGGCTGGAGCTGTCGTTGTCGGGGTACTTGACGGAGATGAACTCGCGGAACGCGGTGGTGACGCCGAGGTCGTTCTCGGTCTCGGCCACCGAGATCGACGCCGAAGCGCGGCCGTTCCACAGGTAGGGGTTGCCGGGATCGGTCAGGCGGAACTCCTGCAGGTCGATGAACACGAGGCGCTCGACACCGAGTTTCTCGGCGATCTGCGTGGGCGAGAGCGTGACCCAGCTGGGCTGCTGGTACTGGAACTTCAGCACGTCCTCGGCGGCGACCATGCCCGCGGCGCCGACCGCGTTCTTTGGATCGGCCAGGCGTCGGGTCACCTCGCCGGTGATGACGCTCATGATGTCGGGGTAGTCGGCCTGGATGGCGCGATCCGCGGCGACGATGACCGCGAAGTTCTTGTCCGCGAGCCCGGTGTACCTGGCCTTGACATCGTGGTCGCTGGCGCGGCCGACGGATGCGCCGACGAACCCGACCAACTGGCAACCCTGCGCGCCCGCGAAGGCGGCCGCGCAGGCCAGCGCCGCAATGAGCGGGAGTGGCCGCGGTGAGGGAGAGTGATCGGGCTTCATCGTCGTCGTCTCCGTGTGCGATGGCGTTCGGGATCGCCGCTGTCTGGCCGCGGTTGCGGGTCGGTTCACCCCAAGGAGGCGGGACGTCCCGTGCGCGTCCTCTCCCTGCCCCGATTCGAGCCGAGGCGGCCGCAAGTTCCGCGCTCGACCGTGCGCACCCTCACGACGGTCAGGCTCGCATGACCGCCCACTTGTAGGCCCAGGCCCCGAGCAGCAGAACGACCGTGCCAATGACCACCCGAGTTCCAAGCAGGCCCGCGATGAGCGACCCGAGGCGCGAGCCGAAGATCGCCACATGCAGACCGGCCCAGAATGATACCGCGACGGCGAGAGCCATTACAAACCCGAACGGCTGTGTGCGTAGGCTGGTGAAAAACGACCGGTTGGCGGCCGCCGCGAACGCGGTGGTCATGCCGCAGGTTGGGCAGGGCGCGCCGGTGGCGAGGTACCAGCCGCAGGGCCAGAGACCGAGTTGGGTGTGGGTCTCAACCCCGCGTGCATCGGGCTTGAGCCACGAAGCGGTGCCGAGCAGGACGAGGGCGAGGAGCGCGACCAGGCCCGCGCCGATGCGCTGCGAGCACGAGGCCCGTGCGCGGCGGGGGGGCGGAGCGGGCGCGACCGTTGGGGGGGCGGGGGGGGCTGCGCTGGGCACGCACGAGGGTACGTGCGGCTAGGCCGCGAGGCGTTGAGCAGTCGGGCACGCGGCATCGTGGAAGACGAGCATCGAACCAGAGGCCCGCGATTCGCCGGCGAGTTGTCCGTCGCGGACCTGTTCGCGGAGGCGCTGCTCCAGCCGGTAGACATCGCGGCAGCAGGTCGCGGATTGGAGCACGCCCTCGATGCAGAGTCCGAGCACGGCGGGCCGGCCGGCGGCCTCGGGCTCGCGCGCGGCCTGTTCATCGAACGCCTCGACGAGCCGTGCGACGCGGGCGCGGAGCAGTCCGGCGGGCGCGGTCAGGAGGAAGCGGTCCTCGCCGAGGTGGGCGAGAAACGCGTCGGGCAGGCTCGAAAGGACTACGGCGGAGATCATCTCGGCGAGGTCGCGGACGAGTTGATCCGCGCGGCGGCGGCCGTGGCGACCCTCGAAGGCCACGAAGGCGCGGACATCGATGAACGCCGCGTCGGCGTGCGTGCTCGCGTGGTCGGCGCCCGCGGCCCGCCGGGCGGCGATCTGTTCGGAGATGTGCTCGTCGGCCTTGCCGCGGCCGGGCAAGCCGGTCGTACCCGTGCGGCCAGAGGAGGTGAGTCGGCCCTCGGTCGCGACGATTCGGAGAATGTCACGCAGACGAACGATCCCGACCGGCTGCTCGCCGGACATGACGACGATGGGATCGGCGAGTTCGTCGGCGCCGGTGCGCACGACCTCGGAGAGGCACTCGTGGAGGCGGAGCGTGCCCGGGAGGGCCGCGATGTTCGTGGACATGATCGCGCGGATCGTTCCTGACCCGGTCGTGTTCATCGCGCGAGCGGAGCACCAGCCCGCCACGCGGCCGGACTCGGTCACGATCAGGCCCCCGCCAACCCCGGCCTCGGGAGCGGTCGCGGCTCTCCTCGCTTCGGCGATGGGCGTGGCGGCCTCGCAGCATCCCATCGGGCGGCACACCGAGCGGATCGTGGGCTCGGCGAGTTCCTGCGGGAGCGAGGTCTCGACCGAGGCCCAGCGCGAGCGCAACTGCCCGAGGTATTCGGCGCTGGTGGTGTGGTCCCTGGCGCCGGGCTTTCCGAGGTAGTAGCCCTGCGCGAATCGGACACCGAGCGAGGCGACGGTCTGGAGTTCCTGCGCCGACTCGATCCCCTCGGCGAGCACCTGCACGCCGCTCATCCGCGCGTAGTGCACGAAGAAGCGGACGAGGTTCTGGCGCAGCGCATCGCGGTCGATGCGGCGCACGAACTCGCGATCGAGTTTGACCCACTGAGGGCGCAGGGCCATCATGCGGTTGAGGCCGCTGGCGCCCGCGCCGGCATCGTCGAGGGCGACCTGGAAGCCGGCCGCGACGACGCGTCGCACCTGGTCGGCGAGTTCGGGAACGCTTTGTTCCTCGGAGAGTTCGGTGATTTCGAGCACGATCCGATCGGGCGCGAGGCCGGGGGCCTGCGAGAGGTCGCGGCCGAGCGAGACGAGGAAGCGAGGGTCGGCGAAGACCGCGGGCGTGCAGTTGAGGAAGAGCCTGGTTCCGGGCGGCCAGACGGCCGCGGCCGCGATCGCGTTGCGGCGGGTCAGTTCTTCGAGGGGCCAGATCAGGCCGTGACGTTCGGCGGAGCGGAACAGCCCCTCGAGGTCGCGGACGGGTGAGTCGGCGGGCGTGCGCGTGAGCGCTTCGTAGGCGATGACCAGTCCATCGTGGAGATCGACGATCGGCTGGAAGTGCACGTCGAGGCGCGACTCCGCGATGAGCGAAGCGATCTGCGTCGGGTTGTAGTTGGCGTTCCCGGTCATGGGGTGTGTAGCGGACGCGTCGGGGAGCCCGCACACACCACACATCGTTCAACGGGCTTGATGTCTGCTGCGCGGGATCGCGGTGACAGCCGGTCGCCGCGAGGCTGCCGTCATAAACCGTTCAGGTTGACACGGGGATGGCGAGGTTGAGAACCGAAGAATCTCAAGCAGGCTCTTGGGCGCGATCAGTCGAAGCGGAAGACACCCTTACGAAGTCCGTATATATACGCGACGACGGTGGTCGCCATGAAGAACAGAATTCGGAAGAGCCAAACCTGGGCGTTGGTGGAGCCGGGATCGAGGTTGGGGAAGGTGGTTGCCCACGGGTAGAGGAAGATGATCTCGATGTCGAAGACGAGGAAGACCATCGCGATGAGGTAGAAGCGCACGTTGAAGCGCTTGCGGGCGGTGCCGATGGGGGCCATGCCGGACTCGTAGGTCTGGCCCTTGGTACCGCCATCCCGGCGCGGGCCGATCAATCGGCTGGCGATGACGTTGAACGCTCCGAAGGTGACCGCCATGGTCAGCAGGAGCATGACGGGGATGTAGGAAGAGACGGCTCCGTCGGCGAGAACGACCTCGATCATGACGGGATGATAGCAAACGTCGCCCGAAACGTCACTCGGTGACTTGGACGGCCGAACTGCCATTCCGGCAGGCCTGGGGTGGCGGGACGCGGCGGGTGTCAGGCATCGGTGCGTCGGAATCGCGCAAAGCCCGCCGCGGATAGGCTTCGCGAAGGTCCCGGCTGGCACCGAACTTGCCTGACGTCACGGGACAACCCGGGCGATCGGTCCATTCCGGCCCGACGCGCCATCGAACCCACAGGCATTACTCCACGGAGCACGCAACCCATGGCGGTCAAGGAACTCACGTTTGATGTCGAAGCGCGTCAGGCCCTCCTCTCGGGCGTCGAGAAACTCGCCCGCGCGGTCAAGAGCACGCTGGGGCCCCGCGGCCGGAACGCGATTCTGGACAAGTCATGGGGCGGTCCGTCGGTGACCAAGGACGGGGTGTCGGTGGCGGAGGAGATCGAACTGCGCGACAAGGCGCAGAACATGGGCGTGCGGCTGGTGAAGGAGGCCGCGAGCAAGACCAGCGACGATGCGGGCGACGGGACGACGACCGCGACGGTGCTGGCCGAGGCGCTGTTTCGCGAGGGTCTGAAGTACATCGCGGCGGGCGTGGACGCCAACGCGCTGATCCGGGGGATGAAGAAGGGCGTCGAGGTCGCGACGGAGGAGATCGGCAGGCTCTCGCAGCCGGTGGATCGCTCGCCGAAGAGTTCGGACATCGCGAACATCGCGACGATCTCGGCGAACAACGACGCGGAGATCGGCAGGATGATGGCCGATGCCTTCGCGAAGGTGGGCGCGGACGGGGTGATCACGGTCGAGGAGGGCAAGACGCAGGACACGATCGTGGACGTCGTGGAGGGCATGCAGTTCGACCGCGGCTTCCTGTCGCCGAACTTCGTGACCAACGTTGACGAGATGACGTGTGAGTTCGACAAGTGCCTGGTGCTCATCCACGAGGACAAGATCGAGAGCGTGAGCAAACTCATCCCGCTGCTGGAGAAGGTGATGCAGGCGAAGAAGCCCCTGCTGATCATCGCCGAGGACATCACCGGCGAGGCGCTGAGCACGCTGGTCATCAACAAGCTGCGGGGCACGCTGCAGGTGTGCGCTGTCAAGGCGCCGGGCTACGGCGACCGCCGCAAGGCGATGCTCGAGGACATCGCGGTGCTCACCGGTTCGGAGCCGATCATGAAGGACACCGGCGTCGAACTCGACAAGGTCGAGATGAGCCACCTGGGCATGGCGAAGAAGGTGGAGATCGACGCCGACAACACGACGATCATCGAGGGCGCGGGCGACACCAAGGACATCAAGGCCCGCATCGAGCAGATCCGTCGCGAGATCGACGTGACGACCAGCGACTATGACCGCGAGAAGCTCCAGGAGCGGCTCGCCAAGCTCGCGGGCGGCGTGGCCCAGATCAACGTCGGCGCGGCCAGCGAGGCCGAGTTGAAGGAGAAGAAGGCCCGCGTCGAGGATGCGCTGCACGCGACCCGCGCGGCGGTGGCCGAGGGCATCGTCCCCGGCGGCGGCGTGAGCTTCATCAAGGCCCGCAAGGCCGTGGCGAACATCAAGGAGTACAAGGCCGTCTACGGCGGGAAGGGCGAGGACAAGACCGCCGACGATGTCGGGCAGGCCAAGTACGACTTCGCCGCGGGCGTCGATGTCGTGTACAAGTCGCTGGCGCTCCCGCTCCAGACGATCGCCGACAACGCCGGGGCCAAGGGCACGGTCGTCGTGGCGAAGGTCGAGGAGGGCCAGGACAAGAGCAAGGCGTTCGGCTTCAACGCGCTGACGCTCGAGTACGGCGACCTGCTCAAGCAGGGCGTCATCACACCCGCCAAGGTTGATCGCTCGGCCCTTCAGAACGCCGCGTCGGTCGCGACCATCCTGCTCGCGGCGGACTGCATCATCACCGAGAAGCCCGGCGACAAGGACGACCACCACGATCACGGCCACGGTCACGGCGGGGGCGGCATGGGTGGGATGGGCGGCATGGGCGGGATGCCGGGCATGGGCGGTGGGATGGGGTTCTGAGCCCACCTTCGGTCCCTTCGGCGTCAGAGTTCGATCGTCATCAACCTCAGCCCGGGCAACCGGGCTTCCAAACAACAACCTCTAATCCAAGACTTGGGAGATTGCAGCATGGCCATCAAGCCCCTCGAAGATCGCGTCCTTGTCAAGCCCATCGAGAACGAGTCCAAGACCGCCTCGGGCATCTTCCTGCCCGAGAGCGCGAAGGAGAAGCCCGTCCGCGGCCAGGTTGTCGCCGTGGGTCCCGGCAAGCGACTGGAGAACGGGCAGCGGGCGCAGATGTCGGTGAACAAGGGCGACACGGTCGTCTACGGCAAGTACGCCGGCACGGAGGTCGAGTTCAAGGGCGACAAGGTGCTCATCCTCCGCGAGTCCGAGCTCCTCGGCATCATCGAGGGCTGATCCGTCGCGGGCGGGCGTAGCCCCCACCACGCGCGGCTGCGCGGCGGGCGGTGGCGACGACAGCGAACCATGGCCGATGCAAGCCTCCCATCTCCGACCGAGTCGCTGGCCGACAAGGCCCGGGCGGTGATACCGCAATCGGTGCGGGAGGCTCTGCGCCCGCTGGCCTCGAAGGTCGGGCTGGCCAGGTCGCACGCGGAGTCCGCGGCCGCGTTTCCGAGCGATGCCGACTCGGATGTGCTGCTCGAACTCTCGCGTCCGAGCATCAACGCCCACACCGTGGATATCCGCGGGCGCGTTCTCAAGTACTTCTTCCTCACCGGCTGCTGGCGATCCGGCACGCACTGGGTGGCGCGGGTGCTCAACCTCCACCCCGCGCTCGGCATCGTCGGCGAGTTCCACTTCGATCACCTGATCGACGCCTACAAGCGCTACACCGCGACCGATGGCGGGGTTGGGGGGTGGTATCTCGGCCACCGTCCCAACCAGCTGCGCATCGCGAACGAGGCGATGCAGACGACCATCCGTCGCGCGGTCTACGCCGCGGCGGGTCGAAAACTGACGGCTTCATGGATCGGCGACCACTCGCCGCGGCGCCTGCAGGAGGCCCTTCCCGGGGCCCGGAACATCGTGGTGGTCCGCGACGGGCGCGATGTGCTGGTGAGCCAGGCGTTCCACAGTCTGCGGGCGAAGCGGATCGACTGGTTCCGTCCGAGGTTCCGCCCGTTCGCGGGCCGGTACATCGCGGAGTTTCAGGCGAACCCCGACTCGTTCAAGGACGCCAGACGCGGGTTCCTGACCGAGGAGTCGTGGGTTCGGACGTTGGCCCGCGAGTGGGCGGGCCGGGTTCGTTCGGACCTCGATACCAGGAGGCGGCTGGAAGCCGAGGGCGCGGCCACGATGGTGGTCGGCTACGAGGACCTGCACCGCAACTTCGAGGAGCGGAGAGTCGAACTGTACCGGTTCTTCGGGCTTGACCCTGAGCAGGCCGAGGCGCCGACCCATGAGAACAAGGCCCTGCCGGGCTTCAAGCAGGAGACGGTGACGAGCGACAACCGCAAGGGGATTGTCGGCGACTGGATGAACTACTTCGACGAGAAGACCCGGCGCATCTACCGCGAGGAGGCGGGCGATGCGCTGATCGAACTCGGGTACGAGAAGGACCTGAACTGGTGATCGCACCTCACGACGCATGACGAGCCAGATCCGACAACTCGCCAGAAAGGTCGTGAACGTGGTGGCGCCGCCGCCGCCCGCGCCGCCGAAGCCGCCGCGCAACGAGCCGCCGGTGCTCGGCCATCGGGCCGGGATCGACCGGGCCGACTACGGGCTGTCGCTCGAGCAGTCGCTGGGGTGGAAGGAGCGGTTCACGGCCGAGGTGGAGGGGCGCCAGCACTACATTTTCTTCCTCTGCGGCCACCCGCGTTCGGGCACGCACTGGATGGACAACGTGCTCAACCGTCACCCGAAGGTGATGATCGACGGGGAGTATCGCTTCGAGTCGCTCCGTCGCGCCACGGACGACATCACCGGCAGGCACTGGCACGCGGCGTTCCGCGAGCCGATGCGATCCGAGGCGGAGCGGTGCTTCGAGGACACGGTCCGGCGCGTTGTCGGTGCTTCGTGCAAGCGCAAGCCGGGCGCGCTCTGGCTGGGCGATCGCACGCCGCGGGCTCTGAACGTGTTCCTGAAGGGGGCTTCGCACTTCCTGATCATCCGCGATCCTCGCGACATCCTGGTCTCGTGGAGCCACCAGGAGCTGAAGAACTCCGGCCACCACTACACGACCGGCGACTTCGAGAGCCTTTTCGGGCCGCACCGGGCCGAGTTTCTGAAGGACCCCAACTTCTTCAACAAGAACCCGGAACTGCTCCTCTGCCACGAGCGCTGGGTCAAGACGCTGGCGGGCCGCTGGCGGTTCCACCTTCGGCTCGATCTCGAGGCCCTGAAGCGGATCGAGGCGGGCGAACTGGGCGGCGGGATTCCCGGTCGCGTGCACGTGGTTCGCTACGAGAAGATCCACGCCGATCCGGAGGGGGAGCGTCGGGCGATGTACGCGTTCCTGGGCGTCGACGAGGCGGAGGCCGAGCCGCTGACCGAAGAGTCGCGCTCGAAACCGGGATTGGCCAAGGAAGACCCGCACCACATCTACCGCAAGGGACAGGTGGGAGACTGGCAGCGGTTTTTCACGCCGCAGGCGCGGCAGTGGTTCAAGGAGCAGGCCAACGACACGCTGGTTGAGCTTGGTTACGAGAAGGATGCGAACTGGTGAGCCTGAACGCGTCCAACCCGCCGCACCGACTGAACAAGCGGAAGCCGCCGCCGCGGTGGCTGATGCCGGTGATCCGCCCCTACCGGCGGTTGGTGCGCGCCCGCAAGGTAAGGCGAGCGCGGGTGTTCTTCGTGTGCGGGCACCCCAAGTCGGGGACCAACTGGATCGCCAACCTGATCAACCTGCACCCGCACATGCTGTGCAAGGGCGAACTGCACATGCAGCACATCCGGCGCGCGGTGCTGGATCTGCGCGGCAACCCGATCTTCAGGCCCGGACGGAGGATGCGGCCCACGATCGAGCTGCACTTTGCGAGGTTCGTGCGCGAATGCATGGTCACGATGAACCGCGACCGGCCCGGCGCGTACGTGCTGGGCGACCACAGCCCGCTCCCGCTGATGGAGATGCTGCAGGACCCTGCGGCGCGGTACATCCACATCACACGCGACGGGCGCGACGTGCTGGTCTCGCACACCTACCACCTGCTCCGCGTCCGCCAGCGGCACTGGATTCCCGCGGAGGCGCGCGAGGTGTATCGTGAGGCCAAGGCGCGGATCGGGGCCTCGCCGGAATCCGCCCGCGAGCAGGCCCAGTCGCTGCTCTCGTGCGAGGCGTGGGTGCGTGAGCTGGGATCGCGCTGGGCCGAGCGGGCCCGGATCGATCAGGCCGCGCTCGACAATCCCAACTTCAACCTCGGGACGCGGACGCTGCGGGTCCGGTACGAGCGGCTGCACGCCGACATCGACGGTGAGCGGCGCCGGCTCTACGAGTTCCTGGGCGTCGATCCGGGGCTCGCGATGCCGGTCTCGGCGCAGACGCGCACGCTCCCGGGCCTGGGCGCACCGGGCACGGATCGCGCGGAGAACCCTCGCTCGCTGTACCGCAAGGGCGCGATGGGGGATTGGAAGAACTACCTGAGCGACAAGGCCCGCCGCTGGTACCACGCGGCGGCGGGTCAGGAACTGATCCGGCTTGGTTACGAGCCGGACGATTCGTGGGCACGCACACAAACCGATGTCGTCGTCCGCCCGGCCGTGCCGGGTGTGACCGCGGCGTAAACCCGATTCACGAAACCAGACGCAACCCACCAAGTTACACGGAGACAGCAAGCCATGGCCAGCAAGCAGATCATGTTCGACGATGCCGCCCTGATCGAGATGAAGAAGGGCGTGTCGGCCCTTGCCCGCGCGGTGAAGGTGACGATGGGCCCGACCGGGCGCAACGTCATCATCCAGAAGTCCTACGGTGGGCCCTCGGTCACCAAGGACGGCGTGTCGGTCTCGAAGGAGATCACGCTCCCCTCGCCGTTCGAGAGCATGGGCGCGAAGATGGTCAACGAGGTCGCCAAGAGGACGGCCGACAAGGCGGGCGACGGGACCACGGCCGCGACCGTGCTGGCCGAGGCGATCTTCAACGAGGGCCTGCGGTTCGTTGCCAGCGGGGCCAACCCGGTGCAGTTGCAGCGCGGCATCAACAACGCCGCCGCGGCCGCCGCGGAGGCGATCGACGAGATGTCGGTCAAGTGCAAGGGCAAGGATGACTACAAGAAGATCGCGACCGTCTCGGCGAACCACGACTCGCAGATCGGCGAGCTGATCGCCGAGGCGATCAGCAAGGTCGGCGCGGAGGGGGTCGTGGAGGTCGAGGAGGGCAAGAGCGCCGAGACCACGCTGGACTACGTCGAGGGCATGCAGTTCGACAAGGGCTACATCTCCCCGTACTTCATGACCGACCCGAAGACGGCCGAGTGCGTGCTCGAGGACTGCAAGATCCTCATCTACGAGAAGAAGATCGCCAACCTCGCGGACTTCCTGCCCCTGCTCAACAAGGTCGCGATGGGCGGCAGCCCGCTCTTGATCATCGCCGAGGAGGTCGAGAACGAGGCGCTGGCCGCGCTGGTCGTCAACCGGCTCCGGGGCACGCTCAAGATCTGCGCGGTCAAGGCCCCGGGCTTCGGCGATCGTCGCAAGGCGATGCTCGGCGACATCGCCGTGCTGACCGGCGGCGTGTTCTTCGCCGAGGATCTGGGCCGCTCGCTCGAGTCGATCGAGATGAGCGAGCTGGGCACGGCCAAGAAGATCGTCATCGACAAGGACAACACGACGATCATCGAGGGCGCGGGCAAGAAGAAGGACATCGAGGCCCGTGCCTCGCAGATCAAGGCCCAGCACGACAAGTCCACCAGCGACTACGACCGTGAGAAACTGATGGAGCGCTACGCCAAGCTCACCGGTGGCGTGGCGATGATCCACGTCGGCGCGGCGACCGAGACCGCGATGAAGGAGAAGAAGGACCGCGTCGATGACGCCCTGCACGCGACCCGCGCGGCCGCGAAGGAGGGGTACGTCCCGGGCGGCGGTGTCGCGCTGCTCCGCAGCCAGGATGCGATCGAGAAGGCCAAGGCCAAAGCCAAGGGCGACGAGAAGTTCGGCTACGACATCGTCGCCAAGGCGGTCGAGTCCTGCGTCTTCCAGATCGCGGAGAACGCGGGCGTCGATGGCGACCTGGTCGTGGAGAAGGTCAAGGAGGGCAAGGGCGGCCTGGGCTACAACGCCGCGACGGGCGAGTACACCGACCTGGTCAAGGCGGGGATCATCGACCCGGCGATGGTCGCCAAGACCGCGCTGATCAACGCCGCGAGCGTCGCGGGGTTGATGCTGACCACCAACTGCCTGGTCTCGGAAGTGAAGGAGAAGGAGGAGGCGGTGGTGGGCGCGGTGAACTGATTCGAGGCATTCCCGGCTCCACGGTCGAAACACCGTGGGGCCGATTCGCGATCGCGGCGTTCTCGAAACGAGGTCAACATGAGCGTCACTCTGTACGTCAGTTGCAAGAAAGCCTCGCTGCCCAGCCGTCAGAAGTGGCAGGAGGCGATCAAGTCCGCAGGGTTTGACCTTGTGCTCGACAACTTCGATTGGCGCACGCACTCGGGCTTTCTGCCCGTCACTTTCGACGGCGAGCGCAGCGGTTTCGAGCTCCTGGTCGAGGACGCCAGGCCGCTGGCCAAGCAACTGCAGGTCACGCTCCCCGCGGCGAACGACGTGGTCGTGAGTTTCGGTTTCGGCTCGGACAAGGCCGAGGGCGACGCGGCCGCGTGCGCCTCGGCCTCGCTCGCGCAGTGCGTCGGCGGCCTGTACTTTGATGAGTACAGCGACGACCTCCTCGACGGCGAGACCGCCATCCACATCGCCCAGGACAGCATCGCGGCCGACTGAACCGCGAATCCCCGCAAGCACCAGCCATGCCCTCCACGCAGCGCGATTACTACGAAGTCCTCTCCGTCGAACGCACCGTTGACGGCGAAGAGATCAAGCGCGCCTACCGCCGCCTGGCGATGAAGTACCACCCGGACCGCAATCCGGGCGATGCCGAGGCCGAGGTGAAGTTCAAGGAGTGCGCGGCGGCCTACGAGGTCCTGTCCGATCCCGACAAGCGGAAACGCTACGACCAGTACGGCCACGAGGGGCTTCGCGGCGGCGGCGGCCCCGCGCCGCACGACTTCTCCCGCATGGATGTCACGGACATCTTCTCGATGTTCAACGATATCTTCGGCGGGGGCGGCGGGTTCGGCGGGCGAGGGCGCCAGCAGGGACCGCCGCGAGGGTACGACCTCGAGACCGAGGTGAGCATCACGCTCGATGACGTGCTCAAGGGGTGCGAGCGAGAGGTGGATTTCACGCGCATGGACGCGTGCGAGAAGTGCGCGGGCTCCGGGGCCAAGCCGGGGACCAAGCCGGTGGTGTGTCCGACCTGCGGCGGTCAGGGCAAGGTCCAGCAGACCGGCCTGGGCGGGATGTTCCGGATGGTTGTCGGCTGTCCGAGCTGCGCCGGGCGGGGCAAGGTCATCAAGGAGTTCTGCGAGGGCTGCCGCGGCAAGGGGCGCGTGCCCAAGAAGCGCAAACTGAGCGTGCGGATCCCCGCGGGGATCGGCGATGGCCAGGCCGTGCGTGTCCGGGGCGAGGGCGAACCGCCGCCGATCGAGGTCTCGGCCAACGGCGAGGGGATGCGAGGCGACCTGCACGTGGTTGTGCGGATCGAGGATCACGAGGCGTTCCAGCGCGAGGGCGAGCACCTGCTCATGGAACTGCCGATCTCGTTCGCGCAGGCGGCGCTGGGGTCGGAGGTCGATGTTCCTTCGCTGGACGGCCCGAAGAAGCTGACGGTTCCGCGCGGTACGCAGCACGGGACGCCGTTCAAGATGCCGGGGCTGGGGCTGCCGCGGCTGCAATCGCCCTCGCGCGGCGACCTGGTCGTGGTCGTCAACGTCGAGATCCCGAAGAAACTGACTCCGCCGCAGGAGAAACTGCTGCGCGACTACGCGGCCGGCGATGGCACATCGGTGCTCCCCGAGGAGCAGGGATTCTGGAAGAACATCAAGGACAAACTGAAGGGATGACCATCGGCGCCGGTGATTCGACCGGCCAGCGATCGAAGGGGTTCAACCATGTTCGGCAAGAAACCAACCAATCCCTCGTCGAGCCCGGAAACGCCGCCGCGCGACCCGAAGGCGGAGTCGGGCGCGCCGGAAGGGCAGGCCGGGTATATCCCGATCGACGACTTCGCGGACATCGAGGCGATGGCCGAGGGCGCCGAGCCCGAGGCCGGCAAGACCGACGCCGCGCTGTCGCAGCTGCGGGCCGAGCTGGACGATGTCAACGACCGCTGGCGCCGCGCGCTGGCCGACTTTCAGAACTACCAGCGACGTGCGCTGCAGAACGAGCAGGAAGCGCGTCGGCAGGGCGTGATCGCGGTCCTGGGCAGCATGATCCCCGTGCTGGACCACTTCGACCTCGCGCTCTCGCAGAAGCCTGCCGACGCCGCCGCCGCGAGCATCATCGAGGGCGTCAAGGTCATCCGCGGCGAGATGATCAAGGCCCTGGAAGCGCACGGGGTGAGGCTCATCAACCCCGCGCCGAACGCCGAGTTCGATCCCAACAAGCACGCCGCGCTCATGCGGCAGGCCGCTGAGGGTGTGGAGCCCGGACGCATCAGCGCGGTCTTCCAGCCGGGCTACGAGCTCTTCGACCGCCTCGTCCGCGCCGCGAAGGTCGCCGTCGCCCCCTGATCCCGCCATGCCCACCTACGAGTACCAGTGCAAGTCGTGCGAGCACCGCTTCGAGCGGTTCCAGTCGATCAAGGACTCGGCGCTCCGCAAGTGCCCCGAGTGCGGGAAGAACACGCTCGAGCGGCTGATCGGCACCGGCGCGGCGGTGCTGTTCAAGGGCTCGGGGTTCTACCAGACCGACTACCGGTCAGAGTCGTACAGGAAATCGGCCGAGGCGGACAAGCCCGCGTCGAGCGAGAACAAGAGCGACAAGCCGGCGGAGAACAAGCCGGAATCCAAGGCCGCGCCGGCCAGCGCGGAGAAGCCCGCGCGAGCGGAAAAGCCGGCCGCGAAACCGGCGGGTGAGAAGGCCAAGAAGCCCAAGCCGTGATGCCCGCGCCCGCGGACGAACCGCCCATGGAGATCATCGGCCACGGCATCGACATTGTCTCGGTCGCGCGGATCGGCGCGATGGTGACCGACCACCCGGACCGGTTTCTGGAGCGGTGCTTCACGGCGGATGAACGCGACTACCAGTCGGGCTCGAAGCGGTACCACGAGCACATCGCGGCGAGGTTCGCGGCGAAGGAAGCCGTGATGAAGGCGCTGGGCACGGGCTTGGCCGACGGGATCGGTTGGACGGAGATCGAGGTGGTCCGGTCGGCACGAGGGGAGCCGGGACTGCGTCTGTACGGCCGCGCGGCGGAGATCGCCGTCGAGCGCGGCATCCATCGGTGGTTCATCTCGCTGAGCCACACGACGGACATGGCGATCGCGTCGGTGCTGGCGATCGGGAGATAGCCGGGGGCGGGTCAGCCGGGGGTCGCGTTCTTGACGACTTCCTTCTTCTGGGCCTCGATCCTGTCGCGGTAGGGCTTGAACTCCGCGGCGTACCAGTCCTGCCACTTCTTCTGGTCCCACCCCATGGCGGAGGTGTCGCGCCCGTCCCATCCGGCGTTGCCGAGGGCGATCAGGGCGCGGTTGACCTCGGTGAGGTAGGTGATGACCACGGCGTCGATGACGCGGATGTAGTTGCCCTCGGTCGCGACGGCGACGGTGGGGTCGAAGGCGACGGCACTGTCGCCGACGACGGGGGTGAGGTCCGACACGAAGGCGACCTGCTGGGCGATCATGATGTACGCGAGCGCGCCATCCCCTCGGTCGACGGTGCCCGTGCCCGCGGCCGAGCCGCCTCGCTGGACCTGGGTGTTGATGAGCATCGGGATGGCTTCGTAGAGTTTGAGCGGCGCGGCCATCTGGGCGGCGGCGGCGATGACCTGGTTCTTCTGGTCACGCAGACCGAAGGCGATGACGGACTTGACGCGATCGGAGACGCCGCTCGGCGGGTCCTTGATGCGAGCGAGCAGGCGCTTGGTGGCCTCGTCGCGGAACCACTTGTCGTTGTCGAAGACGGCGGCCCACGCGATCGCGGCGTCGGCTTCGTCGCGGTTCTGGTCGACCAGGAGTTGGAGGACCTCGGCGCGAACGTCCTTGTCTTCCTGGGCGAACAGATCGAGGAGCGTGGGGTAGACGGCCGGATCGTTGAAGGCGCGGAGCTTGCTGAGGCCGACCTGGCGGATCTCGGTGTTGCGGATTCCACGGAAGTATTGAGCGCGGATCTTGCGGAGGTCCTTGTCCATCTCGACCCGCTTCTTCTGCGACTCGCGGTAGGCGACTTCGGCCGGGCTGTTTGGGTCAGGAACCTTGATGACGCGGAGGCTGGTCTTGCCCCCGCCCCCCGCGCCCCCACCCCCCGAGCCCCCGCCGCCCGAGCCATCGACTCCGGGCGCGGTGTGCGTCTGGGCCAGCGAGGAACCGGCGAGCGAAAAGGCGATGAGCATCATGCCCGTGCGGAGCGTTCGAGCGGCCATGCGGGAACTCCTGTTGATTTTTCCCCCATCGGCGGGTCTCCCCGTTGCCCGTGCGCCGATACCCGTGAGGATATAGACGCCCGATCGAGAAGGTGGTTCCCGGAAAAGCGACGTTCAAGCGTGTTCGCCGAAAGTTCGCTAGTCTATCCGATTCAGAACGCCGTTTGAGCCGCCCATGTCGATCCACTGGCCCATCCTCAAGCAACTCGTCTGGCACGCCCGGAAGCCGGTGATCGTTGACGATCAGCGGACGTTCAAGGCCGCGGAACTGGTGGTGGCCGCGATGCACGTGGCCTCGGCCGTTTCCAGCGCGGGCGGGGCGCGGACCGTGGGCATCCTGCTGCCGACGGGCGGCGCGTTCCCGATCGCCGCGCTGGCGTCGTGGATGCTGGGGCGCGTGGTGGTGCCGCTGAACTACCTGCTCAAACCGGAAGAACTCCGGTTCGTGATCGACGACTGCGGGACGGACACGATCATCACCGCGGGACCGATGCTGGAGTACATGCACGGGGCGCACGGTGGGGCGCCGCTGGACAAGGCGCACGGCGCCGAGCCCGACACCGGCAAGTGGCTTCCCGAGGGTGTCGGGCTGGTGCGGATGGAGCGGATCGGCTTCAAGTCGATGCCGGACCTGCGATGGCCGGCGCTCGCCGGGGATGGCGATCTGGGCGTGCTGCTGTACACATCCGGGACGAGCGGCAAGCCCAAGGGGGTGATGCTCTCGCACGGCAACATCACCGCGAACATCGGGCAGGCGATCGAGGCGCTGGGTGTGGACGATTCGGAGGTGATCCTGGGGGTCCTGCCGCAGTTCCATTCCTTCGGGCTGACGGTGCTGACGCTGCTCCCGCTGATGCTGGGGGCGCGGGCGGTGTACACAGCGAGGTTCGCGCCCGGCAAACTTCTGCGGCTGATGCGCGAGCATCGGCCCACAATGTTCGTGGGGATCCCGTCGATGTACAACGCGCTGCTGCACTCGCGGGACGCCGGTCCGGAGGACTTCGCGGGCTTCAAGCTGGTGGTCTCGGGCGGGGAACCGCTGCCGCGGGCGGTGGCCGAGGCATTCTGCGAGCGGTTCGGGGTGAGGATCACCGAGGGGTACGGCCTGACGGAGACCGCGCCGGTCACCAATGTCTGTCTCCCGTGGGAGTATCGGGCGGGATCGGTGGGGCGGCCGATGCCGCGGCTGCGGCAGCGGATCGTGAGCGTGGAGTCCGGGCGCGAGGTCGGCGCCAACGCCGATGGCGAGGTTCGGATGAAGGGTCCGAACGTGATGAGCGGCTACTTCAACCGCCCGGAGGAGACAGCCGCGGCGTTCGATGCGGAGGGGTGGTTCCGCACGGGCGACATCGGGCGGTTCGATGATGACGGGCACCTGTACATCACGGGGCGGTTGAAGGAGATGCTGATCGTGGCGGGGGAGAACGTGTTCCCGCGGGAGATCGAGGAGGCGCTCAACGCGCACCCGTCGGTCAAGGACTCGGGCGTGGTGGGGAAGTCGGATCCGATGCGGGGGGAACTGCCGATCGCGTTTGTCGAGCTCAGGGACGACGGGCACGGCCGCAAGGCGGCGTTCAACGAGAAGGAAGTGTTGGCGTGGTGCCGGTCCCGGCTGGCGGGCTACAAGGTCCCGGACGAGGTCCGGGTGGTGGAGGCGTTGCCGCGGAACCCGACGGGGAAGGTGATGAGGCGGGAGTTGAAGAAACTCGTGGTTGTCGGCGCGTGAGCGGCCCGGGTCGAACGCGGGACGGCCGCGCATCTATGATGGTTCGGATCTGATCGCACCACCACCCGCGGCAGGAGGCCGCAGAAAGGGAATCGCCAGATGCAGTTGTACATCGACACCGCGAACATCGACGAGATCAAGGAGGCGGCGGCGCTGGGGGTGCTGGACGGTGTGACGACCAATCCGTCGCTGATTGCGAAGGAGAAGATCGATTACAGGAGGCGGCTGGCCGAGATCTGCGAGGTGGTCAAGGGGCCGGTCTCGGCCGAGGTGATCGCGACCGACTACGCGGGCATGATGAAGGAAGGGCGCGAGCACGCCAAGATCGCGTCGAACATCGTCGTGAAGCTCCCGACGACGGTGGACGGGCTCAGGGCGTGCAAGGCGTTCAGCGATGAGGGCGTGAAGACGAACATGACGCTGTGCTTCCAGCCGCTGCAGGCGCTGATGGTGGCCAAGGCGGGCGCGTTCCTGGTCAGCCCGTTCATCGGGCGGCTGGACGATGTCGCCGAGGACGGGATGGACCTCATCCACAAGATGCGGCAGATCTACGACAACTACGGGTTCCAGACCAAGATCCTGGCCGCGAGCATCCGGCACCCCAAGCACATCGTTGACTGCGCGCTGGCCGGCACGGATGTGGCGACGGTGCCGTTCGGCGTGATCAAGCAGATGCTGAACCACCCGTTGACGGATTCGGGGTTGAAGAAGTTCGTCGAGGACTACAGGAAGGCGTTCGGCGGGTAAGGGAGGCGGTGCAGGACGGGCGGCGGCCGTTCGCAGGTCGGTGTATTGTCATGCTGCCCATGCACCGTCTCGAAGGCCTCGCCAAGCTGACCGGCGCTGAGCGCTACCTGGATGATGAGCCCATCCCCGGCTGTCTGTGGGGGATGACGGTTCGCTCGCCGGTCTCGCGCGGGCGGATCACGGCGGTGAAGTTCGATCCGGCGATCGACTGGTCATCGTTCATCGTGGTGGACCACCGGGACATCCCCGGGCCGAACGAAACGTACCTGATCGAGAACGACCAGCCGGTGCTGGCGGCGGGCTGTGTGCGGCATGTGCACGAGCCGGTGGTGCTCATCGCGCACGAGGATCGGCGGCTCTTGCGGCGGGCGGTCGCGGGGGTGAAGGTGGAGGTCGATCCCGAGCCGCCGGTGCTGGACTACCGCGTACCGCCGCGGGCGGAGCAGGTGCAGCGGGGGAGTGACAACACGATCAAGTCGCTGCGGATCGCCAAGGGCGATGTCGAGCGTGCGCTGGCGAGCGCTGCGCGCGTGATCGAGGGGGAGTACCAGACGGGCGCGCAGGAGCACATCTACATCGAGCCGAACGCGATGGCGGCGTGGGTTGAGGGTGATGTGGTGGTGGTGCGGGGTTCGATGCAGTGTCCGTACTACGTGCTCAACGCGCTGAAACACGCGCTGGGAAGAGACGAGAGACGGGTCCGAGTGATCCAGGCGCCGACGGGCGGGGGCTTTGGGGGCAAGGAGGACTACCCATCGACCCTCGCGATGCACGCCGCGCTGCTCTCCTTGAAGGCGGGCGGGCGGCCGGTGAAGATCGTCTACGACCGCGATGAGGACATGGCGGCGACGACCAAGCGGCATCCCTCGCGCGTGCGGCACACCACGGGCGTGGATGCGGACGGGCGGCTGACGGCGATGAAGATCGATGTGCTGCTGGATGGCGGGGCCTACGTGACGCTCTCGCCGGTGGTGCTCTCTCGCGGGATTATCCACGCGTGCGGGCCTTACTTCTGCCCGAACGTGCTGGTCGAGGGGCGCGTGGTGCTGAGCAACAGCGTGCCGTACGGCGCGTTCCGCGGGTTCGGCGCGCCCCAGACCCAGTTCGCGTGCGAGCGGCACATGGACCGCGTGGCCGGCGCGATCGGGATGGACCCGGTCGCGTTCAGGAAACTCAACCTGCTGCGCGACGGCCAGACGACGGCGACGGGGCAGACGATCGGGGGGATCAGCGGTGGGACGGATCGGGTGGCGCTGCTGGATCGGGCGTTGAAGCTGGGTGCCTGGGAAGAGCGGCGGGAGGAGGCCGCGGCGTTCAACCTCACGCACCCGTACCTGCGGCGGGGTGTCGGTGTGTCGTGCGTGTGGCACGGGGCGGGGTTCACGGGCAACGGCGAGGTGTACCTGGACTCGAAGGTGCAGGTGGCGGGGCTGGCGGATGGGCGGATCGAGGTGCGGGCGGCGAGCACGGAGATGGGGCAGGGGACGAGCACGGTGTTCGCGCAGATCGCGGCGGCGGCGGCGGGATATGACGCGGGCGAGATCGTCGTGGCGACGCCGGACACGGCGGTGGTGCCCAACTCGGGGCCGACGGTGGCCTCGCGCACGGTGATGGTGGTGGGGCGGTTGATCGAGAAGGCGTGCGGGGAGCTGAAACAGAAACTCGGAACTCGGGGTTCGGGACTCGGAGTTGGCGGCCTGAACGGAGATTCGCTGAGGCGGGCGATTGTCGAGTGGCACGCGCGGAATCCGGGCCGGGAACCGGCCGCGACGGCCACGTTCGAGCCGCCGCCGGGCGTGAAGTTCGACGATGAGCGGTATGTCGGCGATGCGTACGCGACGTACGCGTGGGGCGCGTGCGTGGCGCACGTGGAGGTCGATCTGCGCACGTGCGCGGCGAGGGTGCTGGACTTCGCGAGCGTGCAGGACATCGGACGGGTGATCAACCCGGTCCTCGCGAAGGGGCAGGTGCAGGGCGGCGTGGTGCAGGCGATCGGGTGGGCTCTGCTGGAGGAGTGCAGGTTCCGCGACGGCGCGATGGTGAACAACCAACTCACCAACTACATCATCCCGACCGCGGACGATGTGCCGCCGATCGAGGTGGAGTTCGTGGAGGTCCCCTACGCCCACGGCGGGGGCGGCGCGAAAGGGGTGGGGGAGTTGCCGATGGACGGCCCAGCGCCCGCGGTCCTCAACGCGATCGCGGATGCGATGGGGAGGGAGGTGGGCGCGGACCCGATGACGATCCCGATGACCCCCGAACGGCTGATGACGCTCGTGGAAGCGGCGGAGGGTGCGCATGGCGTGTGAGGATGGCCGGGCGATGGAGGTGCGACTGACGCTCAACGGCAAGCCCGTGAGGGTGGAGGTCGATCCGCGCGAGCGGTTGCTGGACACGCTTCGGTATCGCCTCGGCCTGACGGGGAGCAAGGAAGGGTGCGGGGAGGGCGAGTGCGGGGCGTGCACGGTGCTGATGGACGGCGTGCCGGCCAACTCGTGCCTGGTATTGACCGCCCAATGCCGGGGCCGGAGCGTGAGAACGATCGAGTCGGTGGATGCAAAGGCCCTGGGCCCGATGCTCGCGAGCGGGGCGACGCAGTGCGGCGCGTGCACGCCGGGGGTCGTGATGACCGCGCTGTGGGTGAAGGAGAATCCGGGCTTGAGGGATTCGCACACGCTGCGCGAGTTGATGGCCGGGAACCTGTGCCGGTGCACGGGTTACGACGGGATCATCGACGGTCTGCACGCGTGGGTGGAGTCCGATGCTCGGTCGGGGGGTGCGGCGTGAAGGTGCACGCGCCGGCCACGGTCAACGAGGCGTGCGAGATGCTGGCCCGTGCCGCGGCGGAGGGTCGCACGCTGCGGCCGCTGGCCGGCGGCACCGACCTGCTCGTGCACTGGCCGTCGAAGTCGGCCGCGCACGAGGGGGAGTACCTGGACCTGTCGGGCGTGTCGGAACTCCGGCCGCTTGTGTGGCGGGACGATGCGTTGGTGCTGGGCGCGTTGACGACGTACTGGGATGTCGTGCGAGAGGCGCGTGTCGCGGCGGAGCTGCCGCTATTGAACGCGGCCGCGCGGCAGGTCGGCGCGGTGCAGATCCAGTCACGGGGAACCTGGGCGGGGAACATCGCCAACGCCTCGCCCGCGGCGGACGGTGTGCCCGTGCTCATGGCGTACGACGCGGGCGTGGCGCTGCGATCGTCCGGCGGCGAGCGGGTCGTTCCCCTGAGCGCGTTCTACACGGGGTATCGGGCGTCGGTGAGACGTCCCGACGAGTTGATCACGGCGATCGAGGTGCCGATCCGGTCCCGAGATGTGGCCGTGTTCCACAAGGTCGGGCCGCGGCGGGCGCAGGCGATCACGAAGATCGGCGTGGCGATCACGCGGCTGGCCGGGTCCGGCGCGGATCGATGGCGCATCGTGGCCAACAGCGTGGCGCCGACGGTGGTGCGCTGCCGAGAAGTCGAGCGGCTGCTGGATTCGGGCGCGAGGATTACCTCGGCGGGCGGGTTCATGCCCGCGCTCCAGGCCGACATTTCGCCGATCGACGACATCCGCTCGACGGCGGCGTACCGGCGGACCGTCATGGGGCGGTTGCTCTACCATTCGCTGCTCGGAGCCTGTTCGAGCGTGGTGTGAGGAGCGCATGACCGACGATCGTGAAGTGCTGTTGACGGCCGCCGAACTGCTCGAGAGCGGGGAGCCGTTTGTCATGGTGACGGTCGTGCGGGCGCAGGGGAGCACGCCGCGGAACCCGGGGGCGAGGATGATCTGGCGGCCGCACACGGCCGCGGCGGGCGGATCGCCGAACGGCGCGCACGGGACGGTGGGTGGGGGGCAGTTCGAGCACCTGGTGCTGGACGCGGCGCGGTCGTGCTACGACAAGCGTTCGCACGCGACGGAGAAGTACGTGCTGGGGGCCGATGCCGACCAGTGCTGCGGCGGGACGATGGAGGTGTTCTTCGAGTACCACGGCCGCCCGGCGCGGGTAGCGGTGTTCGGCGCGGGGCATGTCGCGCACGCGCTGGCGGAGATGCTGAGCCACTCGCCGGTGGAGGTCATCGTGGTCGATGACCGGGAGGATTGGGGCTCGCGCGATCGCTACCCACGGGCCCGCTGCGTCCACTCGTGGGATGAGGGCGTGCGGCTGGCCCACGAACACCCCGCGAGCACGCTCGCGGTGGTGATGACCTGCTCGCACGATACCGACTTTGAGCTGCTGCGGAAGCTGCTGGTGAGGATGCCGGTGTTCCTGGGCCTGATCGGTTCGAGGTCGAAGCGGGTCTGCCTCTTCGGGAGGCTGGTGGCGTCGGGGATCGATGAGGGGATCGTTCAGCAGGTCCACTGCCCGATCGGCGTGGGCGACACGGGGAAGGAGCCGCACGCCGTCGCGGTCTCGATCGCCGCGCAACTGCTGATGGAGGCGCGCAAGCTTGCCCGCGCCTGAACGCACCCCTCCATCGCTCGCGCACGTGCTGGTGCTGGCCGCCGGGCGCGGCGTGCGCATGGGCGGGCCGAAGGCGCTGATGGATGTCGGCGGGCGGCCGTGGTGGCGGCACCAGCGGGACTGTCTGCCGCGCCCGGGCTTCACGACAACGTGGGTGGTCTCTCCCGGGGTGCGGGATGGGATGTCGGTGAAGAGCGACCGGCCCGAGCTGGTTGTGGTGGACCCGGATCGTCCGATGTTCGCGAGCATCCTCGCCGGCCTGGCATCGCTGCGAGCCTCGCCGCCGGGGTCGGTGTTCATCCTTCCGGTCGATTGCCCGGCCCCGTCGATGCACGTGTGGGAGGCGCTGGCATCACCCGCGAACCGTGACTCGGTCACCATCCCCACGCACATGGGCGCGACGGGGCATCCCGTTCACCTGCCGTGGCGGTTCGTGACGGATGTACTGGACCCGGCCGTGTCGGCGGCGGCTGATGCGGACACGCTCCGGCTCGACACGTTCATCGGTTCGCGGGCTCGTCGCGTTCCTGTTGACGATCCCCGGATCGCGATGAACCTCAACACCCCCGGCGATGTGAAGGAGTGGTTGTTGTTCCGAAATCCACAGGCTGCCGATGCCCGGAGCTGACGGCATGGTATCGAACGACCTCATCGCGGTGGCGCGCGGCGACAGGACCGCCGATGTGGTGCTCACCAACGCCCGCATCGTCAACGTCATGAGCGGCGAGATCCTCGAAGGGTGCGTCGCGCTCGCGGGCGAGAGCATCGCCTGTGCCGGCGGCGATCATGTGGTCGGGATGGAGACCATCGATCTGGAGGGCGCGTACCTGATGCCCGGCTTCATCGATGCCCACATGCACGTGGAATCGACGCTGCTCCCGCCGTCGGAGTTCGTCAGGCTGGCGACGCCGCACGGCACGACGGGCGTCGTGCTCGACCCGCACGAGATCGCCAACGTGCTCGGGATCGCGGGCATCCGCTTCGTGATGGAGAACGCCCGCGGCCTGCCCATCAACGCGATGTTCGCGCTATCGAGCTGCGTGCCGGCCTCGCACCTGGAGACATCGGGGGCGAGGCTCGAAGCCGCCGACCTGGCGCCGCTGTTTGATGACGACCGCGTGGTCGCGCTGGCGGAGATGATGAACTTTCCGGGCATCGTCACCGGGCGGGCCGAACTGCTGGCCAAGGTGGAGCTCGGGCTTTCCCGCCGCGGCGTGGTGGATGGCCACGCTCCGGGCCTGCGCGGCCGGGCGTTGCAGGCCTATTGCGCGGCGGGGATTTCCTCCGACCACGAGTGCACCACCTCGGATGAGGCGATCGAGAAGGTGCGGGCGGGGATGACCGTCCACATCCGCGAGGGCAGCGCGGCGAGGAACCTCGAAGCGCTGTTGCCCGCGGTCAATCCGCACAACGCCCACCGCTTCTGCTTCTGCACCGATGATCGCCACCCGGCCGACCTGAGGGCCGAGGGCCATATCGACCACGTGGTACGACGGGCCATCGATCTTGGGCTCGACCCGATCACGGCCATCCGCATGGCGACGATCAACCCCGCGCGGCACTACCGGCGGCGAGATCTCGGCGCGATCGCTCCCGGCTTCAAGGCCGACCTGGTGGTGTGCGATGATCTGAACGACCTTCAACCCACGCTCGTCATGCACCACGGCCGGGTTGTCGCGAGGGACGGCGCGTACGTGCATGAAGCGTGCTCGCCATCAGGCGGGAGCATCCCTCGATCACCGCTGCGGTTGCCCGAGCGTCTGTCGGTCGATTCGTTCAAGATCCTCACCCGCGGACCGGGTCAGGTCCGGGTCATCGGCATGGACCCGCACCAACTCACCACGGCCTCGCTCTCGGCCCACGCGAAGATCGAGGCCGGGTGTTGCGTGTCCGATCCCGCGCGCGACATCCTGAAACTCGCCGTTGTCGAGCGGCACAAGGGCACGGGCAACGTCGGCCTGGGCTTCGTGAAAGGGTTTGGTCTTGCCGCGGGAGCGATGGCATCGACCGTGGGCCACGACTCCCACAACCTCGCGATCGTCGGCACGAACGATGCCGACATGCTGGCCGCGGCACGCGCGCTCGAAGCGTGCGGCGGCGGCCAGTGCGCGGTGCGGGACGGCCGCGTGCTCGCGATCCTTCCGCTGCCCATCGCCGGGCTGATGTCCGACCAGTCCGCCGAGACGGTCATCGCCCAGCAGGCCGCGCTGCTCGAGGCGGCGAAGTCGATGGGCTGCCCGCACCACGACCCGTTCATGCCGCTCTCGTTCCTGCCCCTGCCGGTGATCCCGCACCTGAAACTCACCGACCTGGGATTGGTCGATGTTGACAGGTTCGAGATCGTGCCGCTGTGGTTGTAGTGGCCGTCACGACTTCATCCCGGACAACACGGAGATCGCGGAGCGGTCGCGGGGTTCGCGGCGGAAGACAGCGGCACAAGAGCAGCGTCAGCCCTGTTCCTGCTCCGAGATCTCCGCATCCTCTTTCCGACTTCTTCGCGTTGTCCGGGCGCCGCTCACGGATACTCCTGCCTTACCGGGCGCACGAGCAGGTCCGAGACGTGCACGTGCGCCGGCTGCGAGACGATGAAGCCGACCATCCGTGCAACGTCATCCGGGTCCAGCACCGGACCCATGCGGTCGAGCACGCCGCCGGGGCCGCGGAACCACGCGTCGGTGTAGCCGGCCACGCCCTGGAACTCGCTGACCACGAACGCGGGCTCGATCAGGCTCACGCGGATGCCCTTGGGTCCGAGCTCGCGTCGAACGCCCTCCGCCAGACCGTGCACGGCGAACTTGGTCGAGCCGTACATGCTCGAGAAGGGCGAGACGTGGCGGCCGACGACCGAGCCGATGATCACGATGTCGCGGGGGTTGTCGCGCCAGGCCGGATCGAGCGGCGCCTTGGCCGGGTCGTCGGCCCCCAGCATCCGCTGCGCGGCCGTTCGGATCAGCCTCGCCGCGCCGAGCAGGTTCGTGCGGATCATGTCTTCCCACTGCGCCGGGTCGCTGGTCACGACCGAACCCGCCAGCCCGCGCCCGGCGTTGGCGATCACCACGCTCGGCGCCCGGCCGAACTTCGCGGAGGCCTGCTCGAACATCGCGTCGATGACGGGTTGCTCGGCGCAATCGCCCGCGACGCCCGTGGCTCCGGGAAGTTGCGACACAACCTCGGCGAGCCGTTCCTTCCGGCGGCCGTTGACGATCACGCGGGCGCCGGCCCGGGCCAGGTGGCGTGCGATCGCCAGCCCGATTCCCGCCGTCGCGCCCGTGACGAGGGCGACACGCGACTGGCTCGTGCGGGGCTCGGGTGAGGCTGCTGATTGGGGGGTGCTCATCACCGAACGATAGTGGCCTCGATCAGCCCGTGCGGCTCATCGGTGGGCACGAACACCTCGTTCGGATTGGTCATGCCGAAGGGCGAGAGGTCCACGAGCAGGCAGTGCTTGTTGGGCATCGAGATGTGGATGCTGTGGATCGCCTTGCACGTTCGCAGCGCCGCCTCGCCCATGGCGTGGAGCGTGTGCTGCACCGATTCGCTCTTGTGATCCGCAAAGGTCTGGATCAGCGCGCCCCGGATCGCGCTGCGGCACGCGCCGAAGTCGATCCGGGCCGGGCGCTCCGGGTCGGAGAGGTAGTTCCACTCGGCGTTGAGGCTCGTGGCGAAGATCCGGTCACGCGTCGCCTTGAGCGTCGTGTACTGGTCGCGCATGAACCCCGAGAAGGCCGAGTCCGTGCTCTTGAGGATCGTGAGCGATTCGATCCCGCCGGAGATGTACGGACCTTCGTGCGCGTGCAGAACCCGGCACGTCTGTCTTTCCTCGCCGCCCCTGATGAAGCAGTGCGGGTGGGGCTTTCCGCGGGAGTTGAGCCGTTCCCACGCGGTCTCCTGGATGCTGACCCTCGCACGCTCGACGTGCCGGTTGCTCGAGTGGAAGTGCTCCGCCAGCCGCATCGCGAACGATTCGATGCTGGTGATGGGGTGCTTTTTGCCCAGCGCGTGCACGGTGTTCTTCATCGTGTCGGTGGGCAGGCACTTGCGGTTGTCGCCGCGCGTGTGGATGTCGTCGAAGTCGCCGGTCAGCGCGACATCGACCGTGAACTCCCGCACCGTGTGCACCCTGCCCTTGCGGGAGACCTTCACCATGCGGACGCGGGACTTGCCGTAGTTGTTGTGCAGGAGCAGCGTGCCGCCCGGAGCCTGCCTGATGCGCCTTGCCAATCTCAACTCCCTCGGTAGGTTGAATAGCCGAACGGGCTCAGCAGGAGTGGCACGTGGAAGTGCTGGCCCGCGGCCTTGATCTCGAACACGACATCCACGAACGGGAAGAACCCGCCGCCGGCGACGCCCCGGGCGGCGTGGTACGGACCGGTGTCGAATCGCAACCGGTACGTGCCCGCCCGCAGCGTCTGGCCGGGCGACAGGAACTCGCGGATGCGCCCGTCGGTGTCCGTCGCCGCCTGCGCGAGGCCGATCCATGCATCGTTCGACCCCATCATGGCGAGCGACACGCTCACGCCCGCGGCCGGCTTGCCCAGCGCGGTATCAAGTATGTGCGTGGTCACGGCGCTCATGAGGCGAGCATCCTTTCCAGCCGGATGCGGGTGATCCGGGACTGTTCCTGCGCGGCGGTGTGCAGTTCGGTGTGCGCCTCGTTGACAAGCCGACTGCGGAGTTGATCGAGCATGAACGCCGCGGACTTGCCGGTGGCGCAGATCAGGAACACATGCCCGAATCGCTTCGCGTAGCGGGCGTTGAGGTCCTCGAACTCGTGCCGCTGATCGTCGGTCGCCGCGTCCATGCCCGACTGCTCGCGAGCCGATTGTGCGGCGGTGGCCGCGAACCTCGCCGAATCGAGTTTCCGCTCGCCGATCCGAGGATGGTGGGCGAACGCCTCGAGCCACTCGCCCTCGGGCAGCAGAAACCACGTGTCCTGCGCCGCACGGAAAAAGTCTTCGACGGTCGCGTACGGACGCCCGTCGGCGACGGCCGCGGCCCAGACTTCCGAGCCGCAGCAGGCGTGCAGGGCCTTCACGGCCTCCCGATGGTCCCGCTCGTTGAACCGCGCGAGCCCGTCGCTGAGCGGTTGATCTGCGGGCGGAGTGGGCGGCGATCGGCTCATGTCGCCACAGTCTATCGTGCCGGTCGGCCGAGCATCCGCAATCGACTGACGCCGCCATCCGGGAAGATGCTCAGCCTTGCGTGCGTCACCGGCTGCCCGGCCACGCCCGAGGCGAACCCGCCCGTGAAGCGGTGCTCGCGATCGCCCTCCAAGCGTGTCCGGGGAAGCAGTTCCCGCCACGGCGCGTTCGCAAGATCGGCCTGCTGGTCGGGCTTGGCGGGCGCATCGCATACCTCTATCCGGCAACTGTGGGGGAAGTTGCCCTTGAAGTGGTTGGTGTCCACCACGACCTCGTCGATCGTGCCCCGGCTGCCAAACCGCACGATGCACCAGTCGTGCTCCTTCGGGCCGTCGGCGCCCCAGGTCAACCCGCGCTTGCGGCGGGTCTCCCAGCCATCGCCCATGTCCTCTGCGCGACCCGGCATGATCAGGTTGTGCCGCGAGCCGAAGTGCATGTCGTTGGCCGCGACGACCAGCCCGCCGTTCACGGCCGCGGCGAGGTCGATCGGACCGGTCGCACGCGACATGGTTTCCCAGTCCGGCCGCACGTGCCCGAACACGCGAAACCGCGCCACGCCCCCATCGGGGAAGATGTTCAGCCGGATGTGCGTGAACCTCGAATGCACCGCGTGGCCGAGCGCGGCGATGAAGTGTTCACGGTTCGGGCCGAGCGGGGTCCGTGACACGATCTCCCGCCACGAAACGCGGCCGGCGCCTCGCGAGAGTTCGTCGTCGGTGACACCCGGCGCACACTCGGCGCCCTCGATCGTGCAGGATTCCGGCTGGTTCCCGTTGAAGTGGCTTGTGTCCACGTTCACGCCCGCGATCGAGCCCGCCACGCCCAGCGCGACGATGCACCAGTCGTGCCCGGGCTCCCGCTTCCGCCGCGACTCCCATCCATCCATCCACTTGCCGCGCTCGGTGAACTTGCCGGGAATGAACACCGCCCGCTCGGGCCTGAGCAGGTTCTCCTTCTCGGCGAAGAAGTCGTCGCTCGCCGCCATCGCGCGGCCGCCGATGCGCGAGCCGGCGAGGTCGATCAACTCGGCATATCCCGGCGTGTCCGTGCTCGCTTGATCCACTGACCCTTCGCCTCCGTTGCCAGACCGTCAACACCGCGGCCGGCTTCGCCCGGCAGGTGTGGTGCCCAACTCGGGTCCGTGAACACCGGGCGGCCCCGCGAAAGCGTCGCCATGACCCGGCCTTCCACGGTCATTCCATCATACGGCGTCAACTTGTGCCGATGGTGCAGTTGTTCAGCCTCAACCTTCCACTTCTGTCCGGGATCGAACACCACCAGATCGGCGTCGTAGCCCGGGGCGATCCGTCCCTTGAACGCATCAATTCCCGCCAGGCGCGCCGGAGCCACGGTCAGGAGATCGGCGAGTGTTGGAAGGTCAATCCCCCGCGTGCTCGCGGCCTGCCACAGCGCCGGGAGCGTGAGTTGCAGCGATGAGATACCGCCCCATGCGCTCGAGAAGTCTCCTCGCTCGGCGTGCTTCATGAGCGGCGGGCAGGGTGAGTGATCGGAGCCGATCAGGTCCAGCGTGCCATGGAGCAGTCCCTTCCAGAGCGAAGCCAGATTGTTCCTGCCGCGGATCGGCGGGGCGCACTTGAACTGCGTGGCCCCATCGGCGATGTCTTCCGCGGCAAAGAGAAGGTAATGCGGGCATGTCTCGGCGGTGATGGCGGTTCCCTCACGCCTGGCCGCCGCGATGATGGCGAGCGACTCCGCGGCCGAGATGTGCACGATGTGAAGCCTCGGATGCGCTCTCGCGTGGCGTCGGGCAACCCGCAGCAGGGTATCGATCGCCCGCGTCTCGGCTTCCGGCGGTCGCGAACGCAGGTACGCCGCGTAGTTCCGCGGGTGGCGGTCCAATCCCGCGGTCATCCTCGCGGCATCGATCGTCGCCGGGTCTTCCGCGTGCGCGAGCAGCACCGCGCCCAACCCCGTCAGCACCGGCATCGCCTCTTCCAAGTCCCGCTCGGTCACGTTCGGAAACTCGTCTATCCCCGAGTGCACCATGAAGCACTTGAACCCGAGCGCCCCCGCTTCCCACAGCGCCCGCAGGTTCCCCGCGTTGCCCGGCACCAGCCCGCCCCAGAGCCCGTAATCCACCAGGCATTTTCCCCCCGCGGCCTGCGCTTCAAGCCCCAACGCCTCCGCGCTCGTCACCACCGGGTCGCAGTTCAGGGGCATGGCGACCATCGTGGTTACACCGCCCGCGGCCGCGGCCCGACCAGCGGTATGGAAGCCCTCCCAGTCGGTCCGCCCCGGCTCGTTCACGTGCACGTGCGCATCCACGATGCCCGGCATCAGCACCAGGTCGCCGAGTTGAAGATCCGCGTGAGGCAGATCCTCGCGTGCGAATCGCTGCACGGAGGCGATGCGCTCGCCCCGAACCACGACCCTCCCCGTTCCCTCCTCGCCATCGGCGACAAGCCGGTTGCTGCTGATCGAGAACTCGCCGGGCTGAGTCATCCGATCAGCATACCCACCCCGAAACGCAAGCGACCCCCCGCACGCGCGAGGGGTCGCCTTCTTGTGGCACGGGCGTCCCCGCCCGCGCGTCTTTCACCTCGTGTTCGCCTCTCAGCGGTTCACGGCCATCGGCCCTTCCGTCTTGGGCGCGGTGGTTGCAGGCAACTTGTCCGGGTTGATCTCGATCACCGTCGGCTCAACCTTGCTCCGCCCGTGCGGGCCCCGCGCGCTCCTGGCCGCCTCGCTCGCCGACTCGCGGTCGAGCTGGCTCTTGGCGACATCCTCGTAGCCGAAGTGCGAGGCCGACTGGGCGAGCGAATCCAGCGTGGCCTCCTGCCGCGCCCGGATGTCCGCGAGCTTGCTCGTGATCTGGTCGAGGCTCGCCGCGCGGTAGCGAGACTGCTCTTCCAGGCCGTCCTGCCGGTCCTTGATGATGTCGATCATGCGGTCGTTCCGCGCGATCGCGTCGATCTGCCGGTCGAGGTCGAACATCTGGGTCTGGAAGCCGGTCTGCTCGGTCTCGAGTTTCTTCAAGAGGCCCGAGAGCTGGCGTTCCTGCTGGCCCAGGTAGCCCAGGTCGCGGGTGATGTCGGCGATCCGCGAGGCGTAGGCGTTGCGGGTCGCGCTGATCTGGTTGGTCTTCACCTGAGCGGCGGGCACATCGATCCGCTCACCCTTGAACAGGATCAGCACCTGTGAGGGCGACTCGGAGCCGTCGAAGCTCGCATTCTGGATGCTCGCCGAGCCGGCGTGGTCGATCGCCGCCGCCAGCTTGTCGAGGTCCGTATCTGCGAGGTCGATCACGCGGTTCGAGACCGCCTGGTCGCGCTTGAGCTGAGCCACCTGCTCGCGAAGCTGGGCCAGGTCGCCCCGAACCTCGGCGATCCGCTTGGGGTACTGCGCCTGCAGGCTCTTGAGCTGGGCCCGCAGCGCGACCGGATCGGTGATGTTCTTGTCGATCTGGTCGTTGATGTTCGAGCGAGCCTGCGTGAACAAGCTCCCGATCCGGTCCGGCCCGGCGATCACCGCCACCGCGCCCAGGCCGAGCGCGCCGATGACGGCCCCACGAATCACGACTTTGCTGAATGGAATCATTGGCCGATTCCTCCTGAACTGGCCCGTGAGACTGGCCGCGGGCGAACCTGCTGGGCGGAACACCCCCCACCCCGCCCGCGTATCCGAGGGACGAGGCGGCGGAGGGCTCAGCGGTAGTGTGGTTGGGAGAATGCGCAGATGCGTTTCAGGTGTCCAGCGAACGATATGAGGCGTCGCCATCCTGATTTACAGCTTTTGTTTGGGCGAGCCTTGCAAGTGCTCCCCCTTCGGGTACATTTGCATGTGGTAAACTGCCGCACTGCACGTACAGGGACGATTTTTGAAAGGATCTCAATGCGGCCTTTCCGCAAGAGTGTCTTGTTCCCATCTATCACCGCGTTCGTCGTGGTCACATGTGTGGCCTACTCGGCCTACGCCACCGGCTCAGCGACCACTTTCTGCCCGACATCCGGCAGCTGTGTCGCCGGTCCGGGGTGTGCTACCCCCAACTTGGCGTGCTGCTGCAAAGCGGGCGCGGGGGGATTCGTCTGTCAGTGCATAAGCGCTGAATTGTGCCTGGATCCAAAAGGGGGGCCCGGAACGCCGTGGCCTGCCGGTGTGACAATAAAGTGCGAGTGATCGTGCCGAACAAGGCACTTGTCGCCAACAATCACAACAATTGATTGGAGGTCCACTTGACACGCAGGTCACTGCACGGGTGGATTGGCACGCTGGCAGTGGTTAGCCTGTGTGCAGGTATAGCGATTTGGCAGCTTACTGCAGGAAAAAAAACCATCTCGACTTGGGCGGATGCACTGCAAGCCGGACGAGATGCGTATTCGCGCATTTCCGTGCAGAGGATTGATGCGTTGGCCTCGGTGGACGACGTGCGCGCTGTGTTAGAAGCAATGCCAGTTCGAGATGAGACACAGGGCCTCCGACGTGCAAGA
Organism: Phycisphaerales bacterium; assembly: GCA_020846975.1. GTDB lineage: Bacteria > Planctomycetota > Phycisphaerae > Phycisphaerales > UBA1924 > JADLCX01. The sequence continues at coordinate 99,504 of JADLCX010000058.1, forward strand.
GACGAGTTGTTAGACGAGGCGGCACAGTTTATTTACTACCGGTTCTGTCAATCTTCGCCAGAAAACTATGTCGGTTGGCGGATTTCCAAGGGATATCGTTACAAATCGAAGGAAAAACTGATTCGGCCCGGCTTGATAGACGGCGACTACACGCTGTACTTTGGCGAGCCATTTCCTGAGAACACGGCTATTGGCGAGTTATTCCCGAAGTACTGGACAGTCGGGCTAGCTTACGGCGATGGCACGAACAAACCGATCGCGTTGGCAAAAGAAGAAAAAGGTTTGGCAGGTGCGATAGGCATCATGCGGGCTTCAAATCAACGGGAGCGACCGCGGCTCGTCGGCGATCTTCCTGAGTCACTATGGACTGGTCAAGCCGGAATGACAATGAGGTGTTGGTGGGACACGCCCAAGCCATTGGAAGCGCTCTTTGCTGCCTCGCCGGACCTCGTATGTGCTGAGCTGGGGATGATTTTGGAGTATGGCGACGGCGCCCGCCGCCCGCTCCGATTGACCTATGTGCATGACGCAATGGCTAAGTCATGGTACCTTCAGTACGTAGTCATGTACAATTTCAATCAGAAAGTAGCCACGTATTCATCACTGGAGTACTGACGTGGATCAACTTTCTATTGAAATGAGAGATCGCCGAGTTACCATGGGCTGGCGGTATGTTTGTATTTTTGTTGGTGTCTTGTTTACTTGCTCTGCATTCATTAAAGCTTGCAATAGCATCCAGTTCTCGTCTGTCGTTGCCCATTTATTGCATGTCGGATACAGGGACATTGCGGCCGGGTTCTGTTCGATCGCTGTCATTGCCGCAGAGGCGTTCTTCGCGGGTCGGTTGATCTTAGGCTCACCGACTCGGCGGCTTTTGGGGGCAATCATGCTTGCCCTTGTGGCTTTCACGGCCGCATTGGTACTGCTAGCTTTCGATCCAGCAGCGCCATCGTGCGGATGCTTTGGAGCTGTTCGAGTGCGTCACGCGCGCATTGATGCTTCTATAGGTATCGTCCGAAACGTAGCGTTGTTTGGGTTAGTTGCGTGGGCGTTTTGTGTTGCCGCGCCCGATGGCTTGAAATCAGGCCGCTCTACACCTCGGATCACGAGCAGTAGAATCGGGGGCGCGGCTCCAGGTCAAGGTGCATTCACGCTTGTCGAATTGATGGTAGTCATCGTCGTTCTCGCCATCTTGATTGCGCTCGTCATCCCCGCACTAGGCGAAGCGCGTCAGAAGGGGAAGGATTCTACGAGTCTTTCGCTACAACGGCAGGCGTTTGGTGCGTTGTCGATGTACGCGACAGATAACAAGTCATTCCATCCGTATTTTCAAACCCCGGGTGAGCCGAATGGCCCCAAGATCCTACACGGTTTTGACCTGCCAAGACAGTACTTCAATGCTGGTCGCGGGTTCTGGGCAACGCTCGTTGTTCCGGCATACTTCGAACCCGGAGATGCGATCGATGTCGATCCTCGCGGGAGGCGTGAATGGAATGCAGTGCATGGCTACCCTGTTGAAGTTGTATCTTCTCGTCTCGCCTTGACGGATACAGCATTTGCAGTTCCAAAGTATTGGCAAGGTGACTTAGAGCCGACTGACGCAAGCCTCTTCCGGGGAACCACCCATTCGGATATCGCGTTCCCGTCAAACAAAGGGCTAACGGTTGACCTGCTTATCGGGGCGCTTGTTCCCAGTAACAGTGACCGAAGGGCTTCCACACCGTCTGCATCGGTTGGAAAGTGCGATGGATCAGCCTCGTTTGTGGCGTGGCCAGATACCCGCTCCGACTTGGTGGTCGAACGATCATATGGCGCGATTCCGCTTCCCGTTCTCTCCACGCGAGATGGTCTCAGAGGTCGGGATTTTCGCTGAAATTGATCGGTCAGCCCGCTGAGAATCGGCTGAAATCGGTTGCGTTTCAGACAGGCGCAGCCGCATAGCACTTTATCGGTCTGCTTGCTCCTCTTTCCGCCCTGCCGTACTGGCATATGAAACCCCAACATCCAGTGTCGGAACAAGTATGGCGGTTCGATTCGGGCTACGAAGCCCGAGGCGAGCTTGGTCGAGGGGCACGCGGCTTGCACCTGTTGTTGAGGCAACCACCTGCCATGATCGTGCAGGGTAACCGAGATGGCGGAACGAAGGAGGCAGGTGGTCGGATGCTCAACCAGCTCACAACCAGCTTCGTGGCACGGCTGAGGGCCCAGGATCAGGCCGCGTGGTACGACCTGTGGGAGACCTTCGGCCCCGTGCTGCGGGCCCAACTGACCAAGTGGGGCAAGGGTCGAATCGGGGTCGAGACCGTGCGGGACCTTTCGCAGGAGACCCTCGCCGCCCTCTCCGACTCCATCGACCGCTACGATCCCGGCCGCGGGGCTCGATTCTCAACATGGCTGCTGGCCATCGCCAAGCACGTCCTGGGCGATGAGCTCGACCGCCGCGGAGCCCAGAAACGAGGCGGCAGCAAGCGGGCCGCCGTGCTCGACGAATCATGGATGATCGCCTCCACCGCCGCCGGGGCCGATGCCGAGTACGAAGCGGCCATGTTCCGCGCCAAGGTCGAGGCCGCCATCCGTCTGGTCGAGAAGGAAGCCGACTTCACCGATTTCTCCATCTACCGCATGCGCATCCTCGACGGCCAGAGCGGCAAGGAAGTCGCCGACGCCCTCGGGATCAGCGAGCCCACGGTCAGCCGGAGACTCGCCAAGGTCCGCGAATCGCTCCGCAAGCGGCTCGAAGATGTCATCGCCACCTACTCCTTCACCGACGACGAGCTCTCGGAGGCGGAGCGAAACGGCCTGCAACTGAATCCCACCAAAGCCGACGATGTGCTTTTCGACGAAGCCGTCGGCGAGATCTACCAGCGTCAGGTCGCCCTCCGAAAGCGGGACGACGAGCTGAGGACCGCCGCCGGGTTTGCCAAGCCGGCAGCCGTTTCCGCGGGAGCGAGGGGAAGCAAGCCACGCGTTTCGTGACGCGCGTGAAGGACTCCGACCATGGGATCGCAGGTGCTCGCCATCGGATTGATCGTGCTCGTCGCCGTGCCCCTGGGCATCGCGCTGCTGGTCTATCTGATCGTTCCGGCGTTCAAGGGGCTCGGCTGGCTGCTCTCTCAGGTCTTCCGCTTCATGGTCGGCGAGATCGGCGACGCCCTCCGTGTCGTCGGCGGCGTGCTCACGACGCTCTTCTTCGTGTTGGCGACCATCGGCAGCATCCTCATCGGACGCTGGTCGGCCGCTTCGCACTTCGGGCGATCCATCCAGTCCGAACTCAAGTCGATGGGCGGGTGCCTGTACCGCATCGCGATCGGCCACCCGGCCCGCCTTCTCTGCCTCTCGGCCATGACCGAGGGCATCGAGCAGCGTCTCCCGCAGGCGTTCGCCGCCGCGCCGGGTCCCGACCGCCCGCGCGGCGGGAAGGCCGGCCAGTTCGACGGCTATTCCATCGTCGGCTCCCTGCCCGGCGGAGGTTCCGGCGGCAAACTCTACATCGCGAACCCTTCCAACGAGAAACTCGCGGCGTTCGCGCGGGGCGGTCTGGCGGATGTCGGTCAGGTCGTCATCAAGTCGTTCTCGCTCCGTGACGGAAGCAGCCTGCCGCAGATCGTCCGCGAGAACCGCGCCCTGCCCGCGGCCAAGCGGCTCGGCCTGATCCTCGAACACGACCTCAACGACGAGCGGTTCTACTACGTCATGCGGTACGTCCCGGGCGAGTCGCTCGGCCTGGTCACGCAGCGACTGCACGCCGAGTCCGGCGCGGGCGGCCTGGCGCCCCGGCAACTCCGCGATGCCGTCGAGTTCGCATCAGACCTGGTCCGCACGCTCTGCCACTACCACCAGGGCGGCCTCTGGCACAAGGATGTCAAGCCCGACAACATCATCGTCGCCGACGGCCAGGCCCACCTCGTGGACTTCGGTCTCATCACCCCGCTCCGCTCCAGCCTCACCCTCACGACCCACGGCACCGAGTACTTCCGCGACCCCGAGATGGTCCGCATGGCTCTGCGCGGTGTGAAGGTCCACGAGGTTGACGGCGCCCGGTTCGATCTCTACGCCGCCGGCGCGGTGCTCTACTCCGTCATCGAGAACTCCTTCCCCGCCCACGGCGGGCTGAGCCAGATCACCAGGCGTTGCCCCGAGGCGATCCGCTGGATCGTCCGGCGCGCCATGACCGACTACGACAAGCGCTACGAGTCCGCCGCCGTCATGCTCGCCGATCTCGAGTGCGTCGCCGCCGCCGCCGACCCCTTCGCCATCAAGCCCGCCATGCTCCCGAGCTTCGGCGGTCAGGACGACGGCGCCGTTGCCTCGCTCCCCGCCGAGGCCCGCCACGAGTGGGAGGCCGCGATGCCCGCCGCCGCGGCCGGCGTGGCAAGCCTCGCCGCGCACACGCCGCGCCCGCACGAGTTCCGCCCGCAGCCGATCCGGGGCGCGGCGTTCCCCGCGCCCAGCGTGGGGGCATCGACCCCGTCGGGTTCCCCACGCGTGCGAGTCACCAACTGGCTCACCGGCCAGTACGTGCTGGACGGCCAGCACGCGCCGCGCGGCGATGGCGCGTCGTCGCCTCGCCCCCGCGTCGCCGGCGCGACCGCCGCCGAGCAGCTCGCCCGTGCCCGTGCACGCGCCAAGTCGGCCCAGGCCCGCGCCCACCAGCGCATGCAGCGGTACTCGCCGGGGGCCTTCAAGCCGATGAACCTCGGCGTCGGCATCGCCGTGCTCGCGTTTCTCACGCTCGTCGGCGCCGGCGTGTTTGTGTTTGGGGTGTTCGGTATCCACCGCACCGTCACGCTCGAGCAGCCCGGCGCCGACGGTCTCAACCGCACCGTCCGTATCGGCCCCAACGGCATCCACATCTCCACCAGTATCGCCGTGCACGAGGATGAAGCCGCCGCGGACTCACCCGAAGAGGACTTCGGCCGGGTCGGTTCACTGGTCGTGCCCGGTCCCGAGGTGGCCAGTCCGTCCGGCGAGGAAGGCTCGGCGCTGGTGCTCTGCGACCCCGCGACCTACAAGAGCCCGCTGAAAGAGACGGTCGAGCGGTCGCTCGCCAACCTCCGCAGGGCCGGCTTCCGCCTGCACGGCAACATCAAGCCGATCGAGGGTCAGAGCGAGGAAGCGACCAGGGCCGATGTGGACCTCGTCGCGGACCTCCGCAACGACATCGGTGTGGCCAACTTCGATTCCCCCGAGGCCCGGCAGGCGATCCTCGCGTGGCTTGATCGGCACCCGCGGATGCAGTTCGTGCTCTGGCTCGGCCGCGGCGACGGCGCGGAACCGACGACCTGGATGGTCGGACGCCGCGAAGCCCCCAGCGACCTCCTCAAAGCCGCGGCGGATGTCTTCGCCGAAGGGATGACCGCCGCGAACTCACGCCGCTGATCGTGTCAGCTCGACCAGACGCTCGAGCGTCGCCGATGCCTCGCCGCGATCGATGGCACCGGCCGCGGCGGTGATCCCCGACCGCAGATCGCTCTCGCAGCCGCACACCACCAGGGCCGCGCCCACGCTCAGGAGCACCATGTCGCGCTGCGGGCCGGCGGATCGGTCGAGCACGCGCCGGACCGTGGCGACGGCCTCGTCGAGCGAATCGCACCGCAACTCGCCGACGTCCGCCCGAGCCAATCCGTACTCGCGGGCATCGATCTCGAACGCGTGAGTCATGATGCGCCCCGACCCGACCTCGCAAACGAGTGTTCGATCGGTGATGGTCAGTTCGTCAAGGCCGTCCATGCTTGAATACACCCACGATCTCCAGGACCCGGGGCTCGCGCTGTTGAGCCGCGCCAGGGCTTCGGCCAGCAGCCGGGCGTTGGCGTGCGACCACGTCCCGATGATCTGGTGCTCCGCGCCCGCCGGGTTCGCCAGCGGTCCGACCAGGTTGAAGATTGTGCTGAACCCCAGGCTCTTTCGCGCCGCCGCGGCGTGCCGGGCCGCCGGATGGTGCCGCGGCGCCATCGAGAAGCACACGCCGGCCTCGCCGAGGCACCGAGTCTGCACGCCCGCTTCCGCATCGACGTTCACGCCCAGGCCCCGCAGCACCTCCACGCTCCCGCGCCCGGATCGGCTGGTGTTGCCGTGCTTGGCGACCATGACGCGGCCGCGACTCGCGGAAGGGACGACCAGCGCGGCCGCGGTAGAGACGTTGAACAGCTTGGCCGCTCCCCCCGTGCCGCAGGTGTCGAGCAGTCTCGCGTCCGCGAACGGGCCCGAGACGGGCCGACTCACGGGCTTGGCGTGCCTTCGGAAGACGTTCGCCGCGCCCGCGACCTCATCGACGCTCGGACCCGCCGGCCGCGCGGCGATGAGCGAGAGAAACGCCGCGATCCTCGCGTCATCGATCCGCCCCGAGAGGATGTGCTCGAACGCCTCCTCGCTCTGGGCCTGGCTCATCGGCGCGAGCGTGAGCAGGTGCTGGATGGTTTGGTTGAAGTCCATGCAAGATCCCGCGAAGGGCGATAGTCCTTCGGAGGTTGGGTACCGCCATTATCGACCGATTCGCGGATCAACCCGCGTCGTGATCGATTGTATGATTGGGCATGGGGCATGTTGAACGGGTTGCACGGCTGGCGCGGGGTCGGATGACCGCACAGGCCGCGATTGCGCGACTCGGACCGGCCCTGCTCGCCGGGGCGTGCGGCGCGGCCGCCCTGGTCGCCATCGACCGGTTGGCCGATGTCTCGATCCCGCTCTCTCTGAGCCTGACCGTCCCGGTCGCCATCGCCGCCGTGGTCGGTTTAGCAGCGGCGTTCCGCCGCCGTCCCTCGCTGCTCGCGGCCGCGCAAGAGGTTGACCTGCGCCTGCGGCTGTCCGACAAGGTCTCGACTTCGCTCTCGCTCGCGCGCGCGAAGGACCCCTTCTCGCGGCTCGCGGTCGAAGCCGGCGAGTCCGCGGCGGCGGGCGCCGATGCCCGGCGCGCGGTGCCCATCCGCCTCGGCCGATCGTGGGGCGCGTGGCCCGTGATCCTGGGCCTGGCAGCCGCCGCGGGGCTGCTCGCTCCCAAGTGGTCCCCGGGTGCGCGAGCGAGGGAGGAGAGCCGACGCGATGCCTCCGCTCGGGCCGGCGTGCTGGACTCTCGCCTCGGAGCCGCGATCGAGAGCGTCAGGCAGACCGCCGATCCGTCTCTTCCCGCCAGCGAGTCCCAGACCAGGGCGCTCGAGGAACTCCGGCGCGAACTCGAAGGCGATCCACCGTCGCCGGCCGCGTCCTTGACGGGCGATCAACGCGCCGACCGACTCGACGAAGCCGTCTCGCGAGCCTCCGAAACGCTGAGTCAACTGGCCAACCAGCACGAACAGGCCGCCGAGGCCGCGCAGTCGGAGTCGGATGCGGTCCGTGACGAACTCGCGGGCCTGCCGGCATCCGAGCAGGATTCCTCGGCGCTCTCGCGGGCCATCCGCCGCGGCGATCTTGAGGCCGCCAAGCGTGCCGCGGACCAGCTTCTCAACCGCAACCGTTCGCTCGCGCCCGAGCAGCGTGAGCGCGCGGCCCGGGACCTCGAGCGCCTGGCGCAGGACCTTGACAAAGCCCGCGCGCCGGAGCCCGCCGAGTCGCCAGAAACACCCGCGAGCCGATCCAACGAGGCCGAAACTTCGACCCCTCCATCGCGAGATGCCGATCCAATCGAGGAGCATCCGGCCGAGCCCAAGCCGACCGCCGCGGAGAAGCAGGTCAAAAGCCTGCGCGACCGGGTCAAGGAACTCGCTGATCGCTTGAAAGCGTCCCCAGAGCCGCCCGCCGCGGAGCATCCGGCGGGTGAGCCGGCGATGCGCGACGATGGCAAGCCGCGGACCGAGCCGCCGACGCGCAAGGCCAGCGATCGTTCCAGGCCGGAGCAGCCGACCGGATCGCAAGCCGATAGAGCCGACCAGCCCAGCGACAACGCTGACCAACCGGCGATGACGCCGGAGCGAAACTCCAAAGCGAACCCGCCAGGCGAGCCGGGGTCCGGCGAACAGCCGAACAAGCCCGAGCAAGAGACCAAGCCGCAGCCATCTCCGACCCGCGAGGCTCCCTCCGGAGGCGAGGCGGGTCGGCGGAAGCCATCGGAGAGCGGCGGGCGCGAATCCGGAGATTCCCGCACCGATCACAAGGCCGACCGACCCTCGACAGGCGAACAGACGACGCAACAGGCGACCAGCGGCAAACCGAGTCAACCCAAACCGACGGAGAAGCCGGCGCAGGGGACGGGCGAGTCCAAGCCCGGGCGGCAAGTCGGGGAACCCGAGCCCGGCGAGCCATCCAAGCCTCAATCTCAGCCCGCCGAACGGAAGGAGTCGCAAGCCGGGCGCGAGCCGACTCAGCGCACGCCATCGGAGAGTGGCGAGCAGCGACCGGGCGACACCAAGCCCGAGCAGCAAGTCGGTGAACCCAAGCCCGGCGATCAGCCCAAACCCCGGGCCGAGCCAACTTCGCCAGCGTCCAAGCGCACCGAACAATCGAAGGCGGGCGAGCAGAAGGCCGTGCGTGAGAACCCGGGGGAATCGCCCAACGCAAGCCCGGGCGAGGGCGAAGCCCCGAAGCCCCCGCCGCAAGGCGCTTCCGACTCGCGCCCGCGGCAGGGTCAACGCGGTGAACAGCCACGCGCTGAAGGCCAGCAGCCCGAGCCGGCGACGGGCGACCGTTCGAAGTCCGGTCAGGCTTCCGATACGAACTCCAAGCCCAATCCAGGCCGCTCGGATCGCCCGAACCCGGAGAAGCCCTCGTCCGATCAGACGTCGCGGAAGGCCGATGGCGAATCTCCCGATTCCAGCACACCGCCGCTTACAGATTCGCAGCGAGAGTCGGTCGAGGACCTCCGCAAGCAACTCGAAGAGATGTCCAAGCCCGGTCAGGACGCCGCGAAGCGCCGACAAGCGGCGGATGAACTTCGCAGGCGCGCGCAAGACCTGTACGACGCGGCCAGCCCGGAGCAGAAGGCGAAGATGGAGCGCTGGGCCCGCGAAGCGGCTCGCCGGCATGACCGGGGTGCCGCTCGACCGTCCGATCGTCCCGGCGAACAGCCCGGCCGCGACAACGTGGCGACCAAGCCCGATGCGCCGACCGGCAAGCCACGGTTCGCGCCGGTCGATGCCTCGCCGCGAGAACTTCCCCGCTCGAGCGCCGAGTCGCGCGACCAGGTGGTGGCCGAGTGGCTGGGTGATGGTCAACACCGGTCCTCCACATCCGATGAAGCCGTCGAGGGTCGCCTGCGCGAAGCGGCACGCAGCGCGGAGCAGGCGATCGGCGATCGCACGGTGCCCAGCCGGTACGACCGCGTCCTGCGCGAGTACTTCAACCGGCTGCCGGCGCGGGTCCTGCACAAGCCCGCGCTTCCCTCGGAAACGCCCGCGGCCGCTCCCGCCAAGGATGCGCCGTGAGCCTGCGTCTGCTCGAACCGATGTGGTTGCTGGTAGCGGCCGCGGCGGTTCCGCTCGCGCTGGTGGGTGTGCGCTGGCTTCGTGCCATGAGCGAGGGGCGGCGGTGGCTCTCGGTGCTCATCCGCTGCTTGTTTCTGGCCGCGGCCGCGCTGGCGCTCGCGGGCGCGACGTTGACCCGGGAGGTCGATCGCGTCTGCGTTGTCGCGCTGCTCGATGTCTCCGGGTCGGTTGAGCGCCTCTTCGATCCCGGGGTTAATGCGCAGGGGCGGAGGCTCGGCACGTGGGACCGCGTGCGGCCCCTGCTCGACCTCGGGTCCGCGCGACGTCGGCCCGACGACACTTCGGCCCTGATCGCCTTCGGAAAAGGCGCCTCGGTTCTCGCCGCGCCGCAGGCCGCGCCCCGCGACCGGTTCCTCGCCCAGGCCCCGGATTTCACCACGCTGCCCGCGTCCGCCTCCGGCGAGACCAACCTCGCCGAGGCCCTGCGTCTGGCGCCCGCGGTCGCGCCGCCAGGCTCGGCGCTGCGTGTGGTGGTGATCTCCGACGGCGTCGCAACGACCGGCGACACCGAGCAGGCGCTGGCCGAACTGGTCGGTGGGAGCGGCCGGAGACGGCAGGTTGCCGTCAACACGATCGGCCTTGTCTATCGGGCCGATCACGAGGTGTCGATCGAGTCCGTCGAATCTCCCGCGGCCGCGCCGAGCGAATCGACGGCCAGGATCCGCGTCACGCTCGCTTCGACCGGTCCGGCATCGGGCACGCTCGAACTCTCGCGCGAGAACGAGCCGATCGACATCAACGGCGACGAACCGGGCACTCGTCGGGCGATCACGCTGGGCGCGGGCCGCACCACGCTGCTTCTGCCGGTGCGGCTGCCGCCGGGGCGCGTTCACAGGTTCGAGGCCGTGTTCACGCCCGACGCGGGGCAGGACACGATCGCCGACAACAACCGGGCACGGGCCGTCACACTGACGCCCGGCCGGAGTTCGCTCCTGCTCATCGACGGTGTCGGAGGGGGCGATGAGTCGGGCGCGGGCGCGACACTGGCCAAGGCCCTCGGCGCGGCCGGCGTCGAAGTCGAGATGATCGCGCCCGAGCGAGTGCAGGCCGACCAGTTGTGGATGCAGCGTTACGACCTGATCGTGCTGCAGAACGTCTCCGCCGATGCGCTCAACGAGGGCGTGAGCAGGGCGCTGGCGGAGTATGTCACGCGGTTCGGCGGGGGGCTGGTCATGGTCGGCGGCCCTGATTCGTTCGGCGCGGGCGGGTGGAAGGGCACGCCGATCGAGCCGATCCTGCCCGTGATCCTCGACCTGCCCGAACGGTTGATCTCGCCCGCCGCGGCCGTGGTGATCGTCATCGATTGTTCCGGGTCGATGGGCTTCCGGGTCATGGGCACGGGCAAGACGCAGCAGGAGATCGCCAACGACGGCGCGGCGGCGGCGGTGCGCACGCTGGACAAGACCGACCTGCTCGGCGTCATCATCTTCAACCAGACGCACCAGGTGCTGATCCCGCTCGGGCCCAACCGCGATCCGGAGGCGTCGGCCGAGAAGGTGCGGTCGATCTTCCCCGATGGCGGGACCAACCTGCCGCCCGCGCTCGAAGAGGCACACCGCCAGCTCCGCGCCGTCAAGGCCGACGTCAAGCATGTCATCGTGCTCTCCGACGGCGTTTCGCAGGGTGCTCGCGAGTTGCCGGCGATGTGCGAGCGGCTGAAAGAGGACAACATCCGCGTGACGACCATCGCCGTCGGGGATCGCGCCGACGCGGCGGGGATGCAGCAGATGGCGGCGCGGGGTGATGGCACCTTCTTCATGGTCACGGACCCGTCGCTCTTGCCCAGGATCTTCATCAAGGCGGTTCGCATCGTCCGCTCGCCGCAGATCCGGCTGACGCCCTTCACGCCGCGGCTGTTGGCGATCGGTTCCGCGCTGGTCGATGGGCTGACCGATCCGCTCCCGGTGCTCGGTGGGCTGGTCCTGACTCAGGCCAGGCTCGAGCGCGGCGCGATGACGCCGATCGTCACGCCCGGCGGCGAGCCGGTGCTGGCGCACTGGAACGCCGGGGTCGGTCAGGTCGGCGCGTTCACGTCGGATGCGCACCTGTGGGCGAGGCAGTGGCTGACGCGGCCGGCGTACTCGCGGATGTGGACGCAGGTTGTCCGCGGTCTGGCGCGTCCGCAGCCCGAGCGCGGGCAGGAACTCTCGCTCGAGACCGATGGGGACGACCTGCGCATCCGTGTGCTCGCGAGCGATGCCGCGGGCAGGCCCCGCGACGGCATGACGGTTTCCGGCTGGGTGCACGGCGGCAGCGATGAACGGCGCGAGGTCGTGCTCGCGCAGGTTGGGCCGGGCGAGTATGAGGGCCTGGTGAAGGGCCTGGGGGCGGGAAGCCAGAGCAGCCGGATCGTCACGCTCACGCCGAGCCTCGCCGGAAAGCCGATGGCTCCGCTGGTTGGGGGTGTGACTCCGGCCGCAAGCCCGGAGTTCGCCAGCCTGCGCTCGAACGAAGCCGGCCTGGCGCGGATCGCGGAGAGCACCGGAGGGAAGTCGGTGGTTGTTCAGAGTGGCTCCGCGGCGGCGACGCCCGCCGAAGCGCCGTTTGACCTCTTCGACCGCTCGAAGGTCGTGCCTTCGCTTGCGCGGACACCCATCTGGCACGCGCTGCTGATCGCGATCATCGCCGTGTACCTTCTTGATGTCGGCTGCCGGCGCATCGCGTGGGATCGTTTGTTGAGCCGCGAGTTCGGGCGGTCGCTGCGGCGGACCGCCGCGGAGGCCGTGCGTGAGCGCGGCGATTCGGCGGCGCAGGCGGTGGGCCGGCTGCGCCAGACCGAGCAGGCGATCGATCAGCGGCTCGATGAGGGCCGGCTCGCGGCGGGGCACCCGAAGCAACTCTCGACCGACGATGCCAGGGCGTTGATCAAGGCGGAGCAGGCTCGCCGGAAGTCTGCAAGAGCCGCCGCAAAGGCCGGTTCGGGTGGGGAAGCGACCACGCCCCCGATCATCGAAGAGCCGGCGAAAGAGCCGGCTCCCGATACGCCGCCGAGCCTGGCCGAGGCCAAGCGTCGCGCGCGCAAGCGCATGGAAGAGGGGGATGGGTGAGGCGCGTGGCATCAGAACGCTCCGGACGCGACCGCGCGCGGCGTACCTGCTGCGATGGCGAGGCGTTGTGGATCGTTATGCGCGAGGTTGGACGGTCGCGAGTCGGCGCGCGGTTGCGGCTTCGTCGGGAGGGGTGGCGACGATCTCGCCCATGAGCGAGAGCGATCTGGCGGCGGTAATGCGCACCGAGATGATGCGCCCGATCATGGCCGCGGCCTGCTGTGGGCCGCTATCACTCGCCGGAAGATCGACGTGCACAATGAGGTCGCCTTCGGTGCGGGCGGAGATCTGCACGGCGGCGGGGGACGACTCGGGCTCTTCGATGTGCGAGGCCTCGCAGCCGCAGGCGACCTCGCACGCACCCTCCATGTGGTGGGGCTGGTGGCCGCGGATGGTGAGGCCGACAAGGCCGTTGGCGTGCGGCTTGGCCTTCTGGTCCCGGGCCTTCTTGCGGACTTCGTGCTGGCTGAGGCCCTCGACGAAGACTTCGAGCGTCTGGCCGATGTACTCGCGAGAGACCTCATCGCTGATGCGCTGCTGGAGCGCGAGCAGGGCGTTGTTGCGCCGGCGTTTGACGGCTTCGGGGATGTCGTCGGTCAGTTTGTCGAAGGCGATCGTGCCGGGGCGCGGCGAGTACTTGAAGATGAAGCAGTTCTTGTACCGCGCCCCTTCCAGCAGCGTGACGGTTGCGCAGTGGTCCTCTTCGGTCTCGCTCGGGAAGCCCACGATGATGTCGCCCGCGATGGTGAGCGGGCGGCCAAGTTCCGGCTGGTGCAGGTGCGAGCGGGCGCGGTCGAGGAACTCCAGGTACTCCTCGACGGTGTACCCGCGGTTCATCATGGAGAGGATGCGGTTGGAGCCGCTCTGGGCCGGGACGTGCAGGTAGCGGCAGATGCGGGGGTGGTCGCGGATGACTTCGAGGACATCGTTGCCGAAGTCTCGCGGGTAGCTGGTCACGAAGCGGAGGCGCCGGATCGCGGGGACCTCTTCGTGGATCATCGCGAGCAGGTCGGCGAAGGTGGTGGTGCGCTCGCCGGCGAAGGGGTCGCGGTCGTGGCCGCCCTTGTAACTGCGGCCCTTCTGGGGCTGCGTGATTCCGCCGACGCTCACGGCCGCGCCGTGCTCGAAGCGGTAGTGGTTGACGGTCTGGCCCAGGAGCGTGACTTCGAGGACGCCCGAATCGGCCAGCCGCTTGCACTCATCGACGATGTGCCGCGGCGGGCGGTGCATCTCGGCGCCGCGGGTGAAGGGGACGACGCAGTAGGTGCAGAACTTGTTGCAGCCGCGGGTGATTCGGACGTACGCGCTGCGCGTGTGGCCGTGGTCCTCGGGGCTGACGGCGCGGGAAAGGTCGAGCAGTTCGAGCGAGTCTTCCGCGGCGGCGAGGGTCGCGCTGCGGCGGGAGGTGTTGCCCTGGAGGGCGACCTGGCGGGCGGAGGGGGTGGCATGTCGGGCCTCCGGCCCGGCGTCAGGTCGCACGCACGCTTCGCTGTCGGGCGGGAGACCCGACGTACCAAGAGGCATCCGCGTCCGCACCGCGTTGTCGAGCAGGCTCGGCAGTTTGTCGAGCTCGCCCGGTCCGCAGAGGATGTCCACGACGGGCATCCGCTTGATGAGGTCCTCGCCGTCGCGCTCGGCCATGCAGCCGAGGACGCCGACGACGATCTCGGGCCGGACCTGCTTGCGGAACTTGTCGAGGCCCAGACGCGACCAGACCTTCTGCTCGGCGTGCTCCCGGACCGAGCAGGTGTTGTAGAGGATGACATCCGCCGCATCGGCATCGGTCGTGAAGCGGTAGCCCAGGGCGCGGAGACTTCCGGTGACGAGTTCGCTGTCGAGCTCGTTCATCTGGCAGCCGAAGGTTTCGAGATAGACGGACTTGCTGGGCATGATGGGGGCGTCTGGGAGCGTGAGGCCGGCAAGTTTAGGGGGAAATCCGGCTCTCGCCCAGCCGCGAACCACGAGACTGCCGACGCGGGTCGCGGCGTCATGCCGAGCGCGACAACGCATTGCGGAGAGTCATGGGAAACCTGATGGCGCTGGTTTCGGGTAGACTGAGGCCATGCTGCAACGCGTGCTCTCGGTTTGTCTGCTCGTTGTCTCGATGTCGGTCGCCGGGTGCGGGGTCAACGGCCCGGCGCAGTGTCGATCCTCCGAGCCGGATACCGGCCTGAGGGGTCATCTGCTGGTGATCGGCGGCGGACTGGATGATGACAACAGGCCGGTGTACGAGCGGTTCGTCACATTGGCGAAGCAGGCTGCGAGGCCCGAGGACAGGGAGGCCCCGCGGGTCGTCATCGCCACGGCCGCAAGCGGGAACGAGGAGCCGAACGTCACGGGGAAGCGACAGTCGATCTCGGCGTATTGTCCGACCTGCCGGATCGATGCGGTCATGCGGGCGACTTCGACGGAGGAGACGGTCGCGCTGATCGATGCGGCGAGCGCGATGTTCTTCACCGGGGGCGATCAGAAGCGGATCACGACGCGGTACCTCAAGGATGGGCAGGACACGCCCGAGTCGCTGGCGATGCGGCGGCTGCTCGCTCGCGGCGGGGTGATCGCCGGGACCAGCGCGGGCGATGCGATGATGTCGGACCCGATGTTCTTCACGGGCCGGAGCGCCGAGGCGCTGGGGATCCGGTCGAATCGCACCCAGCGCGGCGACGATGATGATGCCGATGACAAGCGCCAGGGGGGGGCGCGCGAACTGCCGCTGGGGCCGCAGATCGGCCAGGGGATGAACTTCGTGCCGTGGGTGATCACGGACTCGCACTTCTTCGAGCGGCATCGGTTCGGGCGGCTGGTCGCCGCGTGCGAGGCGAGCGGCAAGCGGCTGGGGCTGGGTGTTGGGGAGGATGCGTGCGTGGAGATCGACCTCGCAACGGGCGAGTGCATCGGGGTGAGCGTGGCGGATTCGCTGTTGGTCGATGCGGGGGGGATCGAGCGGGACAACCTCACGCGCCGGAACATCCGGGCGATGGTGGTCCAGAAGGGGACGCGCGTGTCGCTGCCGTTGCGGCTGCGCGTGAAGCCCAACCCCGCGCCGGCGATGCCGACGATCGTCGATGAGGTCCCCGTGGTCGAGCCGGGGCAGAACCGGCAACTGGCTTCGTGGCGGTTCTTCCTGAACGCGCAGATGCCGACCGCGCCCGGCGAGGCTCCGGTGGTGCGGCGGTTGAAACTCGACGGATTCGAGCAGTTCGGCTGGAGCGCGGGTGGGGGGTGGAGCGTGGTGGAGATCCGGCCGCTGTGAAAGGGAAGGTGGCGCGAGCGATGGGGCGGCGTGGTGCGCGGTTCGGAGAGCCGCCATACCGGGAGATCGAGCGGGTGAGGGGGTAACCTGGCCGCCGTTCCTGTGGCAGTTCAGAGGCGAGGAGCTGCGTGCACGCCGTCTGCGGCGGGCAACAAGCGCTTCCGGGGGCGCAAGAAACGGAGCAGTGGACGCGACGCGGCGAGCATTGGCGCGGAGCCACACAATCCACGGTGTCGCGAAGCGGCGGCGGTGAAAGCCTCGACGATCGCAAAAAGAAAAATCCCCGCTACGACCGGTCAGTTCGTAGCGGGGTTAGAGGACTGTTTAGGCCCTCTCTCGCCTCTCTCTCACTCCAGAAGCTCCCTCGGGCTATCCCTCTCTCGCTCCACCCTCTCTCTCGCGTCTCTCTCTGTGCTCCAGACCCGGAAGGAGTCTTTTGCTAACGCAGGGTTTCGCAGGACGCCGTCTTTGGGAACTATCCGGTAAGGCAAGTGCAATGTACCAGATGCACCGGCAATGTCAAGGGTGCGGGTGGTGAGGGCGACGAAAAAAGCGCAAAAAAGCGTTACCGGTCGAAAACTTGAGAAAATAACCGGAAATACGGTCGATCGCCGGGGAAAAGAGCGCGAAACGAGGGCCGCCGAAACGGGGTGGAGGTCGCTGGGGAGGTGCGATCGGCTTTCCGTACGTGCGATGGGCCGATCGCAAGGCGAACGGCAACGCCAGCGGCCTCGCCCGTGGGTGGGCGGCCGCGCGGCATCAACGTCTGGAGCCGGATGGGAATGGGCGCAACAGGGCTCGAACCTGTGACCTCAGCTATGTGACAGCTGCGCTCTAGCCAACTGAGCTACGCGCCCGGGATTTCAGGACAGACGATAGCCGCGTTGCGAGGCGGCGTCATCCGGTGATGATGGAGATGACCCAGATGACCAGGAGCACGGCGACGACGAGGATGAGGATGCCCGCGAGGGCGGTGCCGAGGTTGGTTTTCTTCTTGACCATGGCTGCGACTCCTGTTCGGATCCGATCGCTCACTCTCCGGGAATGTACGAGATCGTGCCTTCCCACGGCGAGCTCGCGCTGGCGTAGAGCTTCTTGGGGATTCTTCCCGCGAGGTAGGACTGACGCCCGGCGAGGGTGGCGTGCCGCATGGCGTGGGCCATGAGCACGGGATCGCGGGCGTGGGCGACGGCGGTGTTGAGCAGGATACCGTCGGCGCCGAGTTCCATCGCGGTCGAGACATCGCTCGCGCTGCCGACGCCCGCATCGACGATCACGGGGTAGTCGGGGTCGCCCTGCTTGAGCAGTTCGAGGCAGAGCACGATGTTGTTGCGGTTGAGCACGCCCTGGCCCGACCCGATGGGCGAACCCGCGGGCATGACGCTGGTTGCGCCGGCTTCCTTGATCCTGATCGCGGAGATCGGGTCGTCGGAGGTGTAGGCGAGGACTTGAAAGCCATCCGCGACAAGTTGGCGAGTGGCCTCGAGCGTTCCGACGGGGTCGGGCAGGAGCGTTTTTTTGTCGCCGAGCACTTCGAGTTTGACCCAGCCCGCGCCGGGGTTGCCGAGCTGGCTGAGGAGTTCGCGGCCGAGCCTCGCGACGCGAACGGCATCCTCGGAAGTGAAGCAGCCGGCGGTGTTGGGGAGGATGGTGTAGCGAGACAGGTCGAGGAAGTTCAGCAGGGACTCGCCGCGTTCGTTGACGAGTCGCTCGCGCCGGACGGCGACGGTGACGACCTGCGCCCCACTGGCATCAAGGGCCTGCTGCATGAGGTCGTAGGTCTTGTACTTGCCGGTGCCGACGATGAGGCGTGAGGCGAACTCGCGGCCGCCGATGCGGAGGGTTTCGGTGGCTGGGGAGGGAATGGGCGAGAGCGGCTTGGCTTCGATGTTGGGCATGGTTGTGGTCGAGGTGTGAAGCGGGAGTCGCGAGTGGGCCGATGCCTGCCGCGTCGGTCTGGGGGGAAGGGGGGGGTGGTCAGCCGCCTCCGACGAGCGTGACGATCTCGACGCGGTCGCCATCGGCGAGTTGGGTTTCCGCATGGGCGGACTTGGCGACCAACCGCTTGTTGACCTCGACAGCGCAGGGTTGCTTGTCGAGTTTCAACTCGGTCAGGAGGGAGGCGATGCTCGCCTTGTCGGGGAGGCGCCTCGGCTGGTCGTTGACGACGATCGTCATGCTAGAACAATACGCGACCGGGACCGGGAATCGCGGTAGAACCAGCGTGCGAACGATATCGGGAGGGGGTTCGGGTCGTGGTGGGCAGGAGGCGTTCGATGACCTGCGGATCCAGCGTGGAGCGGCTGACGGCGCATCATTTGGTGCGGCGAGTGTTGGGGCACGGGCTGGTGTTCGCCGCGGTGCTGGCGCTGACGGTTGGCGTCGGCGGATGCTCTCGGAAGAAAAAGTACAGCCAGCGCTCGCCGGACGAACTCATCGCGTCGGCGGTGCAGATGATCAAGGACGGGAAAACTACGCAACTGCCGGACCTGATCTACGCGGACTCGCCGGAGATGCGGGTGGTGTTGAACAACATGGGCAAACTGGCGGGACACATGCAGAGCATGTCCGCGGCAGCGGCCGAGCGTTTTCCGGACGAACTCGCGAAACTCAAGGACAAGGCGGCGGAGTCGGCCGCGGACGGCTCGGCGGTGGAGTTTCTCAACAAGATGATGTCCGGCGGCGGGCCGGGAGGTGGGGGGCGTGGGGGCCGGGTCAGCGTGCGTGTCGGGAGTGGTGGCGTGTCGGCCTCGCCCTCGGGCGGCGGGCCGATGGACGAGCGGCAGATGGAGGACCTGTTCAATCGGCTGTTCGCCGATCCGTACGGCTGGCTCGAGCGCAACGCGTCGCGGCTCTCGACGATCAAGACCGCGGACGACACGGCGTCGATCATGCTCGACGGGGAGCCGATCATCCCCGGGCTCGGGCTGCCGATGAAGCTCGAGGAGGGAAGGTGGTACATCGCGCTCCCGACGAACATGCCCGGGGCGTCGAGTTTCTGGCCGCGGAGCAAGGACCAGTGGAGCATCCTGAACTCGCTGGTGACGGTGCTGGACAAGACTGTGGTGGACATGGAGCACGACATCCGTTCGGGGCAGACGGCGACTCTGAGTTCGCTGGGGACGGATGCGAGGAAGAAGGTGATCCTGCCCGGGGCGATCGCGTTCGCGGCGTACGGCAAGGAGGTCGATGTGCGGATGCGTGTGGACCGGCGCGTGAAGCAGGTTCAGGCCAAGAACAAGGAATGGACCAGGATGAAGGAAGAGGCGGGGGTCGAGGTGCCGGCAAGGCTGCTCTCGACGATCGCGAGGCTCGCGCCCGACGAGATCGAGCCGCTGGTCCGGCAGAACAAGGCGCCGAACATCGAGCGGTTGACGCTGCGCGAGTACGAGGAGCTCGCGGGCGCGTGGCTCTCGAAGGCGGGGATCGGGGTGAGACTCGATGGGGAACTCAGCAAGGATGTTGTCGAGGCCGAGGTGAAGAAGTGGGAGGAATCGCGCAAGAAGGCTGTTGCGGCGAAGAAGTAGTGGACCGAATACGGCGCGCGAAGAGTCGAGCTTGCGAGATTGCGAGAGAGCGAGCTTGCCCCATTCGGGGGAAGCACACGCTTTCATTGCCCTCTTCGGGTGATCGCGGGAAGTGCGAACGCGGTGAATAACTCGGTCGAACTCCGGTTCGTGCTTGCGGATGGACCGCCGAGTGAGACAATGCCTCCGTGCGCTGACTCGGACGCAAGCCCGTCCGGTTGCGATGGACACTGCGGCCCGAGCGGTGTGCAGGAGGATCGAACATGAGAGAGAGCAATGTTCGTCTCGGCGCGGTGGTTGTGTCTGCGTGCGGCGCGGCGATGATCTCATCGCCGGCGCTGGGCTGGGGCAACAGCAGCGTCAACGGCTTCGGGTTCGGAACGGCGGAGGTTCGTGTGTGGTGCGCGCCGAACGCGCCGCCGGCGGCGCCCAATCACTTTGTTTCCAACGGTCCGATGTTCGGGCCGTCGGCTTCTCTCGGGCCGGGCCTCGCGGGCTGCAATCCGGCCACGTTCGGATCGCTGACGGGCGGCGGACTCTGGCGCTGGAACGTGGCTTCGTCCGCGCTGGGCGGCGACGTTGTTGACGGGTACGACCTGTACCCATTGGTCACGCCCACCTCGTTCTCGGCTTCGGCATCGCTGGTTACGTCGGGGTCGGTGCTGTCTTCGAGCAGCGCGATGTTCACGATCTCGTGGTCGGGCTCGGACATGGGCACCGCGCAGCGTCTCCGCTGGCTGGAGCCGGATGGCTCATTGATCCGCGAAGAGCTGCGCGTCGGCCCGTGGAGCGAGACATTCACAGCGTTGATCACATCCTCGTTCCCAATCGAGGAGATTCGGCTTGAGACTTGCGGGGTCGTGACGAGCATCCCATCGCCGGGAGGCGCGATCCTGCTGGCGCTGGCGGGCTTCGCGATTCCGAGGCGTCGCCGCGTGTAGCGGCGGCCCGAAGATCGATTCCGCTCTTCCCGGCCGTCGCTCTCACGCGATGGTCGGGGGTTTCAACCGTGTGGCGTGATCTCTGGCGGAACGCACGAGCCGGGGCGGAGCGGTACGCTTGCGCCCATGCCGACCATCACCTCGTCACGCTCCCGCCGTTCCACGATCACCTCCACGCCGCTCGCCGAGTACGTCCAACGCCGCGAGCGGCTGCTCAAGTCGCTCGGCAACTCCGCGGCAGTCGTTTTCGCGGGCGAGGCCGGCAACCACCTGACCGGAAAGTGGCGGCCCGACCTGCACTTCCTTTATCTGACGGGGATCGAGACTGAGACCGGCGCGGCGGTGCTGTTCGATCCGTCGAACCCGAACCCCAACCGGCGATGCGTGCTGTTTCTCAGGCCGCTCAACCCCGAGGCGGATCGGTGGGACGGCTTCCGCGACGAGATCAGTTCGGACCTTCGATCGAGCACCGGCTTCGCGACGGTGATGCGGACGACGATCCTGCCGTCGATGCTCGCGGGCGCGGCGCGAAGGACCAAGAAACTCGCTTGCGTGCATCCGGTCTCGACGCACACCGCCGACGTGGGGCCGGACCTCGCCGTCTACCGCAGGGTGTGCGAGCGCGTGCCGGGCTGCGGGATCGAAGAGCGGACGATGCTGATCCCGTCGATGCGCGCGGCCAAGAGCCCGGGCGAGATCGGGCTCATGAAGCGGGCCGCGGCGGCGACGGCGGCGGGCTACGCGGCCGCGCTGCGGATGCTGAGGCCGGGCGTCGGAGAGGTCGATGTTCAGCGTGCCATGGAGTCGGCGTACATCTCGGCGGGCGCGGAGGGCACCGCGTACCAATCGATCGTCGGCTCGGGGATCAACGCGACGATCCTGCACTACCAGGTCAACAGCGGCGTGTGCCGCGAGGGTGAGTTGCTGCTGATCGATTCGGGGGCGCAGTTCGCGGGCTATGCGTGCGATGTCACGCGGACCTTCCCGGTCGGCGGACGATTCTCGACCGAGCAGCGCAAGGTGTATCAGATCGTGCTGCAAGCGCAGGCCGCGGCGATCAAGGCGGCGCGGGCGGGGCGGTACATGTGGGAGGTGGACAAGGCCGCGAGGGACGTGATCGACAAGGCCGGGTTCGGGGACCGCTTCCCGCACGGCACGGGCCACCAGCTCGGGCTTCACGTGCACGATTCCGATCCCGAGACCAGGCTCGAGCCGGGCATGGTCATCACGATCGAACCGGGGATCTATCTCGCCGAGCGGAAACTCGGCATCCGCATCGAGGATGACATCCTGATCACGAAGACCGGGAATGAAAACCTGACCGTGGCGATTCCCAAGTCGATCGAGGCGATCGAGCGTGCGATGAAGGCCCGGTAGCCGTCGCGGGAGGAGTTGCCCGATCGCACCGGTTATCGAGATCGAGCGGGCTTGGCGATTGTGCGGGCGTTTGCGTCCGCGGATCGACCGCCGGCCGGTTGGCCCGCGGCGCGGTGCGCCGATTTCGCGGTTGGTCGCGGCGGCTTGTTCAGGAAGGGCGCGAGTTCGGCGGGAACCTGCTTGATGCCGCGGCGCCTGGCCTTCTGCACGGCGTACCAGAGCGACATGTGCACGCGGTACCGCACGGCGTCGGTGATGTTGAGCCCGTGCCGCTCCATGGCTTCGAGGGCCCATCGCCAAGCGTGGTACTCCTCGAGGCAGCGCGGCTTGTACACGTCGAAGCCGATGGCGTGGTGGCCGATCTCGTGCAGGAAGACCGCGATCGACATCGGCCCCTTCGGGCGCGGCGACTCGATCAGCCGCTGGATGCGTCCGTCGTGGTAGGTCACGTACCACGCGATGCCCGACATGCCGCTGCGCCACTTGCGGACGCGGATCTTGTACTCATCCAGATGCAGTCGCACGACGGCGTCGTAGCGGGCCTGCATGGAGTCGGGGCTGGTTCCCGGGCGCGGCCCCGGTCCGCGCGGTTGCCGCGCTCTGGTTGTGTTTTTCGAGGCGGCCGGATCGGCGCGATCGGGCTGCGGGCGTTCGGGCCGGTTCGGGCCCGGCCTCGGCGCGGGCCTTCCGGCGAGCGGCTTGGGTTCGCGCAGGGGATAGCGTTCCCGGGGCGGCGGGCGCAGTTTGCGTCGGATCGGTTCGATCAGGTCCCACAGCGTGAGCATCAGGCGTCCTGCCTTGCGGAAGCAACCATCGTGCTTGGGAGAAGCGTTCGGCCGTTTGCAAAGTCCGACCACGGCATGGCTCGCTTGCCCGGCGGCTGGACTTCGAGCAATGCCAGCACCGTGCCGTGGCCGCACGAGACCAGGCCGCGGCGAGGATCGATCAGGGTTCCGGGGTCGGCGTTCGATCGTCCATCCTCGGCACGAACGCGCAGCAGCTTGAGCGCGACGGGCGCGGCGGGCGGTGCGGCGTTCGGGTTGGTCAGCACGACCGAGATCCCCGGCCACGGCGTCAGGGCGTGCACTTCTCGCCGGAGAAAATCCGCGGGCTGATGGAAGTCGATGTCGTCGTTGTCCTTGCTGAGCTTGGTGGCGATGGTGACCTGAGACTCGTCCTGGGTCTGGGGCTGGAGCACGCCCGCGGCGTGGTCTGCGAGCACGCGCATCACCAGGTCCGGTCCGTCGGCCGCGAGCGCATCGTGCAGTTCGCCGGCGGTGCTCAGCGGGTCGATCGGACGGATCGAGGTACCCAGGACCAGCCCCGCATCCATGCGGTCGGCGAGCGTGATGACGGAGTTGCCGGTGACCGGATCTCCCGCGAGGATGGCGGCGTTGATCGGGGCCGCGCCGCGCCAACGCGGGAGGAGCGAGGCATGAAGGTTGATCGCGAACCGGTCGGCGAGCAGCGGCTTGGAGAGCTTCTGGCCGAAGGCGATCACGACCCAGGCGTCGGCGGGAACGCCGCGGACGGCCTGAACAACGTGCGGCAGATTGACCTTCTCGGGCTTGAGCAGCGGCACATCGGGCAGGCACTCGGCCGCCCATGCTCCGATCGGCGTCGGTGAGAGTCTTCCGCCGCGGCCCGCGGGCTTGTCGGGCTGCGTGACGACCGCCACGACTTGGTGTTCGCGCGACAGTCGCGCGAGCGTGGGCAGGCCGAAAGCGCCGGAACCGAAGAAGACAATCCTCATGGGCGGGCGATGGTACGTCCGGCGCCGGTCGAGGGTGCCGGTGCTTCGATCCGCTCGCGAGTATCATGCGGCCATGAAGCCGATCATGCACATCGTCACGGTGCTCGCTCTTTCGCCGCTGCTCTCGGGCTGTATCGCGTGGGAGATCCGCGATGAGATTCGAGCGACCAACCAGAACCTCTGCGAGGTCAAACCCGCGCTGGTGCACACGCTGCACAGTGTCGAAGAGACCAACCAGAAGATCGCGGTGACCCAGGCCCAACTCGCGGAGATTCAGGCCGCGCTGGTCGTCACGCAGTCGAAGCTCGATGCCGTTCACGCTTCTCTGACCCGCACGGACGAGCACCTCACCACGGTGGGCGGCACGCTCGGCCAGACCAATCCCAAGCTCGTCGACCTGGACGGCGGACTGGAGCGCATGAAGGTCCTGAACGACGTCCACGCGACGCTCAAGGACGTGCAGGCGGCGCTGGGACCGTTGAGCGGCGCGATGGGGTCGCTCGGTGGTGCGATGTCGTTCCTCGGGCTGAGTTCTGACAGTTCGACGGACCTGCTGGAGGCTGAAGAGGAATCGGCTGCGGCCGATGCTGCGCCCGTTGAAGCTTCGGCGGCCGATTCAACAGCCAAGCCCGCGGCCGGGTCTGCCGCGGATGCCTCCGAGGCCGGAGCGTCCAAGCGCCCGGACCCCCTCCTGGGGACCTGGGTGCAGGTCTATCCCCCGCCATCGGCGCAGGCGCCGGGGACGACTTCCGTGCGGATCACCGTCGTCACCGCCGATGGCCGAGTGGTGAGCGCGCACGATGGTCAGAAACCTCGCTCGGGAAAGTGGACGCGACAGGGACGTACGCTCACGTTTTCGTTCGATCCGGTGAGTGCGGGAGCGCAGCCCGAGGTTGAGACCGGCGAACTGCTCTCGCTGAACTCGCGGGCGCTCACGATCCGTGTCGGCGACTCGATCCGCGTCCACGCGCGGCCGTAGCCCGGATTCAGAAGTTCATCGCCGTGCTGCTCTCGCGCACAATCAGCCGCGTCGCCAGTCGCACGCACGTGGGAGGGGCGCTCCGCTGCTCGATCCGGCGCATGAGCGTCCGCACCGCCGTTGCCCCCATCTCGGCCATCGGCAGCGCGACCGTGCTGAGCCGCGGCCGCACCAACTGCGACATCTGCGAGTCGTTGAAGCCGACGATCCGCAACTGGCTGGGCACCCACACCCGTGCCGCTTCCGCGGCGTCCATGATGCCGCAGGCGATCTTGTCGTTGGCCGCGATTACCGCGCCCACGCGGCCCTTCTGGCCCGACTGGCTGCCGAGCAGGCCGCGCTGCACCATTCTGGTCGCCCACTCCTTGCCCCAATCGACGCTGTAGTCGCCCATCGCGACCTGGTCGCCGGACGGTGTGCATCCCCGCTCGCGGAGCGCACCGGTGAACGAGCTCGCCCGCTGGGTCGAGTCGAAGTTCGTCCGCGGTCCGCCGACGAAGTACAGCGAGTCCGGCTCGACCCACCGCAGCAGGTGCTCGACCGCCTCGCGAGTCCCCCTTTCGTTGTCGAGCACGACGCTGTCAAGGCCTCGGTCGCTCAGGTCGGCATCGACGATCACCGCCGGAACGCCGGATTCGCCGATGTCCTCGGCGATCGAGTCGGCGGCGTCGGTCACCACCACGATCATCGCGTCGATGAGCCGCGAACCGATCAGCGACCGGCGGCGCTTGCCATCCGGGCCGCGGGGGGGGGTGATCGTCGTCATCATCAGGTGATACCCGAGCCGCGCGGCCTCCTCATCGGCCCCGTGCAGCAGCCAGCTCATGAACTCGCCGTGGAAGCGGGGCAGGGCCAGGCCGATGACCCGGGTTTCACCCGTGCCGAGCCCCTTGGCCAGCGGGTTGGGAACGTACCCCAGTTGCTCCACGACCCGGCGCACCTTCGCCGCCGTCGCGCTGGCCACCGAGGGCGCGTTGTTGATGACGCGGCTGACGGTCGCGATCGATACGCCCGCCGCGGCCGCGACTTCGTGGATCGAGACGGTGTTGCCCCCCGGACCGGCGCCGGCCCCTGAACCCGCACCCGCCTTGTCGTGGCTGTTCGGCACGGGGTTGATGTTACGCATGGCGTCACGGAGTCAAGCCCGTCGCGTGCGATTCGGTGGAACCGCCGATCACAACCGCCGATATCATCGGGCGCATGAACACCAGGCCCGGCCAGAGCGGAACGAACTCCGTGGCGAACACGCCGAGCGTGATCGACCGCCGGCTCATCCGCAAGGGCCGGAAGTTCGACTTTGAGCTGTTGACGGTGCGGCGGCCGGGCGGGTCGGTGCTGGAGCGCGAGGTCGTCCGCCATCCCGGGGCGGTGGTGGTCGTGCCGGTCACCGATCGCGGCGAGATCGTGCTCATCCGCAACTTCCGCGTGACGGTCGAGGAGCACCTGTGGGAGTGCTGCGCCGGAACGCTCGAACCCGGGGAGGATCCGGCCGTCTGCGCATCGCGCGAACTGATCGAGGAGACGGGATACCGTGCGGCGAAGATCGAGTCGCTCGGCTGGTTCTACACCACGCCGGGCCTGACCGACGAGCGCATGCACGCCTTCTTCGCTTCCGGGCTCTCGCACGTGGGCCAGGACCTCGAAGACGATGAGACCATCGAGGTCGAGGCGGTTCCCGCGGCGCGGGTACTCGAGATGATCGACTCCGGGCGGTTGCGAGACGGCAAGTCGATGGTCGCGCTCCTCATCGCGCTGCAACGCGGCCACATCCAGACCGGTAGAGGGGGGCGCTGATGGGCTGGCAAGATCGCCGCTACGAAGACCACGAGGAGAGCTTTGGCGGCCGTGTGCGCCGGGCGATGCGCCGGATCTTTGTCGAGGGCGACGATTTCTTCTCGTGGTCCGTGCCCCTGTTCACGGCCTGGGGCATCCAGGTCCGCATCCATCTGTTCTACATCGTGATGATCGCGGGCTTCATGATCTGGCCCGTGCGTCGCGACACCTGGGGCTACGCCTTCAGCGCGTTCTCGATGGCGACCCTGTTCGTGCTCGTGCTCCTGCACGAGTTCGGACACTGCATCGCCTGCCGAAGAGTCGGCGGCGAGGCCGACCGGATCCTGATGTGGCCGCTGGGCGGGCTGGCGTCGTGCAGGCCTCCGCACAACTGGATGGCCGACATCGTCACCGTCATCGGCGGGCCACTGGTCAACCTGCTCCTGATCCCCGTTTTCGGAGGCGCGTTGCTCGCGGCCGGCGCGGGGTGGGGCGCGGTGATCTACAACCCGTTCGATGTCAAGGCCGTGTGGGCCCAGCCGTGGTTCAACTTTCCCGCCGCGTATTGGAAGTACCTCCTCTGGTCGGCTTACCAGGCCAACCTCGCGCTCTTCGCGTTCAACATGCTCCTGGTCATGTACCCGATGGATGCCGGTCGCATCCTGCAATGCCTGCTCTGGTCCAGACTCGGCTACCGCAAGTCGATGCTCATCGCGACCAACGTCGGCCTTGTCGCGGCGATCGTGGTCGGCGTGTTCGCGCTCATGGGCAACTCCAACATCCTGTTCGCCATCGCCCTGTTCTGCGGGATCACCTGCTTCACCCAGCGCCAGCGCGTCGCCATGCTCGACGACGAGACCTACGACGTCGGCTCGCCGGTCACGTACGGATACGGTCCTCGCTCCCCGGACGCCCCGGCCAGGCGAGCACGCTCGAGGCCCGACCGCGCCTTCGTCGCCGCGGCGAAGAAGCAGGAACGGGAACGCGATACGCAGGCCGAGGAGGACCGCATCCTCGCCAAGATCGCCGAGAGCGGGATGCAGTCGCTGTCTCGCCTCGAGCGCAAGACCCTCGAAGAGGCGACGCGACGACGCCGCGGAGGGTGAGCCGGGTGCTCGGTTCGACGCTCGATCGCCGATGAACACCCGCGCGCAATGGTCCGTACCACCGAAACACGCGGTGAGTGCCAGCCCGATATCCTCACCCCCTTGCGAATGCACCCCTCCGATCACCAACGCGCGATCTCCGGCAACCGCCCGCGAGCCGGGCTGGGTCGGCTCGGCCTGGTGTCGATCAACACATGGCTGATCGTCGTCAACATCGTGGTGTTCGTTCTCAATAACGTGGTGCTGAGCCAGCACGCCTGGCCGGTTCATGCCGGCACGTACTTCTCGCCGGGCGCCTCGCCCGAGCAGATCGCCCGCGCCCGCATCGACCGGCAGCACGCGCAGCTCGCCGACGACGGAACCTACCACTGCCCCATCTTCGATCCCCTCGGCGTGACCACCGACCTCCTCGGCCGACCGACGTTCGTGCAGATCGGGTTTGAACGGTTCCGTCCGCAGCCGATCATCGAGGCCTTCGGGCACTTTTCAACCAGCAAGTTCTGGGCCGAGGGGCAGGTCTGGCGGCTGATCACCTTCCAGTTCCTGCACGCCAACACCTCCCACATCGTCCTCAACATGCTCGGCCTGCTCTTCTTCGGCGGGCTCGTCGAGGAGTACCTCGGACGCCGGCGATACCTCGCGTTCTACCTGCTCAGCGGCGTGTGCGGCGCGCTCGCGTACCTGCTCCTCAACCTCGCGGCCTATTCGATGCTTCATGCCGGTGTGAATGTCCGCCTTCCCTTCCTGCTCTTCGACGACCCCTACACGCCGCTCGTGGGCGCATCGGCCGGTGTGTTCGGTGTGCTCATGGCCGCGGCCTTCATCGCTCCCACCGCGATCGTGGACCTGCTGTTCATCCTCCCGATGAGCCTTCGCACCGCGGTGTACATCTTCCTCGCCCTCGCGATCTTCAACCTCTACATCGGCGGCCGCAACGCGGGCGGAGACGCGGCCCATGTCGGGGGCGCGATCGCGGGCGCCATGCTCGTGCGCCGACCGTACATCCTGCGGGATTTCGCCACGTGCTTCGGGCTGCTCGGGTCGGGTGAGAGCGCGCGGTCAACCCGGAAACAGTCTGGAGCGAATCGTGCACCGGCCGATGCCGCCGATATCGACCGCATCATCCGCAAGGCGGTGGAAGAGGGGACCGAGAGCCTGACGGCCGCGGAGCGGGCCGCGATCAAGCGCGTCGCCGCGGCGGACGAACCATGAGCCTGAAGTTCCAGATCACTGCACGCTCGGCCCGGACCCGCGCCCGCACGGGCGTGGTCTCCACGCCGCACGGCGTGTTCGACACGCCGGCGTTCATGCCCGTCGGCACCCGCGCCACGGTCCGCGGCCTGTTCCCGGGCATGGTCGCACGCTCCGGCGCCCAGATCATCCTCGGCAACACCTACCACCTCATGCTCCGGCCCGGCGGCGAGGTGGTCGAGCGGCTCGGCGGCTTGCACCGCTTCAGCGGGTGGACCGGCCCGATGCTCACCGACTCCGGCGGATATCAGGCCTACTCGATGGCGGGCATCAACCGCATCACCGAGACCGGCGTGACCTTCAAGTCGATCATCGACGGCCGCGATGTCGAACTCACGCCCGAACTCGCGATCCTCGTGCAGAATCAACTCGGCGCCGACATCATCATGGCCTTCGATGATTGCCCGCCCTCGGTCGATCCAGATGCTGGTCCCGTCAACCAGACCCGCCTGCGGCTTGCCGCGGCGAGAGATGCCGCCGAGGCGCAACGCACCTCGTCCCGCCCCGCTCTGCGCGGCAAGCGCGGTTACGACCACCAGGCCCGTCTCCAACTCGCCAACGAGCGGACCGTGCGCTGGCTCGGACGGTGCAAGGCCGAGCACGCGAGGCTCGAAGGCGATCGCGTGCGAGCCCTCTTCGGCATCGTGCAGGGAGGCACCGATCTCGCCCAACGCGAGTGGTCCGCCGAGCGGATCTGCAACATCGAACTCCCCGGCTACGCGATCGGTGGTGTGGCGGTCGGCGAGCAGTCCGACCAGATCGCCCGGGTCGTGGTCCACACCGCGCCCCTCTTGCCCGAGGACAAGCCCCGCTACCTGATGGGTGTCGGCTACGAGCGCGACCTGTTGGCCGCGGTTCGGGCCGGGGTTGACATGTTCGATTGCGTTCTCCCAACCAGAAACGGACGAAACGCCAACGCCTTCACTTCCCGCGGCCAGATTCGCCTCAGGAATGCCCAGTTCGGGGAGGATTCTGGGCCCCTTGAACAGGGGTGCGACTGTCCTGCCTGCCAGCCAGCCGGTTTGATAGGGAATAGTTGGGCATCTTCGAGTGACCTCCCGTTCTCGCGCGCCTATATTCGCCATCTGTTCTTGGCAAAGGAGATGCTCGGCCCGATCTTGGTGAGTTTGCACAACCTCCGCCATTTCCAAAGGTTCATGTCGGACCTGCGGCGGACGGTCCAAACTGACGATTGGGACGGACTGCTGGCCCGGTGGCCGGTCGCCCATCCCGACAATCAGACCGCGAGCACGGCGTGAGCCGCGCACGCGCGGGTGGTGGCAACATCGACGGCCAGCGAGTGGACATGACCCAGACCGAAACTTCCCAATCCTGGATGGCGATGATCGCCCAGACCGCGCCCTCCGGCCCCGCCTCTTCGCTCGTAATGCCCGGCGCGGGCGGCGCGGCGCCGACTGCCGCGACGGGTGCTCCGGGCGCTCCGGGTGCCGCAGGTCCCGCCCAGCCGCAGCAACCGCAGAACCCCGGCATGGGCATGATCTGGATGGTCGGCCTCGCGCTGATCGTTTTCATGCTCGTGCAATCGATCTTCGGATCCAAGCGAGAGCGCAAGAAGCGTGAATCCATGCTCGGCGCCCTGCGCAAGCACGACCGCGTCGTCACCATCGGCGGATTGATCGGCACCATCGCGGACATCGACGACCACGAGGTCGTGCTCCGCGTGGATGAGAACGCCAACACCCGCGTCCGGTTCACCAAGACCTCGATCCAGACGGTGCTCAAGAGCGGCGATTCCTCGCCCACGACCGCCCCGTCCGGGACTCCGACCAATGGCAAGGTCGAGGTGCGACCGCAAGGCACCAAAGCCACCGTCTGACCGATTCTCACGACCGCCCGGCTCGCCCGTTCATCCCGTCCTCCCCGCAGAATCCCCATGCGAAACTTCGTCCGAAACTGCATCATCCTCGCCGTCTGCACGCTGATCGCCGTCATGGCGATCCTCCCGCCCGAAAAGAAGCTGCGCAAGGGCAAGGACCTCGCCGGAGGCGCGAGCCTGGTCTACCAGGTCTTCACCAAGCCCGGCGACACCGACGTGATGAGCAAGGTCATCAACGTCCTCAAGAACCGCGTCGATCCGCAGGGCGTCATGGAGATCTCGTTCGAGCCTCAGGGCGCGGACCGCATCGAGATCACCATGCCCCTTCCCGACAAGGGCGTGGTCCGACTCAAGGACGAGTTCGAGGCCGAACTCGAGAAGTTCTCTTCCGCCTCCCTCACGCCCGAGCAGTTCGAGCGCATCGCCGCGATGCCCGCGCCGGCACGGACCGCCGAGATCGCCAAGATCGCCGCCGGAGATTCGGCCCGCGCCGAGAAGCTCGAAACCGCCGCGACGGTCTACACCGACCTGCAGCGTGAGCGGGCCGAGTACGCCAAGGCCAGGTCCGAACTCCAGGCCGTCCAGGCCCGCATCGCCGAACTCCGAGGCAAGGGCCAGACCGACGACAGCGAGGGCTTGAAGCCCCTGCTCGCCGCCGAGGCCGCCGCCCGTGCCCGGACGAACACGGTCGTCGACGGCCTCGCCGCACTCGAAATCGGGTACGAGCAGGCCCGCGATCGCGGCCTCAAGGGCGGTCTGTCCGCCGCGGATGTTCGCCAGTCTCTCCAGCAGTCCACGACCGAGCTCCGGCTCCAGGATAAGAAGGGCAAGGTCGTTGTCCGCAAGAGCGCGCGCGAGCAGGCGGTTATCGACCTGAAGGCCGCCTATCCCGAGCAGACCGCGGCGATCGACTCCGCGATCGAGAAGTGGAACAGGTACGAGAAGGAGCGACGGACGCTCGACGACCCGTCGGACCTGGTCCGCATCCTCAAGGGCGCGGGCGTGCTGAACTTCCGGATCACCGTCGACCCCGGCGCCTATCCCGGCGAGAACGATGCCCGCACGCAGCTCCGTGCCGGCGGGCCGCGATCGGTCAAGGACACCGAGGCCCGCTGGTTCAAGATCAACAAGCTCGACGGCTGGGTCAACAACTCCGTCGAAGCGCTCGAAGAACTCGACAAGAACGGCCCCGCCGCGTTCTTCCAGGGCCGCGGCTACGTCGTGGACACCTACAAGGGCGCGATGTACATGCTCTGCTGGGACACCCGCGGCCAGCGCCTCACCGAGGACGACGGCGAGTGGTCCCTCGCCGATGCCCGCCCGGGCGTCGATGAACTCGGCCGCGCCGCGATCCACTTCAGCATGGATGCCCTCGGCGCCGACAAGCTCGGCGAGTTGACCGGCAAGAACGTCGGCAAGCGCATGGCGGTGCTCCTCGACGACGAGGTCTACACCGCCCCCAACCTCAACAGCCGCATCTCCAACGCGGGCGTCATCACCGGCACCTTCTCCGCCGCCGAGATCGACTACGTTGTCCGCGTCCTCTCGGCCGGCTCGCTGCGGGCCAAACTCAGCGAGGAGCCGATCAGCATCAACACGCTCGGCCCCGAACTCGGCGCCGACAACCTGCAGCGAGGCCTGTACGCCGGCATCGTCTCGTTCTTCATCGTCGCCGGGTTCATGGTCGTCTACTACTTCGGCTCCGGGTTCATCGCCGTCATCGGCCTGGCCTTCAACGCCCTGTTCCTGCTCGCGCTCATGGCCCTCAACCACGCGGCCTTTACGCTCCCGGGCATCGCCGGCGTGATCCTCGCGTTCGGCATGGCCGTCGATGCCAACGTGCTCATCTACGAGCGGCTCCGCGAAGAACTCAACCACGGCAACGATCTGCGCACGGCCGTCCGCCTGGCCTACAGCCGCGCCATGGCCCCGATCGTTGACGGCAACCTCACCCACCTCATCACCTGCCTCGTGCTCGGATTCTTCGGAACGCAGGAGATCAAGGGCTTCGCCGTCACGATGTCGATCGGCGTGCTCACCACGCTGTTCTGCCAGCTCTTCATCACTCGCCTGATCTACACGCTCCTGATCGAGCGGTTCGGCGTCCGCAAGATGACCATGCTGCCGATGGTCTTCCCCGCCCTGCAGAAGGCCCTCACGCCCAACATCGACTGGATGAAGATCGCCCGCGGGTTCTACGTCGTTTCCGCCGTGGCCGTCATCGCGAGCTTCGTGCTGATCGTCTCGGGCGGCTCGAAGCTGCTGGACACCGAGTTCCGCGGCGGGACCAAGGTCGCCATCCAGTTCAAGAAGGACGACGCCGGCAAGCCCATCACCATGACCCGCGCGCAGGTCGATGAGGAGATCAAGAAGATCGCCGCGGTCAACAAGACCGGCCCGCTCGCCGAACTCCAGTTCGCCGAAGTCCTCGCCGTCAACCCCGAGAAGGACAACGTCACCTCCAGCCAGTTCACGATCAAGAGCTCGATCACCGACGCCAAGGCCATCCTCGGCGTCATCTCCCAGGCCTTCGGCGACAAGCTCAGCCAGGAGGACCCCGTCACCTTCACCGGCAGCGACATCCGCAACGCGACCGCCGCGCCGATCTTCCCGATCGTCTCGCCCAGCCTCGCCGAAGTGCTCGACCGCACCGACATTTCTTTCCAGGCGCCGGAGTTCGTCGGCGGCGCGGCGATCGTTCTCGACAACCTCGGGCCCAACCCGCCGTCGGTCGAGCAGATCGTCAACCGCATCAAGCGCATGTCGCAGGACCCGCAGTTCTCCGAGTCCCTGCACCGCACCCACCAGGTGCGCGTGTTCAAGGGCACCGAACGCGAGGTCACCGGCGCCGTCGTGCTCGTCCAGGACGACGCCATCAACTACCTCAACGACGCCACCCGCTGGAACTCCGACATGCGCGTGCAGGAGTGGGAACTCGTCGTCGCCGCGCTCGAGCGGTCGTCCAACGCCGCCGCCGTCCAGTCGTTCAGTTCCTCCGTCGCCGCCGACTTCGCCGCCAAGGCCGTTGTCTCGATCCTCATCGCCTCGGTGCTGATCCTCATCTACGTCGGCGTGCGGTTCAACTCCGTCCGCTACTCCGCGGGCGCGCTGCTCGCCACCCTGCACGACTGCATCATCGCCGTGGGCTTCATCGCCCTGGGCGAGGTGGTCGCCAACAACGCGCCGGGCCTGGCCCGCACGCTCGGCATCCTGCCGTTCAAGATCGATCTCAACGTCATCGCCGCCGTGCTCACCATCCTCGGCTACTCGCTCAACGACAAGATCGTCGTCATGGACCGCATCCGCGAGAACCGCGGCAAGCTCCCCTACGCCAGCCGCAAGCTCATCAACGACTCGATCAACCAGACCATCAGCCGCACCATCATGACCGGCATGACCACCTTCCTCGCGTCCCTCGTGCTCTACGTGTTCGGCGGCGAGGCGATGCGCGCGTTCGCGTACTGCTTCATGGTCGGCGTGGTCGTCGGCACCTACTCCTCGGTCGCGATCGCCGCGCCGTTCGTCTGGTCGAAGAAGGGCGATCGCTCCGAGCCCGGCGCGGGCGTCCTGCCATCGGCGGTCGCCGAGCGGGCGGTCCCCGTGGGCGTCGCCTGAGCCGCCGCAGAGGGCCCGGACCGGATTCGATCGGGGGGGTGGGGGGCGTGCGGAAAGAGGTCAAGGAGGACCCCATGGCCGACACCCCGTCCCGCCTGTTCAGCCTCGTGGCGATCCTCATCGCCGTGTGGGTGCTGGTGTATTGGCTCTACGAGCCACGCCCGCCCAGGGTCACGGCCGACACGATCTCGCCCGTGCCGCGAGCCTCCGGCGCGGCCTCGCCCCAGCCGCGGCTGCCGCCCTTGCCGCAGCAGTCGCAGCCGCTGCTGCCGTCCCCACCGCCTGAATCCAGGCCGCCGACCCGGCCCGAAACCCAGGCCGCGCCGAAGAGCGATCCGCCCGCTCCTCCTCCTCCTCCTGCGGTGATTGAGCCCAAGTTCCGCCAGTACGTCGTGCAGGTCGGCGATGTGAGTTGGGAATCCGTCGCGCAGCGCATCTACGGCGACCGCCGCAAGTGGACGATCATCGCCAAGGCCAACCCGCTCGCGACCTCGGATCGCCTCAAGCCGGGCAGGACCGTGCTCAACATCCCGCTCGACCCCGACAACATCCAGGGCAAACCCAACCCCGCGGCCGAGACTCCGCCGCCCGCGACGCCCAAGCCGCCGCCCGCGGCCGAAACAACCTACGTCGTTCAGGAAGGGGACACGCTGTGGGCCATCTCGAAGAAGGTCTACGGAAAGGGCGGCCTATGGGAGCGGATCTACGACGCCAACCGCGACACGATCAAGGACAAGGACAGGCCGGTGGCGGGGACGGTGTTGCGGGTGCCGGCGCGAGGGGAGCAGGAGTGAACAGGTGACAAGGTGGCTCGCTGCGCCGTTTCGATCACCTTGTCACCCCCTCACCTTGTCACCCCCGCACGCTCCCACTAACCTTCCGCCCGTTCGTCCCTCTCCCTACCCCCGGAGCCCCACGTGGCCAGCAAGAAGCGCATCCTCGTCACCGGCGGAGCCGGCTTCCTCGGCTCGCACCTGTGCGATCGGCTCGTCAACGAGGGGCACGATGTCATCTGCCTCGACAACTTCTTCACCAGCCAGAAGATCAACGTCGCGCACCTGCTCGGCAAGCCCAACTTCGAGTTGATCCGGCACGATGTCACCCAGCCCATCACGCTGGAGGTCGATCAGATCTACAACGCCGCCTGCCCCGCGGCCCCGGGCCACTACCAGTACAACCCCGTCAAGACCATGAAGACCAGCGTCATGGGCGCGATCAACATGCTCGGCATGGCCAAGCGATGCCGGGCTCGAATCCTGCAGTTCTCGACCAGCGAGGTCTACGGCGATCCGACGGTGCACCCGCAGCCCGAGGGCTATCGCGGTAACGTCAACCCCATCGGCCCCCGCGCCTGCTACGACGAGGGCAAGCGCGCCGCCGAGACGCTCTTCTTCGACTACCAGCGCATGCACAGGATGGACATCCGCGTCGTGCGGATCTTCAACACCTACGGGCCGCGGATGCACCCCTTCGACGGGCGGGTCGTGAGCAACTTCATCCGCCAGGCCACCGCCGGCGAGCCGATCACCATCTTCGGCGACGGCAAGCAGTCGCGGAGTTTCTGCTACGTCGATGACCTCGTCGAGGTGATCATCCGCATGATGAACGGGCCCGACGGCTTCCACGGCCCGGTCAACATCGGCAACCCCGACGAGTTCACGATGATCGAACTGGCGAAGCTCGTGATCGAGCTCTCGGGCAGCAGGAGCCAGATCGTCAACAAGCCCCTCCCCGCCGACGACCCGCTGCAGCGTCAGCCCGATATCGCCCTGGCGAAGAAGATGCTCGGCTGGGAGCCGAAGGTCAAGCTGCGGCAGGGTCTCGAAAAGACCATCGCCTACTTCAAGAGCGTGGACATGAGCCAGTTCCGGGCCCCCACGCCGAACTACTGACGCGGGTTCGGTATGATGTGCT
Organism: Phycisphaerales bacterium; assembly: GCA_020846975.1. Lineage (GTDB taxonomy): Bacteria > Planctomycetota > Phycisphaerae > Phycisphaerales > UBA1924 > JADLCX01. Next base: position 135,293 of record JADLCX010000058.1, read on the forward strand.
CCTCGTGCACGATCCCACCATCGGGATGTCACCGCTGGGCACGCAGACATCGCTCAGCAAGGCCGAAACTCAGGCTTTGGCATTTGTCTCAGTGTCCTGTGTGTTCTCGGTGGTGAATCCGGCTGCGATGAGCCGAACGACACCGCGCTGGCGTCAACCCCATGCCACCCCCCCCCGCACCGCCCGACCTCCTCACCGCGACCAACATCTCCAAGCGCTTCGGCATCACCCAGGCGCTCGCCGATGTCTCCGTCGGCTTCCGCGCCGGCGAGGTCCACGCCCTCATGGGCGAGAACGGCGCGGGCAAGAGCACGCTCGGAAAGGTCATCAGCGGCCTGCACCGGCAGGACCACGGCGTGGTCACGATCACGGGCCACACGCTCAGGCCCGGTTCGATCGACGACGCCTTCGCCCACGGCGTCCGCATCGTCCACCAGGAACTGGCCCAGTGTCCCAACCTGAGCGTCGCCGAGAACCTCTGCCTCCACGACCTTCCCCGCACCCGGCTCGGACTGATCGATGACCGCGCGGCGCGAGAGCGTGCCGCCCGCCTGCTCGCCCGGCTCGAGCCGGGCATCGATGTCGCCGCGCCGCTCGGCAGGCTCAGCCCCGGACACCGCCAGATCGTGCAGATCGCCGCCGCGCTCGACGGCCGCGAGGGCGCGAACAAGGCCCGCGTCATCGTCTTCGATGAGCCCACCAGCTCGCTCTCCATCGCCGAGGTCGATCGTCTCCTCCGGATCATCCGCGCTCTCGCCGAGACCGACGGCATCACCTGCATCTACGTCAGCCACCGCATGGCCGAGATCTTTGCCGTGTGCGACCGCGTGACCGTCCTCCGTGATGGCCGTTTCGTCGCGACCAGCGACATCCGCTCCGCCTCCGGCGGACCGACAATCGACGAGTCGGGGCTGGTCGAGCAGATGATCGGCCGCAAGGTCGCCCCCGCCGTGCGCCGCGCAGCGCCCCCCGCCGACGCCGCGGCATCGCAACCGCTCCTCGAAGTCCGCAACCTCGCTTCTCCGGGCAAGCTCCGCTCGGTCACGCTCTCGATCCGCGCCGGCGAGGTCCTCGGCGTCGGCGGCCTTGTCGGCGCCGGCCGAAGCGAACTGCTCGACGCGATCTTCGGCCTCGATCCCGCCGCGCGCGGCACGGTCATCGCCTGCGGCCGCGAACTCTGCGCCCCCGGCGCCGGCGCGCGGCGCGGCGGGCACTCGGGCCCGCGCGCCGCTATCGCCACCGGCATGGGCTACGTGCCCGAGGACCGCAAGCTGCAAGGGCTGTTCTTCCAGCTCGGTGTCGGCGAGAACATCGTCGAGCCGTTCATGCCCCGCCTGGCAAGGCTGCTCGGCGTGCGCAACATCCCCGCCGAACTGCGCCTGATCGACGAACGGATCCGCTCGTTCCAGGTCAAGACCGCCCACCGCGCCGCGCTCCCCGGATCGCTCTCGGGCGGCAACCAGCAGAAGCTCCTCATCGCCCGCTGGATGGGCCCGAGCACCCGCATCCTCATGCTCGACGAGCCTACCCGCGGCATCGATGTCGGCACCAAGGCCGAGGTCTACCGCCTCGTGCGCGAGGCCGCCGATCGCGGCGTCGCGGTCCTGCTGGTTTCCAGCGAGATGCCCGAGCTGCTGGCCCTCAGCGACCGCATCATCGTGCTCAGCGAGGGCCGGTTGACCGGCGAACTGCGCGAGCACGCCGACATGACGCAGGAGAAGATCCTGCGACTGGCCACCGCCGCCTGATCGGCGATCACTTCGGGGCGCTCTGCGTCGGCGCGTCCCGCCACTTGGCGTGGCAGTCCCTGCACGAAGCCGCCACCATCCTGAACAGCGAGCCCGCCGCCGCCGCATCCGTGCCGTCTGTTCCGTTCACCGCCAACCGGTCCTCCAGCCTCTGCGCCTCATCCTGCGCCTGCCTCATCATCTCGCCCAGCCCCGCCGGCTTGCGTTTCACGTACTCGCCCGCCGCGAGCACGCGAAAGAGGTCCGCAAGCCGCCCCGCTTCCGCCACGGGCACAAGGTCCGGATGGTCCGCGGGCGTGTTCCACCCCGCCTTCTCGATCTCTTTCAGGCGCTCGAACACCTCGTCGATCTCCACCATCCCCTTCACATACCCGCTCGGCGCCCACACTTCCGGGTACTCCGCCGGTGCGGAATCGATCGTCGCCGCCGAGAGCGCGGTTGCGCCGGCCGCGCACGCGTACAGGCCCTTGTAGTTCGGCGCCGTCCCCGACACCCTCATCCGCTCCACGCCCGTGTCCGGCGTCTCCAACCCCAGGCTCGCCGCCACCGCCGCCGCCGCCCCCGCGCTCCGGTGTTTGCCGTGGTGGCAATGGATGTAGACCGGCCCATCCGCCATCGCATCCCGCGTCGCGCGCGCCAACTCCACCCGCCGCTCCTCCGTGAACCCGTTGTACCCGATCGGCAGGTGGATGTACCTCATCCCGTGGGCCCTGGCCGTCGCCGCCTCCGGCTCAGCCCCATCCACGCTGATGATCGTCCTCACGCCCATCGCCCTAAGCGTCTCGAACCCCTCCTCGCCCTCCGGTGCGCTCCCCGAGACCAACCCCTCGTGGTACGCCACCGCGTTGTGGATCCCCGGATACTCACGCGGCTTCTGGTCCGCCATCGTCGGCGCGGCCACCGTCACGGCCGTTTCGCGAGGTTTTCCACCGGGCGGTGTGGCGCTCGCGCCGCCAGAGCCCGAGCACGACCACACCCCCCCGGCCAGCCCGCCGATCATCGCCGCGCCCAACGCCAACCTCACGACGCGCTTCATGCCGACCTCCCGGTTCCTATCCGCCCCAATCTCGCTGCCCGGGAGCATACCCGAACGCAAGTCTCGGGCTGCACCCCGGCCCGTTATCCTTCGCCGTGCTCCGCCGCGATCTCTCCAACTCGCTCTGGACCGCTCAACTCAGCGGCGATGATTCCGCCGCGCCCCCGGGCATCCGCGGCCGAAGTTTCCCCGCAAGCATCCCCGGCTGCATCCACACCGATCTGATTCGCGCCGGCATCATCGGCCATCCCCGCCTCGGGATGAACGAACTGGAGTGTCAGTGGGTGGGCCGGTGTGATTGGGAGTACCGCTCGACGTTCGATGTCGAGCGCGAGATCATCGACACGCACGCACGCCTCGACCTGGTGTTTGACGGCCTCGACACCATCGCCGAGATCACGCTCAACGGCCACGAACTCGGCCGCGCCGCCAACATGTTCCACCCGCACCGCTTCGATGCACGGAACGCGATCAAGGCGGGACCGAACGAACTGACCATCACCTTCCGTTCACCCTTGAGGCACATCCGCGCCGAAGAAGCCCGCCTCGGCCCGCGGCCCTACAACGGCGACGGCCTGGGGGAAGCGGGGGGATGGCAGCCGTTCCAGTTCATCCGCAAGGCCGCCTGCAACTTCGGCTGGGACTGGGGCCCGCGGGTGGCGACATGCGGAGTCTGGAAGCCGATCAGGATCGAGGCGTGGAGTGGGGTGAGGATTTCGGCGGTGAGGCCGCTGATCAGTCGTCCACGCGGCGATCGCTGGCAGGTAGATGTGCACGTCAGCGTTGATTGGTCGGTCAACGCCGGGTTAGACTGCGCCGAGCGTGTGTCCGCGATCATCGACGATGGGAACGAGGCCCATGTATGTGTGACGCAGCCATTGCAGCGGGGTGTGCAATCGGTGTGTGTGTCACTTCTGTTGGACAATCCGGAACTCTGGTGGCCAAGAGGATTCGGCGCTGCGAAGATGTACCCGCTTGAGGTCGGCCTGTCGTCTTCCGACCGGCCTGATTGGTCAGGCAAGATTGCCTTTCGCGAAGTCCGCCTCAACACCGACGCCGATCAGTACGGCAGCAAGTTCCAACTCGAAGTAAACGGCAAGCCCATCTTCTGCAAGGGCGCGAACTGGATCCCCGAGGGCCTCTTCCCGGACGACCGCGCCCCCGGGGCGATCCGCGAGCGCCTGCAGCAGGCCGCGGGCGCGAACATGAACATGCTCCGCGTCTGGGGCGGCGGGTTCTACGAGTCCGACGAGTTCTACACCGAGTGCGACCGCCTCGGCCTTATGGTCTGGCAGGACTTCATGTTCGCCTGCGCCTTGTACCCCGAGGAACCTCCGTTCCCCGCGCTGGTCGAGGCCGAAGCTCGGCACCAGATCACGCGGCTTTCACCGCACCCCAGCATCGTCCTCTGGTGCGGCGGAAACGAGTGCACCTGGGGATACGAGAGCTGGGGCTGGGAACGCCGGCTCAAGCCCGGCCAGACCTGGGGCGCGGGCTACTGGTTCGACCTTCTGCCGAGGCTTGTGCGCGAACTCGACCCCACCCGTCCCTACTGGCCCGCCAGCCCCGGCTCGGGCATGACGGCTCTCCGAGCCGTCACCCCCAACGACCCCGACCACGGCGACCGCCACACCTGGGATGCCACGCTCGAAGGCTACCGCACCCTCATCCCGCGCTTCATCAGCGAGGTCGGCCACCAGTCGCCGAGCAACATCGAAACGCTCCGGCGAGCGCTCAAGCCGGAAGAGCTGTCGCTGCTCGACAGCGGTCTGCCGCACCCCGCGCTCGAACACCGCCAGCGCGCCACCGGCGGCACCGCCAGGCACATCAACGAGTCGATCAGCGCCCGTGCGAGCCGCGCACGAACCGAGCAACGAGCCGCGCACGAAGCAAGCGGTCTTGACGCCGCCGATGAACCCTTGTTCCTCGACTGGCACACCCTCGCCCAGCAACTCCAGGGCGAGGCCCTCGCGATCGCCATCGACTGGGCCGCGCAGAACCAACCGCGCTGCATGGGCATCCTCATCTGGCAGTTCAACGAGGCGTGGCCGGGGTTCAGTTGGTCGCTCATCGATTCCGACGGCCGCCCAAAGCCCGCCTACTCCGCCGTCCAGCGGGCCTTCGCCCGCGCCGAGCACGACGAGCCGCGCACGAAGTGAGCGGGTCATGCATCCCGAGCCGTGCTCCGCGTCCGATCCCCTCACTCTACCTCAAAGCAGAACTCCACCTCCACCGGCACGTTCAGCGGCAGCGCGTTGGTCCCGACCGCCGCGCGAGCGTGCTTGCCCTTCTCGCCCAGCACTTCCACCAGCAGTTCGCTCGCCGCGTTGGCCACCTTCGGCTGATCGCCGAAACCCGCCTCGCACGCCACGAACGCGCCGACCCGCACCACCTGCCGGACCTTGTCCAGCCCGCCCTCGCCGCCCAGCGCGGCCCGCGCCGCCGCCAGCCCGTTGAGCGCGCACTGCCGCGCACACTCCCTCGCCGTTTCCAACGACACCTCGCGCCCGACCGCGCCCTTCGCCATCACCTGGCCCTCGCGCACCGGGATCTGCCCGCTGATGAACAGCAGGTTTCCCGCCTTCCGGCTTGGGATGTACGCCGCGACCGGCGCGGCGGGTGTGGGCAGCACGATTCCAAGTTCCCGCAGTCGCTGTTCGGTATTCATGCGGCATTCTAGCCGCGCCGGCCTGACAGTCGATCCGCCCGGACTCGCCGCGGTTGGAGGCGGTCGAGAATCGTGGCCGCGAACCCGATCGTTCTGCACTTTTTTTGCGAAATAGAGCATCCCGGCCATGTTGCCCGCGTAAAGATTCTGGTAATCTGTACGTACAGTCGGATTCTGACAACTCGTGTTGGTGGCGTGCGCGGGCGGCTCTGCTCGATACCCGATTTGCACAAACGTCCTTGTCGCGGCCCTGTGCCGCACCGTCTTCCACGACGGGGCCAAGCGTTCACGCCGACAATCTGGTGGCACACCCGGAGACGGGTTCAACGGTCTGGCCGACGCCGGCAAGTCGTTGAACCGCGGCATGAGCCTTGGGAGTCTCCGGCAGGTGCGGGTTGGTTCGTGAATGTTCGGCGCGTCTTCCCAATCCAGACCCGCGGTTTTCGCGGGTTCGGGCGCGGGGAACATCACGAGGCGTAGCGCAACCGGCGGAGTTTCGAGCACCCTCGGCGTCTGCTTGAACTCGGCCAACCGTGTCCACACTGACCAAAGTGGTCAATACAATCGTTCGGGGGGAGGATTCGGGGCCTTTGGCCTCGTCAAGGAGTTTGATTCCATGAAGAAGAATCGTGCATTTACGCTGATCGAGCTGCTGGTCGTCATCGCGATCATCGCCCTGCTGGTGGGCATCCTGCTCCCCGCGCTCGGCAAGGCTCGCTCCAGCGCCCGTCAGTTGAAGGACTCGACCCAGGTCCGCGGCATCGTCCAGGCCATGGTCATCTTCAGCCAGAACAACAACAGCCAGTACCCGCTCCCGGGTCGCATCGAGCCCACCGTCGTTGCCGGCGGCAACACCATCACCGGCCAGGCCGGAGAGAACATCAACACGACCGGCAACGTCCTGTCGATCCTGATCTTCAACGGCAACGTCTCGCCCGAGCTGTGCATCAGCCCCGCCGAGAGCAACACCGGCCAGATCCAGAAGAAGGATGACTACCAGTTCACCCCGCCGACGGCCTCGCCGAACGCGAACTGGGACCCCACCTTCCGCGGCACCCCGGCCGATCAGGCCCGCACCTTCGGCAGCGTGAACACCACGGCCGCCGACCCCGGCAACCAGTCCTACGCCCCGCTGTTGTACGTTGGCAAGCGTAAGGCTCGATGGGCCGACACCTTCTCGACCACCGAGGCGGTGTTCGCCAACCGCGGCCCTAGCTACGTCAATGGTGATTTTGGCCCCACCCCGGCGACCGGCCGTTGGGCTCTGACACCCGACAACTTCGGCACCGGCTCCAACACGCTGCTCATCCACGGCGGCCGCACGACCTGGGAAGGCAACGTCGGCTACAACGACGGCCACGTCCAGTTCGAGACCAAGCCGAACCCCGACGGCATCACGTTCACCTCGACCACGCCGATCGCCAACGCGACCAGCGTGGCCGACAACCTCTTCGTCAACGAGAGCAACGAGCGAGGCAGCACCGATACCGCTACCAACGCCACCACCGGTCTGAACGCCTACCTCCGTCCGATCTCGAACGTGACGGGTGCGCTCCCCAACGGTCCTTTCACCTACACCACTTGGAAGGATTGACGCGATCAAGGAACGATCTCTAACTGTTACTGAAATCAGGTGGCCCCATTCGTTTCGACGAATGGGGCCATTTTGCTTCTAAGGATTTCCGTGTTGCCTTTGCGGAGAATGAGAATGAAGTACGCTTTGGCTGCCTGTCTAGCGTTGCTTACACTTTCCGGCTCAGCGTACTCCCAAGCCAGTTGCACGTGTACCGGTGGTACCCCGCTCACCGTGACATCGGGCACCTACTCCTATGCTGGGCATGACGTCAAAGTACAGGCATCGACGCTTACCGGAAACGTGACCATCATCGCGGCTTCGATTGAGGTCTGTGGCGACATCACTTGGTCGGGGAGTCCAGGCGGTACCGCGCCGAGCCTGACACTTGAGTCGACCGGCGATGTTGTGTTCTGCGGTAGCTCGGGAGGGAATGTTCTGTTGAGCGGCATCGCTGGTGACGGTGGCGCGCATGGCCAAGCCTTCAATCTTGTTTTTGTCTCCGGCACTACGCCTCCTTGTGTGACGCCGCCTACGGCAGCGACTGATGGAGTCGCTGGAGGCGTTGGTGGCGGCGGTGGGTCTCTGTCGATCGACGCTGGCGGGAGCGTGCACTTCAACAACGCTGCAATACAGTTGAATGGTGCGCCGGGTGGCAATGGCGGCGATGCCGGACCGGGACTCGACAACGTGGGACCGCCCTATGACATCACCGCTGCGGAGAGTGCCGGGGCGGGAGGCAATGGTGGTAGTGGAGGCACCATCACGGTATTGGCAGGCGGTGATGTTACTTTTCATGGAGGATCGCTACAGGTCTACGGAGGCACCGGCGGCTTCGGTGGAGTAGGCAAGTCCGGCAATCCTTGTGCGGAGGGAGCACAAGCCGGAAACGGCGGGAGTGGGGGTGACATTACAATCAGTGCGGACAACGTAACCGCGACAGCGGTTCTCAACGTCGCGATGTACGGCGGAGAAAGCGGGCTTGGGAAGTCAGGTGGCGATGGAATCGTCGGCTCATGCTCTGGTGCTGGGTGCAGCGGTGCGAGTGCACTTCCTGGCCAGCAAGGGGCTCGAGGGGGGTTGGGCGGAATAGGTGGGTCAGCGGGAACTTTCGAGGTCACTGCTGGTAATGGCAGTATCGGATTCGGTGGCAATTCTACACAGGCGTTTTTGGTCGTCGCTGGAGAAGGCGGCGATGCGCGTGACAGCGGTACGACTGGTCATGGTGGCCTCACCGCGTCCTGTGGTTGCAAGCCAGTCTGGTGCAGCAAATCTCTCACACCATTAAGTGGTCGACAAGCACAAGATGGCGGCAATGGCGGCTCTGTTGTACTGACTGCAACGGGTAGTGTTAACATTGCGTATGCCGCCTTCTATCTGTCAGGAGGTGACGGGGGTGTGGGAGGAGCAGGTGGAATTCGACAGAATGGAACATGTACTATCTCCACGACTACAGGTGCGTGTTATCAGAGTGGTGGGCCTAGTGGTGCGGGCGGCGATGGCGGAAATGGCGGCACCGGTGGCGTCATCGACATCAACGGAGCCACCGCAACCGTGACAGGTGCGAGTGTCTACATTTGTGGCGGAAATGCCGGGGCCGGTGGCGCTTCGGGGGTCAATGGTGAGGGAGGATTGGTTCCCGATCCGGGCGATGATGGCTTCGCAGGTGCCAATGGTGACTATGACACCGCAGGTGTAGGTACTGTTACCGGTTCACCGACAGTGGACTGTCCGTAACATCTCACTGCCATCAGCGACTCCACCTACCAACTGAGTCTTCACTCTTCACGCCTCGACGAGCGGATTCCGTCTTGTTCTGAACTCGACGAACCCCGCTCGGCTCGCGCCGGGCGGGGTGCTCGCTCTTGCGGCGCGCTATACACAGGAATTTGATGGCAATTCCACCCAAAGTAGAACGGTTGCACAAAGGCCGGAACCGCGTGGAGAATTGCGGTCCACTTGGTGTGGCTGCGGTGGTAAGCTGTGGGTGGAGGCGAGCCAACTCGGAGGTTCTTCCGATGAGCACCACGCACCCGCACGGCGAAATTGGAACCGCGAAGTGGACGGCCGCTGAAAGCCGAGTCCGCGACGAGCTTCCGACGCTGCACCTCGATGACAAGCATCCGCCCAAAGTCCACGCGCCGGCGGAGCAACTCCGCAAGGCCGAGAGCCACATCCCGGACGGGCCGTCGGCGCTCGCGTATGAAGCACCGATCCTGCCGTGGGTGATCGGTGCGCTCGCGGCGGTCGGCATCGGCGTGGTGGCGTTCCTCATGTCTCCCAGCGGTTGGAGGGCGGTGCTGATCGGCGAGGTGTGGCTGCTCATGGGCTACGCGGTCTCGTGGATCGTGGTGTGGGGCGCGGGGCTGATGCGGGCGCGCGACGAGCACGAGATCGAGGAGCACATCATCCAGGATGGGGTCGTTGTTGACGGTCACCAAAGGTCCGCGGGGCGATAGGCCATCTGTAGAGCCGCGCAGCGGCGCAACAGCGTTAGCCGGAGGCGTCAGCCTCCGGTCGCGGAGGCGCTTCCACCCGCAAGCCCGAAGGGCGGCACAAGCGATGGCCATGGGCGAGCCGCTTCGATCTCGTACACTCCGCGGATGAGTCACATCAGGCTCCTCAACCACATCGTTTTCGCCACGTACCAGCGACAGCCACTTCTCACCAAGCCGGTGCGTGAACGGCTCTACCGCTACCTCTCGGGAATCTGCAACAACATCAAGTGCCACCTCATCATCGCGGGCGGTATCGAGGACCACGTTCACATGCTCGCAGACCTGCATCCGACTGTTTCCATGGCCGCGTTCGTGCGGGACAACAAGGCCAACTCGTCTCGCTTCGTGCACGAGACGTTCCCGGCTCTGCGAGAGTTCGCTTGGCAGGAGAGTTACGCGGCATTCAGCGTGAGCAGCAGCGTCGAGCCGAAGGTGCGCCAGTACATCGAGAATCAAGAGTCGCACCACAAGCGGGTTTCGTTCATCGACGAACTGCGCGCCTTGTACGAGCGGCACGGGCTGAAGTTCGATCCGACGGATATTGAGCGGTGAGGATCGATCTGGCGCGTTGCTGTGCCGCCCTTCGGGCTCAACGAGTTTGCGACGATGATCCGGTGGCTTACGCCACCGGCTAACGCTGTTGCGCCGCTGCGCGGCTTCAAGGCATCGAGGCTCGTCAACGCGGCGGGCCGAAACTCGCGGCCCGGAGAGCCGCGAGACCCAGAGCGTCATAGAATGTCGGCCTGAATCACGCATCGAACCCCCCCTTTTCACGAAGGCAACCCATGTCGACTCCCGTCATCGTTTCGGCCAGGCGGACCCCCATCGGCAAGTTCTTCGGCGGCGTGGCGAGGGTGCCCTCGCCGACGCTCGGCTCGTACGCGATCCGGGCCGTGCTGGACGAGGTTCCGGGGGTCAAGGCGATGGTGGATGAGGTGCTGATGGGGTGCGTCTTGCAGGCCGGGCTGGGCCAGAACCCGGCGCGGCAGGCCGCGCTCAAGGCCGGGCTGCCCGACACGATGTCGGCGATGACGATCAACAAGGTGTGCGGCTCGGGCCTGGAGGCCGTCATGCGTGCGGCGGCTGCGATCAAGGCGGGCGATGCCCAGTGCGTGATCGCGGGCGGGATGGAGAACATGACGGCCGCGCCGCACTTTGCGCGCGTGCGGGAGGGCGTGAAGTACGGCCCGGCCCAGATGGAAGACCACATGGCCTACGACGGGCTGCGGTGCGCGTTCGAGGCGTGCGCGATGGGCGACAGCGCGGACCACATCGCGGCCAAGTTCGGGATCACGCGGGCCGAGCAGGACCGGTTCGCGGTGCAGAGCCACCAGCGCGCGGCCGAGGCGACCAAGCAGGGCTGGTTCAAGAGCGAGATCGTGGCGCTGACCGGCGAGCAGTGCATGGACAAGAAGAGCCCGGGCGTGAGCGCCGACGAGGGCATCCGGGCCGAGAGCACGATCGAGGGCGTGGCGAAACTGCGTCCGGCGTTCGGCGCGAGCGGCACGGTGACGGCCGCGAACGCGAGCCAGATCTCCGACGGCGCGGCGGCGGTGTGCGTGATGAGCCTGTCCGCGGCGGAGAAGGCGGGCGTGAAGCCGATCGCGAAGATCGTGAGCTACCACACGTCGGGGATCGCGCCGAAGGACATCTTCGCGGCGCCGATCGCGGGCGTCAAGGGTGCGCTCGACAAGGCGAAGTTGAGCGTCAAGGACATCGACCTGTTCGAGATCAACGAGGCGTTCGCGGCGCAGGTTCTGTGCAACATCAAGGAACTGGGCGTTGCGGAGGCCAGGCTGAACATCTGCGGCGGCGGCGTCGCGCTCGGCCACCCGATTGGCGCGAGCGGGGCGCGGGTGCTGACGACGCTGATCCACCAGTTGAAGCGCACGGGCGGCAAGCGCGGTGTGGCCGCGTTGTGCCTGGGCGGGGGCAACTCGGTGGCGATGGTGGTTGAGGTGTAAGGCCACGATCCCCCCTCTGATCCCGTCACCACTGCGCTCCTGCGCGGCGAGTGGTGGCACCCGATGTCATTCCTTGGCTGTGCCGGTGAAACTCACCGGGCTGCGGTAGCCGTGGCGGTCGTAGGCGCGGATGCCGAAGAAGTGGTCGTCCTTGTTGATCTTGAGCCGGACTTCGGTGGCCGCGCCGACATCCTTTACCATTTCCGGATTCCACGTGCTGTCGATGGTGGGGCGGTAGACGACCTCGTAGCCGATCACGTCGGGTTCGGGCGCGGGCGACCAGCGGAGGAGCGTGTCGTTGCCGAGCTCGCTGTTGACGATGCGCGCGTTCGCGGGCGGGCGCGGGGCGTTGGCGAGGTTGATGATGGTGGCGATGTTGAGTCGTGCGACGCGGCCCATGAAGGCGGCGTCGGTGTAGCGGGGGACATCGCCGTAGGGGAGCGAGTCCCGGGTGGTCACGTTGACGTGCTGGCGGTCGTAGTGCTCGCGGAAGACGCTGAAGCGGACGGCGGGGAAGCCGTTGTCGTTGAAGGCGATGTGGTCGCCGCCGCGGAGGAAGCGGTCCTGGCGGAAGACCAGGCCGACCTGGGCGAGGTTGTTCTCGTGCTGGGCGCCGACGAACTCGACGAAGCGGGCGAGTTGGCGGCTGGGCGAGTCGCTCTCGGACGAGGTCGCGCGGATGCCGGCGATCTGCGCGGCGGAGGGGTTTCGGGGGAGGCCCTCGGAGAAGACTCGGACGGTGAAGAACTGGCCGCCCTGGACGTTGGGGTCGGTCGGATCGCCGACGATGTCGTTGTTGAGGACGCCGAGGATGTTGTCCTTGCGCGCGGCGGCCTGGGCCGCGTGGTAGTGCGCGCCGATCAGGCCCTGCTCCTCGGCGGCGGTGAGGAGGATGACAACGGTGGAGTCGAGTTCGAGCATGGAGAGCACGCGGGCGCACTCGAGAGCCACGGCGGAGCCGGAGGCGTTGTCGTTGGCGCCGGGGGCATCGCCGGCGGCGTCCATCGGGTCGGTGTTGCGGCTGTCGTAGTGCGCGGTGATGTAGTAGCGCCGGTCGGCGGATTCCTTCTGCTTTCCGGGGATGGTGGCGAGCACGTTGACGACGCGTGCGCCGTCGGGGAGGCGCGTGCTCTTGGGGGCCTCGAACTCCTCGAAGGCGGCGGTGAGTCTGGCCGGGCTGCCGGCGTAGGACTCGAGCTCGGCCTTCAGCCAGTTTCGGGCGGCGCCGATGCCGCGGGTGGCGGAGGTGGTGTCGGAGAGCGTGTGGCGTGTGCCGAAGCCGGCGAGTTTCTCGACCGAGGCGCGGATGCGGGCGTTTTCGACCTTCCCGATGGCCTCGGCCTGGAGGTGGGCCGGCGGGGGAGGTGGCGCGGTGAGGCTGGAGAGCGAGATGGCGATGATGGGGAGCATGTCGGTGTGATGTTGTGGGTGTGGTGCGCGAGGTTGAGATGCGAGAGGCGGGTGCGGGAGATTCTGTCGCCCGTTCCGCGGGCTTGGGAGAAGTGTTACTCGATGACTTGACCGGCGCAGATGGTGGTGTCGATGTGGGGCGTGGCGAGTTCGTAGGCGAGTTGGCGCTCATCGCGGTGGCGGAGGAGGAGCAGGTCGGCGCGAAGGCCGGGGGCGATGCGGGCGCGGTCGGCGAGACCGAGGAGTTGGGCGGGCGCGGCGGTGGCGGCGAACAGGGCCTCGGCGGGCCAGAGGCCGCACTTGCGGACGGCGAGCGCGATCGCGAGCGGCATGGAGCCGCTGGGCGCGGAGCCGGGGTTGTGGTTGGTGGCGATGGCGAGTCTCGCGTGGGGCGTGGCGTCGAGGAGGGCGCGGGCGTCGGTGTAGCGGTCATCGACGTGCAGGCCGCAGATGGGGAGGATGACGCCGAAGGTGGGCGAGTTGGCGAGGGCGAGCAGGCCGTTGGGGGTCGAGGCTTCGAGGTGGTCGACACTGAGCGCGCCGAGGCGGATGGCCTCGGCGGTCATGCCGAGGGCGTTGAACTGGTCGGCGTGGACTCGGATCGGATGGCCGAGCCGTTTCGCGGCCTCGAACAGGCGCACGCACTGGGCCACGGACCATGCGCCCTTCTCGCAGTAGGCATCAATGGCGATGCCGGGAAACTCACGGCTGACGGTGGGGAGCGTGTGGCGGATCGTGTGTTCGACAAAGGCCTGCGCGCCGCCGGGGAACTCGGGGTCGATGGCGTGGCCGAGGAGCGCGGTGGGGATGAGCGTGCCGGGAAAGTGGGCCGCGGCGTCGCGGACGGCACGGAGCATCTTGAGTTCGGCCTCGGTGGAGAGGCCGTAGCCGGACTTGATCTCGACGGTGGTGGTTCCGGCGCCGAGCATCACGTCGAGGCGTTCGAGGAGGGACTCGGTGAGTTGATCCTGGGTGGCGGCGCGGACGGCGCGGACGGTGGACATGATGCCGCCGCCGGCGGCGAGGACATCGAGGTACGTTTGGTTGCGGCGCTGGTAGAGCCACTCGTCGAGCCGCTGGCCCGCGCAGCACGCGTGGGTGTGGCAATCGATGAAGCCGGGCATGAGGACGCGGCCCGCGGCATCGAAGAGTGTCCTGGGCGCGGCGCGGCGGATGGCCTGCTCACCGGCGGTGCCGGGCTCGACGAAGGCGATGCGGTCGCCTTCGATCAGAACGCTGGCGCAAGGGCGCACGCCGAGCGCGGCATCGCTCATGGTCAACACGCGGGCGTTGAGGATGCCGATGCTCATGCGGGACGTTCTTCGAAAGCGCGGAGGAAGGTGAGGAACATGTGGACGGCGAGACGTGCTGTGCGGCCCTCCGGGTCGTGGTCGGGGTTGAGTTCCATGATGTCGAAGCAGCGGACAGCGGGGCTGCATCCGGCGGCGCGGATGATCGGCTGGACTTCGCGGGGCGAGAGGCCGCAGGGGTTGAGCGCGCTGACGCCGGGCGCGTGGGCGGCGTCGAAGGCGTCGAGATCGAGGCTGAGGAAGGACGGACCCGGGAAGCTGTGGATGGCGTGGGCTTCGGCGCCTCCCTTGGAAGTAAAGTACTGCATGTGCTCGCGCGTGTTGACGAGGGGGTTGAGACCGAGGATGCGGAGATTGCGGGCGAAGCCGCCTTCGAGAAGCGAGCGGAAGGGCATGCCGGAGCCGACCTCCGGGCGGACGTCGAGGTGGGCGTCGATGTAGAGCCCGTCGAGAGCGCCGTGGGCCTTGGCGACGCCGCGGACGAAGGGGAAGGTGAGGTCGTGGCCGCCGCCGATGGCGATGGGGAAGAGGCTGCGCTCGAGGATGGCGAGGACGACTTCGGTGACACGGTCGTGGGTGTCGTGGATGTTCCGGCCGATGATGACGTCTCCGGCATCGAAGACGCGAGGGAAGGCCGGTGCGCTGTCGGGCTCGTCGGAAGGGCTGGCGACGCCGTACCTGGAGAGCGCGGCGCGGAAGGCGGCGGGGCCGTTGCGTGCGCCGGCGCGGCCGTGGTTGAGGACCACGCCGGTGTCATCGGGAAGGCCGATGAGCGCGACGCGGCACTTGTCGAGTGGTCGCTGCGCTTCCCGGTGCTCGAAGAGTTCGGGCGTGTTGCGGACGATGGTCGCGGCGAAGCGACCCGGCCGCGGTTGCGGGTCTGGCCAGGCGGGAGGAGCGAGGAATGGGTGCACGGCGAAGCGTATTGCTTCGATGGCGATCAGGCGGAGGGGTGATCGTGCTCGTCGGAATCGTCTGCGGGCGGAGAGCGGTCGCGGTCGAGGCGGGCCAGATCGACGAGGCTGGGCATCTGGACCGAGCCGCAGTCGGGACAGGCGATGCCGGCCATGCCGATCGGTTCGCCCGAAAGATCCCGGCCGCAGTCCATGCAGGTGGGACGGATGAGGCGCGTGGTCAGTTTGGAGATGCTGACGGCGGCGGTGACGAAGGCGGCGCCGATGACGGGCCAGAGCGGCGCGCCGGCGAACGCGACGATCGCGGTGGCGGCGATGCAGATCGCGGCGACGAATGCGAGCGCGCGGTAGCGAGCGCGGCGGATCCACTCGAGGCGTGGACGGATCAAGTCCAGAATGTCGTGGTGGTTCGGCATTCGCGGGGGCTATCGGCGGAGTGTACGCGGGTTGGATGGAGGGTGGCGAGGTGTTTTCGGGGTGTTGGGGAGGGAAGATCTCGGGGTGAGAGGGTGAGGGGGTGTCGGGGTGAGGAGGCGAAGGAGGGGGAGGCGGGGGAGGCGGGTGAAGCGGAGGGTGAGAGGCGAAGCGGAGGAGGGTGTTGGCGGCCTTGCGGGCGGACTCGAGCCTGCGGGCGCGGACGGCGGGGGAGGGCGGGTTGGAATCGGAATCGTCGCAGCCGTCGGTGGCGTCGAGCACGCGCGAGAGCGAGGTGAGGGCGAGCACCACGCCGGTGTCGGCCAGGGCCCGCGCGCGGTCGAGGGACCAGGCGCGGATGTCGTCGATCTGGCGGGCGACGTCGGGCTGCCGCGACCAGGCGATGAACTGGCGGAGGGGGACCTGCGCGGCCTGAGCGCACTCGTGGTCGGGGATGGAGCGGTCGAAGTAGAGGGCCAGGAGGCGGCCGTCGGTGGGCAGGGGCTGGGTGTTGGCGCGCGTGGGATGGCTCGAGAAGGGGCATGGGATGGCGGACATGGGACCCCCTGGGAAAGGGCCGAGGGCTTTGAGCCGAAGGCCGAGAGAACGGAGCAGAACGGTCGAGACACGGTTCGAGAGGAAAGTTTACCAGAAAGTAGATTGATATGCAAGATGTTTTGTAGGGTATTCCACAAAATTGTCGTAAAGTGTTTGGAAACAAGGAGTTGGGAGGTGTGGAAGCGTGGCGGGGGATTGGGCGCAGGGGGGGTAGACGTGCCCGCGTCGGAGATGCGGGGTACCCAAAGGCGGGGTGCCCCAAGCTACGCTGTGGTCATGCTGATGCGTGGACCAAGTTCGTCGCCCGAGCGGTCGCTCATGCCGAAGGAGAGCGAGGTTCAGTTGGCGTATGAAGCGGCGCAGGCGGTGGTGACGGTGCACCGGCGGTTGGCGGAATGGCTGAAGGTGGGGGTGACGCTGGCGCAGATCGACACGTTTGTCGCCGGGCAGCTCGACGATCTGGGGTGCAAGAGCTGTTTTTACCGGTACAACAAGGTGAAGGGGCTGCCGCCGTTCCCATCATTCGCGTGCCTGGGCGTGAACGATTGCGTGGTGCACGGGACGGCTGCGTACTACGAGCATCCGCTGAAGCCGGGCGACCTGCTGAAGGTGGACATCGGTGTGACGCGGCGTGGGTGGATCGGCGATGCGGGCTGGACGTACGCGTTCAAGGCTGTTCCGCCGGAGGTGAAGCGGTTGATGGAATGCGGCAAGGAGTCGCTGCGTCGCGGCGTGCTCGCGCTGCGGCCGGGGACCCTGCTGCTGGAGTGGGCGAGGGCGGTGCAGACGCACGTGGAGGATGAGTGTGGGTTTCACCTGGTGCGCGGGCTCGGAGGACACGGATATAGGCGCGACAAACTGCACGAGAAGCCGTTTGTCTCGAACGTGATGCCGGAAACCAAGCAGGAGTGGCCGGAGGGGTTCGAGTACCTGCGACCGGGGATGTTCCTGGCGGTGGAGCCGATGATCGGGATGACGTCGGCGGCGACGCACTCGGACCCGAGGAAGTGGCCGGTGTTCATCGCGGATGGTTCGCCGAGCGTGCACTACGAGCATGACGTTTTGATCACTCCGGAGGGGCCGCGGGTGCTGTCGCACGGGCTGGATGAGTTGCCGGAGTTTGTGGGGTGATGGGAACGGGACAAGGGACGAGGGAATCGGGGTGTGATGGGACGTTGTTGCGCGGGGTGATAACGGGGGTGGACGGCATGGGCGCACCAGGCCGTGGGTGTCGTGGGGCTTGAGGGCGGGTCGGGATGAATGAGCGTCGCGGGAGTGCCGATCGACCGGCCTCATGCGCACACCGATCTGTCCGCCCGCGCCGGCCCAGACATCATCCCAGCCTGAGCATCTGCCGGGGACTCCGGCGGCGAAGTTTGCCGCGATGGCCGAGCGTGCGGGTTCTCCTCCGGCTTCGATGCTCGGGCCGCGGATGACGACGCTGGTGGCGTCGTGCGCGCTGGTGCTGACCGGAAAGGCGATGGGTCTGGAGTGGCTTGCTTCGCCGATTATCGGTGTGCCGAGCGGGCTGTGGGTGGTGGGGATGGCGATGCTGTTCGCGCAGTACCAGCGTCAGCGCGTGCTCGAAGAGGCGGGGCAGAACGGGTCGGGCGGTCTGCTGTCATCGCGGATCGAGATGACGCCGCTCTCGCTGGCGGCGCTGCGCGAACGGCTGCCCTCCGCGGAGCAGGTGGCGGGGCTGATGGAGATGGTGGGTGTGCCGGCGGAGTCGTGGGAGAGCGCAAAGAAGCGTGTGAGCGGGCTGAGCACGAAGATCCTGCCGGGAACGCAGGCGACGATCCGGATCGGCGTGGACCTGTGCGAGGCTGATCGGGAGGCGTTGTTCCGGGCGGGGAGCGCGGAGGCGGCGCTTCTGGGGTGCGAGACGCCGATCGAGTGGGTGCGTGCGCCATCGGGGCTCGTGGCGGATGCGGAGCGCGATCTGGCGGGGCTGGATGCGCTGGTGCGACGCGAGCGGCGGGGCGACATCAACGTGTTCGTCCCGGAGGCGGCGGATCGGCTGGCGGCGTGGTACGACTGGGCGACGCCGATGCCGCTGGGGTATGCGGCGGTTTTTCCGCCGCGGATCGACGCGGCGAGGGTGACGCTGTCGGGTTGCGACCTGAGTGACGAAGAGGCCGCGCTGTCGGCGGCGAGGATGACGCTGGCTTGCGCGATGCTGGGCCGGACATCGGCGCGCACGGGCGGGCGGCGGCTGATGGGTCGCACGGAACTGCCTCGGCTGGGCGCGCCCGGGGGTCCGATCGAGACGTTGATGATGCGGATGGGCGATGCGCTTCGGAGTCTGGATGGGTGCGCGGGCGGGCGAGATTCGACGCCGGGGTATGTGCGGACGGCGGCGCGTGTCGTGGGCGCGTGGGTGACGCGGAGCGAGTGCGGTGTGGCGGATGGGCATCGCGCCGAGCTGGCGGCGAGCGCGGGGCGGTGGGTGGGGGATGAACCCGAGGCCGCGCTGCGAGCGGCGGCGATGCGGTACGCGGTGGGGGATATGGAAGAGGGGAATCGGCAACTGCTCGGGGCTTGCGAAGTCCTGCGGTCGGGGGGGCGGCGTTGCGAGAGCGATCCGCTGGCGTTCATCATGTCGGAGATCGAGCTGGGCGAGCCTGGGCGCACGACGCTCGGGCGGATCGCGGCGGGGATCGGGCTGCTGTGGGCGACCTCGCCGGAGTCGAACATGGCGTACCTGCGGGACGACCTGATGGACGACCTGGCGCACGCGGGTTGGCTGGCGGACCGCGCGGGGGATGTGCAGGTGTTGCAGCGGGTCGTGGATGCGCTGGAGAGGGAACTTCCGCGGGGCGCGGGATCGAGGGCGAGGGCCGCGTGAGGAGGGTGTGCGGGCGGGCTTGAGTGTGAAGGACGTCGAAGAAAGTCGCTCTGCGGGATGCGCGGACGCCGCGCTTGTCGCGCAGCAGCGCGGCGAGAGAAGATCCGTCGTGTGTGGGCTGGCGCGGTTCCGGCGTCAGCGGGGCGGGGCGGGCTGTTTGCGCGCGCGTTCGGCACGGATCTGGTCGAGGAGTTGCCTCGCGCCGGGGTCGTTCGGGCGGAGGCCGGCGAGCTTCTCGGCGCACGCCGCCGCTTCGTCGAGCGAGCCGGATTCGAGCGCGTAGGCCGCGAGCGCTTCGAGGGCGTCGGCGTCGCCGGGGTGGTCGCGTGTGAGTCCGCGCAGGATGGACATGGCTTGGTCGCGGTCGCCGGATGACCCGAGGGCGACGGCGTAGACGTAGGTGAAGCGCGGGCTCTCGGGGGCGAGGTCGGCGGCCTGCTTGAGTTCGGCGAGCGCCTCGGAGAGGCGACGCTGGCGCACCATGCCCAGACCGAGGGCGTGGTGGAGGGCGGCATCCCGCGGCAGGGTCAGGAGCGCCTGTCTGAGCGTCAACTCGGCTTCGAGTTCCTTGCCCTGGGCGCGGAAGAGGTCGGCGAGGTTCACAGAGCAAGGAGCGAAGCGGGGGTTGAGTCGGATCCCGACGCGGAACTCGGCCTCGGCCTGCGCCGTGTCGCCGAGGTCGGCGGCGAGTTGACCGAGGTTGAGGCGAGATTCGGCGCGGTCGGCGCTGGTGCGTTCGGCGGCGCGGTACTCGTCGAGTGCGTTCTTGCGAGCGGCCTGCTGGTCGGGAGTCAGCGCGGACGATGGGATGCGTGCCATGGACCGGGCGGCGTCGATCCGGACCTGGCGGATGGAGTCGGTGAGCAGGGGAGCCAGCGGTCCGACGAGCGCGGCTGGGTCTTGGGCGAGGGAGCCGAGCGAGCCGGCCGCGGCGGCGCGGACCTGCGGGCTCGCGTCGGTGAGGGCGGCCCGCAGCGTGGCGGTCGGATCGGCGTCGGTGAGCCCATCGAGCAGTTCGATCGCGCTGGCGCGCACGATGGCGGGCTGGAACTTGTCGTTGATGAGTTTGAGGAGGGCCGCGCCCGACCCGGGGAGACCGCGCCGACCCGCGCTGAGGGTTTCGCCGTAGTGCGGCTGGCTGCGCCGTGCGGTGCCCCACCATTTTTCGGCCGCGGTCGCGGCCCATTGCGGGGTCTTGTCGGTGTGGCAGCCGCTGCAGGCGTTGGGTGTGCCGATCTTGACGGTCAGGTCCGGGCGCGGAACGCGGAAACTGTGATCGTGGCGGGCGTGCACGACCATGAAGTTCTTCGTCGGCGCGTGGCAACTGACGCACCTGGCGGCGGCGGAATCGGCGGCGTGGTGGTGGTGCTCGGGCGTATCAAACTTCGTGGGGAGGTGACACTTGGCGCAGGCCGCGTTTCCCGGAACGGTTTTGAGGCTGTGGGGGTTGTGGCAGTCGGTGCAAGTGACGCCCGCGGCAAACATCTTGCTCTGAACAAAGGAGCCGTGCTCGTACACCTCATCCTGGATCTGGCCGTCGGCCTCGTAGAGGGCGGCGCTGAGCAGCGCGAGACGGTGGGTGTCGGCGAGGGGTCGGCCCGGGTGGAAATCTTCGCTGAACGTGCCGCGCCGGGAGTGGCAGCGTGCACAGGTCTCGATCTCGGCGTGGCTGGTGCGTGGCTTGTCGCGCTTGGCGATGCCGGTGGCGGGGTCGAACGTCCAACCGGGGCGCGGCGCCTCCTTGAACGCGACGATCCGACCCTTTGTGTCGTGGGGCGCGGGCGAGGGCTGGGGTGCAGCGCCCGCGGGGGCCGAGCGCGGGTGAGCGGCCGCCCACTTCACGTGCTCGGAGCCGGGACCGTGGCAGGCCTCGCACGAGACGTCGATCTCCGACCAGGTGGTCGCGAACGAGTCGGCCGCGGCGTTGTGGTTCTTGGCGATGCGCGTCGAGTGGCACTCGGCGCACATGTGGTTCCAGTTCTGCATCGGGCCGGTCCAGTGCAGAACATCGTCGTGGGTGATGTTCTCGTCGGGGTAGAGGTGGAACCAGCGCTGGCCACCCTCGGTTTTAGGGCGGGTGTCCCAGCAGACGTTGAGGGCCTGGATGCGCCCCCCTCCCCCGGGAAACCGGATGAGGTATTGCTGCAAGGGGAAGACGCCGAAGGTGTAGGCGATCGGGTAGTCGTGGAGTTTGCCGTCGGGCCCGTCGGTGCGGGCGAAGAACTCGCCGTCCTTGCGGAAGAACGTCGTGGTGACGTCGTGGTAAGTGAAGGTGGCGTTGTTGAAGTCGCCGAGGACGGTCTGGTCCGTGGCTTCCTGCATGGCCAAGTCGTGGTGTGAGCCTGTCCAATCTTCGGATTGCTGCTGGTGGCAGGCGGCGCACGCGGTTCGGCCGACGTAAGAGAGGTCGGCGGGGCTGACGGCGGGCGTCGCGGGCGGGGCCTTGCCCGTGGCCGAGGTTGGCGCTGGGGCGCGGCTGTCGCACGCGCCGAGCATGAGCAACAGCGCGCCTGCGAGCGCAGCGGGTGTCAGAGCCGGACAAGAGCGAGAGAGCCGCTGCATCGGCGATGGTAGGGGTGGGTCGGTGAATCGCGCGTGCCGGCGCGGTGTGGAGGTCGTGTCACGGTGGGATGCCCTTGCGCTCCCGCCGCATCCGACGGCGAAGAAGGACGCCGATCGCCGTGAGATGCTCGAACGGCTCGGCGGTTGGGACCCGGACCGGCTGGACCTGGCCGAGATCAACCGGATGCTCGGGTGCGTTCGGGTGAATTGCGCTCGCTCGGGCGCACGCCGTGACCCCCGTCGCGACGCTGATTGATCGGCGGCGCTCCCGGGTGGCCCGAAGCGGGGTCATCCTTGAAGGTCGAGCGGCTTGCGGGGCTGGGTTTGCTGGGCGTCGCCCTGGCGGCGGCGGTCGGACTTGGTCTCTTCCTGCCCGTTGCCGGTCAGGCCGCGCACGGCGTCGGTGGTCTGGACGTTCTGAACCTCAACCTCATCGGCGCCGCGGGCGCGTGCGGGCCGCTGAGACTGTTTCTTGGCTTCGGCCTCGCGCGCGGCGGTGCGCTGGGCCTGATTGAGCCCGGCGGGCCCCTGCACGATGGGTGAGCCGAAGACGCTCATGTGGGCGTGATCGGCAGGCCAGCGGTGGAGACTCTAGGAATTGGGCGTATGCCGGCCGCGGCGGCGGAGGGGAGGCCCATTATCGGGCGGCTAGAGCCCGACGATGTTGACGCCGCAATCGACGTAGATCGTCTCGCCCGAGACGCCGGAGGCGAGGTCGCTGGCGAGGTAGACGGCGGTGCGGCCGACCTCTTCGCCCTCGACGTTGCGGCGGAGGGGGGCCTTCTGGACGTTGGCTTCCATGATCGCCTCAGCTCCGCCGACCGCGCTGGAGGCGAGCGTGCGGAGGTAGCCGCCGGAGATGATGTTGACGCGGATCTTGTCGGGGCCGAGTTCCCAGGCGAGGTAGCGGGCGGTGGATTCGAGCGCGGCCTTGGCGACGCCCATGACGTTGTAGCCGGGGACGACCTTCTCGCCGCCGTAGTAGCTCATGCCCATGATGGAGCCGCCGCCGGAGCGGGCCATGATCGGGTGGGCGCGTCGGGCCATGGCGAGGAGGGTGTAGGCAGAGATGTCGATCGCCTGGAGGTAGGCGGCACGGGGCGTGGAGGTGAACTTACCGGGGGCGAGCCACTCGCGTTCGGCGAAGGCGATGGAGTGGACGAGGTAGTCCATCCGGTCGAAAGACTCGGCGTACCTGTCGAACGCGGCGTCGATATCCGCATCCGAGCCGGCATCGAGGGGGACGAGCCAGGGGTTGGCGACGCCGATGTCCTCGACAGCGCGGCGGGTTCGGCGCTCGTTCTTCTCGCCCGGGAGGTGGGTGAAGGCGCAGCGGCCGCCGTGCGCGACGATCGATTTGGCGATGTGGTAGGCGTAGGAACGTTCGTTGGCGACGCCGACCACCAGACCGATTTTGCCGTCGAGCAGACCCATGGACGGGGCTCCTTGTTGAAGAGGGTCAATCATAGGTCGGGGGAGAAGTGGCGTTGGGGGGAGGTTGGTGGGGAACGCGGGAAGTACCGACCCGCGTCGGAGACGCGGAGTACCCGGGATCGGGATTACTATGCGGGTGTGCCGGACCTGAACACACTCACGCTGATCGAACTCTGGGAAGTGATCACCCGCGACGCCGGGGTGCACAAACTTCTGGAACTGGCCAGGGATGAAGACCTCGGGCCGGCCGGGGGTGTCGGCGACATCACGAGCTCGGTGCTGATCAAGGATGACCACGCGGCGACGGCGGAACTGGTGTTTCGCTCCGGGGGTGTTCTGGCGGGGGTGTATGCGCTCGGGCCGGTGATCGGGGCGTTCGGGTTTGCGGGGCAGGTGAGTTTTCGCGCGCAGGACGGCCAGGCGCTGGAGCCGGGCGAGTCGGCGGCGGTGTTTCATGGTCGGGCGCGCGACCTGCTTGCGCTGGAGCGGACCGCGCTGAACATGATCGGGCGCATGAGCGGGATCGCGACGCGGACGGCGGAGTATGTCGATGCGGTGAGGGGGACGCACTGCCGCGTGCTGGACACGCGGAAAACAACGCCGGGGTGGCGGATGCTGGAGAAGTACGCGGTGCGTTGCGGCGGGGGTTACAGCCACCGGCTGGGGCTGTACGACGCGGTGCTGATCAAGGACAACCATCTCGCGGGCGTGCCGGTGAAGGAGCTCGCGTCGTTCGTGTCGGGATTAGTGCACCAGGCGCAGATCGTGTCGCGGTTCCGCAAGACGGAACTGAGCTTCTTTGAGTGCGAGGTGGACACGCTGGAGCAGTTGAGGGCTCTCTTGGATGCGGGCGGATGCGGGCTGGACATCATCCTGCTCGACAACATGACGATCGAGCAGTTGGAGCAGGCGGTCGCGGCCCGCGATGCGACGGGCATGGACATCGCGCTGGAGGCGTCGGGCGGGGTGACGCTCAAGACAATCCGCGCGATCGCGGAGACGGGCGTGGACCGGATCAGCATCGGCGCCCTGACGCACCAGGCGGCGAGCCTGGATGTGGGGCTGGACTTCAAGTAGTCGGCCCGCGGCTACAGGCTCGAAGCGATCATTTCGGCGAGGGTTTTTCCCGCCGCGGGGTCGAGCTTGCCCGCGCCCCACTTGATGCCCAGCCCGGAGCCGTCCTCGAAACGCGGGATGATGTGGAAGTGGACGTGCATGACGGCCTGGTGGGCGAGGGCGCCGTTGTTCTGGAGGACGTTGTAGTTGGTTGCCCCGGTGGCCTTCAGCACCGCGCGGCAGAGGCGGGGCAGCACGCGACCGATCGCGGCGGCGGACTCGTCGGAGAGCTCGTCGAGCCGGGCGACGGCTTGTTTGGGGATGACCAGCGTGTGGCCGCGGGAGAGCGGGCCGATATCGAGGAAGGCGAAGACGTGGGCGTCTTCGTAGACCTTGTGGCTGGGGATCTCGCCGCGGATGATCTTTGAGAAGATGGTGTCGGGCATGGCGCAGTGTATGAGCAGGTGTTGTCGGTTGGGTGAGAGGAGGAGGTTGACCGCTACAGTTGGGCCGCATGGCGATCGCCTCGGCAACCCGTCCGCCGATACGTCCCCTGGACCCCCTGCTGGTCAACCAGATCGCGGCGGGCGAGGTGGTCGAGCGCCCCGCGAGCGTGGTGAAGGAACTGGTAGAGAACTCGATCGACGCCGGGGCGAGGGCGATCCGGATCGAGTTGGAGCAGGGCGGGATCGAGCTGATCCGGATCACGGATGACGGGGCGGGGATTCCGGAAGACCAACTGCTCATGGCGCTGGCGCCGCACGCGACGAGCAAGATCCGTGAAGCACCGGACCTGGACCGCATCGCGACGATGGGCTTTCGGGGCGAGGCGCTCGCGTCGATCACGAGCGTGTCGCGGTTGACGCTGCGATCACGAACCGCGCAGCAGGCGAGCGCGGCGGAAGTGGCGGCGGAGGGCGACATCACGCGGGCGGTTCGGCCGGCGGCGGGCCCGGTGGGGACGTCGATCACGGTGCGAAACCTGTTCTTCAATACGCCGGCGCGGCGGAAGTTCCTGCGGACGCCGACGACCGAGCAGGGACACTGTGTCGATGTCGCGCTGACGATCGCGATGGCGCATTCGGGGGTGGGCTTCACGGTGGTGTGCGATGGGCGGGTGGTGCTGGACCTTCCGCCGGGGCAGTCGGCGCGGGAGCGCGTGGTCGCGGGGCTGGGCGGGGAGCTCGAGCCACAACTGCTGGAGGTGGGGGCGGACCGGTTTGATGATGCCAGGGGGCTGACGTTGTGGGGGCTGATCGGGACGCCCGAGATCGCGCGGGCGACGATGAAGAGCCAGCACGTGTACCTGAATGGTCGCGCCGTGCGGGACCGCACGCTTCAGCACGCGCTGCGTGAGGCCTACCGGGGCCTGATCGAGCCCGGGCGGTATCCGACGGCGGTGTTGATGCTGGAGATGGACCCCGGCGCGGTGGATGTGAATGTTCACCCCGCGAAGGCGGAGGTTCGGTTCCGCGACCAGTCGATGGTGCACGGGGCGGTGTTGCGGGCGGTGCGGGATGCGCTGCGGGCCGCGGACCTGACGCCGCCGGCGACGGGGTTTGGGGCGGGGAGATCGGAGTGGGGGGTTGGCGCGGCGGGGTCGGGGTTGAACGGCGGAGGCGGGGAGATGGCCGTGGCGCCGCGGCCGGTGTATTCGCCGGCCGCGCTCGCCGAGTTTCTCAAGCGGCGGCCGGGTGCGCCGGCGAGTGCGCCCGCGGGTCATGTGCCGGTGGTATACAGCGAGTTGAAGGAAGTGCTGAACCGGCCGGGTGGCGAGGGAGCGGGCGAGGCGGGGATGGTGGATGCATCGCGCGCGCCGGAACCGGCACGCGTGGTCGAAGTTCCGCTGGTGGACAACCGGCCGCACGATCGACTCTTGCAGGTGCA
Organism: Phycisphaerales bacterium; assembly: GCA_020846975.1. Lineage (GTDB taxonomy): Bacteria > Planctomycetota > Phycisphaerae > Phycisphaerales > UBA1924 > JADLCX01. The sequence goes on from JADLCX010000058.1 coordinate 161,173, forward strand.
CAACTCGTTCGTGGTGACGCAGGATGAGCAAGGGCTGTTGATCATCGATCAGCACGCGCTGCACGAGCGGGTGATGTTCGAGGCGTTGCTGGCGCGGATCACCGGCGGCGGGGTTGGGGGGCTTGGCGGCAACCTGGAGTCGCAGCAACTGCTGATGCCGGTGACGATCGAGCTCTCGCCGACTCAGATCGCGAAGTTGGACGACCTGAGACCGCTGCTGGCGAGGATCGGCATCGCGTGCGAACCGATGGGCCCTCGCGCGGTGGCGGTGCAGGCGTTCCCGACGTTTCTGTTCGAGCGCAACGTCGAGCCCGCGGAGTTTCTCTCGCCGCTGTTCGAGAAGGCGGAGGCGGAGGGGTTTTCGCCGGGCGACGAGGCCGCGCTGCACGAGGTCCTTGACATGATGGCGTGCAAGGCGGCGATCAAGGCGGGCGACCGGCTGGGCGACGAGGAGATCCGCGACCTGCTCAAGTTCCGAGAGACGGTCGAGAGGTCGAGCAACTGTCCGCACGGGCGGCCGACGAGCATCCGCATGACCATCCGTGAACTGGAGAAGCGGTTCGGGCGGAGTTGACGCGATCCGAGGGTGGTGCGCCGGGCGGGGGTGCGAGGTCCGGATAACGGGCCGGGATTCGGGCGCGGATTTTGTTTTCGGGCTCAAGGCGAGAGAGCGCGGTTCCGATAGGTCCGAACGGACAGGAACCGTCTGGAGGCCACGACACGCCCGGAGAACCGACCGATGAGCACCCTTCGATTGATTGAACGCCGGCAGTTTCCGCGGTTTGTGCTGGAGCCGATGTACACGCCGCTGGCGGTACGGACGCTCGAGGGCGATCAGCCGGTGGGCGCGTTCGACATCGAGGGGCACGCGTACGACATCTCCGAGGGCGGGGCGAGGTTCGAGTTGGATCGGCCGCTCAAGCCGGGCACGCGGGTGGCCATGCAGATCACGCTCCCGAGCATCAGCGACAGCGACATCGGGCCCGGCCGGTCGATCCTGGTGTTCGCGAACGTGGTGTGGTTGGATGAGGACGACCAGATCCCGCCATACAGGATGGCGGTGGTGTTCACGCACTTTGCGCGCGCGGGGGATCGTGATCGGCTGGTACGCCAGTTTGCCTCGGGTCGGTACCGCGCCGCGGCGTGATCGGGTCGTGCGCGGCGTGAGACGAGAGATGGCAAGGTGAGCAGACCGCGGAGGCCCTACCCTCCGGGATGTTTGTCGATCAGGCCGAGATCACGGTGAAGGCGGGGGATGGCGGGCGCGGGGCGATTTCATTCCGTCGGGAGGCCAAGCGGCCCAAGGGAGGCCCGGACGGCGGCGATGGCGGCCGCGGCGGCGATGTGGTGTTCTTCGGCGATGAGAACATCAACACGCTGCTGGATTTCAAGGGACGGCCGCGGTGGGAGGCCGTGAACGGCGAGGCGGGGCGCTCGAAGCAACAGTACGGGCTCGCGGGTGAGGACCTGGTGGTGAAGGTGCCGCCGGGGACGCTGGTGTTCAACAAAGCGACCGCCGAGTTGCTGGCCGACATCGGGCCGGGCGATCAGCGCGTGATCGCCAGGGGTGGACGCGGGGGCTTTGGGAACGATCACTACAAGTCGCCGACCAACCAGGTTCCACGCAAGGCCGGACCGGGCGAGCCGGGCGAGAGGATCGAACTTCGGCTGGAACTGAAACTGATCGCTGACGTGGGGATTGTGGGGCTGCCCAACGCGGGCAAGAGCACGCTGCTGAGCGTCATCAGCGATGCGAGGCCGAAGATCGCGGACTACCCGTTCACGACGCTCACGCCGCAGCTTGGCATCGCGGAACTTGAGCCGACGCGGAGGCTGGTGTTCGCGGACATTCCCGGTCTGATCGAGGGCGCGGCGGGCGGCGCGGGGTTGGGGCACGAGTTCCTGCGGCATGTCGAGCGCACGCGCGTGCTGGTGCACCTGATCGACATCGCACCGCCGGACGGGCGCTCGCCCGCGGATGCGTACCGGCTGATCCGCAAGGAACTCGCGGAGTATTCGGAGCAACTCGCCGAGAAGCCCGAGATCATCGCGATCAACAAGGCCGATGTCCTGGGCGAGGCGGAGGCGGAGGCCGCGGTGAAGGCGTTCAAGAAGGAACTCAGGCTCGGGCATGGCGAGCCGGTGCTGCTCCTGAGCGGGGCGACCCGGCAGGGCATGCGGGAACTGCTCGAGAAGTGCTGGGCGATGGTGCGTCCGAAGATCGAGAACTGGACGCCCGCGGAGCCGGTGGTGGAGAAGCGCGTCAGGCCGAAGCCGGGGGTTTCGCGGTAGCGGGCGAGAGCAGCGCGAGCCACTCGGAGTTGCCCGACGCGTTCTTCTTGGCGTGGCCGCCGACGATCGGCGAACGGGTCGAACCGAGAACGGTCGCGCCGTGGGTGTTGAGCGAGACGATGGTGCGGTCGGCGATGCGCTGAGCGTCGGTCTCGGCCAGCACCCCGTCGTTGAGGAGCGGGCGCTCGTCGGCGTGGACTTCGTAGTGCGGCTTGACGAGGGTGATGATCCGTCCGCCGGGTCGGAGCCAGGCGAGCGCGGCGGGGATGCACAGCCGCTGGGGGGTCCAGCCCATGTCGATGACAACAAGGTCCGGGCGATCGGCGGGTTCGGGGGGTGTCGCGTGCAGCGCGTTGGTCCGCTCCATGACACGCACCCGCGGGTCGGTACGGAGTTTCCAGGCGAGCGCGCCGTAGCCGGTGTCGATGGCCGTGACCGACGCCGCGCCGCGCTGGAGCAGGCAGTCGGTGAAGCCGCCGATATTGCAGCCGAAGTCGGCGCATCGGAGTCCCGTGACGGTGAAACGAAACTCGTCGAGCGCGTGGGCGAGCTTGAGGCCGCCGCGGGAGACGAAGGTGTCCGGGCGGCTCCCGGTCACGATGCCGCGCTCGCCACACCGATGATCGAGACGCCCAGGCGATCGGCCAGCTCGAGCACCTCGCGCTTGTCCACCATGATGACATCGCCCGCGGCGAGCGCGAGGCAGCGGCCGCCGGCGCGGTACAGGTTCTCGATGGTCTTGGTCCCGACGGTCGGCACATCGCTGCGCCGGTCGTGGCCGGCGCGGGCGCCCTTGCAGAGCGTCCACCCCGGCGCACGCACGATCTGGCCGCAGCGTTCGATCATGCGGTCGGTGCCTTCAACGGCTTCGACGGCGATGACATCGCGGTCCTTGACGGCGATGGCCTGGCCGATGTCCAGGCGCAGGGTCTGACTGAGAAGGGGCCAGGCGAAGGTGATGTCGCCGCGCTGGGCCTCGGATGGCTGGCGGCGGGTCATCACGCCCGCCTCGGCGAGCGAATCGCGGATCGGTGCGGTGGAGTCCAAGAGGTGTACCCCTGAGCGGCCCATTTCATCGGCGATGGCGGCGAGCACGGCGTGCGAGCGGCGGTCGTGGCGCAGGTGCCGGTACCAGGCAACGATGGTGCGGAGATCGGGCAGGTTGCGGATGATGGTGAGCGGGTCGTGCATCATCCGGGCCTTGTCGATCCGGCCCACCATGATCGCGTGGCGCACGCCCGCCCGGCGCAGCATCGGACCCCACGTTCCGACCTTGAGCACGCCGACCTTCTGGAACGACACGCAAACGGAGGGCAGTCCCTCGTCGTATTGGTTGGCCAGCCCCAGCGCGTGGACGGGGTGTCCGGCCGCGACCAGGCCCTTGGCGATCATGATCGGCAGCCGCCCGCCCGCGGCGACCAATCCGACCGGTGTCGGCGGCTTGGGCGGATCGGGGAGTATGGTGAGGGTTGCGGGCAACGGCTGATCGGGGAGGGGAGCGAGGGTGTGCAGATGCTATTCGGGAGTTTGGGCGCGGCGCACCGATGATCCAAAGGCCATGAGCGATCGGAGAGATCAGGTTGAAATCGTGGGAATACCCTTCCAAAAGCCGATCGAAGGCGTGGAGGGCGCGGATGATTCTCACGCGGGGAGAGGGCGGAGGTTCCTCGGGCTGTGGTTCAGTTGTGCCCACGCGTACGGCCGCGCCACGAGGAACGCCGCCGGCACCGCGTACACGGGGCGTTGCCCGAAGTGCGGCGCGTGCGTGAACTTTCCCGTCGCTCCGGGGGGGACGAGCCAGAGGATCTTTGAGGTCCGGTGTCGGTGACAGGCCCCAGACGCGAAGGGTGCGCGCGGGTTGAACCAGACCATCTTCCGCGCGCTCCACCTACACTGGCTCAACATGTCAAGAACCGCCTCAAACTACACGATCGGGTCGCCGACGCGACGCTGCGCCGCGACCGATCGCGAGCTCCTGACCGGTGAAGGCTTCGTTGCCGCGTTGCTCCAGAATCGAGAGAACGAGGAGTTCGTCCGTCTGGACTTCTCGTCCGATGCCTGGCCGGCGGGACGTTCGCCGCAACGCTCGTTGATTCCCGAGAACCACGCACTGCTGGGTTCCTGGCGAGGGCTGGTTCCCGAGCCGGGGGCCAAGCGTCGGATGCTCGTGGATGACGCCTCGCTTGTCGAGATGTTTGAGCAGAGCGACGTGCCCGGGGAGGATGAGGGGGATGATCGCACTCGGGAGGCGTTTCGCTACCTCCTGGCGCTGATCCTGCTCCGGAAGAAACTGCTCGTGTGCGAGAAGACGACCGCGGGATCGATGTATGTGCGTGCGCGCGGGGCCCCCAAGCCCAGCGAGGGGGGCGAACTGATCGAGGTTGTGGACCCGAAACTCGACGGCGCGACGATCGAGCGGGTTTCAACGCGACTGGCGGCGGTGATGGAGGGATGAGGATGCGACGGACCGAGCACGACTGGCCGCTGCATTCCCGTGTCGTTCGACTGGCTGCTTCCATCCTGTTCGCCGTGACGCTCGCGGGGTGCTCGTCGCCCGAGCCTGCTTGGCGCGCACCGGACGAGTCGGCGGTGTTTGGGGTTGCGCCGGAGAGCGCGAAGCTGCTGCTCCCCGAGTTCCGCGAGGTAGCGCAGGCGTACAACAAGCGTCTCGTGGGCTGCGACCGGTTCGCCGCGAGGGCGAACATCCGGCTGGTCTACACCGACAAGGCCGGTGAGCAGCAGGTTGAGAATCCCGAGGGCACGTTGCAGGTGATCACGCAGGACCCGCGCCGACCGCGGCTGGCGTTGAGCCTGGGCAAGGCGGGCCAGACCCTCTTCTGGTTCGGCTGCGATGCGGAGCGGTACTGGTGGCTGGACCTTTCCGACAAGGACGATCGGGTCGCGGGTGTCGGGCGGTTGGCGTTGTTTGATCGGCCCGCGGCGACCGGCGGCGGACCTGGGGGAGCCCGGCAACGGCTCGGGCTGGCCATCAAGCCGACGGACCTGATCCGGCTGCTCGGCGTGATCCCGATCGATGCCTCAGCGCCGGGGAAGCTGCAATGGTCACGCGACGGTTCGCTGCTGGGAATCGTGTCCCGGCTCGGGACGGCCCGCACCGACGGGTCGCAGCGTGTGTGGGCCGATCCGAGGACGCTCGTTCCACGGACGATCGAGCTTTACGATGCTAAGGGCAGGCTCGTGCTGGTCGGCGAGCACGAGGGGCTGGAGAATGTGCAGATCACACGGACCGGGATTCCAGAGTTGATCGGTGCGAGGCCGCGCGTGCCGGCGCGGGTCTACTGCCGACACACCGAGTCCGGCTCGGATATCCGGCTCACGCTCACCGGTGTCAGGGACGGACCGATCTCGGACAAGGCGTTTGATCTCGGCGAACTCAAGCGGCGGCTGGGCGTGAACCGGGAAGTGGACTTCGACAAGTGAGATCGACGGCCGGCGCGTACCATCGCGAGGTGATCCTGACACTTCAACGCATCGGATGCGTCGTTGCCGCCATCGCGTCGCTGGTTGGTGGCGGGGGTGTGGCCGCGCAGACATCGCCGCAGACCGAAACCAAGCCCGCGGCGATGGCGGTGCCGGCGGGGGGGGGCGTGAGCGCGGGCGGTCATGGCTGGGCGTGCCTGGTGGAAGATCCGGGAAACCGGACGTCTCCGTATCCGCCGGGGTTGATTCCCGCGGCTCGGCCGGGAAGCAAGGATGGGACGATCGTTCTGCACCTGCCGCCTCGCGGCGCTTCCGGGGGGCTGCCGGACTCGTCCGAAGGTGGCGTGGCGAGACTCGCGCCGGGTTTTCAACAGCCGGTGGAGCGGATGGCCTGGTGGGGTACTCGGGTGTACTTCGTGCTCAAGGAAGAGCGCCTGATGGCGACCGAGCAGCGAGACTGGCAACGCCGTGTTCTCTCGGTCACCGCGTCGCCTTCGGGCCCGGGAGCGATGAGCGTCGGTGGGAGCGGGACGCGGGGGATCTCCGCGTGGGACTACCCGCCCAACCGACCGGAGTTGGTGGGCGTCTTGCCGGGCAAGGTGGAACTGACAGGCTTCGGCGCCAGCAGGCTGGGGCCGGTGGCGCTCACCCGTGCGGGCAGGGCGAAGCGGGTGGCGGTTTCCGAGTCGGGTGCGGGTCGGGGTTCTGCGTACGAACTGTCGGTGTGCGTGGGCGCGAACTGGCGATCGGTTGAACTGCCGTGGGCCCGCGAAACGGGTTCGGCCGTCCCGGGATCCACGGCTCGGTACTGGGTGCTCTCGGCACGAGACGGGGTCGCCCTGGCGGTCCTCAACAACCAGTCCGACGACACACTCACGGTGTGGAGCGCGGAGTTGCCGTCGGTGGCGGATGAGCCCGTCCCGCCCGACGGAACGGCTGAGCCGGCGGTGCCTCCCGCGGGCAGCCCCACTCCGCCGTGGTCGCCGTCCTGGAAATCCGCGGCGTACTCCCTACGGATCGGCGAGCGTGGAGCGACGGGTGAGGATCGGCGCGAGGTGTTCCCGGGGCCCGACCATGTCGTCTTGCTCGATGAAGCGATCTTCGCCGCGACGTGGGAGGCACAAGGCGGGGCCGCGGAAGGTGGGACGGTCAGACTGGCCGCGCTCCGGCCCGACCGGGCCGACGAGTACAAATCGGAGAATGGGATTCCCAGGTCGTACGGGTTCGTGCCGATGGATGGCGATGCGGCCAGCGGGGGGGCGAGGCTGATCTTCATCTGGACACCCGCCGCGGGGGGGACGGTGACGGAATCGGGGATCTCCGCGAGCAGCGCGATGCGCATCCGCGAGGTCTCGGCGGCCACCGGGCGGGTGCTCTTTGAGGGTCCGTTCATGCCGCGCTCGTGGATGTCCATGAGCCAGTACCGGGTGCTGGCGCTGAGTTTGGTGGCGATCATGGCCGCCGTCCTGCTGTTTGTGTTGAGGCGCGGGCCTGGGCAACGAGGCGAAGCCGGACCTCGAACCAAGCCGGACTGACCAGCAAGACAGTCGCGTGCGGCCGCTCGGTCAAATCCGCGCGACTCAACGCGCAAGATCATGCCGAGGCGACCCGGTGTCCGATATCAGCAGGGCCCGACCGCTCACGCCATGTCGCGTGGTCGGTGTGGTTGCCGTGTCGGCGGATCGCGGAGCGATTCCGACATCGTGGCGAGGACGGATCGAGGATCGAAACCGTGGCGGAGACCCACCCCAACAGCCCCGCGCCGTCTCCGGATGGCGCAAAGTCTGCCGAACCCGCCAAGACGGGCCGGGGGTCGTCGTCTGGATTCCCGCCGGGTGCTCGGACCGGTTCGCTGCTCAGGTCGGGCTGGCCGATTCCCGCGATGATCGTGGCGGCGGGCGCGCTTAGCGCCGGCTTGTACTCCGCTTGGAATCAACGCCCAAAGGCTGATCCTTCACTGCCCTTGCACGCGGCGGAGCGGTTGGTGGCGATCGGGAAGTTCGCCGAGGCGATCGATGAGCTCAACGGTCCGGCGCTTGGGTTCAAGGACTCCGGCCTGGCGAGCAGGCGGCAGGAGGCGAGGTTCTACCTGGCGAGGGCGCGGGCGTTCGCCGGGCAGCAGGCGAAGCTCGGCATCAGCCGGATCGAGAACCACCAGCGGATTGTCGAGGACTACAAGCTTGCGGAGGAGTTGGGGATCGGGGATGTCGCGGGCGAGCATGGTGGGACAGATGGGCACGGAGCCTCGCCGGCCCCCGGCGGGAAGTCTCCCGACGGGGGAAGCGATCACGCGGCGCATCCGTCACCCGCGGGTGAGGGGCACGCCGTACAAGGCGAGGATGTGGCGTCGATGCACCCGGATCACGCCCATGATGCCGGGCACGGGAGCGAGACGGATGAGGGGCTGACGCTGACGGATCGCGCCCTCTGGATCGAGTCGCTCATCGCCCTGGGTTCGATCGATGACGCGCTGACGCGGATCTCTCGATTGCCCGGCGGTGCGGTCGGTCCCGAGGGAGAGCGTCAGCGCGAGCGCAAACTTCGGCTGACGCGTTTGCTGGTCGAGCACAACCTTCACGCCGCGGACCCGAAACAGCGCCGCGAAGAACTGACGCTGGACCTGCTGGCCAGGATGTCCACCGATCCCGAACTCTCGCAGGACGATCACGCGTGGGTGCTCTCGCGGCAGGCGGAACTGCTGCTCGCGCTCAATCGGGTCGAGGAGGCGATCACCAAACTGCTCCGCGAGCTGCAGCGTCTGCAGGATGTTCCGGCGTCACGGCAGGGTGAGTTGTACGTCCTGCTCGGCAAGGCCTATGTCGAGGTGGGGCAGGATGCGGACGCGGTACGGCAGCTCGATGCCGCGGACCGCCTGCTTGCCACGAGCGACAGCGGCAACCCGCTGCGTGCGGATGCGGCGGTGCTCCTCGGCAGGCTGACGCAGCGGAGCGCTGTGGGCAAGGAGGCCTCGGCGCTCGAGCCCGCTAGGGAGCGGTACTCGCTCGTGACTTCGGAGTTCCGCGGGTCACGGGCGTTTCTTCCCGCTGTTCTGGGGCTCGCCGAGATCGACGCCTCGTGCCGCGACTTTGATCGGAGCATCGAGCGGTACGAGGAAGTTTCGCAGGCGATTGTCTCGTGGAAGCCCACCTTGCCGCCGGTGCCTCGCGAGGCCGGCCGCGATGTGGTGACGGCGAGCCTGATGGCCCGCTGGCGAGAGCTCTTCGAGGAAGCCACGGCCAAGTCCGATGTCGCGGTGCGGACCGAAGCGTTGAACAACGCCCTCCGCTTCGCGCAGACGGCCGAGACGCTGTATCCCTCGTCCGGACCGGCCCGGCAGGCCCCGCCCGCCGAACTGCTGCTGGGGCTTGGGCAGACGCACAGGCGGATTGCCGACGACATCATGGATGCGGCCCGCGCCGCCAGTTCCGCCGATTTCACGGTGAGGGACCTCGATCCGGCGACCCGCGCGGAAGTCAAGCGGCACTACCTCTCGGCCGGCGAGGCGTACCGGCGACATGCCGAACGTGTCTCCAGCGAGGATTCGGCGGCGTTCTCGGCCAGTCTGTGGATCGCGGCCGATTCGTTCGACCTTGCGGGCGATCTCGACGAGGCCGCCCGTGCGTTCGGGAACTTCATCGACGGGGCAGCCGATACCGATCCGAACCGCCCCGCGGCCAAGTTTCGCCTCGCGCAGATCTTCGAGGCTCAGGGAGATCACAAGGCGGCCCAGTCGCTGCTCGAAGGGCTGCGATCCGCCAGCGGAGATGAACGCCAGCCGACCTCCGCGGGCGAGTGGGCGGATCGGGCGATCCTCCCATTGGCCCTCTGCTACCTGGCAGACGCTGATCCGACGAATGACGAGCGCGCCGAGCAACTCATGCTCAGCGTGCTGAGCGGGCGGTTGATCGGTCCTGACGCTCGCGACTACCGCGATGCGCTCATCGAACTCGGCAACCTCTACTACGCCGGGGGCAGGTACACGGATGCCATTTCGCGTTTCGAGGAGGTCGTCAAGCGGTATCCGATAGAGGGCTCGGAGAAGGGGGCGGGCAACGAGATGGCGGCATCCGGGTCGGAGAGCCCCGCCGACACGACTTCCCCGCGCCCGCGTCTGCCCGCGGGCAAACTCGCCACAATCCGCTTCAAGCTCGCCGACAGCCATCGTCTGGAGGCGGGCAAGATCGCCAGGACTCTCGAGGGCGCGCTGCCGCAGGTCGTTGAGAACCAGCTCAAGGCCGAGAGGATCGAGCACCTGACGACGGCGATGGCGGAGTACGCCGCGGTCAAGACGTTGCTCGAAAGCGTCGAGCCTGTGCGCATGACAGAGCTCGAGAAGACGTTCCTGCGGAACGCGTACTTCTCGATCGGAGACTGCGCGTTTGACCTGGGCGACTACGGCCGGGCGGTTGCCGCCTACGACGCCGCCGCGCTGCGGTACGTCGATGATCCGTCGAGCCTTGTCGCGATGGTGCAGATCGTGAACGCGTACGTCGCGCAGGGCCAGCCGGCGCAGGCGCGTGCGGCCAACGAGCGGGCCAGGAGACAACTCGCCCGGTTCCCGGACGAGGTGTGGAACCGCGCCGACCTGCCGATGGAGCGAAAGCACTGGGAGCGATGGCTGGAGTCGCGGCAGATGCTCGAAACAACCGCGGCGGCGGGGGATGGGAACTGACGGACGGTGGCTCTCTGGATCGAACGCCATGAGCATGAAGACGCTGCAAAGTTCGAGCGGGGCGGGAAACGGCCGATTGACGCGGGCGGTCCTCGATGGACCGTGCGCCGTGTGGCATCCGATCGTCGCGGGCCTGCTTGAGCGGCAGAGCCGGTTGTGCGAGCGGTTGGAGAGTCTGAGCCGCGAGCAGGCCGGGCACGTGAGGGAAGGCCGTGGCGATGCGCTCGTGGGCGTGCTGGCCGACCGGCAGCACATCATCGATGAGGTGCTCGAAGTCGGCGCCGCGCTCGATCCGTTCCGCGCGTCGAGGGCGCAGCTGCTCCGAAGGCTGGGGCCGGCCGAGAGAGCGGCGGTCGAGATGAAGGTCGAGCAGATCGCATCGAGCATCGAGCGGGTTCGCGTCCAGGATGAGGCCGACCGCGCCGAGCTCGAATCCCGGCGCAGGGGCGTCGCCGACGAACTGGCGGGTCTGGTGCGCGGGCGCGGAGCCGTCGCTGCCTACCGGGGCCATTCGAGGGTCGGGGCGGAGCGGGCACTGGACTCGGAGACACGCGGGTAGACGTGCTGTGTGCGGGAATGCCGATGGTTGACCACCAAGTCCAGATCTCCGACCGAGCGGCTTCGCCCGAGACACCCGGGCGAGCGGGGATGCTGTCCGCCCCCGATCTGGCCGAGGTGCTCGGGGCGTTCAACGCGGTCACGGCCAAGGTGCAGGCTTCGCACGAGGCGCTCCGGCGCGAAGTGGAGCGGCTGCAGGGCGAGTTGTGCAGGGCCAACGAGCAGATCGAGCGGTCACGTCGGCTGGCCGCGCTCGGAGAAATGGCCGCGGGCATCGCGCATGAGGTACGCAATCCGCTGGGTTCGATCCGGCTGTATGCCCGGATGCTCGAGGACGATCTCGCGGGGCTGTCCGACCAGCGTGCGCTGGCGGTCAAGATCGGCTCGGCGGTTCGCACGGTCGATGCGGTCGTGCGGGATGTGCTCGAGTTCGCGCGCGAAGAGCGTGTCCGGCCCGAGTTGGTGGAAGTGTCGGAGATGATCGATCGTGCGGTCGGCGAGGCTCTCGCGGCCGATCGAGGGGAACGGTCGGATGGCGCCCCGGAGATCGAGCTCCGCGTTTTGGGGTCGCCTTCGGACTCCGGGCAAGGGGTGTGGTGCGATCCGACGCTCGCGCATCGTGCGATCGGGAACGTAGCCGGCAACGCGATCCAGGCGATGAGGGAGCGCCGCACCGAGGCCGGATGCGCTCCGCTCGTGCTGACCATCCGGCGATCCCACCAGCGGGTCGATTCGGTCGGTATGGACATCATCGCCGTCGGCGACACCGGCCCCGGCATCCGCCCGGACGTGATGGAACGGATGTTCAACCCGTTCTTCACGACCCGCGCGACGGGAACGGGGCTCGGGCTTTCGATCGTTCACCGCATCATGGAGGCCCACGGCGGGAGCGTGCTGGTGAGAAACCGGCGCGGCGATGGGGATGTGGGCACCGGGTTGGGCGCGGTGGTGGAACTCCGGTTTCCGCAGGTCTCCGGCGAGGACGGAGCGGGGCGGTCGGAGCGATGGGTTGACAGCGTCATGGACGGGTGTGTCGCCATGGGTGCGGCGCGAGGCAACAGCGAGATGGAGAACGCCGAATGAGCACGGTCCTTGTGGTGGATGACAAAGAGATGTTGCGGGACAGCGTGAGCCAGACGCTCGCGAGGGCGGGCTTCGATGTGGCCACGGCCGCCGATGCGAACTCCGCGCTCGAACAGATCGCCAGGCGGCGCCCGGACGCGGTCGTGACGGACCTGAAGATGCCGGGACCCGGCGGCGGCGGGCTCGACCTGCTCGAACAGGCCCGCACGATCGACGATGCGATTCCCTTCGTCGTGATGACCGCGTTCGGAACGGTCGAAACCGCCGTTCGAGCGATGAAGCTCGGCGCGTTCGACTACGTGACCAAGCCGTTCGAGGGCGATGAACTGGTGATCTCCGTCAAGCGAGCGGTCGAGCACGCGAGGCTGGTCCGCGAGAACGCCGTTCTGCGCAGCACGGTGGAGACGGATCGAACGGGGAGTTCGGGCGGGGCCGAGCCTTCTTCGGTGGGTCTGGGACGTGTCATCGGCGAGTCGTCCGCGATGCGCCGGGTCAAGCAGCAGATTCTCGCCGTTGCCGAGAGCCAGGGCACGGTCCTGATCTGCGGCGAGAGCGGGACCGGCAAGGAGGTCGTTGCCCGGGCCGTGCACGAACTGAGCGCTCGCGGCGGGCCGAACGGCGGGGCGTTCCTCGCGTTCAACTGCGCCGCGCTGAGCGAGAACCTGCTCGAGAGTGAGCTGTTCGGTCATGAGCGGGGCGCGTTCACCGGCGCGGAGCGCCTTCGCAAAGGGCGATTCGAGCTGGCCGACCGCGGCAGCCTGCTTCTCGACGAGATCAGCGAGGTCTCGCCCCGAATCCAGGCCAAACTGCTCCGGGTCCTGCAGGAACGGTGCTTCGAGCGTGTCGGTTCGAGTCTCTCGATCGGCATCGATGTCCGGGTCATCGCCACGAGCAACCGCGACCTGCCGAAGTCCGTGGCCCGCGGCGACTTCCGCCAGGACCTGTTCTTCCGACTGAACGTGCTCCCGATCCACCTGCCGCCGCTCAGGGACCGGCTGGAGGATGTCCCCGCGCTGGTCCGGCACTTCGCGGGCATGGTCGCCAGGCGCGAAGGAAAGGCCCCTCGCGAGTTCAGCGACGACTGTCTGACGGCGATGCAGTGCTACAACTGGCCCGGAAACGTGCGCGAACTCCAGAACGTGGTCGAGCGAGCCGCCGTTCTCAGCCGCGGCGAGCAGGTCGAGAGGGCGTTGATCGAGCCGTGGCTGTGCGCAGCCGAGACAGGCGAGCCGGCCTCCCACATACTCGCGGCCTCCGCCAACGGGCACCACGACGGGATCCTGGTGGAGCGCAAGCCCCATCTCAACGGCGTAGCCGGTGAGAACGGTTCGATGATTCCCGTGGAAGGTCGAGCCCTGGAAGAGATCGAACGTGATGCCATCGTCCGCACGCTGACCCGATTCCACGGGCACCGTCAGCAGACCGCGCGGGCGCTGGGCATCGGCGTGCGCACGCTGGGGCTGAAACTCAAGAAATGGAAGGAAATGAAGCTGGTCGAACCGACGCTCTGAGTCGGACTGGCGACACGGTGGCAAGGCGATTGCTGTTGGACCAAGCATGCTCATCGGCGACCTGAGCAACTCCGGGGCGATTCCAGCGCTCGAAGCGACGCTGAAGTTCGCCGCCGCGCGGCAGAAACTCATTGCCCACAACATCGCCAACGCCGATACCCCCGATTTTCGCGTGCAGGATGTCGATCCTGCGCACTTTCAGCAGGCCCTGCGCTCGGCGGTCGAGGAGCGCAGGATGCGCACGGGGGGGCAGCGGGGAGCGATGCACATCAAGCCCACCCGCCAGTTGCGGCCGGACGGCCGGGGCGGCCTGGAGCTGGCTCCCCGCTCTTCCAGCGGGAACATCCTCTTCCACGACCGCAACGATCGTGACCTTGAACGGCTGATGCAGTCCAATGCGGAAAACGTCGCCGCGTACCGACTCTCCGCCGAACTTCTCCGCAACCGCTTCGAGCTGCTTCGTTCGGCGATCGCCGAGCGTGCATGAACCTGAACCCGATGTACGGCACACTCGACATTTCAACCAGCGGCCTGATCGCCCAGCGAACCCGCTTGCAGTCGATCTCGGCGAATATTGCCAACCAGGACACGTACGCGGATGCGTCCGGCAGGAACGTCCCCTTCGCTCGACGGGTTGTTTACTTCGCTCCGGGCGATCCCAACTCCCGAAACGCCGAGACGCGCCGGCTTGGCGTGCATGTGGCGTCGATCGGTCAGGATCGCTCCCACACGTTCAAGTGGGACCCCGACAACCCCCTGGCGGACCAGAACGGTTACATCAAGTATCCGGACATCAATCCGACGTTCGAGATGATCAACTACATGGAGGCCTCCCGCGCGTACGAAGCCAACCTTGTCGCCGCGGAGGCCAGCAAGACGATGATGGCACAGGCCTTGCGGCTGCTCGCCTAGTCTTTGCGAGACGATCGCACCGAAAGGCGTTAGAGACATGTCTGATCCGCTGGGACTTATCCGATCGAGTGGCAGCCACGGCCTGGGTGGCGCGTTTCAGGCGCGAACTGGCGCGACCCCGGAGGGGCCATCGTCGGGACCCGCCCAGCCATCTTTCAAGAACGTGCTGCTTGAGAACATCCAGCAGGTCAATGAACTCCAGCGGGAAGCCACGACCGCGATAGAGGACCTGCAGACCGGCCGTCGCGCCGACGTTGAGGGCGTGATCACGGCGACCCAGAAGGCCGATGCGGCGTTCCACATGCTGGTCGCGCTGCGCAACAAGCTCTCGACTGCGTTCGAAGAGGTCAAGCAGATGCGGACCTGATGGTCGCTGCCATCGGCCGTTCTTGCGCGTTGTCCGCGCAGCACCGACATTCAAGCGCGTCCCTTGCCGAAGCCGAAAAGACTGGCCGCGGGCGATCGCTCGCGCTTCGTGAGGATCACGAGCGGTCGGTGGGTGATGTCGGCATGGAGGCCGGCGACGGATGGAACAGCTCCGCAAGGTCTGGCAGCGCATCGCCGAGCAGCTCGGCAGGCTCACCCCAAGCCAGAAGCTGCTCATTGGCAGCCTGATGGTCGTGCTGCTGATGTCCCTGTTCCTGGTCAGCCAGTACGCCGGCGCGCCGTCGATGGTGCCGATCGCCCCTGGGGCCACGCCCGAGGATCAGCAGAAGATCGCCGATGCTTTGGACGCGCGGGGTGTCGAGTTCAAGACCGTCAACGGCAACGTCGTTGTGCCGAGCGAACGCCAGTACGCCCTGCTCGCCCAGCTCCAGCAGGCGAGCGCTCTGCCCGCCGACAAGAAGCTCCTGTTTCCCAACCTGTTCGACGGCCAGAGCTGGATGCGCTCCAAGAGCGAACTGGACCAGCGGTTCATCCTCGCGCTCGGCAACGAACTGGCCGCCGTGGCCCGGCATTTCCCGGGGGTTTCCCGCGCGTCGGTCAACATCGATCGGCCCGAGGCCCGGGGGATCGGGCGATCGGCGAGCAAGCCGACCGCGACGATCACCGTGTTCACAAAGCCCGGGTCATCGCTCGATCCCAAGACCGTTTCGGCGCTCGCCGACCTTGTGGCCGGGAGCGTGTCGGGGCTCGATACCGGCGATGTCAAGATTGTCGATGGCACCAACGGCCGGAGCCATCGCGCGTCGGCTACGGGCGACTTCTACGCGTCGAGTTACCTGGAGCACGCCGCCAAGGTTGAGGAGCGCGTGCAAACCAAGATCGTCGAACACCTGGCCCCGTTCATTCCGAACGTCATCGTGAGCGTCAACGCCATCGTGGACGCATCCCGCAAGGAGAGCAAGACCGACAGCGTGCTGCCCAAGGGCGAGGGAACTCAGGCGATCGTTGCCAGGGAAAGCACGACAACGACTTCCAGCAACGAATCCGCCGGCGCGGCCGAGCCGGGGCCCGGTTCCAACGTCGGCATGGACCTCAATCGAACCGGCGGCTCGGGCCGCAGCACCAACACCAGCGAAACCCAGGAGACCGAGAACGAGATCCTGCCGGGACGCAAGACGGTGATGCAGATCGACCCACAGGGCAAGCCGCTCAAGATCAACGTCTCGGTCAGCGTGCCCAAGAACTACGTCACATCGATTCTCTCGCAGAAGTCGGGCGCCGCGCCCGACCCGGCCGGCGGCGAGCCGGCAGCCCCGAGCGATGCCGATGTCGAGAAGGCGTGGGATGCCGAGCGTGCCCGGCTCGAAGCCATGTTGCGGCCGTTGATCGATACCGAGGCGGCGGGTGTGAGTGCTGGGGGCGCTTCGGGCGGCGCATCGGCGGGAAGCCTTGTTGTCTCGCTCATTCCCGTCGCGCTCGCCACGCAGGCGACCGGCGCGACGGGCGCGGGCGCCGCAGGCTTTGGCGGCGGGCTGGGCGGGCTTTCGGGCGTGCTGGGCAATGGGCTGGTCAAGCAGATCGCGCTGGGCGGTCTGGCCGCGGCGGCTCTCGGCCTGATGTTGCTCATGGTCAGGAAGGCCGGCAAACCGGTCGTGCTTCCCACGGCGGAGGAACTGGTCGGGGTTCCGCCCGCGCTCGAACCGCACAGCGATCTGGTGGGCGAGGCCGAGGAAACCGACACCGCCATGCAGGGAATCGAGATCGACGACAGCGAGCTCAAGACCACCAAGATGCTGGAGCAGGTTGGCGAACTGGTCAAGTCCAACCCCGGCACGGCGGCCAACGTATTCTCGAAGTGGCTCACGCCGGAGAACTGAACGATGCCGCGCAAACCCGGCGAGAAACTCCCGACAGACCCATCGCTTCTCGACGGCGTCACCAAGGCGGCGATCCTGCTGATGACGCTCGAGACCGCGGTTGCCAGCCAGCTCCTCAAGCAGCTCGCCCCGGAAGCCGTCGAGGAAGTCACCCGCGAACTGGCCGGGCTTGGGCGGATCCCGCCGGAACTGCGGTCGGCCGTCGTCGAGGAGTTCTACACGCTCTCGATCGCCAGCCAGTACATGAACGAGGGAGGGCTGGACTACGCGCGGGTGCTGCTCAAGGGATCCCTCGCGGGCGACGCCGCGGAGAAGGTGCTCCAGCAGATCCAGACGCAGGTACAGAAGACCCCGTTCAGTTTCCTGCAGAAGGCCGAGAGCGAGAACCTTCTGACGTTCATCCAGGATGAACACCCGCAGACCATCGCGCTGATCGTGTGTCACCTGACCCACCAGAAGGCCGCCGAGATCATGGCCGGCCTGCCGATGCAGAAGCAGATCGAGGTCATCAAGCGCATCGCGAACATGGAGCAGACCAACCCCGAGGTCATCCGTGAGGTCGAGCGGGGTCTGGAATCCCGACTCTCGAACATGCTCAGCCAGAGCATGGAGAAGGCCGGCGGCATCCCGACCGTCGCGGAGATCCTCAACCTGGCCGATCGCGCCACCGAGAAGACGATCATGGAAGGGCTGGAGGCCGAAGACCCCGAACTCGTCGAGGAGATCCGGCGTCTGATGTTCGTGTTCGAGGATGTGCTCAAGGTGGACGACAAGGGCATCCAGATGATTCTGAAGGAGATCGATAACGACGAGCTTGGGCTCGCGCTCAAGACCGCCAGCCAGGAGCTCCAGACCAAGATCTTCAAGAACATGTCCGAGCGTGCCGCGACACTCATCAAGGAGGACATGCAGTACATGGGCCCGGTCCGCGTCAGCGATGTCGAGTCTGCGCAGCAGCGGATCGTGGACATCGTTCGGCGCCTCGAGGATGCGGGCGAGATCATCATCTCCGGCCGCGGCGGAGAGAGCGACCTGATCGTCTGATTTCACGAACCACCCGATGGCCATCATCAAGCACAACCAGGCGGTCGATGTGGCCCGGAGCGCGGTCGTGCTCGACCTCGGTGATCTGCGGCGGCAGGGGGCGATCATCCTCCAGGCCGCGCGGGATCAGGCCGCGGCGATCGTCGCCGAAGCGCGTGCCGAGCGTGAACGCATCATGGCGGGCGCGGCGGAGACGGGTCGAAGCGAAGGCTTGTCAAAGGGCCGGGCCGAAGGTCTCGATTCAGGACAGGTCGAGGGTCGAGCCGCGGCGATCGCCGAGGTGCGCCCGAGGCTGGAACTGATCGAAACCGCGTGGAGCAACGCGCTGGGAGAGTTCGAGTCTACCCGCACATCGATGCTGCGCGCGGCCGAGGGTGACCTGATCCGGCTGGCGCTGGCGATCGCAACACGGGTGACCAAGCGTCAGGTGCAGGTCGATCCATCGATCGTCGTGGAGCAGGTGCGAGCCGTGCTCGGCGTGATCTCCCGTCCCACGGCGCTCGTCGTCCGCGTTCATCCCGACGATTCGCCGGTGTTGGAAGCGGCGATGCCGTCGCTGAAGGCCAGGATCGCGGCCGCGAGCGAGGTTGAACTGGTACAGGATCAGTCGCTCGAGCGAGGGTCGTGCATCGCGGAGATGCGGGGCGTCGCTGGCAGGTCATCGGGTGAGCCCGCGGCCGCGTCGGGTGGCGAGGTGGATGCGACCATCGGAACGCAGCTGCAGCGGATCGCCGAGGTCTTGCTGCCGGGCGGAGCGCCGATCGAGGAAGGCGGGGGCTCGCGATGATCGGGCTTGAGTCGCAGATCGACCTGGTCCGGGATGGGCGCGTGCAGCCGATGCGGCTGACCGGCTGCGTCGCGGCGCTGCGGGGCATGACCATCCTCGTTCGGGACTTGCCGATGCCCGTCGGGTCGCTGGTGATGATCCGACGAGGGAGCGAGGTGGGGATCGGTCCGGACCAGCCGGAGAGGCTGGCTTCGATGCTGACCAACGCCGCCGATCTCGGCGAGATCATCGGGTTCGACGGGGCGCACTCCGTGGTCATGATGCTCGCCGGCACGGCGATGGGGGGTGGGGGAATCAGGCCGGGCGACCGCGTCGTGGGTCTGCAGGCTGCGCAGACCGTGAGCGTGTCAGACGCCCTGCTCGGACGTGTGGTCAACGGTCTGGGAAAGCCCATCGACGGCAAGGGGCCGATCGAGGGAGGAGCCGCGGCAGCGCGATTGATCGACCCGGACCCCATCGGTCCGCTCGATCGAAGGCGAATCTCCGAACCTATGTACACGGGTGTCCGTGCCATCGATCTTTTTGCGACGCTCGGTCGCGGCCAGAGAATGGGCATCTTTGCCGGGCCGGGCGTGGGCAAGAGCACCCTGCTCGGAGCGGTTGCCCGGAACGCCGCGGCTGATGTGGCGGTCATCGGGCTGATCGGCGAGCGAGGGCGGGAGGTTCGAGACTTTCTCGAGCACAACCTCGGAGAGGACGGGCTTCGCCGCAGCGTGGTGGTGGTCGCCACCGGAGATGAATCGCCCCTGCTGCGCGTGCGTGCCGCGCAGGCCGCGTGCGCCTTCGCCGAGCACTTCCGCGATCAGGGCAAGGCGGTCGTGCTCATCATGGATTCCGTGACGCGCTTCGCACACGCGCAGCGACAGATCGGTCTGAGCGTCGGCGAGCCCCCCGCCACGCGGGGCTATACACCGAGCGTGTTTTCCGGCCTGGCGCGGCTGCTCGAGCGGGCCGGCGCGGTCGAGCCTCGCCAGCAGGGCGGAGTTCCCGGCGGGTCGATCACCGGCCTGTACTCGGTCCTCGTCGAGGGCGACGACATGACCGAGCCCGTTGCCGATGCCGCCCGTGGAATCCTCGACGGCCACCTCATCCTTTCGCGCTCGCTCGCGCAGCGGGCGCACTACCCCGCGATCGACATCCTCGACTCGATCTCGCGCGTCGCGGACGACGTGACCGATGCCCAGCATCAGGCCGCACGCCGGCAGCTCGTGCGGATTCTGGCCGGCTACAAGTCGGTGGAGGACCTCGTCCAGATCGGTGCGTACGCCAAGGGCTCGAACCCGGACTCGGATATCGCGATCGAATACCACCGGGCGATCAACGATCTGCTCCAGCAGAATCTGCACGAACCGGTCGGGGATGGAGGCACGGCCGCCGCGTTCGATCAATGGCGGTCGATCGCGTTGAAACTCGCGATCCAGGCGGGCGCTGAACTTCAGAAGGCCCTTGCCCAGCGAACTCGCTCCGCGGCGTCGGCGCCTTCCGCGAGGAGGGCCTGATCCATGCCCGGCAGGTTCCGGTTTCGCCTTCAGCCGGTGCTCGAGATGCGTGAGCGAGCCGAGCGCGACCACCAGCTCCGGGTCGCCGGGATGGAACGCGAGCGTCAGCGGCTCGAACTGGCGCTTCGGGCGATTCAGGCTGAACTCGAGGATGCGCGGGCGGGGCTCCGCGACCGGCTCTTCCTGCCCGGGTCGGGCATGGGTCTGGCGGCCGTGCGATTGCAGGCCAACGCGTCGCTGCACATCACGCTGCGCGCCCAGCGTGCGGCGATCGAACTCGCGGGTGCCATGAAACGTCTCGAATCCGCTCGCGCCGATCTGCTCGCGGCGACGACGGCCCGCCGGGCCGTGCAGACGCTGAAGGACAAGCGGCGCGCCGAGCACATGACCGCGCAACGCCGCGCCGAGGACCAGAGTCTCGACGACTTGACGGTGATGCGGCACGGCCGCGCGGCTCCGCTGTTCGACGAATCGATCTCGGCTTCCCAGGAGACCTGACCGCCATGAAGCGACTCTGGATGATGATCTCAACGCTCGCCATCGCCAATGTCCTGGCCATCGGTGGGCTGTTGGGCTGGCTGCACTTCACCGACCGGCTCAGCCGCGATCGGTTCGAGTCCGTCCGTCAGATGCTGAAGGTCACCCTCACGCAAGAGGCCAAGGACAAGGCCGACGACGCGGCGGCGGCGGAGGCCGCGAAGGTCAAGGCCGACGCTGACGCCAAGGCGGCGGCCCCGCCGGAGACGGCCGCGGACCGGATCGTCGAACGCCAACTCCAGAGCGAGAAGGAACTCCAGCAGGTCCGGCGCAAGCAGCAGGAACTGGAGAATCTCAAGGGCTTCGTCCTGCGTCAGATCGCCGACCTTGAGCAACGCGAAGCGCAGTTGCAGAAACAGAGAGCCGCGTTCGAGGCCGAGCGCAAGCGGATCGCCGAGACCGAGGCCACCGAGCAGTTCAAATCGGCGCTGGCGACCCTCGAATCGCAGCGGCCGCGCGATGCGAGGCTGATGCTCGCCGCGCTGATGACCTCCAACCAGACCGACCAGGTTGTGTCGTACCTGGCCCGCATGGATGAGGGCAAGCGGGGGAAAGTGATCGCCGAGTTTGTCAAGGATCAGCCGGCCGTGGCCGCGGATTTGCTGGAACGCATCCGTACGCGCGGACAGGTTGCCTCGGTGCCACCCATTCAGGGTGGCGGAGGGCAGCCGGCCGCCGCGGCACGGTGAGCACGCATGCAGCAGGCGGTGACACTTGAGCTCGGACGTACGGGGGTCGCGACCCAAGCCGGCAAACGGAGGCTGTCGGGTGGTGAACTGGAACGGACGAGTGCTGCGCGGTTGAGCGCGGAGTTTGATCACACGTTGCGCAAGACTCGCGCGTTGGGGGAAGAGAAAACCTTCCGTGAGCCCGCGGAAGCGCAGAGCCAGGAGTCAGAAGCCAGTCGTCCGGGTGAGGAACCTCGCGCGCGTCCGACCGACGCGCCAGCCCCGACGACCGAGTCGGAGAGCCTGGAGCCCGCACCGCAGACGGAGAAAGTGGAACACGTCTGCGAGACATGCCAGGAGTCCGTGGGGGATCCCGCGGTGGCTGCCGAGGGCCCGCCACCCGTGGCCCCGCCATCGGTTGCATCGGCGCCGATCACCATCTCCGCAACCGCGCGTCCCATCACCATCGATACGCTCACATCGCTCCTGCTCGCCGGAAAGCGTCCTGAGATCGCGCTTCTTCCCGTCCGGCAACAGCGACCGCCCGTTACCGACCGAAGCGAGGATTCCATCGCGGCGAGATTCTCGGCGCGGGAGCCTCGCATCGACGCACGTCCCGCCATTGACAACCGTGATTCTGATGACGCCGGCTCGACAGGATCTACTGAAGAACAGGCGGGGCAGGTTGCCTCGGTCGTCACCGGCTTGGAGGCTGGAAGCGACCGGGCGGCCGAGAACCGCGCGGACTCGAGAACTCCCGCGCCCTCGGATCACAGCCGCGGCGAGAATCCCGCCGCAACCGCCCGCGCGACGCAGAACGTGCGCTCGCCCGTGAACACATCCGAAAGCCAGCCACGAAGCGGCGCGGGACAGGCAAGTCCATCGCACGCAGCCCGGTCGACCGGCGAATCGTCGAACCCGGGCGGGCACTTCTCGTCAGCATCGCGTGGGCGCTCGGATGCCGATCCCCTCTCACGGTTGGCGGGTCGCTCCTCTGGCTCTGTCCCTTCGCGATCACCAGCCGACACCGCGTTCGCCAGCCAGCTTGCGCGCGGGCTTGGCGCCGCGATGAAGAGCGGCACGGGAGCGGTGACTCTCCGTCTGAATCCCGATTCTCTGGGACAGTTGCGGATCCGTATTCAGCTGCCTTCCGAAGGCGGCCGCGACCCACAGGTGTCCGCGCGTTTCGAGGCGGAGTCGGAAGCCGCGAGGCAACTCATCGAGCGCTCGTTTCCTCATCTGCGTGAGTCGCTCGCCCAAAGGGGGCTGGATGTCGGCCGGCTGGAGGTTGCCGATGTGCCGCCGATTCGCGGGCAACGGCGGTCAGCCGAACAAAGTGCTTCCCAACTCGGGCCACCTCACGTTGGCACGCCAAGTGCGGAGGAGCCAACCGATCCAGTCTCGTCTGCGCAAGTCTCGCCCGACGGTGGTGGAACGGCCCACGGGGGAGATCACGAAGCCGGGTCCGAGGCCGAATCATGGTCGGGCATGGCTGCCCGGACCTGGCAGGGTGGACCCGGTGCGACTGAGGATCAGCCGTCCGAGGACCTGACGCGGAGCGTCGAACTGTGGGGTTGGGAGCGATCGGGCCGGAGTGCCGCGATCTACCAGTTGACAAAAAGCACGGACGGCGGAGCCGCCCGGATCGTAATCGATGCGATTGGCTGAGGCCGGTCGCGTGGCGTTCTGACAATGGCCGAGCCCGATTCTTCGCGGCTCGGGCCCGGTGTCCCGGCCCGGAGGTACGACATGCCCGCTGTTACCGATGCTCTCTCCTCGTCCGCCGTGCAATCGACTTCCACGCGCGACGCGTTCAGCGACCTCACGAGCGAGGAGTTCGTGAAGATCATGTTCACGGAACTCTCGAACCAGGACCCGCTCAAGCCCAACGACTCCAGCCAGATGCTCGAACAGCTCTCGAGTCTTCGCTCCATTCAGTCGGACATCGAACTGGGCAACAAGCTCGAGGATGTTGTCACGCAGAACCAGCTCTCGACCGCGGGGGCGTTGATCGGCAAGTGGGTCGCCGGGCTGACCGGCCAGAACTTCCGCGTGTACGGCCAGGTTGACTCCGTCAGCCGCACCTCCGACGGCCCGGTGCTCAACCTCTCGAACGGCTACAGCATCCCGTTCAACAACCTCGACCACGTGCTGGCGGAGGATCCGACGCCCGCGCCGACAACCTGAGTCGATCCGAATCTCGTGGCGAGGCCCCTTGATCAACGTTCAGGCGATGAGGATACGGGATGACTATTGACGCATCTGCGCTCTTGAGAATGCTGGGCGCCGGCCCGCGAACGACGGCCATCGGCCAGGCCCTGGCTCAGGGCTCGTCTCGCCCCGCCGCGGCCGCCCCCACGGGTGTCGAGGCCGGGCAGTTCGCCGACCTGCTCGCCAAGGCGCGTGCCGGCGAACTCAGTTCCAACCAGCCCGTCACGATCTCGCCGGGAGCCGCCTCGTCGCTGAGGCTCACCGACGATCAGTTGGCGAGGATCTCGATCGCCGCCGACAACGCCGAGTCGCAGGGGCTCCACACCGCGCTCGTCCTGATCGACGATCAGAGGCTCGTGCTCGATGTCGAGAATCGAACGCTGGCGCCGTTGGCCGGCGATGTGGCGTCGATCGCCGAAGTGGACGGAGTCATCAACCTGACGACGCAGCCGGCGGACCAGGCAGCCGCGGTGCCGCCGCCCGCGGCGACGACATCGAGCGCCTCACTCGCCCGAATCCTCGCCGAGCGTGCCGCCGCGCACGCGGCCTGATTCCCTTCGATCCCGCCTCCCCATTTCCCGCTCCATTCAAGCTCTCAACACGGCCCGACAGGGCCGCTTCCAGGACCTCCCCGCATGGCATCCACCACCGCGCTGTTCACGGGCCTCTCCGGCTTGACCGCCAACGCCCGTAGCCTTGATGTCATCGGCAACAACATCGCCAACTCGAACACGACCGCGTTCAAGAGCAACCGGCTGCTGTTTGCCTCCCAGTTCTCCCGGAACTTCTCGATCGGCACTGTTCCCTCGACCAACACCGGCGGCACCAACCCCGGCCAGGTCGGGCTGGGCGTCACGATCGCCGGAACGCAGCGTGACTTCTCCGGCGGGGCGCTCTCCGCGACCGGCGATGCCCGTGACCTTGCGATCGAGGGCGATGGGTTCTTCATCGTCAACCGCGGCGGCACGCCGTATTACACCCGCGCGGGCGCGTTCAGGCAGAACTCGACCAACGACCTGGTCACGATCTCGGGCGAGCGCGTGCGCGGCTACGGGGTTGACGCCAACTTCAACATCGTGCAGGGCGAGCTGGTTGACCTCAACATCCCCGTGGGCACGTTGACTCTCGCCGAGGCTACGCGCAGCGTGCGCTTCGCCGGCAACCTCAACTCTTCCGGCGATCTGCCCACGCAGGGTTCGGTCCACACGCTGCGTGCGCTCGACCTTCTCACGGGCCCGGTCGGGTCCGACCTGCTCACCCTCGACAGCCTGCTGATCGACATCCAGGACCCCGACAATCCCGGCAGCCCGCTGTTCACCGACGGCCAGAGCTTCCAGGTGCAGGACGCCCAGCGCGGCACCAAGACGATCCCGGCTGCGTCACTCGACATCACCGACACAACCACGGTCCAGGACTTCATCGAGTTTCTCAACGCGTCGCTCGGCATCAACACGGATGTCGCGCAGAACCCCGACGGCCTGACGCCGGGCGTCTCCCTCGAACCGTCCACCGGCGTCCTGACCATCGTGGGGAACACGGGCGAGGTCAACAACCTGGACTTTCTCACGGCCGATCTGCGGATCCTCAACCCCGACGGCACGACCGCGGCCACCCCGTTCACGCCGACCCGGCTGGCCACGGCGGATGGTGAGTCGGTGCGAAACACGTTCGTCGTGTTTGACTCACTGGGCACCGCGCTCAACGTTGACATCACGATGGTGCTCGAAAGCCGGCAGGGCGGCTCGGGCACGACCTGGCGATACTTCGCCGATTCCGCCGACGCCGCGGGGCTCGCCACCGCCCTCAACACCGGCACCATCGATTTCGACGAGAACGGGCGTCTGACGGGATCGACGGGCTTCGAGATCCTCATGGACCGCACCGGGTCGGGTGCTGCCAGCCCCCTCAACTTCTCCGTCGACTTCGCTTCCGAGTCCGACTCGGTCACGGCGCTGGCCTCGCAGGATTCCGCTCTCGCGGCCACGTTTCAGGACGGCGCGCCGTTGGGCACCCTGTCCAGTTATTCCGTCGGAACCAACGGCATCATCACCGGGGCGTTCACCAACGGCCTGACTCGCACCGTCGGCCAGGTCGCCATCGCGACCTTCTCCAACCCCGAGGGGTTGGTCGATGTCGGGTCGAACCTGTTCACGCCCGGCCCCAACAGCGGCACCCCGGTGGTCGGCGAGCCGCTTGCGCTCGGTGCGGGCCGAATCGTCGGGGGCTCTCTCGAGCTTTCCAATGTTGATCTCTCGCAGGAGTTCATCAACCTGATCCTCGCCAGCACCGGGTACTCCGCGGCGAGCCGGGTCATCACGACCACCGACCAGTTGATGCAGCAGTTGCTGGTTCTCGGACGGTGAACCCGCGGATCCTGTCCGGGCCGGCGCTCCTGTTTGAGCGCGGCACGCCAATGTCCCGATAAACAGGGTGGCGTTTGTCCTCTGGGGCCGCCGATATCGCTGCGCACACCATGCCGTCCGAAGGTCGCACAGTTCCCTGGCTCGTCGCCGTGCTCGGCTGCGTGGCGGCCCTTGCGGGCGCCATGCGTGCGGGGTGGGCCGTGCCGCGCGTTGATCCAGCCACCTCACCCTGGATCGTGGGAGTCGTCGCGGTTGCCGCGGCAGGCGTGGCGTTGCTCCTGGCGGGCCGCATGGGACTGGTGCGACTGGTACGGGCGAGGTTTCCTCGACCCGTTGCGGCGGATCAGTGTGTTGACGAGCTCACAACGCTCGCGGCCAGAGTGTCCGATCACGGCGTGCTCTCCGTCGCGGGCGATGCCGTCGCACGCCGGTATCCGCTGCTCATGAGCGGGCTGCACCTGCTCTGCGAGGATGCCGACCGCCTTCTCGTGCGGGCGACCCTCGAGTCTCAATCCGAAGCCCACCTCGGGCGTGCCGCATCATCGCGAGCCGGCAAGGCCCTGGTTGTCCGTGCCGCGCAGGTCGGGAGCGGGATGTGGCTTCTCGGTTCTCTCCTGCGGGCCGCGTTGACGGCCTCGACTCCCGCGATGATCGGCACCGACTTCGGCCTGTCGCTGCTCCTGTCGTTCGTTGCCTTCGCACTGTCCCTCGCCGCGAGTCCGTTCATCGCGTGGCTGCACCGCTGCGCCGCCTCCGAAGAGTTCGTGGCCGCCGCATCGCTCGAAACCGTCATGTCGATGCAGTCTCGCGACGACGCCGCCGCGGTGCGGGCTCGGCTGATGGTGCTGCTGCCGGGGCCGCGCCGGCGAGAGCTACCGGACCGTGCACGCATCGCCGCCTGACCGGATCGGGTCAACCTCCAGCCTGTTTCCGCCGATGGTCTGGCGTGTCGCGGGCATTCTTGCGCCTCGTGTGCGCTTCCCGCACGGTCGTTCGACGAGGCCAGACCCATGTCCGATAAAAAGCCCGAAAGCGCCGCCGAGAAGAAACCCGAAGCCGCGGAGGGGGCGGAAGCCGCACCCGCGAAGAAGAATCTCCCCATCAAGACGGTCGGCATCGTCGCCGCCCTGATGGTCGTGGAGGCGCTCGGCGTGATGGTTGTCATCGGGTCCGGCAAGCCCGCCGCCGGACACGCCGCGACGGAAGAGGCTCACCTTGTCGATGACGACTCCGAGAAGACCCAGGAACTCGAACTGGTCACGGACAAGTTCCAGAACATGACCAGCGGCCAGCCGTGGGTCTGGGACGTGTCGATCTTC
Organism: Phycisphaerales bacterium; assembly: GCA_020846975.1. Taxonomy (GTDB): domain Bacteria; phylum Planctomycetota; class Phycisphaerae; order Phycisphaerales; family UBA1924; genus JADLCX01. Next base: position 188,334 of record JADLCX010000058.1, read on the forward strand.
TTGCAGGTCAAGAACAAGAACGCCGAAGCCGTTCAAGGCGTGCTCGACCAGCGTCAGGCCGAACTCAAGGAAGGGTTGGGGCAGATCATCGGTCGAGCTCGGCACAGCCAGCTCACCGAGCCCGAGCGTCAGACCCTCACACGACAAGTGGGCGCCTACCTCGAGAAGCTCGAAGGCATGACCCAGGATGGCAAGACGCTCATCGAGCGCGTCATCATCGCGAAGTGCCGAGGGTTCTCGGCGGACTGACGGCGGGCTTGTTGGCGGCCGCTCCCGCAAGGGCGGAGACTCCTCCCGCACGGTCCGCGGCGTCGCGGCTAACATCCGCCCGATGACCTCCGCACCGTCCGCCGACAAGCCCCGCGCCCAGATCCTGATCGTCGAGGATGAGCCCGAGCACGCCGAAGTCATGGCCGAGGCCCTTCGCGGCCGGTCCGGCGGAGCCCACGTCTGCACGGTCGTCAACGGCGTCGATCAGGCCCTCGATGAGCTGCGTGAGGGAGGGTTTGACATCGTCATCACCGACCTGCGGATGCCCTCCAGCGGCGGCCGCAACGGGGTAAGAGTCGATGGCGCCGACGCCGGGTTCATCGTTCTCGAAAGCGTCCGCAGGCTCCAGCCCACCGCCGCGAGCATCATGGTGACGGCCCACGGGGATGTCGCAACGGCCCGCGCGGCGCTCAAGGTCGGAGGCGCGTACGACTTCATCGAGAAGCCGCTCGATCTTGCTGTGTTCCGCGAGGTTGTGAACCGTGCCGCGGAGGAAGTCCTGCTCCGGCACGAAGCGGGCGCCGAAGGCCTCGGCGAACTCGTCCAGCACGACGGCTTCGAGGGAATCATCGCCGGCTCCGAGCCCATGCGCCGGATCCTCTCGACCGTCAAGGCCGTCGCGGCCTCCAACATCCCGGTGTTGATCACCGGCGAGAGCGGCACAGGCAAGGAGCTCATCGCCCAGGCCGTTCATCGGAACTCGCCCAGGTCCTCTCGACGCTTCGTGGCGTTCAACTGCGCGGGCCAGAGCGAGACGCTTCTCGAAGACGCCCTGTTCGGCCACGTCCGCGGCGCGTTCACCGGCGCCGACAAGGACCGCGAGGGGGTCTTCGAGTACGCGGGTTCAGGCGGACAGGGCGGCACGCTCTTCCTCGACGAGATCGGCGACATGCCGCTCACCATGCAGGCCAAACTCCTGCGCGTGCTGGAGAGCGGCGAGGTCGTTCGACTCGGCAGCAACGACGCCCGAAAGGCCGACGTCCGCTTCGTGAGCGCGACCAACAAGGACCTCCAGAAGTCCGTCGCCGATGGCTCGTTCCGGCAGGACCTCTACTTCCGCATCAAGGGCGCCCACATCCACCTCCCGCCGCTGCGGGACCGGCGCGAGGACATCCCGCGAATCGCGCGTCACGCCGTGAACCGGTTCGCCCAGCAGTTCGGCGGCGCGATCGCCGCGAACCCCCCCGATCTCACCGACGCCGCGATGATGCGTCTGACCGCGTACTCATGGCCAGGCAACGTCCGCCAGTTGCTCAACGTCGTGCAGAACATGCTAGTGATGGCCGTGGGCGAGGCCGGTGGAGGGGTTGGGAGTGGGGGGATTGGGGGGGGTGGGGGGGGTGGGGATTCGGTTCGGCTGGATGTTCGGCACATCCCGGCCGAGATCGTCGCCGCCGATTCCACCGATGAGCCGATCGGCGATGCGGACGCCGCGGCCGCCGCGGGAACCAGCGGCTCGCTCGCCGGCACGAGCCTGGAACTCATCGAGAAGAGGGCCATCCGCGAAACGCTGCGATTGACCGCGGGCAACCGCGAGAAGGCCGCCGAACTGCTCGGCATCGGCGAGCGCACGCTCTATCGCAAGCTCAAGGAATACGGCTTGAGGTGATGACGCTCGCGGCTTGATCGGATCGGTCGAATCCCAGGTCTTGTTCGGTCCGTCCGGGTTCTCACCCAGGCCGCGTTCCACGGTGATCGAGCCGGCAACTGCGCGGTCCACGTCGCTGCATCAGAGCCAGACCGTGCCCGCCGTGTCGCAAAGGCCGTAACCACCGGGTGGGAACAACCCGACCGGCTCGACACCCGCAAAGCCCTCCGCACCCGTGTTCTGGTACGATTGTCGCCGTCAACATGTCCCGATCCGTCCGTCAAGACCGGACCGCGCCGACACCCCGCTCGGCCTCGCACACCTCCCGTGGTCGCGGGCAGGCGATCCGATTCGTCCTGGGCTTCGCGATCCTTGCCGGCATCGGCTTTGCCCTGACCGCGTCCGCGTGGTTCGGTGCGCACGTTCTGACGCCGTACCTCGGACTCAACGCCCGACTCTCCGCGGCGGCCTTGAGGCTCCTCGGCGAACAGGCATCCGCGGCGGGCTGGATGCTCACCAGCCCGCGCATGTCGCTGAGCATCCAGCGCGGCTGCGACGCGATCGATGCCATGGTGCTGTACGCGGCCGCGCTCTCGGCCATGCCCGGCATCTTGCCGCGACGCAAGGTTCTTGGTCTCTGCGCCGGCCTGCTCGCGCTGGCGACGCTGAATATCGTCCGAATCGTCGCGCTCTACTACATCGGAGTCCGCTGGCCCTCGCTCTTCGATCTGATGCACGTCGAAGTGTTGCAGGCGGTGTTCATCTTCCTCGCGCTGGTCGGTTGGATCGCCTGGGCGTGGTGGGCAACCGCGCCCAAAGCCTCACCGCCCCGAAGTTCCGACGAACCGGCCGGAGCTCCGTCGTGAAGCCCGCTCCCGCACCTATGCCACGTGCGAGCCCCGGCCCAACGGGCGTCAAGCCGTCGTCACTGTCCCGTCGCGAACTGCGGCGTGCCACACTGCGGTTTGTGACCGTACTCGCGTTGATCTACACCGCGCTGGTTGTGCCTTGGCCGGGCTGGTCGGCGGCCTACACGCGCCTCTACCACGCCTCCTTCAACGCTCTGCTCGGCGAGTTCGACGGCGCGAGGATCCGATTCCGGCGTCCGCCGACTCCGCAGAAGTGGCCGATGGACACCGAGATCACCCTGCAGGGCAGGCCGCCCGGCGGCATGGTCGGCGGCACGCTTCACAGCGCGCGCATCACCGGTTATGTGCCGACGATCGAGGTCATCGCACTGGTCGTCGCGACGCCCGTCGCGGCCAGGCGCCGCGTGCTCGCGCTGCTCTGGGGATTGATGCTGGTGCACGCCTTCGTATTCGCCCGCGTGCTCGTGGTCGTTGTCTACACGCTCTCTCAACCGGCCGAGTGGGCGCTGTACTCGCCGAAGGGTCTCTGGCGGGGGCTTCTCGATGCGGCGTTCGAGCAGTTGGCGATCTCCACCGCCGGCACGTTTGTCGTGCCCGTACTGATCTGGGCCGCGGTCACGATCCGAAAGTCGGATATCGAGCGTCTGCTGCACGCGCTCGCTCCGCCGCGCGTGGCCTGAGGCTGGAGCCCAGCCTGCCCGCGAGCCGACACCGCGAGCCCTATAGCAGCGGCCCGAGCAACTGCGCCGCGCTGTCGCGAAAGACCACGAACGACGACCGCTTGCGCCACTGATGGAGCTCGACCTCGGTCGAATGGGTCAGGTAGTCGGTCTGCATGAACCGAACCTGGCTCGCGAAGTCGTCGTCATAAATGAACGCCGTGACCTCGAAGTTCAGCCAGAACGATCGAGCATCGAGGTTCGCCGAGCCGATCAGCGCGATCTGCCGATCGACCGTGACCGTCTTGGCGTGCAGCAGTCCCTTCTGGTAGTGCATGATCCGCACCCCGGATTCCAGCAGGTCCAGGTAGTGCGACCGGCTCGCCGCGGCGACCAGCGGCGAGTCTGAGATCGATGGCATGATCAGCGTTACGCGCACGCCGCGGAGCGAGGCCGCCTGCAGCGCCATCCGCGTCGCTTCGTCGGGGACGAAGTACGGCGTTGTCATCAGCAGTTCCTCGCGTGCCGAGTAGATCGTCGTCAGCAGGGCCTGGTGGATCGCCTCCGGCGCGCCGCCCGCTCCGCCCGGGCCCGACGGGATGATCTGCGCCACCGCGTCGCCCTCGTGCGATCCGTCCGCGCCCGTGCGGATCGGCATCTCGGGCAGGAACGGGCGCAGATCGCCCGGGTCCTTGCCGCTGTCCAGCGCCCAGTCGCGGAGGAACACGATCGCCAGGGCCTGCGCTGCCGGGCCGTCGATCCGGAGCGTGGCATCGATCCACGCCCCGGTCTTCCGCCGCGAGGTCGAGCGGAAACTCGAGTCGGTCATGTTCTGACTGCCGACATACGCGATGCGCCCGTCGATCACCGCCAGTTTCCGGTGGTTCCGAAGGTCCATCCGGGAGAACAGCATGCGCAGCGGGTTCACCGGGAGCGAGGCCACGACCTTCACCCCGCCCCCACGCAGCCGTTCGACATCCGCCGACCGCAGGAAATGCTTGCTCCCGACCGCGTCAACCAGCACCCGGCACTGCACGCCCCGTCCGGCCGCGCGAAGGAGGGCGTCCACGACCACCGCCGGTCGTCCGCCCGGCATCCAGATGTACGTGAGGATGTGCACGTGCGACTCGGCCAACTCGATGTCCCGCGCGATCGCGTCGAGCATGCCCTCCGAGTCGTTGATGAGCGACAGCCGGTTTCCCCGCAGCGGCGGAAGGCCGGTCGTGACCGCTCCGAACCGCGCGATGTAACCCCAACGCTCGTCGAATCGGCTCGATACCGCGTGCTCGTGCCTCCACATCGGGACCGCCTGCTGCTCCACACCGCGGGTCAGTTCGACATAGCGACGAACCCGTCGCGAACCCAGCCGGTTCTCGCCGACCAGCAGGTACACGATGATCCCGACGGCGGGCAGCAGGATCAGCACCGCCAGCCACGCCAGCGTTGCCGGCACCGGCCGCCGACTCATGATCACCCTCACCACCAGGACCAGTTGCGTCGCAATCTGGAGGGCAAGGTACGTGAAGAATGTGGAACCCGTCGGCATCGCTTCTGATATCTTCGGATCACCGACCGCTGATCCCGCGGCGTCTAGATTGCTGTGCGCCCGGTTGCGAGCCCTGCCCGCGTCTCTCGCAACCACAACCCGACGGCTCCGTATCGTATCGCATGTCGCCGGCTCGCGCGTTCGCTCCGACCATCCTGATATGCACCGCCGCGACCGTCCTCGTCGCGCAGCCTCCGAAAGGAACCTCGCGTCGCGATCCCGGTGGTCCGCCCGTTGATCCGTGGCGATTGCCCAGCGGGTCCGCGGGATCGTCTCTGAAAGGTGTTGTGCTCGCGGGCCCGCCGCCGAACGCGGACGATCCGTGCAGCCCCCCCGACGGCTCGCCCATGTACCGCCGGGTTCACGGCGTAACGCAGGTCGTCGATGGCCGGGTTCTGCGCCAGTTGTCGGCCACCGGCAAGACCCGACAGCCCGATGTCCCCCCCACGCCCGATGACAGGGACCTCGCGACGCTCTGGCGGATCGTGATCTGCGCGAAGGGAGAGTCGCCGACCGCGTCGGCACGAGTGGTCAGCATCGCCCAAGCGGGAAACGGCGCGCTCTGGGCGATGCTGGATCCGCATGACAATCCCGGTGAACAGCCGGCCTCCCAGGCCCTGAAGGCCGAGGATGCCGCACCCATCCTCGACGCGTGGCCGACCTACGAAGGTGGCTTCACCACCGCGCCGATCGCGACCCCCATCGTCGCGGGGATGCCAAAGCCCTACATCGCCTCTCGTTTCCAACTCGACAAGTCCGGCCTCGGTGAGCGCTTCACCCGCGGCCGCACGCCCAACATCGACGGCATGGACCGCCTGCTCCGCCTCGAGCAAATGCACCTGCGCCTGCCGCGCGGCTACTCGCCCAGAGAGCCTGCCGGCCTGTTGATCTGGGTCGATGCGTCCGACCGCGGCGAGCCGCCCTCGTGCCTCTTCGAGGCGTCCGATGCCGCCAACATCGCCATCGTTGGCATCGATAACTGCGGCAACACGCGGCCCATCGCCAACCGCTACCAACTGATCCTCGATGCGGTCGCGACCGCCAAGCGTCGGTGTCATCTCGACGATCGACGAATCTACATCAGCGGGCTCTCCGGCGGCGGACGGGTCTCGTCCATCCTCACGGCCTGTTTCCCCGATGTCTTTACCGGCGCCGTGCCCATCGTCGGTCTCAGCCACTACGAACCCGTCGATCTCCCCGGCCGCGGCATGGTTCCACCGGCCTTCGCCAAACCCCAGGAGAGGCTCGTCTCGCTCCTCAAGCGTCGCCGCATCGCGCCCGTCACCGGCGCCCGCGACTTCAATCAGGGCGAGATCCAGGCGGCGGCGACCGCGATGCGAGGTGAAGGGCTGCAGGTCAAGTCCTTCGAGGCCCTGGACCTCGGGCACGAACTTCCCAAGCCCGCGCTCTTCGCCGAGGCGCTGAACTGGGTCGATGAGCCGTACCGCAAGGTGCGTCGGGCCGAGATCGAAAAGGCCGACCGAGCCCTGCAGGCAGTGCTCGCGAAGATCGGCGATCGCACGAGCCTCAACGATGCCGACCGCGAAGCGTTGATGCGCGTCACCGAGATTGCCCCGTGGTCCGTGCCCGCATGGACGGCCGTCGAACGGCTCGATCAGCCGAGCCCCAAGTAGGCCGTGCGATCGTCACCCCGATCCCTTGAACCGCCTTCAGCCTTCGGCTCGCGACGGCCACTCCTCCGCGCACACGCCCCACACCAGCGTGTCGTCCCAGCCCACACCCTCGGTCCAACGGTCGGCGACAAGCCGAGCCTCCTCTCGCAGGCCCATCCTGCGAGGGACGCTCTGCGATGACACGTTGCTCCCCGCACACCGGATATGGATGCGTCGAAGACCCCATCCGCCCGCGTTCTGAGTCCGAAACGCCCACGAGATCAGGCCGCGCACGGCCTCCGCACAAAGCCCCTGCCGCCGCCGATCAGGTCGGACCCAGTACCCGATCTCCGCTACGTGCGCGGCGTGGTTGATCCGGTGCAGCCCCGTCCCACCCACGGGCAGCCCGCTCTGCCTGTCGAAGATGCCGATCACGAAGTCGTCCGCCGGCGGCTCGGTTCGCTCGCGTTTGTCCCGCATCCGCTCGATCGCGGCCACGCACTCCTCGACCGTCCGGTTGTCGCTCCGCACCCACAACAGCCACGGCAGGAACGATGCCCGATCGACATCGATGGCTCGAAGCATGTCCGTCGCATCCTCAACCTGCCAGAATCGGAGCCGCAGCCTTGCGGTCTCGCAGCCCGGCGACAGTCGCGTAGGCGCTGTCCACGGGGCGGGTGCATCCACGGGGATCATGCCCGGAGCCTCTCGCGTTTGTTCAGCCATGCACGCATGGTACCTATCCTCCCCCGATGTCCGCGCGCTCGATCCCGCCCGAACTCGCCCGCTACCACAGACAGGTCATCCTGCCCGGCATCGGTGTCGATGGGCAGCAGCGCCTGTCCGGCGCGCACGCCCTGCTCGTCGGCTGCGGAGCGCTCGGCACCGTGGCGGCCGATGCCCTCGTGCGCGCGGGGTTGGGCAACCTCACCATCGTCGATCGCGACATTGTCGAGCACACCAACCTGCAGCGGCAGGTCCTCTTCGACGAGGCCGATGCCCACGCGGGCCTGCCCAAAGCGCAGGCCGCGGCGGAGCGTTTGGCCCGCATCAACGCCGATGTCCGCGTCCACCCCATTGTCGCCGATCTCAACGCGCGAAACGTCGAATCGTTGATGCGAGATGCCCGAGTGGTCATCGACGGCACCGACAACTTCCAGACCCGCTACCTGCTCAACGACGCGTGCATCAAGCACGGTGTTCCCCTGGTCTACGGCGGCGTCGTCGGCACTTCGGGCATGACCATGACGATCCTGCCCACCTCCGTGCCACAGCCTGCCGCCCTGGGCAGGCTGTGCGACAACCCCACGCCGACGATTCAACCAACCCCCTGTCTCCGCTGCCTCTTTCCCGAACCGCCGCCCCCGGGCTCCTCGCCCACCTGCGATACCGCCGGCGTCCTCGGCCCGGCCGCGGGCATCGTCGCGTGCACGCAAGCCGCCGAGACGATCAAGATCCTCCTCGGCCGCTCCGACCTCGTCAAGCCCCAACTTGTCGAGTTCGACCTGTGGACCAACGCGCGACGAGCCCTTGATCTCGCCGCCATCGACCGTTCATCATGCCCTTGCTGCGCCCAGCGCCGATTCGAGTTTCTCGACGCACCGGTCAGCGATTCGGCCTCGCTCTGCGGCAGCGATGCGGTCCAGATCCTCGCGGCCGCCCAAACCAGCATCGATCTCACCGCGTTCGCCGCCCGCATGGCCCGCGCCGGGCACCCCGACTTCTCCGCCTCCCGCTTCATGGCCCGCGGCCGGGTCGAGGGCCATTCCCTCAGCCTCTTCGCCGACGGCCGCGCGATCGTCAAGGGCACCACCGACCCCAACCGCGCCAAGTCGATCTACGCCCGCTACGTGGGAGCCTGACGTTCCGCGCGGCCACGCACCCGGTCGCAACCATATCGAAGTTGGTCGATATACTTCGGCCTCGTTTGTCGTCCATCACCAGCACAAGGAGCCTACCCCATGTCCCACACCTTCGGCAAGATTGTCGCTTCCGCCGGCCAGATCAGCCTCATCTACGGCGAGGCGATGCTCAAGGGCGTCTCCGCCCAGCAGTTCGCGCGTCTGGCTGTCGGCCGCGACGGAACGCCCGTTCAGAGCAACCATCCCGCGTGGGCGTACGGGCATCTCGCGCTCTACTCGTCTCGCTGCATGGACATGCTGGGTCAGCCCCAGGGCGTCGCGGCGAGGCCCGCCGGGTGGGACGACCTGTTCAAGAACGGCACCGAGTGCCGCGACGATCCCGCGGGCACCATCTACCCCGCGATGGAAGCGATCAGTTCGCATTATCTCAACGGCTACAAGGCGCTGCTCGCGGCCCTGCCCGGCGTCGCCGATGATGTGTTCTCCAAGCCCAACCCCGCCGAAGGCCGAATGAAGGAACTCCTTCCCACCGTCGGCGGAATGGTGACGTTCCTCCTGACCGGCCACCCCATGAGCCACCTCGGCCAGGTCAGCGCGTGGCGACGGTTCATGGGTCTGGGAAGCGCGATGTAACCGCGAGCCCCGCCCCCCTACCGCTTCGGATCGTCCGGCTTGCGGAAGTGCGCTTCCTGCACCGGCACCACGTGCTCGAGGATGTTCTGCAGCACGCGAGCCGGCGATCCGATCGCATCCACTTCCGAGATGATCGCCTTGTCGTAGCAATCCAGCACCGGGAACGTCTCCTTCTCGTACACGCTCCATCGCTTGCGGATCACCTCTTCCTTGGCGTCGTCCGCCCGGTTCTCCTTGAGCGCGCGCTTCCGCAGCCGCTCGATCATCTTCTCCTTGTCCCGGCAGACCAGGTGCACGATCTTCAGGACCTTCACGTACTTCTTCATCATCACGGCCTGTGCCGGATTCCGCGGGATCCCGTCCAGCACCAGCAGATCGACCTGCGGCTTGTACAGCGACAGGATCGTCTGCGCGTTCATGTTCTGGTGCCACATCGCCACCGTCACATCGTCGGGCACGAGCTCGCCCCGGGACGAATACTCCATGAACGTCTTGCCCAACTTCGACGATGTATCCAGCGTGCGGAAAACCTCGCCGCACGAGAGGTGGAAGAACCCGGGGATCTGGCCCAGGATCTTGCCCTGGGTTCCCTTGCCCGCGCCGGGTGCCCCGAACAGCAGGATGGTCTGGAATCGCTGTGTGGTCGCCATAGCGGCCACACAGTAACCCCGCTCGGGCCGATCCGCAAGCCCGGCGCGGGGACCGGCTACTTCCGGGCCGGCTGGCCCGCGAGGTACGCGTCGATCAGCATCACCACATCCTCGTGGAACTCCTTGCACTTCAGGTCCGCGCCCGCGGGGATGTTGTCGATGAGCACGCTGTACGCCATCCGCCGGCCGGTCGTGCGATCGGTTACGTAGCCCGAGAGCGTCCGCACCTCGCGGATGTACCCGCTCTTGGCCCGCACCTCGCACCGCAGCTTGGCGTTCTTGAACCGCTTCTTCAGGGTGCCCTCCCCGATCTCCGCCAGCGACTTGACGAACACCTCCCCGCACGTGGAGTCTCCGGCCAGGTTCACCAGCCAGCGCGTCAGCACGCCCGGCGTCACTCGGTTGTTCCTCGAAAGCCCCGAGCCGTCCGCGAGAATCACCTGCTGCGCGAACTCCGCGCCAAGCCGCTGCTGAATCTGCATCCGCACCACCGCCGTCCCGTTCGACCACGAGCCGGGCTGTCCGGTCGACTTGTGCCCCATGACTTTGCACAGGCTCTCGGCGTAGAGGTTGTCCGAATCCACGTTGCACCGCTCCAGCACGGTCGCCAGCGGCGTCCGCACCGCCGTGAGCAGTTTCGTGCCCGGCCCGTCCACCGCCGCTTCATCCGCCGACGCCAGCCGCACCGTCATTGTCGAAGCGGTCACGCCCGGCGCGGACAGCCCGTCACGCACCAGCCGGTCCGCGATCAGTTTCCCGAGCATCATGCACGATTCGTGCACCGTGACCTGCACCGGGTTGTCGGGCGGAAAACGCACGTTCCCCGACAACTTGAACGTGTACGGTTCGACCCGGTCGCGATCGAGCCGCAGTTCCGTGTCTCCCTCCTTCACCTTCTTCGTCGCACGCTTCACGATCAGCCACGGCGCCTCGGGTTGGCTGCGAGCAGGCTCGACGTACACGTTCAGCACGTTCGCGTGAAAGTTCAGCCCGCTCACCTCCGCGCAGTACGCGTTGTGCAACTGCTCCCGCGGCCAGTCCGGGTGCACGTACTCGCGGTCGAACACCCGGTCGTCCAGCACGACCTCGCGGATCCCCGAAGCGCCCGCGTCCTTGCACATCCCGACCACCCGATCCAGCAGCCCGTCCAGCCCCGTCTGCATTTTGGTCAGAAGTTCCGGGTCGGCAAGCCCGGGATCTCCCATCCCCCGGATGATCAGCCTCTCGCCGTCCTGCAGGAAACTCGTGCGGAACTCGAACTCGGGGCCGAGCACGCACAGCGCGGCCCCGCTGGTCAGAAGCTTGAGGTTCGAGGCCGGGATGAAGCCCTTGCCCGTGTCGCCGCGGGCGCCCGTCTCGAACGCGACCAGTTCCGCGCTCGACTGGACATCCATGATGCTCACGCCCACGTGCGCTGTGCCCAGCCGGGCTTCGGCCAGCGCGTCCCGCACCTTCCGCTCAAGGCTCTGCCCGAAGGCCGCCCCCGCGGCCACGAACACCGCCACAAAACCGATGAGCCGAAGTCCGCCAGACTGCACGCGCGGGCCACACATCACTCGCATCCGATGCCCTCCTCAACCAACCTCGTACCGGCAACGCCACAACCCGCCGCCGATTCGGCGACGGGGCGATGCGGTCAACGATATCGGCCCGATCAACCCCCGCGCATCACGCGCCGACGGCCTACGCCGAGGCCTGGACCCGCAACTTCGACGAGCGTGCAAGCGCCCGCGAGCGGTGCTTCAGCGAAGCAAGCTCGGCCAGCTCTTCGAGGTCCGCCTTGCACGAGATCTCCCACGTCGGCCACGACACACCCGCCACCGTGCGGGCAAACACGATCGTGTCCCGCAGGCTCTTGCGGATTCGTCCGACCGGAATCACCGCGACCTGTTCCTTCGACAGCGGCACGCACACCTGGAGCCTTGCCGGATCGGGGATCAGGTACCCAAACGCCCGCGTCACATGGCTCGCGCCGACCGTCTGAGGTTCGTCCATCGGCGTCTGGTACACCAGCGTCCAGCGCCACGGCACCCCGTGCCAGGCAATGTCCTCGGTCACGCCGTCCAGCTCGAGGAACACCTCGCGCGACGCGTCAACGACTGCCTGCACAGCCTTCGGAAACCCCGCCCGCAACTGCGCGGCCGACGGCCTCGGAGACTGAAACTGGTTCGTCCAGACGATCCTGTTGCTCGCGTGCGAAGACATGCCAGAAGCTTCCTCCGGATCACCACCCGCTTCGGGTGGAGTCAACCGACGTGGCTGCTGAGAGTCGACGCCTTGGGCGACTGAGCGCGATCGATCCGACACAACAAGCGGTTTTCAGCCGCGGATGTCCCACGGTTCGCCGCCGATTGAGGAGAACCCTCACGCGGCTACCCGCCTGATCGATCCTTGATAGGATAGGCTCCGATCGGCGCGGGTCGCGACACGGCCCCGGTATGGGGCGGATACCTAGGTCCAGCATCTACAGGCGTTTATGACACATCTGTCCGCAATCCGACGATTCCCGGCAGGTTCAGAGCACGCTGAACCCGTGGGGAATCTGCCGGACCCGACCTACGTCCTCATCGTCGACGACAACCTCCAGAATCTGGAACTCATGCAGGCCTACCTGGAGGAACTCGACTGCCCCGTTCGGACCGCCCGCGATGGGCTGGAAGCCATCGAGTTGGTCGATCAGGCCCACCCCGACGTCATCCTGCTCGATGTCATGATGCCCCGGATGAGCGGATTCCAGGTTTGCACCAAGCTCAAGGCCGCCCAGAACACCCGCGACATCCCCATCATCATGGTCACCGCGCTCAACGAACTGAGCGATGTTGAAAAGGCGATGGAGTCGGGAGCCGACGATTTCGTGACCAAGCCGGTCAACAAGCAGGAACTGGTGCTCCGAGTCAAGTCCTTGCTGCAACTGCGGTTGCTCCGCCGGAAAATGAAAGAACTCTCGGGAAGTCGAGGGCGTGGTACAGGGAGTGGGGGGGGCGGGGCGGAGTGAGTCCGACTTCGATGCACATCCGTGACGTCTTCCAGCAGCATCGAACGACCTTCTCGTTCGAGTTCTTTCCGCCCAAGACCAGCGAGGCGGCCGACGCCCTGTTCGCCGCCGTTCAGGAACTCGAGGCCCTCAAGCCGACCTTTGTGTCCATTACCTACGGCGCGGGCGGCTCGACCCGAAACCTCACCCACGACCTGGTCCTGCGTGTCAAGGCCCGCGGGTCGCTCAACCCCTGCCCGCACCTGACCTGCGTCGGACACTCGGAACCCGATATCCGGGAGATCCTCGAACGCTACGCCGCGGCCGGCATTTCCAACATCATCGCCCTCGGCGGCGACTTGCCGCAGAGCATGGCCGGTCACGACCGGTCGAAGGACTCGTTCCGCTTCGCGTCCGACCTGGTGCGGTACATCCAGGAGTTCAACGCCGAGAAGATCCATCCCGACCCCCGCGGGTTCGGCCTGGGGGTTGCCGGGTACCCCGAAGGCCACCCCGCAACGCCCAACCGCGTGAAGGAGATGGACCATCTCAAGGCCAAGGTCGATGCGGGAGCGGACTACATCTGCACCCAACTCTTCTTCGACAACCACGACTTCTACGACTTCCGTGATCGCTGTTCGCTCGCGGGCATCAAGGTCCCGGTCATCGCCGGGATCATGCCCATCACCTCGCTCGCGGGCATGATGCGCATGGCCGACATGGCCCAGGGGACCCGGTTTCCGGCCCCGCTCGTCCGCGCCATCAACCGCGCCGGGGGCGATGCCGAGGGCACGCGGCGGGTCGGCATCCACTGGGCCACCGAGCAATGCCGCGACCTGCTCGACAACGACGTGCGCGGCATCCATTTCTACACGCTCAACCGCTCGACCGCGACGCGGGAGATCTACCTGAACCTCGGCGTCAAGGACTCGCTGGCCCTGGCCTCGCACGCCGGCGGTCGGCGGCGTGACGACTGACGCGAGCCACGCTGGAACGCCGATTGTTGGTGCAGTAGAACGGCGGGTCTTGGATCGTCTACAGAAGGTACGACGCGGTACGCAGTGCTGTCCGAGAACAGCGGACGAGTCAGAGCAATCCTGTGGGTATGAGTGCCTTTCCCTTCTCTGCCCCCTCCGCCGCTCTCTGATCTCTCTGTGTACCGCCCTTGTGTCAGCCACGGAAGGCATGTCAAACTGGCGGAGCCATGCGGATCAGTCGGTACATCCCGAGCATGTTTCAGCGGCGGCTGCTCCTCCTGGCCGGGCTTGGCGTGCTGTGCACGCTCCCGCCCATGCTCCAGATGACGCGGCTGACCGTCGCCAAGGGCGAGGAACAGCTCGCCGAGGCCCGCAAGCGGCTCATCAACGAGCAATGGCTGGAGACGACCCGCGGCCGGATCCTCGATCGCAAAGGACGCGTGCTCGCGCTCGACGAGGCTTCTTCGGACATCACCGCGGATTACCCGGTCATCACCGGACGATGGTCGTACACCCAGGCCGCGCGCAAGGCCCGCCGGCTCCCCGGCACCAAGTGGGGTGAACTCAGCCCCGATCAGCGTGAGAGCCTGATCCAGCAGTTCGTGCCCGAGTTCGACGCCAAGCTCGACGCCATGTGGGACAAACTCTGCGCCATCGCGGGCGTGAGCCGGACCGAGCTCGATGACCGCCGCCAGAAGGTCCGAGCCGAGGTCCAGGCGCTGGCCGCGACCGTGACCGAACGCGCCCGCCAGAAGCTCGAAGAGCAACTCCGCCGCGGCGAGGAACTCACCGAGGAGGTCAAAACCGCGGATGTCCGCCGCCAGATCCGCGAACAGGCCTCGGCGCACGTGCTCCTGCGAAACGTCCCCGAGTCTGTCGCCTTCGCGTTGCGGCCGCTGACCGATCGTTCGCCGGATGTCGCCACCGACCCCGACGCGGAGTCCGCGCCGATGATCGGCCTGCACGTCGTCGAATCGACCCGCCGTGCGTACCCGCTCGATGCCGTCGAGATCGATGTGGACCAATCGACCTTCCCGCTCCCCCTGAAGAACCCGCGGTCCCAATCGGTCCGTGTCGAAGGTGTCGCCACGCACGTCGTCGGGTGGATGCGATCCAAACTGCAGGCCGAAGACCTGGCGCGACGGCCCCGACTGCTAGCCGATGGTTCGGTCGATCGCGGCCACTACCGCCCGGGAGATGCCGTCGGGCTCGGCGGTGTTGAACAGGCCGCCGAAGACCGGCTCCGCGGGCTGCGCGGCGTGCGAACCCTGCACCGAGACACCGAGCAGGTCGAACGCCTCGAACCCTCCGCCGGGTCGGACGTGCGCCTCACCATCGATTCGTTCCTCCAGGCCCGCATCCAGGCTCTGTTCGACCCCTCGCTCGGACTGGCCGTCGTCCAGCCGTGGCATCGCACCCGCGCGCCGGATCCGATCGACCCGGCGAACCCGCGCCCGCTCGACCTGCCGCTCGCGACGCCGCTCAACGGCGCGGTCGTGGTCATCGACGTGGCGTCGGGCGACATCCTCGCGCTGGTTTCCGCCCCTTCATTCTCGCACGACCGCATCCTTGCCGATCCCGGCTCGGTCTTCAACGACTCCGAGCGGCGTCCGTTCCTCAACCGCGCCATCGACTCCGCGTACCCGCCGGGGTCGATCGTCAAGCCGCTCGTGCTCACCGCCGCCGTCGCCGCCAACAAGGTCGGCATCGACGAGCGCATCCGCTGCACCGGACACTTCTTCCCCGACAAGCCGCTTCTGTTCCGCTGCTGGATCTACAAGCAGACCAAGGGCGCGATGACGCACGAGAGCCAGTTCGAGGAGCAAGGAGGAGGGCTCGACGGCGCGGACGCCATCCGCGTGTCGTGCAATATCTTCTTCTTCGAGCTCGGCAAGCGCCTGGGCACGCGCGGGATCCACGACTGGTACTCCCGCTACGGCGTCGGCTCCGATGCCGCGCCCTGGAATCTCTACCAACTCGACCCCTTCCCGCCCCGCGGCGCGGCCGAAACCGACGAGCAGTACAAGGCCCGGCGCGCTGTCGAAGTCGCAAGCCGCTCGCTGATCCACGAGTACCCCGGCGTGCTCCCCGATCCCGATCGCTCCAACATCCAGGAGGCGATCCTCATGGGTATCGGCCAGGGGCCGATCTCGTGGACTCCGCTCCACGCCGCCGACGCCTACGCCACGATCGCCCGCCGCGGCGTTCGGCTCACCCCGCGCCTGATCCGCGATGCCCCGCAGAGCCGCGCCGACCTGGGCGTCCCCGCCCGCGCGATCGACAAGGCGCTGGAAGGTCTGCGAGCCTCGGCCTCGCTCGAGCACGGCACCACCTACGAAGCCTCGTACGACATGCCCGACGGACAGAAGAAGCGGGAGCGCATCTTCGGCATCCAGGCCGATCCCAACATCACGGTCTGGGCCAAGTCCGGCACCGCCGATGCCAACCCGTTCGAGGCCGTGCTCGACGAGGCCGGGCAACCCGTCACGTACGATGCCGACCACGCCTGGTGCGTCTTCCTCGTCGGCGAGAAACACCAGCCCAGGTACGCCGTCGCGGTGGTGATCGAGCACGGCGGCTCGGGCGGCCGCGTTGCAGGCCCCATCGGAAACCAGGTCGTCCACGCTCTCCTCGCCGAAGGCTACCTGACGGCATCGCCCCAACCCCCGGGGCCCACCCCCTAGTCCCCGATCCCTGCTCCCCGGCCCCTGCTCGCAGTCCCTTTCACACTCCCCTTGATCCCCCGCCCCATCCAGCACCTCATCGGCACACGCTTCAACTTCGCCAACGCGGCGTGGCTGTGCGTGCTGTCGGCGCTCGCGCTCTCGATCATCGGGCTCTACGCGATCGACCTCGGCGCCTCCGACCGGCCGCCCGCCCCCGATACGCTCATCACGTTCCGCGGCACGGTGCTGCGCCAGGCCGTCTTCATGGCGATCGGACTGCTCGCCGCGGGGCTCGTCGCCCTCCCGCACTCGCGGTTCATCCGGCTGCTCGCGTGGCCGCTGCTGGCGGTCGTCATCGCGCTTCTGGTGTTCCTGATCCTCCCCTTCGTCCCCGCCTCGATCGTCACGCCCCGCAACGGCGCGCGCGCTTGGATCAACCTCGGCCCGATCGACTTCCAACCCGCCGAACTCGCCAAGATCGCCTACATCCTCTGCCTGGCCGACTACCTCCGCCTGCGTGAGAACCACCGCACCGTGCTCGGCCTCATCCCGCCCGCGGTGATCAGCGCGGTCCCCGTCGGGCTCATCATGCTGCAGCCCGACCTCGGCACGGCCATGCTCTTCGCGCCGGTCGCGTTCGCGGTGCTCGTCGCCGCGGGCGCGCGGCTCAAGCACCTCGCGCTGGTCGTGCTCATCGCGATCCTCGCCGCGCCCGCGGCGTTCCCGCTCCTCAAGCCGCACCAGAAGGCCCGCATCGTCGGCCTGGTCAGGATGATGCACGACCCGCGGCAGGGAGCCGACGACATCAACTACCAGTCGCAGACCGCCCAGAGGCTCGCGGCCGCGGGCGGTGTCTCGGGCATGACCGACACGCAGTCCCGCACCCTCATCCGCTTCAACCGCCTGCCCGAGCGCCACAACGACATGATCCTCGCCGTGATCATCAACCGCTTCGGGCTGGTGGGCGGGCTTGTCGTGGCCGCGCTCTACGTGGTCTGGTTTACCGGGTGCTACCTCAGCGCCGCGATGTGCAAGGACGGTTTCGGGCGGCTGGTCATCATCGGCATCGCCGCCGTGACGGCCGCCCAGGCGCTGGTCAACGCGGGGATGACGCTGGGCGTGCTGCCGATCATCGGCGTGACCCTCCCGTTCATCTCCTACGGCGGCTCGAGCATGCTCGCCGCGTGGATCATGACCGGGCTGGTGGTCGGGATCGCGCTCCGACGCGACCAGCGCTTCGCGCGCGAGACGTTCGAGTTCGACGAGCAGCCGTACAGTCCGGGTCGGGTCAGCACCGCGCACCGCGGGGCCGTGGGCGGGCTCAAGGGCGGCTGAGCGGGTGTGGGCCGGTGGGTCAGGGGGCGGGAGGCCGCGAGGAAGCACACATGCCGAGAGCGCACTGGGCAGCACGTTTGGTGGTGGGATCGATGCTCGCGATGACCGTCGCGGCGACGGCGCAGGACAAGCCGCCGGAAAGGCCGTCCGACACGCCAACGCCCGGAACACCCACACCGGCCAAGCCCGCCAAGGGCTCGCCGAGGCTCGTCCCGGGGATGGCCGCGCCGGCGCTGTCGGTTGAATCGTGGATCAGCGACAGCGAACCGAAGCTCGATGCGGATGGACGCTTGCCCACGGGCAACATCGCGATCGTCTCGTTCTGGGCGGTGTGGGCCCCGCAGGCGACCTCGTCGCTGCCGCGCCTGGCCGAGTTGGCGCGCGAGTTCGCCGGGAAGCCCGTGAGCGTGATCGCGGTGACCAGCGCGGACAAGCGGAACAACACGCTCGAACGCGTCCAGAAGTTCCTCGCCGAGCACGAGGGCGATGGGGACGGCGGATTGAGGGGGCTCATGCTTGCCTGGGATCGTGAGCGTGCGACGAGCACGGCCTGGCTCGATGCGGCCGAGGCCCCGTTCATTCCCTGGACGTTCGTCGTGGATCAGCAGGGCAAGATCGCCTTCGCCGGCAACCCGCACGAATACGACTCGGGGTCGGTGGTCGATCGGCTGCTCGCGGGCACATGGGACATCGCCAAGGGCCCAGGCGAGCTGGACGACATCAACAAGCGGTACGACCAGCTTCTGGCCTCCGTGGAGCGCCGCGCATCCACCGAGCCGCAGGCCGTGCTCGCGGAACTCAAGGCGTTCGAGTCGGCGCACCCGCGCCCGGCCCGCGGCCTGGTGTTCGCCGCGATCAAGGCCGAGGCCATGATCCGCGCGGGCGATGCCGGCGCGTACCCGTTCGCCACGCCGGTCGTGAACAGGTTGATCGCGCTCGAAGGTCGCAGCGTGCAGGGAACCAACCGGCGCAGCGCGACCTACCTCAACCAGATCGCCTGGGCGATCGTGGACCCCAAGGCAACCAGCGGCGACAAGGAAAAAGACCTCTCGCTCGCCCTCAAGGCGGCGGAGGCCGCGAACGCGCAGTCGAAAGAGCGTGAGCCGGCCGTGATCGACACCTTGGCGCGGGTCTGGTGGCTCAAGAACGACAAGATGAAGGCCGTTGAACTCCAGAAGAAAGCCGTCAGGATCGCGGGAGAAAAAGAAGGCGATGACGCGCTGCGCAAGGAGTTGGAACAGACGCTCAGGTTCTATCAGGGCATCGGTGGCTGAGTTGAACCCGTCAACCCGGCCAGACGCGCGGCCATGAGTCTCGCGGCCGCGCCCCGGTGGCTGAGAAGATTCTTCTCCTCGCTCGCGAGTTCCGCTCCGGTTCGCTCCAGCCCGGGCGCGACCAGAAAGAGCGGGTCGTACCCGAACCCGTTGCTGCCCGCCGGAACGCGCGGCGGCAGGCCGATCCGCCCCTCCATCGTGCCGCGGGATTCGGCCACGATGCGCCCGTCCCTCGTGCACACGCACATGCAGCACACAAAGCGGGCCGTGCGCCGCTCAACCGGCACACGCTCCAGTTCGCGGAGCACCCGGGCGTTGTTGGCCGCATCGCGCTCGGCCCGCGACATCGGCGGGTCGATGTCGCGCCCGTCCGTGCAGTAGTGCGAACTGATGACCCCCGGCCGCGGCGTGCCGTCGGCCATCGCCAGCGCATCGATCTCGATCCCCGAGTCGTCCGCAAGGCAGAGCTCACCCGTCTGCGCGGCGTAACTCGCCGCCTTGATCCGCGCGTTGGCCTCGAACGTGCTCCCGTGCTCGACAGGCTCGACAAACCGCGACGGATCGGGAAGGTCCGCCAGGCCAAGCGCCTCAACCCCAGCAAGAGCAAAGATCGCGCGAAGCTCGGCGACCTTGTGCGGGTTGGCGGTGGCGAGGATGAGTCTGTCAGACACGTGCACGCTCGAAACGAAGCTTGGCGGCGAGCATCGGTCCCACCAGCGCTGCCACATCATGGAAGTTGTCAACGCTCTAACGACAAAGAATCAGCTCGACGTCAAAGCGACTGTGCAATCTCAGCAACCTTGAAAGTACCCGGCGAGAAAGTCCAGAACATCCTGAACTGTTGGCGTACCCCCCGATTCATTGTAATCTGCGCTCGAACTTCCGCGGAAATAATCGGTCAAAAACGCGAAAACATCGGAGACCGTTGTCAGGCCCGAGCAGTCACGGTCAGCTTTACAACGGATAACTTGTGCAGTGTTGCTGACGACACGCCCGCACGAATCGGTCACGATGACGCGAACTCGGAAGTGAACCTGCTGAGTACATCCATGAATAATCAGGGATGGATTCACGGTGGTTGAGTTTGTGGCGAAAGCGGAGCCGCCGCAAGCGAGTTGGAGTGGTGAATCGGTGAGCGTTCGCCACTCGCCCTCGGGTGTCTCCAGTTGCCATTCGTACCAAGTGGGTTCTGCGCCGCTCGCAAGCACGCTGAGGTATGCGGGGGCGTTGGGGCACTGTGTGCCGCCAACCGGTCCGCTCAACACGACTGGTGCCGCAGGCGCCGGTCGGCACTTCGCGAGGTACGGTGATGTATAACCGCCAGCTCGCTGAAAACGGCCGCCGACCCAGAGCTCGCCATTGGGGAACGGCAGGAGCGTCTCAACGGCACCATCCATGCTGGAGTCGATCCGGGTCCACTGTGCGCCGTTCCAACGCGTGATCCGATACGACGTACCCCCGCCAGGCTCGGCGAAGCTTCCGCCGGCAACGATCGAGTTGTCGGACATGACGCATAACGCGACCGGCGACTGTGGCAGCCCATTTCCGAGCGCTGTCCAGGCGGTCCCGTTCCATCTCGCGATATTGCGGGCTGGCAAGCCGCCCGCAATGCTGAATGTACCGGAGGCTACGATGTCGCCGTTCGGCGCAACCGCTAGTCTGTTCACCAGCCCGTTGGTGCCCGATGACATTGGTGTCCATGCCGAGCCCGTCCCGGCCCACGACACGATGTTAGAAACGGGCAGGGCGGTCACGCGGTCGAACAAGCCGGCCACAACGACGTGACCGTTGGGTCGCAGCGCTAACGCATGCACCGGGCCGTTCACCTGTCCGGGCAACTGGCTGAATGTCGTCCCCGCCCAACTCAGCAAGTATTGGCCGCTGAATGACCGCAACTCATTGCCGCCAACCAACAAGGTGCCGTTTGGTAGCGTGAGTAACGCCCGTGGGGAACTGCTCAACGTGTTATCCATCGCTCGCCACCTTGTGCCGTCCCACCGCGCAATGTAGTTGGTGCTGCCGAAGACTTCAGCGGGAAACAACCCGCTGACGACGATGTCGCCATTGAGCAGTTCGGCCACGTTACTAGACGGCATCGTTCCGATTCCGGAAGGTGACCAAGCCTGGCCGTTCCACCGAGCTGAATACCTCTCACCGGGCCAACCAAGGCCGAATCCGCCCGCAGACGAAAAGCCGCCCGACGCCAGCACATCACCGTTTCGGAACCGCATAAGTAACCGAACGTTTTCGTTGATTCCGTCGTCCAAGGTTGACCACGCGCCATTCTCCCACATCGCGATGTTTGCTGCGCCAGATGTCGGCGAGATGGGAATCGACCCGGCGGCGACTACACGCTCGTCGGGCAAAGCGGTCACGGTGAAAATAGACGTGAGTCCCTGGCCACCGACTCTCGTAGACCCAGTGCCGAAGCTGGTCCATTGCTGGCCATTCCATCGTCCCACTCTTTCGATAGGCACGGTGGATGTGCCGTTGTAGGCAGACCAGAAGCTCCCGCCGACAAGCAGGTCGCCGTTTGAGAACGAGGCGATGCAGGTTACATTTCCGCTTAAGCCGCTCTGATCTGTTTGCCCGCTCAGTGACGACCAAGCGGTCCCATCCCAGCGCGCGATACGTCGTGTCGGGAGCGAGCCGCATTGCAGAAAGCTGCCGCCCGCGATCAAGCTGCCGTCCTGCGCCACGTGCAGGGCCAAAACACTGCCGTTCGGACCATCTCCCAGCCGTGCCCACGAAGAGCCGTCTCGACGTGCCACATAATGTGTTGGGAAGTTCACGCCGCCAAAGGCACCCCCTGCGACCAAGTCACCGTTGGGCATTACGGCGAGGGAGCGAACAATGCCCGTGATATCGCCGTTTGCAAGTGTTGTCCAAACCGTGCCGTCCAATCGCCAGGCAGCTCCGAACTCCGACAGGACGGCCAGCCCGCCGCCCGGCAACTCAACGATGCCACGAATGCCCGAAAGTGTGGGCGAGGCCAAATACGCCCATCCTGACCCGTTCCAACGTGCGAGAAGGCCTGAGGCGCCACCAACCAGGAGGTCTCCGCTGTCGAGTTGAGCCAAACAATACACGTCTACGTAGACTCCGTTCCCGAGCCGCGACCAACGTCGCGTTGCTTGATCGTAAGTCGCGATGTAGTTCGCGTGAACATCACCCGCCAGCCTGAAACTGCCCGCCACGACCAGCACCGGCGCTTCCGGTCCAGACCGATCTCGGTCCCAAAGTAGCGTTGCATGTACTTGGGCATCCGTACCCGGGAACCCCTCGCCCGGCAGCCAAGTCATGTCGCACGCGACTTGCGCGCCCGTGGGACACGCCGCAGCAAGCACGCAGAGAAACAGAGCGGACATACTGAGCACTCGACGGATGTGCGACGCTGTTGCGCATTGTAGTGTCACCCTCTTTCTCCTTTCGGATTGCTGCACAGTGTGTCAGCATCGGGCAGTTGTTCGAACTCCCGCCCAACCAAGCAGGCAGCCTGTCCGCGCCGTCTATGATAACGAAGCTCGCTGGGTCTCGCACCCGTCCATAACCCTACGATACGGAACGCCTCCATGTCGCTTGACCTTCTTCGCCACCTCGACGTGTTGCACGATCCGCGCTTTGCGGCATCCGCCACCCAGCCGGATCCGTCCGTCATCCTCAGCGAAAACCCCGCCACCGGCAAGCCCCTCGGCGGCGTGCGACTCCAGGATGCCGACGCCTACGACAAGTGCGTCGCCGCCTCCCACGCCGCCTTCCTCCGCTGGCGCGAGGTCCCCGCCCCGGCCCGCGGCCAGATCGTCCGCGAGATGGCCGACGAGTTCCGCAAGTTCAAGGAGCCGCTCGGCGAGCTCGTCAGCCTCGAGATGGGCAAGATCCGCGCCGAGGGTCTCGGCGAGGTGCAGGAGACCATCGACATCGCCGACTACGCCGTCGGCCTCTCTCGCCAGTTGCCCGGCCAGGTCTTCCCCAGCGAGCGCGCCGGCCACCGCATGTTCGAGCAGTGGCTCCCGCTCGGCCCCGTCGGCGTCATCACCGCGTTCAACTTCCCCAACGCCGTGTGGGCGTGGAACGCCATGCTCGCCGCGATCTGCGGCGACACCGTCGTCTGGAAGCCGAGCCTGCTGACACCCCTGGTCTCGATCGCCACGCAAAGAATCGCCGACCGCGTGCTGACCAGGCACGGCCACCCCGATGTGTTCCAACTCATCATCGGCGCCGATGATGTCGTCGGCCACCGCATGGTCGCGGACCGGCGCTTCCCGCTCATCTCCGCGACCGGCTCGTGCCGCATGGGCCGCGCTGTCGGCCGGGTGGTCGCGGACCGGCTCGGCCGCTGCCTGCTCGAACTCGGCGGCAACAACGCCATCATCGTCAACGACGATGCTGATCAGGAACTCGCCGTCCGCGCCGTCGTGTTCGGCGCGGTCGGCACGGCCGGTCAGCGCTGCACCACCACGCGCCGCATCATCGTTCACGAAAAAATCGCCGACGGGTTCGTGTCCCGCCTCGTGAAGGGCTACCAGCAGGTCATGGCCAAAATCGGCGACCCGCGCAAGGAAGGCACGCTCGTCGGCCCGCTGGCCAACGCCCGCGCCGTCGAGGGCTTCCTCGCCGCCATCGCCGCGGCCAAGCAGCAGGGTGCTTCCGTGCTCGTCGGCGGCGACCGCGCTTCGCTCCCCGGCGAACTCGCCTCCGGCCACTTCGTCCAGCCGACCATCATCCGCGCCCCGGCCGGCAACAAACTCCCCATCGCTCAGGAAGAGACCTTCGCGCCGATCCTCTACATCTTCACCTTCAAGACCCTGGACGAAGCGATCTCGCTCCACAACGGCGTCGACCAGGGCCTCAGCTCCGCCATCTTCACCGAGTCCATCCGCGCCAGCGAGAGGTTCCTCTCCGTCACCGGCTCCGGCAGCGATTGCGGAATTGCCAACGTCAACATCGGCACCAGCGGCGCGGAGATCGGCGGGGCCTTCGGCGGCGAGAAGGACACCGGCGGCGGGCGCGAGTCCGGCTCCGACTCGTGGAAGGCCTACATGCGACGCCAGACCTGCACCATCAACTACGGCGGCCGCTTCGAGCTCGCACAGGGCATACGCTTCGAGTAACACAGGGGACAGGCCGTGAGCAGGGAAACATCCGTGGCTGATGCACTGGCCGAAGCGGCGATCGCCGAGATCCAATCGGGCATGATGGTCGGGCTTGGCACCGGACGCGCCGCCTCCCGCGGCATCCTCGCCCTCCACAACCGCGTCCGCGACGAGGGGCTCGATGTCCGAGTCGTCGCCACCAGCCACGCCACCGAGACCCAGGCCCGCGCCCTGGCCCTCAAACTCGTCGACTTCCACTCCGTCGAGCGAGTCGATTACCTCTTCGACGGGGCCGACGAGGTCGACCCCGATCTCCGCATGATCAAGGGCCGCGGCGGCGCGATGGTTCGCGAGCGGCTCGTCGCGGTCGCCGCCGATCGGCGCATCTACATGGTCGGCGAGGAGAAACTCGTCGATCACCTCGGCCAGCGCTCCACCCTCCCCGTCGCCATCCACTACTTCGGCCTCGCCAGCATCCGCAAGCACCTCTCCGATTGCGGCTTCAACGGTGTCGTCCGCCGCACCATGACCAACGAGCACTTCCTCACCGACCAGGGCAACCTCGTGATCGATGTCTCCCTCCCGCAGGGCTTCGACCCCGCCGAGGCCGCCGCGCAGCTCGATTCGATCCCCGGTGTCGTCGATCATGGCTTGTTCCTCACCGAGGCCGACGAGGTCGTGGTGGAGATGAAGGACGGCCGCATCGAACGCATGGCGCGCCAGGAATAGTGTCATCACGGCGGAGGGTGCCATCACCCGCCGCTCCGCGGCGCGTGATGACGGGCATCACCGCGCCCCCCGCGATCACGCCGCCCGCGCCCTCACCCCCGTTCCCCCCGTCCCCCGCCCCATGTTGCACGCGCTGCACAGCGTGCGCAGGTTCGCGATCTCGTTCCCGCCCCCGCGCGCCACCGCCCGCACGTGATCCACGTGCAGCTCCACCCCGCGTTCCGTCGCCGGGCTGCGTCCGCACGCTACGCACCGATACCCGTCCCGCTCGATCACCCTCCACCGCACACCCAGTGGCACCTCCTTCCGCCGCTTCGCCTTCCCCGCGGCCTTCAACACCGCCGCGCGGGAGATCTCCCCGCGCCTGTACCGCGCCACCAGGTCCCCCAGCCGCTTCACCGTGCCCCACTTGTTCCTGAACGCGTTCACAGAAATCCGCGACAGGCGATGCAGCGTGCGCGTAGTCGGTCGCTTTCCCGCATCGGTCCAGACGCGCTCAAACTCCTCCAGCAACTCCGCGGCCGGATACTCCTTCGGCTGCCCGCTCTCGATCCCCACCATCCCCAGCGCCGCGCGCCAACTCCCGAACCGCATCAGCACCGTCGAAGCGCAGAACGGCGCCATCTCCCACCGATCAAACTCGTCGTACGTGAACCTCCGCCCACCCACGCGCCGCGCATAATCGCGCAGCCCATCCAGCAGCGTGTCATCGCTGTACCTCGGCTTCGACGGAAACCGACGACCGCCGACCTTCTTGGAAACTCGCATGGCAAACCCCCTGACCCAAGAGGACCGTCACTCCGCGGCCAGCCCACCCGCACAAGCAGCCAAGCCCTCCGCGGCAGAACACCCGCATATTATCCAAAAATCCAAGCCCTTTGTCAAGAGAATTTGATCCCGAATTCCAAACAAAAAGCGATCAACGACCCCCTTGTTCAGGGCATCCCAGCCAACGCCCTGCCCCCGCCCAGCACGGAAACCCGCCGGTCGCGGCGGGGTCAACGTGCCCACCCGACCACCAGCCCGCAATCGTCCGCGCACACCCGCTCCCGCACCCACGAGCCCTGAGCGCAAGCGATCGGGCCCACACCCTTCGTGCCATCCAACCCCAATCTTGCCCGCACCGCCCCCCGCGCCTAACCTTCCGCCCCACATCCCAGACCGTTTCACCACCGCGCCGCCCGAACTTCCCCTGGCCGGGGACGGGTGAGCCTGGATTCGAGGGTTCCGCTGGTTGCGAGGACCCCCGCCCGGGCCGGCCGGTGGGAGGTAGGAAAAAATGGCCAAGAAAGAAATCGTCAACAAGATCAAGGTGATGGCCCCGGGTGGCAAGGCGACGCCTGCTCCCCCGCTGGGTCCGGCTCTCGGCGGCGCGGGGGTCAACCCCGGGCAGTTCGTCCAGAAGTTCAACGCCGAGACGGCCAAGCTCAACGGCAAGGTCGTCGGCTGCGTCATCACCATTTACAACGACAAGTCGTTCACCTTCGAGATCAAGTCCTCGCCGGCCTCGGTGCTGATCTGCGAGGCCGCCAAGATCGAGAAGGGCTCCGGCGTGCCGAACAAGGAGAAGGTCGGCAAGATCACCCGCAAGCAGGTCGAGGCGATCGCGCAGGAGAAGATCAAGGACCTCAACGCCGGCTCGCTCGATGCTGCGTGCCGAATCATCGAAGGCACCGCCCGCAACATGGGCGTGACGGTGGAGGGCTAAGACCAATGAGCAAGAAGCGTCAACCCAGCAAGCGTCAGCGGGCCAACCTCGAGATCGCGCCGAAGGAGGCCCTCGAAGCCCCGGCCGCGTGCGCCGCTGTGAAGAAGTACAAGGCCACCAAGTTCGACCAGACCGTCAACGTCGTCATGCACCTGGGCATCGACCCCGCGCAGGCCGATCAGGCCATCCGCGGCTCGGTCAGCCTGCCCCGCGGGATCGGCGTGAGCAAGAAGGTCATCGCCTTCTGCCGCGAGGATGTGGCCAAGCAGGCCAAGGCCGTCGGCGCGGTCGAGGCCGGTGGTGAGGAACTCGTCGCCAAGATCGAGGGCGGCTGGATGGATTTCGACGTCTGCGTCGCGTCCCCCGACATGATGCGCGTCGTCTCCAAGCTCGGCAAGGTGCTCGGCCCCAAGGGCCTCATGCCCTCGCCCAAGTCCGGCACCGTCACCCAGGACATCCCCGCCGCGGTCAAGGAATATTCGGCCGGCAAGGTCGAGTACCGCAACGACAAGGGCGGCAACGTGCACGCGGTCATCGGCAAGATGAGTTTCAAGGCCGAGGACCTCTCGGCCAACCTCGAACACTTCATCCACACCATCGAGAAGTCGCGGCCCAACACCGCCAAGGGCGTGTTCATCCGCAAGTGCGTCATCGCCGGCGCCATGACCCCCGGCGTCCAGGTCAAGATCGCTCAGGCGGTCGTCGCCGAGTAAGTCGCGGAGTAACCAATGTCAAAGACCATCAAGAACATGATCATCCGCGACTACAAGGCGCGGCTCGAAGGCACCAGCGACGCGGCCGTAGTGAGCCTGCGAGGTGTGACCGGCATCGACACCACCAGGCTGCGGGCCACGCTCCGCGGCAAGAAGATCCGCATGACCACCGTCCGGAACTCCCTGGCCCGCCAGGCGTTCAAGGACACCACGCTCTCCGGCCTCGACTCCGTGCTCGAAGGCCCCAGCGTCCTGGTCTACGGCGGCGCATCGGTCGTCGAGGTCGCCCGCGAGCTGATCGCGGCCATCGCCGACATGCCAAAGGTCGAGCTCAAGGGCGCGATCCTCGACGGCCAGCTCTTCAAGGGCAAGGCCGGCGTCACCGAGCTCAGCAAGTTCCCGACCCGCGAAGAGGCGCTCGGCAAGACCGTCGCCGTCATCCTCGGCCCGGGAAGCAGCCTCCTCGGACAACTCAAGGGTCCCGGCTCCAGCATCGCCGGCATCCTCAAGGCCATCGAAACCAGGCTCGAAAAGGGCGAAACGATCTCGAAGAAGTCCTAAGCGCACGACTGGCCCCTCGGGGTTAAAGAGCGGAACAGTTCCGCGACCTATCACGCGCATGTTCAGTCTCACGTAAAGGTTCACAACATGACGATTCAGGAAATCGGTGACAAACTCGCTGGCCTCTCGCTCAAGGACGCCGTCGAGCTTTCTAAGTACTTGAAGGATTCTTACGGAATCGAAGCGGCGGCCGGCGGGGCCGTGATGGTCGCTGCGGCCGGCGGCGGCGGCGGCGCCGCGGCTGCGGCCGAGGAGAAGAGCACGTTCGACGTGATCCTCAAGGCGGCCGGCGGCAACAAGATCGCCGTCATCAAGGTCGTCCGCGAGGTGACCGGCCTGGGCCTCAAGGAGGCCAAGGACCTGGTCGACGGTGCGCCCAAGCCCGTCAAGACCGGGATCAGCAAGGAAGACGCCGAGAAGCTGCAGAAGTCGCTCACCGAGCAGGGTGCGACGGTCGAGCTCGCCTGAGGCGCCACGAAGTCTGTGATTTGCAAGAAACCCGGCCGCGAGGCCGGGTTTTTTCGTGGTTCATGCGGGCAGGAGCACGTTGAGCGTCTCGGGCCGGATGCTGAGTTCAAGGAGCGGCGGTTCGATGTGCACGGACTCGCCGTCGAGTTGGAGCGGGACTGGACCGTCGGGCAACTCGATGCGGACGGCGCGGCCGGAGGTCGTGAGGATGTCGGCGTGGTCGAAGTGGGTCTGGGAGCCGATGGCGGCGAGACGGCGTGCCAGGCCGATGCGGGTGGCGTAGGGGGCGAAGATGATGTCGAGCGTGTGATCGTCGGGGCGCGCGGCGGAGGCGGGGTTGAGGTGCGCGGCGTACGAGCGGAAGTTCGCGACGACGAGCTGGCCGGATTGGGCGTGAACGGTCTCGCGGCCGTCGATCGAGATCGTGAGCCTGGGGACGGCCCAATCCCGGATCACGCCGAGACCGTGGCGGAGGTAGTCGGCGCGCGATACTCCGCCGCGGCGGCTGCCGGCGACGCGGGCGACGACGGCGGAATCGAAACCGATTCCGGCCATGATGACAAAGACACGGCCGTTGGCGACGGCGGTATCGATGGTGCGAGTGCGGAAGCGGCGGAGGGCTTCGAGCAGGTCTTCGATCGAGCGGGTCATGCCGAACTCGCGGGCGAAGAGGTTCTCGGTTCCGCGCGGGAAGTGGTAGATCGGGATGCCGGTGTCGATGGCGGCTGGCGCGGCGTGGTGGACCGAGCCGTCGCCGCCGGCGATGACGAGCGCATCGGCATCTCGCAGATGATCGCGGAGATCGGCGGGTCGGCGCGCGGGGCCGGACTCGACATCATCGACGGCGAATCCGGCGGCGCGGGCGGCGGCGATGGCGGCGAGGTTGCGGTCGGCGGCACGCCCCCGATTGCCGCGTCCGGAGGAGGGGTTGTGGAGGAAGACCAGACGCACTCAGTAGGGCAGTGTACGAGAACAAAGGTGGAGCGCCATCGGACAACGCAGAGAACGCTGAGAAGTCGCAGAGATCACAGAGAAAACGCTCTGAGGAAGCGCTTGCCCGGCTTCCTTTGCGCACTCCGCGTTCCCTCCCGGCGACCCCCGACTTGTCTGGAGGTACAACGTCAGATGAGCCGCGAGATCACCGCATCGGCGGTCATGGAGACGAGGATCAGCGGGAGGTGCAGGATGGAGGCGATGAAGACGGAGCGGGCGTTGTCCCGGGTGCGGTCGCGGTGGAGGCGGATGCAGCGGGCCGTGAACCAGAGACCGCCGAGCGCGGCGATGAAGCCGTAGAAGGGGCTGAGGCGCTCGCTCATGACGAAGACCGGCGCGATGGAGACGACCAGGAGAGTGATGCTCCAGAGGAGGATGGTGCTGGAGGTGGCGCGGCCGTCGGGATCGACGATCGGCAGCATGCGGTGTCCGCCGCGGGCGTAGTCGTCCTTGTACATCCAGGCGATGGCGAGGAAGTGGGGGATCTGCCAGACGACCATGAGCAGGAAGAGGCACCAGCCGCCGGGTTCGGTGAGGGAGGTGAGGCCGCCGTACCAATCGAGGCCGAAGACCGGCGCGGTGGCGGACCAGCCGATGAGGGGCGGGAGCGCGCCGGGGATCGCGCCGACGAGGGTGTTGAGCGGCGTGACGGGCTTGAGCGGCGTGTAGAGCAGGAGATACCAGAGGATCGTGACGAGCGAGACCACCGCGGGCGCGGGGCCGCAGGTGAACAGGAGCGTGAGCACACCGAGGGCCGAGAGTGTGAAGCCGGCGAGGAACGCGCCGGGCGGTGTGAGCCGCTCTTCGGGGAGCGGGCGCTCGGCGGTGCGGGTCATCCGCGCATCGCGGGTGCGTTCCCACCACTGGTTGAGCGCGTTGGCGCCCGATGAAGAGAGTGCGGTGCCGAGAACGCAGCCGACGGCGGGGAGGGCGAACTGGATCGGGGGACGGTCGCGGCCGAGCGCGGCGAGGGCAAAGCCGACGCCCGAGGTGATCGTGACCATGCGCGTGATGCCGGGCTTGGTCAGTTCGACGATCGCGGCGATGCGCTGCGGGAGGGTGAGGGGGACCAGGGCTTCTTCGAGTTGGACGGTGCGCGGCGAAGCGAGATCGTGGGCACGTGGCGGCTCGGTGGAAAGTCCCGGGCGCAGCGTGCTGGTGAGCGACGGGGCGTGGGGCGCGGAGGGGGCGGGGGGGGCGGGGGGGGCGGATGGAGCGAGGGGGGCGTGGCTCATGCGAAGAAGGCACGATGGTAGGAGAGGGGGGCACGAGCGACCGTGCCGCATACGATGCGTGTGGCCGGTGTGCGGCCGGGGTCCCGGTAGCTCAGTTGGATAGAGCGGCCGCCTTCTAAGCGGCAGGTCGGGCGTTCGAATCGCCCCCGGGACGTTGCGGACGGGGTGCGTGGCGGATTACGGCCTGGGGGCCGGCGCAGGCTGGTCGGCTTTCTTGCGAAGGTCGCGGTCGAGGCTGCGGGCATCGGCGACGAGGCGCTGCATTTCTTCATCCGAGCTTGAGCGGTAGAGGCCCTTGATGCCGGATTGTCCGCCGTCGGTGCCGACGAGGACGAACCAGGTGGGGTGGAGGATGTTGTAGATGGTCTCGCCGGACTCGAGTCTGACGGGGGTGGACTTGTCCTGTTCGAGAACGAACTTGAGGCCTTCGGTGACGATCCTGTTCACCACGCTCGGCTCGCCGGTGAGGAAGGACCAGCGGCTGAAGTCGGCCTCGTGGAGTTTGCCGTACGTGAGCAACTGCTCGGGGCGGTCGTGGGTGGGGTCGACGGAGATGCTGACGAATCGCACGCCGGTGTCGGCGAGGGTGTCGGTGAGGGCGGCGAGTTTGGCGGTCATGATGGGGCAGACCGTCGGGCAGTGGGTGAAGAAAAAGTCGAGGACGGTGACGCGGCCCTTGAGTTGCTCGTGGGTGAAGGGCTCGCCGCGCTGGTCGATGAGGGAGAAGGGCGGGACGGTGAGGCCGGCGTAGGCGTCGGAGGGCGCGGCGAGGGGCGTGGGCGTGGTGGGGGCCTTGCCGGCCCGCGACTTCAGATAGACCATCGCCGCGGCGGAGCCGAGGAAGACCCCGCCGAACAGGAAGGCGAGCAGGACGATCGGACGCTTCATGGTGCGTGAGGGTAGACCGCGCGCAGCGCGCGATGTCGTGGCGGCTTCCGCGGGTCGGGTGCGAACGGATTCCGCCGCGGGGGCGCGGAGAGCGCGGAGTAAGCCCAAGATCCTGAGGAATGAACCACCGCCTTCGGAGTTCCTCCGCGCTCGCGGCGACTCTGCGGTGTGACTCGGGTGTCGCGATGCCGTTATGATGCGGCGATGTCGCGATTGTTTTCAGGGACCCCGCTGGAGCAGCCGGTTGGTTGCGAGCGGTGCGAGAAGCCGGCCGCGGCGTGCGCGTGTCCGCGCGATCGGGCGAGCGGGAAGGTGCTGGACCCGCGATCGCAGGCGGTGCGGGTTCGGCGCGAGAAGCGCGGCGGGAAGATGGTGACGGTGGTGTCGGGGTTCGCGGCACGGTCGGCGCGGACGGATGACCTGCCGGCGATGTTGAAGATGCTGCGCGGGAAACTGGGCACGGGAGGATCGCTCGGCGAGGATGGGTGCTGGTTCGAGGTGCAGGGCGATCACCGGGAGAAGGTGATGGCGGTGCTGGAGGGGATGGGGTATGTTCCGAAGCTGGCGGGGGGGTGAGGGGGAGCGGCGGTGTCGGGGTGCGGGGGTGAGGGGGTGGGGGGTGTGAGCGGTTATTGAGAACCGTGCGCGGCCGGAATGCGGGTCGAAGCCGTCGGCGCGCAGGTTCAAATGCTGCGCACGCAGGTGCGAACACCCTGCGCGCAGGTTCAACTGCCTCTTGCGCAGGTTCAGATGTCTCGCGAGCAGGTTCAAATGCTCCGCGCGCAGGTCGCAACGCCCCATTTCACGCCCGATATCTCCCCCCTCCCCCACATCTGACATCCGGCATCCGACATCCCCTAAGATGATCCCGATGCCCTCTGCTCGTACCAACTCAACCCCACGCACGACGCTCCAGACGCTCGATCGGATGACGGCCGAGGGCAAGCCGTTCGCGTGCCTGACGTGCTACGACGCGACGACGGCGCGACGGCTGGCGCGGGCCGGGGTGCATGTGCTGCTGGTGGGCGATACGGCCGCGGAGGTGGTGCTGGGGCTGCCGCGGACGATCGATATGCCGCTGGAGGTGCTGCTGGCGCTCACAGCGGGTGTGAAGCGGGGCGCGCCGGAGGCGGTCGTGATGGGGGACATGCCGTTCATGTCGTACCAGGCTGATGAGGGCGAGGCGATCCGCAACGCCGGGCGGTTCCTGACCGAGGGGCTGGCGGACATCGTGAAGCTGGAGGTCGATGCCTCGTTTGCGGGGCTGGTGGGGAAGATGTCGCGCGCGGGGATTCCGGTGTGTGCGCACATCGGCAGCCGGCCGCAGCGTGCGGCGATGAGCGGTGGGTATGCCGCGGCGGGTCGCACGGCGGAGGATGCGAGGTCGATCGTTGAGGACTCTTCCGCCATGGTTCGAGCGGGGGCGAAAATGCTCCTGATCGAGGCGGTGCCGGAGGAAGTGACGGCGTTGGTGTTGCCGGCGGTGGCAAGGGAGGCCGAGGGCCGGGTGGTTCCGGTGATCGGGATCGGCGCGGGGACGGCGTGTCACGGGCAGGTGATCGTGTGGCAGGACCTGGTGGGACTCACGGAAACGCCGCCGCGGTTCGCGGAGCCGGTTGCGGACCTTGGGCGTGCGGTGGAAGAGGCGGGACGGGCGTGGGTCGATCGAGTGGCGAACCGGGCGATCGGCGGACGCGGGTACGCCATGCGTCCGGGTGAATCCGAGCGGCTGCGAGCGGGTAATACTGAGGACAAGTCGCAAACGTTTCCGCACCCCAGGATGGTGGAGCACAAGCGGGGTGCGCGGTAGCGGGCTTGCGACCAACCGGGGTCACGATCCATGAGGAAGTTCATCACGTTCGGGCCGGCGCTGGTGGTTCTGCTGACGGCGGTGGTCACGCTGATCGCCGCGCCCGCGGCGGTTCGGCTGGTGGGGTACGCGGGGACCGAGGCGGGGATGCGGCAGGCGCGGCAGGTTCTGGAGCAGGACAACGTGCTCAAGCAGATCGACCGCGCGGTGCGGGCGGTGGCGGAGGCTGTGGAGCCGTCGGTGGTGCACATCGCGTGCAGTCCTGACGCGGGGGGAGGAAGGGATGGCCGCTTCCCGCGCCTCACATCGCAAGGCTCGGGCTGGGTGTTCGATGCGGCCGGGCATGTCGTGACCAACGCGCACGTGGTGCGCGGGGCGGGGCAGATCGAGGTGACGTTCCAGGACGGGCGGACGAGTTCGGCGGAACTGGTCGGGCTGGATCCCGCGACGGATGTGGCGGTGATCAAGGTCCGAACGAGCGAGGGGCTGTTCCCCGTGACGCGGGCGACGGGCGTTGAACTGCACCAGGGCGAGCGCGTGTACGCGTTCGGATCGCCGTTCGGGTTCAAGTTCTCGATGAGCGAGGGCATCGTCTCCGGGCTGGGTCGCGATCCGCAGCGCGTGCTGGGCGAGGGCGGGTACACCAACTTCATCCAGACGGACGCGGCGGTGAATCCGGGGAACTCGGGCGGGCCCCTGGTGAATGTCGAGGGCAGGCTGGTGGGCATGAACGTCGCGATCGCGACGGCGACCAACTCCGACGGCACGAGCGAGGGGCAGAGCTCGGGCATCTCGTTCGCAATCCCGCTCTCGACCATCGAGTCGGTGGTCTCGCAGATCATCTCGACGGGCGTGGTGCAGCGCGGCTACCTGGGCATCAACCACAAGGAACTGGAGGAGCGGAACGACCGCGAGCTGGATGCCCGCGGCATCCGTACCCGCGGGGTGTTCATCTCCCGCGTAGAAGAGGGCGGGCCGGCCGATTTGGCGGGATTGCGGGCGGGCGACGTGATCACGCACATCGGCGGGCAGGCGACGCCGACGATCGCGGTGCTGCGTTCGGTGATCATCACGCACGCGCCGGGCGACAAGGTGAAGGTCGAGGTGTGGCGAGACGGCAAGAGCGAGGACTTTTCGGTCACGGTCGGCGAGTTGACGGTGCCGACGATCGTGGAGCAGAACCAGGCGTGGGAGGCGATCCAGCGGTTCGGCATCATGCGGCTTGCGCCCGCGGGTGATGGGGGCCGGCTGGTGGTTACGGCGATGACCCGCAACTCGCCGGCGATGCAGACCGGGCTGCGCCCGGGGATGACCATCACGGCGGTGGACGGCCACGCGCTCTCGACCCCCAGCGACTTCATCACGCAGGCGGCGCGGCCGCTCTCGCAGGGTCGGAGCGTCAAGATCACGGTGCAGGATGACAACGGCGGCGAGCGCGAGGTGGAGATCAACCCGCGGCCGTGATGCGCTTGCGGCGGGGATGCCGCGTCACTCGGGCCTGATGCGCACGATGACGGGTGTTCCCGGCGCGGGCGGCGCGGGGGTGGGAGAGGGCGGGGTGAAGTCCGCGATCCACTCGGGCTGCTCGATGTGCGCATCGGGGCTGAACGTCCGCGACCATGCGATCAGTTCCGCCCCGAAGGTCGCCAACCCGATGACGGTCCCGGCCTCGTCCGCGGCGTAGACCTCGCGGGGCGGTTGATCGCGCGGGATCGGTGTGCCGTCGGCGAGGTACCGGGTCGTGACCAGGCGCGAGCCGGCGAAGACCCAGCCGGGGGCCGGGCGATGTTCCTCGGGACGGGCCGGGACGCGAGCGGTCCCGAATCTTGTTTCGTCGAGAGCGCTGACGATCCAGTCGCGGGGCTCGACACGGGGCTTTCCGCCCGGCTGGGCGGGGTTGGCCCATTCCAGTTCGATCGTCACGCGCGAGCCGGTCGGATCGATCGGCACGAGCCGGTCGTTCTCGAGTTTCCATTTCCCCGGCTCGCCCGGGGTGAGACCGATCAGGAGAAGAGCGGCGTGGATGTGGGAAGGGCGCGCGGGCGTGACCACCAGCGATTCGTGCTCGCGAGTGTCGGGCTTGCACGCGATGGCCTCGAGAAAGAACAGCGGCGCCTGCGGGTCCGGGACGCACAGCGGTGAGATCGCGGCATCGAACTCGACGAACCTTGCCGCGACATCGGCGCGGACGCCCGGGAAGACCTCGCGGAGCGAAGAGGCGGGCGCGGGCGGAGGGGTTGGGTTCGCCCGAGATGTGTCGGGCGGCGCGGCGGCGATGGGTGGTCCGGAGGCCGGCGTGCCGGCAATCCACGCCGCGGACGGGTCGGCGGGCGGCGAAACCGGGCGGACATGCACTTGCCCCGCGCAACCCGCGAGCAGCATCGCCGCGCTCGGCGCGACGATGGGCAGGGCGTGTCGGCACGGCGATCGACGTGATCTCACGCGAGCTCCTCCACAAGCCGGATGAAGGCCTCGCCGCGCTTCTCGTAGTTGATGAACTGGTCCCACGAGGCGCATCCCGGGCTGAGCAGCAGGGCATCGCCGGGGCGCATCCGTTCGAGCGCGGCCGCGAACGCCGCGTCGAGCGTTCCCGCCTGGACCGCCTTGCCCGCGGCGGCTTCGGCGAGTTTCGGGCCGGTCTTGCCGATCGTGTAGAGCCCGGCGAGCCGGCCGGCGGCGTGGGCGATCGGGGAGAGGTCGGAGCCCTTGTCGTAGCCGCCGGCGATGAGGTGGATGCGTGAACCGGCGAACCCGGGCATCGCGGCGAGGGCTTCGATGGCGCGGATGCACGACTCGGGGGTCGTTGACTTGGAGTCGTTGTAGAACCGCATCGGTTCTCCTCGCTCGCACCGCGTGCGGGGCTTCTCGGCGACCAGTTGCAGGCGGTGGGGAAGGCCGCCGAAGGCCGCGATCGCGTCGGCGAACACCGCGGGCGGGCAATCGGGCATGGCGCCGGCGCACGCGAGGAGCGCGGCGGCCGCGTTCTCGCGGTTGTGTTCGCCGGGGAGCAGCATCTTGGGCACAAACAGATCGGCGCGGACGAGCTTGCAGGCCGCGGGCGTGAGCGTGCGCCAGTCCCAGACGGACTCGCCGAGCACGGCGACATCCGCGGGCCGCTGGGAGCGGAGGAGGAGCTGCTTCGAGGCGGTGTAGTGCTCGACGGAGCCGTGCCAGTCGATGTGGTTGGGGGAGATGTTGGTGATGACCGCGACGCGGGGCGACCAACCTCGGGTGCGGTCGCGATCGAGCCAGTGGAGCATCGCGCTGGAGAGTTCCAGCACCAGCCAGGTGCGGTCGTTGATCGAGCCGAGCTCGTCGAGCAGCGAGACGCCGATGTTGCCGCCGAGCAGAACGCGCTCGCACTCCCCGCGCGCCGCGGCGGCGCGGTTCAACGCGTGGTGGATCATCGCCGAGGTCGTGCTCTTGCCGACCGAGCCGGTGACCGCGATGGTGCGCTCCCGCGCGTGCGCGGGCAGGCGGGCGAGGAAGAGCGAGATCTCGGTGGTGACGGGTATGTTGGCGGCCTCGGCGGCGCGGGTGAAGCGGTTGTCCCACGGCTTGGGGACGGCCACGTTCGCGATCACGAGGTCGCAGGTCGTGAAGTCCGACACGTTGTGGCCGCCGAGGCGGAGTTCGACCGCGCCGGAATCGACCAGGGGCCGGATCTGGTCGATCGAATCGGAGAGCCGGTCCGCGGGTTCGAGGTCGGTGACCAGGACATCCGCGCCATTCGCGGCGAGCCAGCGCGTGACGCCCACGCCGCCGCCGAACCGGCCCAGGCCCATCACCGTCACCTTCTTGCCGGACAGATCCATCCCGACACCTCCGTGCTTGTGAGCGAGCGGGCCTCCGGCCCCGGCGGATCGCCGGCTACCAGTCATCGTTGCCCGTCGAGACCGCCCGTACCAGCACCGCCAGCAGCCGTCGGGCGATCGGGCCGGGTGTGCCGTCGCCGATCGTTCGGCCGTCGAGCGAGACGATCGACGACACCAGCGTGGTGGTTCCGATGAACATGAGTTCGGCCGCCCGCGCGAGTTCCTCGACCATCACATCGCGCTCAACGATTTCGGGCGCGTGGCGAAGCAGGATCGACCGCGTCACCCCGGCCAGGATCGGCACCGACCGGAGCAGCGGCGTGACGATCTCTGCGCCGCCGGCGAGGGTGGGGAGGACGGCGATGATGTTGGTGGCGAGGCCCTCGGTCACGAGTTCGGAATCGCCCCGGCGGCGGAAGAGCACGGCTTCATCCATGCCCGCCGAGCCGGCCTCGAGCGCGAGCATGATGTTGCCCATGAGCGAGATCGACTTGAGGTGGCCGCGCTCCCAGCGGATGTCTCGCAGGAGCGAGGCCCGCTTGGTCGGCGGTGCGACGATCGTGTTCAGCGCGGGCTGGGGCGTGCAATACCCGAAGACCGTCGGACGCATTGCGCTGGTTGCCGGCGGAACGCGCGAGCGCACGGGCTCGCCCGCGGGCGGCGTGCCGCGCGTGACCTGCCAATAGACAAACGCCTCGGGCCGATCGCCGCCGGTGTCGTGCCCGTTGGCCTTCAGAAGGCCGAGGCTCGCGGGGCCGATCGCCGCGGCGTCCCACACGATGCCGGCCTCGTCGAGCCCCGCCTGCATGCGCTTGATGTGCAGGCCCAGCCCGATGATGCGGGAACGACCGGCGGAATCGACGACGGAGCGCAGACCTTCGTACACGCCGTCGCCGAACAGGAAGCCGCGATCAAACGGGCTGATCCGGGCTTCGGTCGCCGGCAGGAGTTGTCCGTTGAGGTGGACGATCACGGGGATCGAGGGTACCACACCGCGCGGCGCGGTGCAGGCCGGGTCGGCACGCGGGTTCAGGTGAGCGCGATCGGGTCCACATCCACGGCGGTGTGCGCATCGCTCTTGAGCCACCCCTTAGATCGAACCGCCGCCAGCACATCCTGCAACGATGCTCGCTGCCAGGCCGTCAGCTCGATCACCATCCTGTGCTGACCGGCGATCCGGGCGATAGGTGCGGGCATCGGTCCGGTGATGCGGAGCGACCCGGCGGCCGTGCCACGGGCCTTGATCTCCTCATCAATCGCCGTCCGCAGCATCTTCGCAGCCGATTGCGCCTTGCCGAGGTCCTTGTCGCGAAGCACGATCCGGGCCATGCGCGTGACCGGGGGGAGCTTGGCCCGCCTGCGGATACCCAGCTCGAAGTCGGCGAAGCCGACGTAGTCGTGGGCCGCGGCGTGGCGGATGGCGGGCGAGTTCGGGTCCATGGACTGCACGACCACGCGCCCCTCTTCGGTTCCGCGCCCGGCGCGGCCGGCGACCTGGCTGACGAGTTGGAACGTCCTCTCGCTCGCGCGAAAGTCGGCAAGATTCATGGCCGAGTCGGCGTTGACGACGCCGACGAGTCGGACGTTGGGAAAGTCCAGACCCTTGGCGATCATCTGCGTGCCGAGGAGCAGCTTCAGTTCCTGATTGGCGAAGCGGGACAGAACGGCGAACCAGTCCTTGGCCGATTGCATGGTGTCGCCATCGGCACGCAGAAACGCGCCGGCGATCTCGGGGAACTTGTCGGCGATCTCTTCTTCGAGCCGCTGCGTTCCCATCCCGAGCCGGATCAGCCGCTTGGCGCACACGGGGCATTCCGGCGGCATGAGCCTCTGCGCCTGGCAGTGGTGGCAGCGGACCACCTCCCGCCGCGGCCGGGCTCCGTCGGGCATCCAGGCGTGGTGCACCATCATCACGTCGCACTCGTCGCACGTGAGCCGGTAGCCGCACTGCGCATCCGGGCAGGCGATGTAGGCCGAGTATCCCCGCCGGTTGAGCAGCAGGAGCGCCTGTCCGCCCGCGGCGAAGGTCTCGTGCATGGCCCGCTCGAGCGTCGGGCCGATCAGGTCGGACCAGGGGTCGCGTCGCGGGTGGACCTGCCGGAGCCGACGCCGCTCGTCGGAGAGGTCCACGACATCCACTCGCGGCAGGCGGCCGGCGCCGACGCGCTCGTTCAACTCCCAAAGGCGGTACTTGCCCAGGTGTCGGGAAGAGTTGTACCACGACTCCAGGCTGGGCGTCGCGCTTCCCAGCACGACGGGGCAGTCGGCGATCTGGGCGCGCTTGATCGCCACATCGCGTCCGTGGTACCGAGGCAGTTGGTCCTGTTTGTAGTCCGAGGCGTGTTCCTCATCGACGACGATGAGGCCAACGTTTTCGAGCGGCGCGAACACGGCCGAGCGCGCGCCGACAACCACGCGAGCGCCCCCGCCGCCCTCGCGCCCGGCGAGCGTCCACTGCCTGTGCCGCTGAGAGGGCGTGAGACCCGAGTGCAGCACCGCGACGCTCCCCGCTCCGAGCGTGCGGAAGCGAGCCGTGAACCGGCCGGCCGTCTGGGGTGTGAGCGATATCTCCGGCACGAGCACGACCGCGTTCTGCCCGCGCTCGAGCACGCGCTCGAGCAGGCGCAGATAGACCTCGGTCTTGCCCGACCCGGTGACGCCGCGGACCAGGTGCACCGAGAACCCATCCGGCGCCGCGCCGATTCCCTCGACGATGGCCGTCTGCTCGGCGGTCGGTTCGGGCCGGCGTTCCGCCGCGGCGTCGAAGGCCGCGCCGAGCGTCGCGTCGGTGCTCCCGCCGAACTCGGCGACTTCCTCGCGCTCGATGGCGTTCAGCACGCCCAACCCGACCAGGCGCTTGACCGGCGCGATCGTGCGGGTGTCGAGCAGTTCCATGAGGCGCTCGGACTCGGCCGGAAACTCCGCGGCGTCGATGCTCTCCAGCCTCTCGATCAGTTTGCGGGCGTTCGCCGTCGGCTTGGCGTCCGTGCCGATCGTGCCGGTTCGCTCGTAGCGGACGCGCACCCGCAGGCCGGTCCCCTTCTTCACGGCCGCGGGCATCATGGTCGCGAGCACCATGCCCAACGGGCAGACGTAGTACCTGGCCATCCACTTCGCGAGTTCGACGAGCGTCGGAGGCAGGCCGGCCCCCGTGTCGCGGGCGATCGGCTTGATGCGAGCAGGATCGAGATTCGCCGCGAGCTCGACGCCCCCGCACTCGACGACGATTCCCGCGCTGGCCGAATCGCCCCGCCCGAGCGTGACCTCCACGCGCCGGCCGATCGGGAGGTCGCGCTCGACGCGGTACGTCAGCGTGCTCTCGCCGCCGCCCTTCCAGGGTTGCCGCGAGGTCGCGTCGAGGCCTCGCTCCACGGCGACACGAACGAACCGCTCGCTCGAATCGGCGCGGATGCCTGGCTTGGCGAAAAGACTGGTCACGGCGCACCACCCTCTCCGCGCTCCAACCCCGCGCCCACCAACTTCGCGCTGGCGTGCTTGCCGCACTCCGGGCAGCGGACCTCGCCGTTCTCGACCGGCAGCCCGCGAACGCTGTACCCGCACGCGGGGCACACGCCGGGGCCTTTCTGGCCGCGTTCGGCCTCCAGCACCGCCCGCTCGACACCGTCCACCGAGAACCGCACGCGGCTGGTCAGGCCCAGGAACTTCGTCGGTGCGACCCACAGCACCTCGACATGTCGGCTTCGACCCTGCTCATCGGTCAAGTCAATGTGAACCGACCTGTTCAAGAACCGACTCCACCACGACCAAGGCACGGGCCGCCCATCGACAAGCACCTCGCGCCGGCCGTACTCCCCTTCCCGTGCCTCGATCAGGTGCCCGTGGATGTCGATCCGGTAGAACTTCATGGCCGTGAACGCATCGTACTCGACGGTTTTTCTCGGCGCGCGGCGAAGTGGCGATCCCGGCCGCATACACTCATGCTTTGATGAACAGCACCCCCAGTTCACCCCCTCCGGCCCGCCTGGCGCTCGAGGACGGCACGGTCGTGCACGGTCAGGCGTTCGGCGCGGTCGGCGGCGGCCTGCTCGTCACCGCCGAGGTCGTCTTCAACACGGCGATGACCGGGTATCAGGAGGCCCTGACCGATCCTTCGTACACCGGCCAGATCCTGGTCATGACCGCTCCGCTGATCGGCAACACCGGCATCAACGCCGAGGATGTTGAGTCGGTGAGGGTGCAGGTTTCCGGCTTCGTGGTCCGCGAACTGGCCCGGGTCCACTCCAACTACAGGGCGAGCGCCGACCTGGCGACCCATCTGCGGGAGCAGGGTGTCCTGGGGATCGCGGGGGTCGATACCCGCGCCCTGACGCGCCGGCTCCGAGTCGCGGGGGTGATGCGCGGCGTGATCACCGATGTGTCGCAGAGCAAACTCAGCGATCGGGATCTGGTGGAGAAGGCTCGCAACGCGGCCGACATGTCCGGCCAGAACCTCGTTCCGCTGGTCGGATGCACCAACTCCTCGACCTGGTCGGAAACCCTCGGCGATTGGAGCCCAAACGCGGACCCGAGCGCTCGGCGTCGCTTCAAGGTGCTCGCACTTGACTGTGGCGCCAAGCGCAACATCCTGCGGAACCTCGCCGACCGCGGGTGCGATGTCGAGGTCGTGCCCCACGACATCTCCGCGGCGGACATCAAGGCCCGCTTCAAGGCCGGAACGGCCGATGGCTTGTTTGTCTCGAACGGCCCCGGCGATCCCGCCGCGGTGGACGCCACCATTCGCACGCTGCGGGAGGTCGTCTCCGATCCTGCCACCACGGTTCCAACCTTTGGCATCTGCCTCGGCCACCAACTGCTCTCGCTCGCGCTGGGTGCGAGCACGTACAAACTCAAGTTCGGACACCGCGGGCTGAACCAGCCCGTCCGCAACAGCCTCACGGGCAAGGTCGAAATCACCAGTCAGAATCACGGCTTCGCCGTGGATCCCGAATCGCTTGCCAAAATAGGGGGGGTTACGACACATACCAACCTGAACGACGGTACCGTTGCGGGCTTTGCGATGCCGGATCGCCCGGTTTTTGCGGTTCAGCACCACCCGGAAGCGTCGCCAGGCCCCCATGATGGGGGGTATCTGTTCGATCTGTTTGTCGAAATGATGGCGTCTCGGAGACCGATCACTTGCCAAACGAAATAGGTTGGTTATTGTTTGGTGATTGACGCGGTGAGAGTCCGGGAATCGGGCTCGTGCCGATGGCGGCGCGCCTCGATGAGAATTCAGGCAATAAGCACCGATCTCCGCGTTTGGCAAGTGTCGGTATGCTGCCGGTTTCCCAACGAATACCCCCACCCTGGAGCTTTCGGATGGCCCTCATCGCCCGCACCGTTCTGATTCGTTCCGCACTTGCTGCCGTGATTGTCGCCGGATCGGCGTCATCGCTGGTTCTGGCGCAGGGGCGGCCCTCGCAACCGGGCGATGAGCAACCGCGTCGCCAGCGCGGCGGCGGTGATGAGGGCGGCGGCGGTCGGCGCGGCGGAATGGGCGGGGGTGGGATGTTCGGCGGCGGTGGATTCCGCGGCATGTTCGATTCGGGCGTGACCACGCGTCAGTTCGAGTCGTTGAAGACGATCCTCAAACTGTCGAAGGAGCAGGACGAGGCCGTCGATGCGCTGTTCGAGGCTTACCAGGACAGCACGACGGAACTGAACAACGCGAACCGCGAGAAGATGGACCACCTCCGCGAGGACATGCGGGCCGCGATGCAGGATGGCGAGGGATTCGACTCCGACGCGATGAAGAAGATGGGCGAGCACATGGAGAAGGTCCGCAAGGACCGCAAGGCGCTCGAAACGTCGCTGTTCAACGATGTCAAGTCCGTGCTGACGCCGGAGCAGACCCAGAACTGGCCGCGGGTGGAGATGGGGTACCGGCGCGAGTCCACGATCGGCCGCGGCCTGATGGCGGGCGAGCGCGTCGACGTGGTGCGGCTGGTCGATGACCTGAAACTGCCCGAGGCCGAGCGTGCGCCGCTGAACGCGGTCCTCGACCAGTACGCCGCGGACCTGGACCGCGAACTGACGGCCCGCAACGAGTTCCAGGAAAAGGCGATGTCGCAGGCCCGCGAGTTGTTCCAGTCGGGCGATCAGGAGAAGGTGCAGAAGTTGTTCGACGAGGGGCGGTCCCACTCGACGCGCGTGCGGGACGTGAACCGGCGCTACGCGAGGCAGATCGAGGGGATGCTGCCCGATTCGGCACGCGCGACGTTCGCGCAGTCGTTCCAGCGAGAGTCGTTCCCGCAGATCTACCGGTCCACGCACGGTGCCCGCACGCTCGAGGCGGCGCTCAAACTGACGGACCTGGACGACGAGCAGAAGTCCACGCTCGCATCCATCTCCGAGTCCTACAAGCGGGACCTGGGCGCGATCAACAAGGAAATGGAGGCCGCGGCCGAGAAGCGTGAGGCCAACTTCACGCCCGCCGACATGATGGGCGGGCGAGGGCGCGGCTGGGGCGGCGGCGACGAGCAATCGCGCGAACTCCGTGACCGCCGCCGCACGCTTGATGACAGCACGGTCGAGAAGGTGCAGAAGGCCCTGAGGCCCGAGCAGGTCGAGAAACTCCCGGCCCGCGAGGAGCGGGGCGGGTTCGGCGGCGAGGGTGGGGGGGGCGGCGATGACAGTGCCCCGCGTCGCAACCGCCGGAACAGCAACGACGAGGGTCGCCCGAACCGCGACATTCCGCGCCCGGCTCCCGGCCCGTCGCGGTAAGCCGCGGCCTTGCGCTCGCTCCACGGTTGAGGTTCGTGAAGGTCGCCGACGGTTTGTTCGTCGCAGCGCATCTTTGCGAGCACGATCGGGCTCGCGTGAGCGGGAACTGCGACCGACAGGGTTGGAACCGGTAAGGTTCTGGTGAGGCCGGTTCCGCCCCTCGAACCGATAGAGTTGCCGGAGGCACGAGGCGGGGGAGGGAAGGCGGCGAGCCGGTCGCGAAGGAGCAAGGACTCATGGCAGGCAGACTCGCTGGTCGTTTGGTGTCGATCCTGGCCGCGGCGGCTTCGGTTGGGGCGGCAGTGCTCGCGCCGCCTCCGGCCGAGGCCCAGATGCGGATGGGCATGGGCATGGGCGGGGACATGCTCGCGCCCGCGGTCTCGACGCGCGAACTCGAGAAGATCGGCACGATGCTGAGCCTGACGGCCGAGCAGAAGGAAGCCGCCAAGGCCCTGCTTTCGGCCTACCAGGACGAGCACGGCAAGGCCGCCAAGGCCATGCAGGACGCGCTCAAGAA
Source organism: Phycisphaerales bacterium (assembly GCA_020846975.1). Lineage (GTDB taxonomy): Bacteria > Planctomycetota > Phycisphaerae > Phycisphaerales > UBA1924 > JADLCX01. The sequence goes on from JADLCX010000058.1 coordinate 232,503, forward strand.
TGCCCAATCCGAGTTCGCGGAGTCGCAGGACCCGTCGGTCTTCACCAAGGACCTCCCGGACGAGATGCGCAAGCACCAGGACAAGATGAAGTCGCTCGAAACCGGGTTCATGAACGACCTGAAATCGCTGCTCGACGGCAAGCAGGCCGAACTGTGGCCCAGGGTCGAACGCGGGCACCGGAGGGAGAAGTCTCTGCCGAACGGGATGCTCGCGGGGGAATCGGTCAATCTCGGGTCGATCGTCGACGACCTCAACCTCGAAGGCAAGCCGTCGCGAGAACTGGACCAGGCGATCGAGGCCTACGAGATCGACCTCGACCGCGCGATGACCGAGCGCGACGCCAAGCGTGAGGAGATGCAGAAGAAGCAGGAGGAGGGGATGAAGGACTTTGACTTCACCAAGATCGACTTCGACCAGATCCGCAAGATGATGCAGGACTACCGGTCTTCGGGGTTGAAGGTCCGGGATGTCAACGAGCGGCACGCGAGGCTCATCGCCGGCGCGCTGCCGGAAGCCAGGCAGGCCGAGTTCACCGACCGGGTCCGCAAGGCGACCTTCCCGCAGGTTTACAAGGCACCGTACCCGACCAAGGCGATGAAGGCCGCGAGCGAGTTTGGCGACCTGACGTCGGAGCAGAAGCAGGCCATCTCGGAGATGCTGGCTTCGTACCAGCGAGAGGTGGCGACGGCCAACGAGGCGTGGTCGAACGCCATCGCGACCGAGGAGAAGGAAGGCGGGGGCGACCCGTTCGGCGGGTTCGGGCGCATGATGCCCGGGGGGAGCAACGAATCCTCCGCGGTGGACACGGCCCGGAAGGCCCGGCGCGAGCTCGACAAGTCCACGATCAGCAAACTCAAGGCGCTGCTCACCGAAGACCAGCAGGCCAAGCTGCCGGAGAAGGAAAACGATAACCCGTGGGGCATGAACTTAGGGGGTGGTGGGGGGCGCGAGGAGGGTGACGAGGGCAAGCCGTCCTCGCCGCGTCGGGATCGCAAGCGAGACTAACCGGCCGCGCCCGCGGGCTTCCGACGGCTCGCTCGCGGCCCACACACCGTTCGAGACACGATGACGCCAACAGCACCGACCGAGGCGAGCGATTCTTCGATCAACGGCACGGCGCAGCCCGAGGCCGCGCCGGCGCGCTCGCGCAGCGCGAGGTCGGTCGAGACGCTCTCGGAGATGCCGGAGGTCGATCAGGCCGCGGCGGGGTTGATCTCGGCCGAGCAGGCGGTACGGCTGCGGATGGTGCCGTTCGCCATCCGCGACGAGCGGCTGTGGGCGGTGATGTCGGACCCGTCCGACCTGGCCAGCGCCGACGAGTTATCGATCATCGCCGGCATGCCGGTGAAGCGGTTCGGCGTCTCGAAGGAGCACTTCGGGACGCTGCTCCGCAACGCCTTCGGCGCGACGGCGGCCCAGATGGCGCGGCGGCTGGCCGGGGACACCGAGGACCAGACCGACGACCTGGTCGCCAACCTGCAGTCGGTCGAGGCCGAGGATGTCCAGCGGATGGCCGAGCAGCCGACGCTGATCAACCTGGTCAACCTGATCATTCTCGAGGCCGTCCGAGAGCGGGCCAGCGACATCCACATCGAGCCGTTCGAGAAATCCCTGGCGGTCAAGTATCGGATCGACGGCATGTTGCGGACGCGCAACAGCCCGCCCAAGCCGCTCCAGCCCGCGATCACCAGCCGCGTCAAGATCATGGCGGGGATGAACATCGCCGAGCGGTACGTTCCGCAGGACGGGCACATCACGCTCCGCTTCGAGGGTCGCAAGGTCGATATCCGCGTCTCGACGGTGCCGACGATCTACGGCGAGAGCGTGGTGATGCGGATCCTCGACAAGGAATCGATCACGCTCGACCTGGTCACGCTCGGGTTCAGAGAACCCGATCGCGCCACGATGGACAGGTGGATCGACCTGCCCCACGGGATGGTGCTCGTGACCGGGCCGACCGGCAGCGGCAAGACCACGACGCTGTACGCCGCGCTGACCAAGCTCTACGACCCGTCGCTGAAGATCATCACGATCGAGGACCCGGTGGAGTACGAGTTGTCGGGTGTCAACCAGATTCCTGTCAACCCCGAGCGTGGCCTGTCGTTTGCATCCGGGCTGCGCTCGATCCTGCGGCAGGACCCGGACGTGATCATGGTCGGCGAGATCCGCGACAACGAGACCGCGGACATCTCCGTCCGCGCCGCGCTCACCGGCCACCTGATCTTCTCGACCCTGCACACCAACGACGCGGTGAGCGCGGTCGGCCGCCTGCTCGACATGGATGTCGAGCCGTTCCTGGTGGCCAGCGTGCTGGAGGGGATCGCGGCCCAGAGGCTGGGCCGGCGGCTGTGCCGGTTCTGCCGCCATCCCGAGCCGCTGAGCGAGACCATCACCCATCGCCTGAGCCCGCGCGAGAAGTCCCTGTTTCCTCACGGCAACTCGTTCCGGGGCGTCGGCTGCGACAAGTGCGATAGCACCGGCTTCCGCGGGCGCATGGGCTACTACGAACTTCTCAACGTGACGCCCGCCATCCGCGCGGCCATCAACGAGGGCCGCACCAGCAGCCCGCAACTGCTCGCGGTCGCTCCACCCACGCACGTCACGATGCGGATGGACGGGCTCATCAAGGCCGCGGCGGGCGAATCGACCGTGGAGGAAGTGCTGCGGGCGACCCAGGACACCGAGGATTTCACCAGCAGCAAGAGGCCGGGCGAGGCGGCGACAGCCTGAATGAAAGGCGGAGGCGCTGAGCGCCAGAAGACCACGCAGAGACGACCGAGGAAGACAATGCCTTGAAACAGTCTGGTGTGTTCTCTGCGACCTCGGCGCAGTCCTTCGTTCTCTCTGCGCCTCTTCTTCGATCCGAACTGACAGAATCACATTCACAAAGTTCCATGCCCATGTTCGAGTACCAGTCCCTCGGTTCATCAGCCGGCGCAAGCACGGCGGTGATCGATGCGCCCGATCGGGCCGCGGCGGTGCGGATGCTCCGCCAGCAGGGCATCACCCCGGTGAGGGTCGAGGAGGTCGAGCGTCGGGTCCGCAGGCGCGATCGCAAGGCGTCGCAGGGGAATGGCAAGCCGGGCTCGGAGCCGGCGTTCAGTTTCGGCAAATCGGCGGACGCCAAGCCCGCCGGGGGGAGGGTGGGCTCCCCCGCGCACGGTCGGGCCGCGATGAGCAAGTCGGAGATGGCCTCGTTCGTGCGCGAACTGGCCACGGCGGTGATGGCGGGGTTGCCGCTGCTCCAGGCCCTGCGCACGATCGCACGCCAGGGTCATTCGACGCGCCAGCACGCGATGCTGGAGCACATGATCCGAGAGGTCGAGCACGGACGCTCGCTGGGCGATGCGGCGAGCAGTTGGGGCAAGCCGTTCACGGAACTCACGATCAGCCTCATCCGCGCCGGCGAGGTCTCGGGCCGGCTGGGCGAGGTGCTCGACCAGGCCGCGAACCTGCTGGATCGCGAGGCCAAGATGCGCCGCACGCTGATGGCCGGGTTGCTCTACCCCGGGATCCTCGCCGCGCTGATCGCCATCGCGATCGTCATCATCTCGACGGTGATCGTGCCCAGCATCCTCGAGCCGCTCAAGGCGCAGATGCAGAGCGTGGTGCTGCCCTTGCCGACTCGGATCGTGACGGGCGTCGTCGCGGTCATCACGAAGTACTGGTACATCATCATCGGGCTATCGACACTGCTGGTCCTCTGGGTGGTCAAGGCGTACCGAACGCCGAGTTCGCGGCTCTCGATCGACGCGGGGCTTCTCAAGGTTCCGCTGCTGGGGCGCGTGCTCCGGGACGTGGCCGTGGCGCGCTTCACGCGGACGCTCTGCACGCTGGTTTCGGCGGGATTGCCCGCCCTGACCGCGCTCCGGGCCACGCGGGCCACGCTCGGCAACAAGGCGATGGAGAAGGTCGTCGAGGAGGTCTGCGAGCAGGTCTCGGCGGGTAAGACCATCGCCGAGCCGATGGAGCGTTCGGGCTACTTCCCGCCGCTGCTTACGCAGATCGTCGGCGTCGGCGAGCGATCGGGCCGCCTGCCGCAGATGCTCTCGCAGGCGGCGGCCGTGTTCGAGGACCGGACCGAGACCAGCATCAAGGTGTTCACCACCGTGTTCCCGCCCATGCTCGTGATCGTCGCCGCCGTCGTCGTCGGCTTCGTCATCATGGCGATTCTGCTCCCGTTGCTGCAACTCCAGGACATGATCAAATGAGACCGCACCAGACCCACTCCCGATCGGAGCGTGCCGCCGCCAGAGGCTTCACGCTCGTCGAAATCATCGTCGTGATCGTCATCATCGGCGTGCTCGCGGGCATCATCGCGCCGCGGCTCATCGGCCGCGTGGGCCAGAGCAAGCAGGGGGTGGCCGCCGCGAACGCGGCGACCGTCGCCAGCGCGGTGAGCCAGTTCATGAGCGAGACCGGCAAGCGTCCCGACGGCAACTCGCTCGAGTTCCTGTTCAAGAAGCCCAACGACGTGGATACCACGGCCTGGCACGGCCCGTACCTCTCGAATCCCGAGATGATCAAGGACCCCTGGGGGCGGGCGTTCATCCTGCGGATCCCGCCGGAGAAGAACGCCGACTTCGACATCGTCAGTTATGGCGCGGACGGCAAGCCCGGCGGCAAGGACGACGACACCGACATCGTGAAGCCCTGATTCCCGGCGCGTGCGGCGAGAGATATGCCCGTTGAGACCGTGAAACTCCCTTCGCCGCGCCGGTCGCGGGCAGCCGCCCGGGTGCGTGGCGCCGCGCGGGCACGGCGCGGCGCCTTCACGCTCGTCGAGATGGTCGTCGTGATCATCATCCTCGGGGTGCTGGCGGGTGTCACGCTGCCGAGGCTCTTCGGCAACGAATCGCGCCGCCTTGATGTCGAGACTCAGACGGTGCAGAGGATGCTCTCGATCGTCGCCGAGCGGGGCTCGCTCATCCCCGAGCCGGTCGCGATCGATTTCGACGGCGAAACCTCGACGTTCCGCATCATGGCGCGCCGCAAGGGCGCGGCCTTTGTCGCCAAGCGGGCGGGCGTCGATGCCCAGCCCGCGCAGGACTGGGCGACCGACTCGCTGGTCGAGCCCGTGACGCTCGCGCGCACGAGGCTCGCCAACGCGTGGATCGATGGGCGTCCGCTCCCCAAGCGCGCGTGGCGTGTGGTCTTCAACCCCGGCGAGCAGCGCCCCGCGCTGGTGCTCCAGATCGAGGCGATCTCGGGCGGTATCGCGCCCGGGGGCGGCGATTCCAAGCCCGTCTGGCAGATCGCGCTGGGGTCTGACGACGCCGCGGCCACCCGCACGGCCATCTCCGCCGCCCGGTCGGGCGCACCGCTGGCGACCTCTCGGGCGATCGACCTCGATGCGACGGGCAAGGGGGACAAGGCATGGTGAGGGTGAAGCCGGATCGCGGACGGTCGGCCCGGCGCGCGTTCGCGCTGGTCGATGTCATGGTCGGCGCGATCCTGGTCGGTGTCTCGCTGGCGGTGCTCATCGGGCTGACCGGCCGGGCGATCTCGGCCCAGCGGCGGGGCGAGGAACTCCAGGCCGCGGCCGCGCTCGCCGACGAGCAGTTGCAGCTCGTGCTGGCCCGAGGGCCCGATGACTACGCCAAGCGGTTCAAGCTCGAGGGCGTGTGCGATGCGCCGTTCGAGAACTACCACTACCTGCTCGAGTTCGCGGGCGGCACGTCGAACGAGCCGTACACGGTGACCTGCACGATCTGGTGGGACTTCAGCCTGAGCAAGCAGTCGATCGCGATCCAGACGCTGATGGCCTCGCGCCTGGGCGGGGATGAGGACATCGACCCGATCCGAGCGCCGGAGACAGCGATCATCCGCACACCATGACTCCGCGACCGCGCCATCCCCGCCTCCCTTCTCCCCGTTCTTCCCGGGCCGGCTTTACGCTCGTTGAGTTGATCGTGGCGACGGTGATCCTGGCGATGGTGGCGGGCGCGGCGACGTTGACCGTGGTCCAGTCGATGAAGGCGCGCGAGCGGGCCTCGGCCGCGGGCGACGCGGCATCGCGGGCCAACATCGCGGTGCAGCGAATCGCCGCCGATGCGGTCATGGCCATCCGAGACTCGGACCTCACGCTCGGCAAGGTCGCGATCACCCGCGGCGGCCCGGCGGGCGCCGCGGCGTCGGGGCTCATGCTGTTCACGCACCAGGATCGCCCGACGCGCGGCGGGGTCGAGAACCCCGAGAGCGACGAGTACGAGGTGCAGTACCGGCTCGAACCGCTGGAGACGGCCGCCCCGCCCGCCGCCGGGTCGCCCGCGCTGTTCACGCTGTGGCGGCGCTCGGACCCCGTGCCGGATGAGTTCGTCGATGCCGGCGGCGTCGCCGCGCCGGTGGTTGATGGGCTGGTCTCGCTGGTGATCGACGCGTACGACGGCACGACCTGGCGCACCGACTGGGACTCGGATGCCGACGGTTATCCGCACGCGATCCGCATCACGGCCACGGCCTCGGACGACAACGCCCGTCGCACCATCACGGCGCGGCGCGTGGTCGCCTTTGACCGGGTTCCGCTGCCGCCGGCCGAGGAAGAAGAAGAGGAAGAGGCCACGGATACGAGCGCCGGGGGTACCGGATGAACGACTTCCGCAATTCTCCGCGCCCTCCGCGTTCCCTCCGCGTCCTCCGCGTTGCCCGGAAGACATCGGCAGGGATGCCGATGCCACGACCTGGCTTCGCCACGTTCATCGTGCTCTGGACGATTGCCCTGGCCGCGATCATCGTGGTGGCGCTGCAGTCGATCTCGCACCGGCAGGCGGCGGCGGGCCGTTACGCCGTCGCTCGCGCGCGGGCCTATTGGGCCGCCCGCGCCGGCGTCGAGGCCCAGATCGCCGAACTCACCAAGGACACGCTCACGCCCGACCAGAACTCGGCGCTCTCGCTGCGTGACAGCCTGGCCAACGTCGCGCGGGGCACGCTGTTCAAGGGCGCGGCCTCGTACCGCGTGCAGCACCCCGAGTTCCCCGATGTCCGTGACGGCGCGCTCGACGCCCACTCGCGCATCAACATCAACGTCGTCACCCCCGAGAGCCTCGTGCTGGTTCCCGACATGGACACGGGCATCGCCGAGGCTCTGGTCGATTGGATCGACGAGGACGACGAGCCCGAGCCCAACGGCGCGGAGGAGTCGCAGTACGCCTCCATCCGATCGACGTACAAGCCCCGCAACGCGCCGATGCGTGCCTTGCGCGAACTCGAACTGGTGCTCGGGGTCTCGCCCGAGTACCTGCGGGGCGAGGATTGGAACCTCAACGGGCTGCTCGATCCCAACGAGAACGACGGCGACGCCTCCTTCCCGCCCGACAACCCCGATGGGCAGCTCAACGCCGGGTGGTCGCGGTACTTCACCGCGTACAGCGATGAGTCCGCCGGCCCGGGCTACGGGCTCTCGGGCCAGCCGAGGATCGACCTGACCACGGCGTCGGCGGATGACCTGTCCCGGCGGGTCAGCATCGACGCCACGCAGGCCGAGACCATCCTCGCCTACGTCTCGACCGGCGGCTCGCTCGGCGATTTTCTCGATACCGACCTGCAATCGATGACGCCCAACACCGGTAACCAACTCAACGGAGGCGGGCAGGCACAGCCCAGCGTGCAGAACCTCACGATCGAGCAGATCGGCGTGCTGCTCGACGAGACCTACACCCCCTCCGAGACCGAGGTGCCCCGTTCCGGGAAGGTCAACATCAACTCCGTGGACAGCGAAACGCTGTCCTACATCAGCGAGATCTCCAGTTCGCAGCTCGACGCCCTGCTCGCCGAGCGCGACGCCCGCAGCGACGGGTTCATCCATTTCACCGATCTGCTGGATGTGCCGAGCTTCACCCGCGAGACCCTCGCCGAGCTTTATCCCTACCTGAGTGTGAAATCCAACGTCTTCGTCGCCGTTAGCCGGGGCCGGGACGAGGCGACCGGTGTTGAAGTCGAGGTGCAGGCCGTGCTGGACCGATCCAAGATACCCGTGATCATCAAGGACCTGATCGTCAGATGAGTTCGACCGCACGCACATCCTCGCCGGCACGGCGGAACGGCTCCAGCGAGGCGCCCAGCGGCCCACGCACCGTCGCCGTCCTGCATGAATCCGCCTCTCGTGGCGGGGTGGTGGCCGTCTGCTCGGCTGTGGGGCCGATCTCCGCCGATGGGTCTGCCTCGCGCTCGCCCGGAAAGGGCCCGAGTTTCCGCAAGTTCTCACCTGATCAGGTGGGTTCGCTCCGGGGGTTCCTGCGAGAGTCGGGCGTTGATCTGGTCATCCGGATCGTTCCCTCCATAGAGGCGATCTGCCGGCTTGCACCGCTTCCCGAAGGCGCGAGCACGCAGAACGGCGCGGCGCTGGCCGATGCCCTGACGCTGCTGGCCGAGTCCGACCTGCCGGCGCAGTTGCCGTGGTACCGGCGTGTTTCGGGGTTGGCGATGGTGGGGGGTGTGCCGCAGGGGCTGTTGCTCGGGTGGCACCCGGCCTCGGGCCGTTCGTCCGGCTCGGCGCAGCGCGATCTTCTGGTCGATGCGCTGCAGGGCATCCCGCAGTTGTACACAGGCGAGGCCGTCGCGCTCGCCGCGATTCTGCGGGCGGTGCGATCATCCGATCAGCCGGAGTCGGCGCCCGGCTGCGGGTGGGTGGTTTCGGGCAGTCCGATCGACGGCGCGGCGACGGTCCTGGCGTATGGCCCATCGGGCGCGAAGGTGCGCAGCCTCCGGGCGGCCGCGGCCGATCCCGAGGTTTGGCGTGCGGACCTTGCCGACGCCGTGGCGGAAACGCTGGAGAGCGTCGGTGATGACGACGGCGCGGCACTCGCGGCGAGCCGGCTTGCGTCTCTCGCTTCCGACCGGGCTTCGATCGTGTTCTGCGACGATTCGCGTCCCGTTGTCTCGGGTGAGCGGCGCGATCCATCGTGGATCAGCGACTTCGGCATCGCCGCCGCGACGCTCGAGGTCTTTGCCGATCCCAACCCCGCGGTGCGAAGCCTGTTCGCGCTGCACGCGACCGAGCCGCGCGAGCGGGCCAATCCCGTGATCCGGCTCGTCAACTACCTTTCGTCGCCGGCGCGGGCCGCGGCGATTGTCATCGTGTGCGGCGCGGCCTTGCTGGGCACGCGGTTGGGCGTGGCCTATGCCCGGCACCAGTCGGTCAACCGTCAGGTCGCTTCCTCGCCAGAACTCTCGGCGAAACTGGCCGAGGCCGAGAAGCAGGTCGCGTTCGCCAACGTGCTCAAGGCTCGCCGCTGGCCCATGACCAAACTGATCGCCGACATCGCCGCGGCGACGCCCGTCGGCATCGAACTCGAATCGCTCGAAATCACCCGCGGCGAGCCCGTCGTGATCCGCGGCACCGCGCCGAAGAACGACCTCATCAGCCAGTTCCGCGAGAACCTGACCAAGACACGGGTCTTCGACAACGTTGTGACCCCCAACATCACATCGAGCCCGAACGGGGTTCAGTTCGGCCTTCAGGCCCGCGCGACCGACGCGGGCGCGGTCTACCAGGCCCCTCCGATCGACGATTTCGCGAAGAACCCGCTCGGCAAGCGCATCCACGGTGAGGACTGGGTGCCGGACAAGTCCGCGACCGCGCTGAAGCGGGTTGCTTCGGGCGCGATCGACGGCAACCGCGGCGGTCGGGGCTCGGACCGCCCGTCATCGTCCGCTTCGGCGTCGCGAGATTCCGGCCGGGCGTCCTCTTCTTCCTCCGCTCGCGGCGCCCCATCGCAGGAAGCCGAGGATGCCAACAAGCGATCGCCGCTTTCCGATGCCGACATCGCCAAGATGACCAAGATCCAGGCGATGCTGGAATGGACCAGGCGCAAGAAGGATGCCGGCGTCGCGACCGACAAGGACGTGGCCGAGAGGCTCCGCGCCGAATCGGAAAAGTGCAAGGCCCGCCACGACGAACTCAAGGCCGCCGAGGAAAGGGGGGGCAAGTGAGCCAACTCCTCGCGTCGTTCTCCGCCCTGCCGCGATCGGCCAAGTGGATCGTCGCCAGCGTGGTCGTGCTGGTCGCGTACTTCCTCATCATCGAGCCGGTTCTCGACCGGACCAACCGCTTCGCGGGCGAGGCCGATGCCCTCGAGCGCAGCCTGACGCGGGCCTACGAGATCGGTTCGGACTCTTCCGACGACGGCAAGGCCGTGCTGAGCGCCACCCAGGTGTTCGGGCGGCCTCGACTGCCCACGGATTCCTCGCTGCGCCCCGAGTCGATCCAGCGCGTGGTCGATGAGATCCTCGACACGCACAACGTGGAGGACGCGAACAAGCGGGAGAGTTCGGCGACGCTCCAGGACGACACGCTGAGCGCGCTCAAGCCCTCCGAGGGCCGGTTCGAGCGATATATCGTCGAGGTCTCGTTCGATGCCACGCAGGAGACCGTCGCGCACGTGCTCGCCGATCTCGAACGCTCGCCGTCGGTTTCCGCAATCTCGCGCGTCAGGATCGATCGCAGCGGGTTCGCATCATCGACAGGCCGCGCGCCCGATAGCGCCGAGACCTCGGGTCCGCGCCTGGTCCGAGCCACTATCGCGGCCGAGTCTTGGGTTTTCATTCCCCAGAAGTGATCCAGTCTCCCCTTGCGGGGTGAACCGACGGAGCCAGATTTGACCAGCGGCAAACCCAAGAACCCCTCACAGGCCCTCACCGCGCTGCTCACCGCCGGCGCGCCCGCGCGGTCGAGCCGTCTGGGTGTCGCGGCGGTGGTCGTGCTCGGGGTCACGCTCGCCGCGCTGGCCTGGCTGGCCGTGCCGCTGCTCAGGCCGCACAGGCCCGACTCCGCGGCGGGCGAGCCCAAGACCCTCAACCAGGACGAGGCCGCGGCCAAGTTCGACGAGACGATGACCCGCAACCTCGCTCAGATCGAGGGGCGATCCGCGTTCTACCTCCCGCTCAAGAACGCCAAGGTGGAGGCTCCGAGCGACAAGCCTGTCGCCAAACACTACGGCGGGCCGCAGATCGTCGCGATGGTCAACAACGCGGTCTGGTTCGCCGGCGGCGAACGCATCGAGGTCGGCAAGAGCGACAAGAGCGGCGACCTGAGCGTGCTGTCCATCAGCGCACCGTGGTCGGCGAAGGTGCGCTGGCAGGGCGGTGAGTTCACGGTCGAGTTTTTCCAGCGCAGCCCGCTCCTGACCGGCAAGACCGAGGGCTGGAAGACCACGTTCTATGAGGACGGCACGCGGCCGCTCGCGCCCCGGCCGGCAAGTCCCGCGGCGGCCGGCGCCTCGGCCCCGCGAGAGTCCGTGGGTTCTCGCGGCCGGGCGAACGGGGAAGGTCAGGGCGGCGACGGACCCTCGGTGATCATCGAGATCCCCGCGATGGAAGAGCCGTCGCACGAGAACCCGCCGCCCGCGACCCCGGCGCCCCGTCCGCAGCCTTCCACGACGCCCGCCACCCCGACCGATCCCGGCAGCACGCCGGAGCCGGCCCCGCCGCCCGCGAGCGGGGATCCGGAGCCGCACCCGGCTCCCGCCCCTTCCGCCCCACCCTCCACCGAACCCGAGAAACAACGGCCATGAGCACGCGAGCGTTCACCTCCAACTCGACCGATCCGCGGTGTGCCGATCGGCTGCGCCTGCTGGCTCTGCTGCTCGCCGCGGGCGCGGCGCTCTCGCTGCCCTCGGCCCGACTGGCCGCGCAGCCGCCGGCCGAGCCCGCCCCTTCCCTCGCGCCTGCCACCCCCGCCACCCCCGCCGCGCCCGCCGAGATGGGCGATGAAGGCGAGGGCGATGATGGGTCCGAAGCGACGCCGGACGAGCCGGGTGCGCACCCGGCGCCTGCGCCCGCCGCGGCGGTTCCGACGGTCCGCGACGGTCGCGGTCGGCGCGTGCAGTCCGACGAGCCGACCGTGCTCGCGTTCAAGTCCGTGGGGCTCGACCAGATCCTGCCCTTCATCGTCGAGACCACCGGCAAGGTCGTGGTGCCGCAGCGCGACGTGATGACCGGCCGCAACATCACGGTCGTGAACGATGCCCCGCTCCCGCGCGAGGAGGCGCTGGAACTGGTGATCTTCGCCCTGCAGCAGAACGGCATCGGCGCTGTCGAGACCGACAAGTACATCATCCTCCGCGCGATCGAGGAGATCGACCGCCAGGATGTGCCCGTTATCGGCCCGGACGAATCCGTCCTGGACCGCAAGGACATCGGCTTCATCTACAGCAAGGTCTACGCGCTCCACCACTCGACCGCGGAGAACATCCACGAGATCGTCAAGTCCACGCTCCCGCCCTTCGCCAAGGACAAGTCCAGTTTCGACGCCGAGTCCAACCAGATCCTGGTGATGGGCAACATCGGGCTGTTGCAGCGCATCGAGAGCCTGGTCAAGGCCCTCGATCAGGCCAGTTCGGCCTCGCTCACTTCCGAGACCTTCAAGCTCAACTACGCCGACGCCGAGTCGGTCGCGACCAACATCAAGGAGTTGTTCTCGGCAAACACCGGCTCCGGGAACAACCGCGGCGGCGGCGGCGGCAACAACAACCCCTTCACGCGGTTCTTCCAGGGCGGCGGCGGTGGTGGGGGCGGCGGCGGGCGGGGCGGCGGCGGAGGCGGCGGGGGAGGCGGCCGCTCGGGCGGCTCCGGCAACGCCGCCGAATCGGTGCTCGCGAGTTCCAACCTCCGCGTCACCGCCAATGTCCAGCAGAACTCCGTCACGGTCATGGCCGAGCGCCCGGTGATCGAGCGTGTCCGCGAGCACATCCTCCACGACTGGGACCGCCCGCTCGGCGAGGACCAGGCTGTTCCCAAGATCTACGACCTCAAGAACTCCGACCCGATCAAGGTCCGCGACATCATCAACAGCGTGCTCAACGGCACGGGCGGCACCGCCGCGGCCGGCGGCAACGAGCGGGGCGGGAACAACAACAACCGCAACCAGTCCCAGGGCGCGGGCCGCCTCGCGGGGCAGTTCTCCGTCGAGGCCGTGCCCGAGGCCTCGCGGCTGGTGGTGTTGGCCAAGAGCCCCGACAACATCGAGTGGCTCGACAAGCTCATCGACGACCTGGATCAGCCGCAGAGCGCGGGCCTTCCGAAGGTCGTCGAGCTCAAGCACGCCTCGGCCGAGGAACTCGCCGAGCAGCTCAACACCCTGCTCGCCCAGGAGAGCACGATCGCGACCCTGCAACGGCAGGAGAGCGGCCTGACCGCCGGGAGCGCGACCACCTCTCCCTTCGCCGCCGATGCGGGCAACGCCAGCACCACGACCACCACGCCGGCCGCGGGCAACAACGCCATCAACTTCTGGTGGTCGCGGGCACGCATCCCGACCACCACCGCCGGCGTCTCCAACCTCGTCGGCAAGATCCGCATCGTGCCCGTGTGGCGTCAGAACGCGCTCATGCTCCTCTCGCCGCCCGAGTACCAGCACTCGCTCGGCGCGCTGATCGAGCAGCTCGACAAGCCGGGCCGGCAGGTCCTGCTCGCCGCGGTCATCGCCGAGGTCTCGCTGGAGGATGCGACCGCGCTGGGCCTGCGGTGGTCCAACTCGACCATCATCCCGACCAACCAGGACAACGCGATCTCGATCGGCGCCAACGCGGCCGGCGACACCGCGGGCGGCGTGATCACCGGAACCAAGAACAACCTGCTCCCCTCGCTCTTCGACACCTCGGTGCTCAACGTCGGCGTCGATCTCAACGTCCTGCTCCAGGCCCTCAACGAGAAGACCAACGTCAACATCCTCTCCGAGCCGCGCATCTTCACCAGCGACAACCAGGAGGCCACGTTCTTCAACGGCCAGGATGTGCCCTTCGTCACCGACAGCCAGACCACCGACAACGGCACCGTCAACAACACCTTCGACTACAAGGCCGTCGGCATCAACCTCCGCGTCCGGCCGCGCATCACCGTCCGGCGCGATGTCGATCTCAACATCAGCCTCCAGCTCTCCAGCATCTCGCCCAGCGGCACCTCCAACGGCAGTTTCATCATCGACCGCCGCCAGACCGACACGCACCTGATCGTCAAGGACGGCCAGACCGTCGTGCTCTCGGGCATCCTCCGCACGGAGGATTCGGACGTGAAGCGCAAGGTCCCGCTGCTCGGCGACCTGCCGCTCATCGGCTACATCTTCCAGTCCATCGAGAAGTCCCGGCGCAACTCCGAGGTCGTCGCGTTCATCACCCCGTTCGTGATCGAGAACGACGAGGAGGCCGACACCGCCAACCAGACCGATCGGGTCCGCCTCAAGGAGTTGCGCGAGATGATGCGGCCCGCGGGCGAACTCAAGAAAGCCATCGAGCAGAAGTACGACAAGGCCGGCGGTGCATCGCCCGGCACGCCCTCGGGCGACGGCATGGACAGCGGCGTTCGATAGGCCCATCCGCGTTGCACGCGATCAATCCGGCACGGAGGAGCAGTGTTCCCGTTCCCGTTCAATCTCTGTTCGCCCTCGATCGTGTTCGCCGCGTCGATATCCGTCGCGGGCGCGGCGTGCGCGCAGTCGCCCTCGCCAACCCCCGCCGGCCCGCCATCCACGCTCAACTCCGCCGCGCAGTCCCGCGTCGTGGTGGCCATCCAGCCGCTGGGCAAGATCTCCTACGACGGGCTGTTCATCCCCATCACCTCGCCCGACGGCCGCTACATCGTCTCCCAATCCGGTCGCACGCCCGCATGGGACGTGATCCTCGCCGACAAGACCGCCAAGCCGCCCGTGGGTCTCACGCTGTCGGCCTTCACGATCCCGATCGAGCCGCCCGCCGCCACGCCCGACCGCGACGACAAGCAGCCGCCCAAGCCCGCCTCGATCTCGCTCATCAAGTGGCCCCGGCCGTTCACCCCCAACGTCATCCTCGGGCGCGCCGCCGACAACCTCGGCTTCCTGGTCGAGGCCCCGCAGTTGTCCGGATCGCGCTGGATCGGCCGGGCGAGCTGGCTCTCCGGCGAGGTTGAGTGGCTGATCCGCGACGGCGGCAAGGGTGTTCCGATCGTCAACGCCCACGCCGCGCTCGCGGGCGACGGCTCGATCGCGTATGTCCGGCGGGAGGTGGATGCCGCGGCGTTCCAACTCGTGGTCCGATCGCGCAAGAACGAATCCTCCACCGAGATCGTTCACGCCGCGCTCGACGGCAGCGAGTCGTACGCGTTCCCGTTCTTCTCGCCCGACAGCAGCATCGTCGCCGCGTTCGCGGTTCCCTCGTCCGACATGGCCGGGGGCCCGGTCTCGCTCGTCGCGTTTGCAAGGCCCGACCCGCAGACCGGCGCATCGCTGAGCCTTGTCGAAGTGGGGCGAGTGGACCTGGGCCGGGGCGGGGTCGCCGCCGCGTTCCAGGCCGCATCGACGATTCAATCGCCGCTGGGAGTTCCCGCCGCGCAGTCCGGGGAGGATGCCGGCGCATCCGCCGCGCGTGACCTCTTCCGGTCGGGGCTCCTGTTCCTCTCGATGCGCGACGGAACGACCGTGTGGTGGGAGCCGCGGCGCGCCCAGTTCGTGCAGTTTGAGGCCGGCGCAGCGGTGGCGGCCCCGTTCCAGCACGCCGAGTTCAGCCTGCTGCTGGGCGGCGATAAGGACATGCTGTGCCAGCCCTTACGGCTCGCCAAGGACCGAGAATCTCTGCTCCAGCCGGGCCGGGCTGTGTCGGTCCTGGCGGGACGCTCGATCCCGCGGTTCACAACCCACCAGAACGGCTTCGGCACGGTGGCGATCGCGCTGACCCCCGCCGGAACGGGGCAGGAAAGTGCGTTCCGAATCCTCCTGATCTCGCCCGCCAAGCCGGATTGAGGCTTTCGGCGGGCCGGGGAACAGTGCCATAAACCATTGAAATCACTGGTTTTATGGGCGAAGTCGGTGTGTGAGGCCGCCGCCGGGGGGGCAACGCGCAAACTCCGCGTCTTTTTCTTCAAGACCCTTGACACCTGTTCAGGGTTGAGGTATGTTGTCACCGTCGTTGTTCTCTCTCTCTCTCAGTTCTCATACCGGAAGGAGTCTCGCTGTGAAGAAGTTTACTGTTTCGGCGCTGGCTATCGCTGCGCTCGCGGGTTCGGCTGTCGCTCAGACCGCGCCCGTGCGTCTCGAGTTCCGTCTCATTCCTCAGACCGGCACGCCCCCGGCGACCGTCACCGACTTGGCTGAGACCACGGCCGGCACCCCCATCGCGATCTCGGGTTCGGCCCGCACCCAGCGGTACGAACTTCAGTACCGCGTCCTGGACCTCGATCCGAACGATGCGGTGTTCGTCCCCGCGGGTCTTTCGGCCTGCCAGATCAACATCACCGCCAGCAACGCGGCCTCGGGCACGATGGCCCGCGCTCAGTTGAGCCGATTTGAGGGTCAGTTGGCGGGCACGACGCCCCCCACCAGCCCCGACAGCAGCGGCCTGCCCACCGGCGCGGCCTCGGTTCGTACGGGCCTGCACGCCCCGTACCGCGGCGGCATGTCGAACCAGAACGACAACACCCTCGCCGCCAACGGCACCGTCGCGGGCTCGGCCATCAACGGCATCCTGCCCCTGGCGATCAGCCAGACCAACCAGGGCAACGCCAACAACGGCATCGACAACACCGCCTGGTACGGCCTCTACTCGTTCACATTCACCGCGGCGGACAACTTCGGCGGCGCGCTCACGATCACCGCTGAGGCGATCGCCGACCCGAACACCCAGAACCGCTTCGGCTGGTTCAACGACGGCTCTGCGGTGCCCGAGCAGTCGGCCAACGCGACCAGCGCGACAACGCACCTGGCGATCACCGCCGTGCCGGCCCCCGGCGCTGCGGCCCTGATCGGCCTCGGCGGCCTCCTGGCTGCCCGCCGCCGCCGCGCTTGATTCGGGATCCGGTTCGATTCGTATCCACAGCGCAAGCATCCTGCCGGGGCCTCGGAGTACACCTCCGAGGCCCTTTTTTCTTCGAGACCGAGTGTCCCGTGCCTCCGCCATCCAGAGCCGTCGAGCGTGATCCCGTGCTCGCGGAACCCGATCTGGCGGGGGCAGATGGAGGTATTCGGATTATGATCGGATTTGAGCAGTATTTGAGATTCGGAAGTGTTCATCCGGGGCGCATTTTTTTGTCATTTTGGATGGAAAAGCCCTAGACAGACCTGAATCCCTGCGGTATCTTCTCAAGACGGCTGGTGGAGACAGCCGCGGCTTGGCATACCTGCCTAGTACCTCACTTTCAGGAGAGAGTAGAAATGAAGAAAGTCGTTTTGTCTGCACTTGTTGTTGCTGCGCTCGCGGGAACCGCGACCGCGCAGGTGAGCTTGGAGCTGCGCCTGGTTCGCCAGACCGGCACTCCGGCCAATCCCGGGGCCGCTAATGTCGTCACCGATGTCGACGTGAACAGCAGCGTCACGACGACGGCCGGATCGGTCCTCCGCTTCGAGGTCCAGTACCGCATTCTGAACCTCGTCAAGGATGCTGACTTCGATTTCGTCGATGATGACGGCGTTCTCCCGGACGGCCTGAGCGCCGCGACGCTGCAGGTGTCATCGATCAACGGCACCGGCTCTTTTGCGGCGGCCCAGCTCAGCCGCTTCGAGGGTCAGCTCGCGACCACCGAAGTTCCAGTCAATCCCGACAACACGGGAATTGGTGGTCCCCCGAACAACGTGCGTCGCGGTCTGCACAACCCCTACCGCGGCGGTCTGGCTGATGCGAACGACAACAGCCTGCCCTCCAACGGCATCTTCCTGGCGGGCTCCTTCCAGTTCACGCCCGTCGCGATCTCGAACACCCACCAGGGCAATCCGAATTACTTGCCGCTGAGCGATCCTCGCTCAGGCGATATCAACAGCAATGCCGATGAGACTTGGTTCGGCCTCTACAGCTTCAACTTCACTGTCGGCGGTAGCAATACCGTGATCAACGTCGGCGCCGTCGCTGACCTCGACACCGGCAACCGCTTCGGCTACTTCAACGACAGCTCGGCCGTTCCGCTGTCGAGCCCGAACGCCGGCAACGCCAGCTACGAGATCATCGTTCCCGCCCCGGGTTCGGTGGCTCTGCTCGGCCTCGGTGGTCTGCTCGTTGCTCGTCGCCGTCGCGCCTGATCACGCGTCGCTTCGAGTGAATCTGCTTCTCCGCAAGGGCCCCGGTTTTTCGCCGGGGTCCTTGTCTTTTTTGCTGTTCGATCGGGATCGCGGCAGACCACGATGGCCGTGGTCGCGGGCGGTTTGGCGCGCGACGGGGCCGGCAAGATCGGACGAGCCGGCCAACCGAGATTCAATAGCGGGCCACGGCCGAGTCGACGTCGATCGACCAGACGTCGATGCCGCCCGCCATCGACCGGACGTTCGTGAAGCCCAGGGCGCGGAGCGTCGTGGCCGCACGCACAGAGCGTCGGCCGTGGTGGCAATACACGACAATCTCGCGAGAACGGGAGCCATCGTCGGCTTCCAGTTCCTCCGCGCGTTGTTCGATCTGGCCGAGCGGGACGAGCACCGCTCCCTCGATGCGGCACAGGGCGAACTCGTCGGGCTCGCGGCAGTCGAGCAGCATCGGGGCGGCGGTTGCGTTCCGCAGCGCTTCGCGGACCTGCCGAGGCGTGATCTCCCACTCGGGCTTGAACGCGTAGCCGGGCGGCAGGCCGCGTGGGTCGAGGGGAACGCCCGAGGGAGCGTTGGGGGTCTTGCTCACCGGGGGCCATCCAGGGGCGGGTAATCGCCCAGGGGCACGCGCACGGGGGGCGAGGCCGGGTCGGGCTGCTCGGTGCGAGTGGGCGCGACCTTGAGCGGGTGGATCGAGCCGCGCATCTCGGGTGCGCGTCGGTAGGGTTCGTAGCCCGTGCGAGTGTCGGACCACGGGGGCGTCCAGATCGCGCGCGGGATGAACAGGATGATGTCGGCGAGGCCCGCGACCGGGGCTTCGACCGCTTCGAGCATCTGCTGGGCCTGGCCGGTCTCGGACGGCGGTTCGAGCGCGCTCATCGCGGTGGGGTAGCGGCCGCGGTTGCGGGCCGGCTCGGTGGTCTCGTGCAGGCTGCGGGTGTAGACAGGCTGGTGCTCCACGCGGTCGTTGGGCACGCTGAGCGTCTTGATGGGCCAGTTGTTGCGGTCCACGGCCCAGACCGACTTTTCGGGTGCCGGGGGGGCGGGCGGGCGGTCATCGTCGAGTTCGGCCGGTGTGTTGAACGAACGCGAGAGCGGGGGGGGTGTGAACGCGCCGCCGCCGATGCCGGGCTGCTTGCTGCCGCGGCCGATCTCCACCTCGTTGTTGAGTGTGCCGGCGCTCTGGGCGCAGCCTCCGAGCAGCGAGGCGGTGAGGAGCAGCGTGAGAGGGCGTGCGATCATCGCGATCAAGGCTCCGGCAAGTGGTCGGGAGAGGGTAGCGGTTCGACGGCCCGCGGGAGGAGTTCGGCCAGGACCGATTCCACGGTGTCGGGATCATGGCCGCGGCGGACGAGCAGGGCGGCCAGACGGCGGGCCTGAGTCTCGATCGGGAGCGAGGCCAGGCGGCCGCGGAGTTGCGTGCGGGCGAGGTCGATCGCCAGATCGTGGTCGGATGCCGAGCCCGAAGGCCTTGCGGCGGCAAGCGCTGAGCCGGCCGTTGGCTCGTCGATGCCGCGGCCGGCGATCCGGTCGCGGGTCAGGTCGGCGGACTCGTGTCGCTGGGTGTGCAGGCGCGCGACGGAGGAGGCGAGTCGCCGGTCATCGACGAGGCCGTGAGCGCGGAGTTCGGCGATCAGCGACTCGATGGCGTCGCGGGCGTGGCCGCGGGATTCGAGCCGCGTGAGGAGTTCGTGGTGCGAGAGCGAGCGCCTTCGCAGGAGCCCCAGCGCATCGGAGCGGATGTCGCGGGGCTTGGGGCGCGGGGAACTCATGGCGTGTGATGCGGGGAGGATCAGAGCGATTCGAGCATCCCGGAAAGTTCGCCGAGGGCCTTGGCATCGCCGGCCGCCTGCGCGGCCCGGATGCCGGCGGTGAGCGTGTCGCGGGCCTCGCCGGCGCGGTCCGCGGCCTTGAGCGAGACGGCCTTGTGGAAATAGGCGTAGCAGTAGGCGGGGTCGGCCGCGAGGCAGCGATCGAAGAACTCGACGGCGCGGGCGTGGTCGCCGGCTTTGGCGTGCTCAAGAGCGGTGCTGTAGAGCAGGAACGGGTCGTCGGGCTCGAGAGCGAGGAGCTTGGAAAGTTGGGCGAGTCGGGGGAGCATGGTGGGGCCGGAAGGCGGAAGGCGGAAGAGGGAAGGCGGAACGTATGCTATGGTGCGGGCGAGGGGGGGATGGAGGCTGTTCATGCACGGGATCAAGACGGTCGGCGTGGTGGGCGCGGGGCAGATGGGAGGGGGGATCGCGCAGGTGGCGGCGGTGGCGGGCTTCCAGACGATTGTCTACGACGCCTATCCGGCGTCGATCGAGCGGTGCAAGGCCGACCATCCCAAGCGGCTGGGGCGGCTGGTCGAGAAGGGGGCGATGAAGAAGGAGGAGGCCGATGCGGCCCTGGGCCGCCTGAAGTACGTGTCGGCACTTGACGCCTTCGGGTCTTGTGACATCGTAATCGAGGCGATCGTGGAGGATGTGAAGGCCAAGCACGACCTGTTCGTGAAACTGGCGGAGATGTTCGCGAAGATCCCGGGCGAGCAGATCCTCGCGACGAACACGAGCTCGATCTCGATCACGGAGATCGCCGCGGCGACCAGGCACATCAAGGGCCCGAGCGTGGCCGCGCCGGAGCAGGTCATCGGGATGCACTTCTTCAACCCCGTGCCGGTGATGAAACTGGTGGAGGTGATCAAGGGGCTGGCGACGAGTCAGAGGACGACCGAGCGCACGATCTCGCTGGCTACGGCGATGGGCAAGACGCCGATCCCCGCCAACGACCGGCCGGGATTTGTCTCGAACCGCGTGCTGATGCCGATGATCAACGAAGCCTTCTACGCGTGGATGGAAGGCGTCGCCGAGCCGGCGCACATCGACGAGATCATGAAACTGGGTTGCAACGTCCCGATGGGCCCCCTGCGGCTGGCCGACTTCATCGGGCTGGACACCTGCGTGCACATCATGGATGTGCTGGCGGACGGGCTGAACAACGACCGGTACCGGGCGTGCCCGTTGCTCAGGCAGCTTGTCATCGCCGGTCGGCTGGGCGACAAGAGCGGGCGCGGGGTGTTTGAGTATCCGAAAAAGTGAAACATCGGCGGCGTTGCCGGTATCAGAGTTGAGCGGTTGCTCGAACTCGTGAGGTTGTCGTGCGCCTGTTGACCCGCCGCATCTACCGCGCTTTCCCCGAGCTTGATCGCTACAGCGACGAGCAGTGCCGGCGGTTCGTGCACGCGGCGCGGCGGGCGTTCTGGCCTCGCATCGGGCGCAACGCGGTGCGGCTTCTCGGGCTTGCGATCTGGTTCGCGGTGGTCATCGGCGCGGCCTGGGCCCTCGGGCTTTACGATTCGATCGGCGAAGAGTTGGCTTCGGCGGGGGTGGTCAGGCTCGCGGGAATCGTCGCCGGCGCGGTGGCCGTGTTCGTCGTGCTGCCGCTGGTCGGGTGGCTTCTGTGGCGCGATGTGCAACTGCGGCGGCGGATCAGGAAGATCCTGCGGACGCGGGCGAAGTGTCCGGGGTGCGGGTATCAACTGCTCGGGCTGTTCGTCAACGCCGAGCACAAGGTGGTGTGCGTCGAGTGCGGGATGGAGACCGAGGTCGATCCCTCGCTGGGCGAGTTGACGACCGACGAGGTGGGTCGGGCGCGGTTCAACCCGGCTCCCGCGCCGCCCACGTGGTGGCAGCGGAAGATGACGCCGCGCCGGAAGAAGATGCTGCTTCGTTCGGCGATCGCGGCGGTGTTGCTCGTGGTGATCGGCGGCCCGGGGGCGTGGCTCGGGTATGAGTGGTTCTTGAGGCGGCAGGCGACGAGGGCGAAGGCCGATCGGATCGGTGGAGAGGGGATACTGGAGTTCATCGAGAAGCGGCAGCCGGCGGGCGTTACGCCCGATTCGCCGAACGCGCACGAATCGCTGGAGGCGGCGATCGCGCTGGTTGAAAAGGCGCGGACGACGCTGTGGAACCACGGTGGGCCGGCAACACCATCGGGACGCGAGGCCGTGCCCGACATCTCATCCGTGTATGGCGGGAGCGGGCTCGCGCCCACGGAAGAACAGCGCGAGGTGGCGCGGTACGGGCGGGCGGCGGGGGTGATGACCATCCGGGCGTGGGAGGAGCAGGGCGTCTTCGGGAAACTCACGGAGATGGCGGCGCGGCCGCGGGCGGTTCGACCGCTCGACCTGGCGCCGGGTGAACCGCTGGTGATGGTGGCGCTTCCGACGCTGGGGCAGACCCGCAACCTGGCGCGCGGGTGCGCGGCGCGGATGTACCTCGCCGAACTCGCCGGCGACGAGGCGAAGTACATCGAGAGTTTCGAGAGCCTGATGGCTCTCTCGCGTGTGACGTCCTACCAGCCGTTTCTGATCGATGAGCTCGTGGCGGTCGCGGTCGAGTCGCTGGGCTATTCCCGGTTGCAATCGACGCTGGCGGACCACCCGAGCGAGAGTTGGCTGGCGGGTATTGAGGGCGCGTTGGAGCGGCAGCGGCCCTCGCCGCGAGAGAAGAGCGTGGAGGGCGAGCGGCTGTCGGTGCTGGACACCGCGGCGTGGCTGTTCAGCGATCCCGACAACGTGCGGTTGGGGAAGTACAGCCAACAGGTTGCGACGATCGGGGCCTTCTCGATGACCGGTACGCCGGGAGGGCGGTTGGGAACCTACGACGAGAACGTCCGCACGCTGAACGAGATGTTCGATCGCATGGAGGCCAACGCCGGGCTCGAACGGTGGCGGCGTCCGCCGGCGATGCAGGATGCCGAGCATCCCCTGGTGCTGGTGCGGCTCCTGATGCCCGAGAACTCGAGGGTGCTGGGGTCGCACGATCAGATGGAACTCTCGCGGCGGGGGTTGCGCGTGCAGATCGCGCTGGCGCGGTACTGGAACACGCACCGGCGGTATCCCGAGCGGCTTGACGAACTTGTGGGTGTCGAGATCGAGTCGTTGCCCCTCGATCCATGGAGCGGCAAGCCGCTTTGCTACGTGCGGGAATCATCGGGGTACCGGCTCTACTCGGTCGGGGCCGATGGAATAGACAACGCCGGGATGCCGGCGAAGAGCCGGTACGAGGCACTGCTCAACAAGAACGCGGTTCCCGAGCAGCCCGGGGGTACGGGAACGGACTTCCTCATCAACGCCTTCGAGCGTGCCGAACCGCTGGACGGATTGCCGGTGATTCCCGTTCCCGCGGAGACGAAGGGGCCGGGCAAGGATTCGTCGTCATCGGCACCCGATGCGCCGGTGAACTGACGGGCACGAATCGGCCGGGTGGTGTACGCTGGCGGCGTGAATCCGCCGGGCCCGACATCACGACAGGACCTGCCGCGACGCATCGGCTTCTGGGGCGCCGCGGCGGTGATGATCGGCGTGATCGTCGGGTCGGGGATCTTCAAGAGCCCGGTGTCGGTCGCGCAGAACATCGGCAGCCCGGCGCTGATCCTTGGACTATGGGCGTTGGGTGGGCTGCTGGCGCTGGTGGGGGGGTTGACCTATGCGGAGTTGACGACGCGGTACCCGCGGTCGGGGGGGCTGTACGTATTCCTGCGCGAGGGGTTCGGGCGGGCCGGCCCGCCGATGGCGTTCACCTTCGGCTGGACGTATATGCTGATCACCAAGCCCTTCGCGGCGGCGGGGATCATGGTGCCGGGGGCGGAGCACATCCTGAAGCTGGCGGGCTTGGCCGCGGCCGACGGATCGGTGCCGGAGTTGCCGAAACTTGTGCTGACGACGGGGCTGCTGGTGCTGTTCACGTGGGTGAACGTTCCGGGCGTGCGGCTGGGGACGGGGCTGGCGATGCTGCTCACGACGGTGAAGTTCGGCGCGCTGGCGCTGATCGTGCTGTTGGCGCTCGCGCTGATGAAGGGCGACACGGCGAACTTCGCGCCGAGCGCAGCGCCGTCGCGGGTCGGGGCGATCGCGGCGTTCTCGATGGCGATGTCCACGATCCTGTGGGCGTACGACGGGTGGGCGGATGTGGGGTCGATCGCGGGCGAGGTGAAGAACCCGCGGCGGACGCTGCCGCGGGTGTTTCTGACGGGCGTGCTCGGGTGCACGCTGCTGTACCTGGCCGTCAACGCGGTGTTCATCTGGATGGTGCCGCTGCCGGAGATGGCCGGGGCGGACACGATCGCGCCGACGGTCGCGGGGCGTCTGATCGGCGGTGAGGCGGGCGCGGCGGCGATGGTGGTGACGGCACTGATCGTGATCTCGACGCTCGGCTCGAGCCACGCGAGCATCATCACCGGTGCGAGGGTAACGTTCGCGCAGGCGCGGGACGGGTTGCTGTTCCGAACGCTGGGGACGATCCACCCGAGGCACAAGACGCCTGCGATCGCGCTGTGGGTTCAGTGCGGCCTGTCGATCCTGGCGGTGTGGATGCTGGGCGGGAGTTTTCAGCGGCTCGCGGATGGGTTCGTGTTCACCATGTGGATCTTCTACGGGCTGGCGGGAGTCTCGCTGCTGCTGATCAGGTCGCGGGGTTCAAGCCCAGGAGCACCCGCGATCTCGTGCGGCGCGTGCGGGCATGACCTCGCGGGGCTCGCGCCGACCGTGCGGTGTCCGGAGTGCGGGGACACGGGCCCGCGCGAGAGTCGCGCCCCGTCGAGTGAGGATGAGCAGGCGTTCCGATGCCCGCTGTACCCGCTGGTTCCGCTGCTGTTCATCGCGTCCGCGTTCACGATGTCGGCGCTGCAGGTCGCGGGCGATTGGAAGCGGACGCTGCCGTGGTTGGGTGTGCTGGCGGCGGGGGTGCCGATGTTCTATGTGTGGAGGCGGTGCGCGGGCGCTGGCCGAACGCGGGGAGGGGTGTGACCGATGCAGACGAAACTGTCGCCCCTGGCGGTGTATTGCGGGGCATCGAAGGGCAAGAACGCGGAGTACGCGGCCGCGGCGCGCGCGCTGGGCGGGGTGATGGCCGCGCGCGGGATCGGGCTGGTGTATGGGGGCGGCCGGGTGGGGCTGATGGGCGAGGTGGCCGATGCGGCGATGGCGGGCGGAGGATCGGTGATCGGGATCATCACGCACGAACTTGTGCGGCGCGAGGTGGCGCACGACGGTGTCACCGACCTGCGGATCGTGGACACGATGCACGAGCGCAAGAAGGCGATGGCGGACCTGGCCCGTGGGTTCATCGCGCTGCCGGGGGGTGTGGGCACGCTTGATGAACTGTTCGAGATCATGGCGTGGTCACAACTGGCGATCCACGACCATCCGATCGGAGTCCTTAACACCTGCGGGTTCTTCGACGGGCTGCTGGCCTTCCTGGAGCAGGCGAGCGAGGACGGCTTTCTGCGGACCGATCCGCGTGAGATGCTGGTGGTGGGGTCGGACCCGGGGGACCTGCTGGATCGGATGGCCGGGTATGTTCCGCCGCGGCGGAAACCGCTGTGAGTCCGGAGTGCGGGGCGGGTACCGGTCGGGGCGTTTGGTGGTACACTGAACGAGGGCCGGTGCGTCCGTGGAGTAAGCGTTCCGCGGGCAGGGAGTCCGCCGATGGAGCAGCCCGTTGCCAATCCCGCGCCGGTGTTGTCGATCCACCGCCTGCTCGCGGCGATGAAGGGGCTGAACGCCTCGGATCTGCACCTGAAGGTCGGCGTGAAGCCGACGTACCGGATCAACTCGAACCTGCGACCGATCCAGGGTGACCCGCTGACGGAGGAGGAAGCGGACCACCTGCTCGACCCGATCGTGCCGGAGGTGCTCAAGCAGAAGTTTGACGCGTCGGGCAATCTGGACTTCGCCACGCACCTCAAGGACGGCGAGCGGTTCCGCATCAACATGTTCCGCGCGGGCGGCCACACGCACGCGGCCATCCGGCGCGTGAAGGCGGAGATTCCCAGTTACGAGAACCTGCACCTGCCGCCGGTGTACTCGGAACTGGTCGATCGCACGATGGAGGGGCTGGTGCTGGTGGTGGGGGTGACGGGCTCGGGCAAGAGCTCGACGCTCGCGGCGATGATCGAGCACATCAACGCGACGCGGAGCGAGAACATCATCACGGTCGAGGACCCGGTCGAGTACCGGTTCATCCCCAAGAAGTCGATCGTGAGCCAGCGAGAGATCGGGATCGACGTGGACAGCTACCCGACCGCGCTGCGGTACATCGTGCGTGAAGACCCGGATGTGATCTTCATCGGCGAGATGCGAGACCACGACACCGTGCTCGCGGCGATCCAGGCCGCGGAGACCGGGCACCTGGTGTTCGGGTCGATGCACACGGCCGACACGATGCAGGCGTTCGCGCGAATCCTCGAGTTCTTCCCGAGCCACGAGCACGGGTTCCTGCGCCACTCGCTGAGCAACACGCTGCGGGGTGTGTGCGCGCAGCGGCTGCTGCCGGCGGTCCCGAACTTCGAGGTGGGGGTGGTGCCGGCGTGCGAGGTGCTGATCGGCAACTCGGTGGTGAGGCAGAAGATCCGCGAGGGCGAGGACAACGACCTGCCGATGATCATCGGCAAGAACGAGGAGGGGATGCAGAGCTTCACGCACGCGCTGGCGGAGATGGTCAAGAATGACTGGATCACGATGCAGACGGCGATGGAGTATGCGCCCAACCGCGATGCGTTGTCGAGCGTGCTCAAGGGCGTCGAGGTGAAGGCGCAGGGGTTGGTGAGCCGCGTGAAGTCGGGGCCGCGGTAGGCCCAGGGCCGGTCGCTGAGGGGGGGGAGCCGGGCGGGCGATGGGTGGGCGCGGGAGCCTTTCAACCCGCCGCCGAAGGCGGTAGATTGCTTATGATCTTCGGAATGCGTCTCGTCGCCGTCCGTCATTGAACAAGCCGCAAACGCGAACCAGGAGCGTCACCGTGTCCGCCGCCGTGCCCGCACCGTCGTCCGGGAAGATCTGCCAGTCGTGCAAGCAGGACTGCTCGGCCAGACCGCGCACGAAGGATGCCAACGGGCAGTACTGGTGCAACGAGTGCATGGCCAAGCGAGCCGCGGCGAAGCCGCCGGCCGCGGCTCCGGCCGCGCGGCCCGCGCCGGCGGCGAGGCCCGGTGCGGGGCAGGCGAACTCCGCGCCCGACTACCTGTGGGGCGGGGCATCGACGGCGGCGAAGGGCGCGCCGTGCCCGTCGTGCAAGACGTTCATGAAGGAAGGCTCGGAACTCTGCACGCAGTGCGGGTTCAGCGTGAAGGCGGGGAGACGGCTGGGGACGAAGATCACCAAAGAAAAAGCGCCAAAGCTCAAACGAGGGGATCACAAGTACCAAGTCAAGCACATGTCTACGTGGGCGCTATTCGGGGTTCTTGCGGCGGTGTACATCGCGCTGGCGCTCCTCCCCCTGGTTGACCCGGGCTTGATCCTGGCAACGCTGATCGCCCTGGTCATTGGTTCGATCGTGGCGTTTGTGGTTCTTGTCGCGAGTGCGTTCGGCGATGGCAACACCGGATGGGGAGTGATTTGCCTGCTGAACTTCGTGCCGATGGTGAATCTCGTGGCGTCGCTTCTCACTCTGTTTTATGCGTTCTTCGTCAATGAAAGGCCGCTGCCGAAAGCGCTGTACGGGGCGATATTTGTGTCCTACTTCGTGCTCGGCGGTGTGCTTGCGAGCTCGCCCAGCCTTCTTGACCAGCTCGGCAAGTGACCCGCTGCTCAGGCTCGCCGCTTCGCCCCGAAAAAGAGCCCCGCCATCGCCGAGAACCCGGACGGCAGGTAGCCGAGCACCACGTCCCTGACGCGGCCGGCCTCCTGCTTCGCCAGCTCGACGCCCTCACCCACCTGGCGCTGCACGGCGTCCCAGTCGAGGTTGATGACGCCGGTCTTCTTGAGGATCAGGACGAGCGTGGCGATCGCGCCCGCGATCAGCAGCGTGGTGGTGATGACCTTCCTCAGCACCCAGGCCAGGAAGAACCCGACGACGAAACTGAGTCCAAAGCGGAACAACACGGGTGAACTCTCGTCGATCAACCGGGTCGAGGGTTGTCGAGGTGCCTGGGAAGCCGCGCTCGGCGCAAGCCCCGCGGCCATCGCGGAGGGGCTGCCTCCGGCGACGGGTTCGGGCGATCGGGTGGCGAGCGCGTAGGCCCAGAGCCCGAGCCCGATCAGCGTGATCAGGATGGCCAAACGCAGCGGGATGCTCTGAAGAGGGCCGCGACGCACCGGGGCGGGCGGCGAGGGCTGAGCGGGTACCGTGTCATGTTCGGTCTGCGACATGCTGCCGGAATCGTACGCGCCAGCCGCGACGCGGCGGGATCAGTCGTTGTCGCTCAGAGCCCGCAGAGGCGTCTTGGTGCGAACGCTGGGAGGGCGGAACATGGGTGGGGATGCGACGTGGCTTGACGGTTGCAAGGTCAGGGTGAGATCGAAAGACGCCGCGGCGTTGTCGTAGACGTCCCCGCCGCTGAAGTCGATCGCATCCGAGACCGACGCGCTGAGGTAGAGCGTGTAGTCTCCGGGAGCGAGCGTGCCCGCGAAGTTGATCGACTGGAGGCCCGACGCGCTGGCAATCACCCGGCCCGCGGGTCCGCGGAGTTGGAACTGGTTCGAGAACTCGGGCGAACTGTTGCCCGACAGTCCGAGCGCGCCGGTGATCTGGATGGATGTGGATTGATCGATCGTGAAGGAGACGAAGGCCGTGGATTCCGACCAGGCGGTGCACGCGGCGTAGCCGACATCATCGCTCAGCCACTCGTGCGCCCGGCCGCGGAGTCGGAAGCCGTCGGCCGCGAGCGTGGAGTCGTGGACGACGCCGATGCCCGCGCTGGATGAGTAGCCGGGCGCGGAGCCGAAGCGGCTGAACGCGAACGACCCAGGCCCGATCCGCTCCTCGGACTCGCTGATGGCGAACGCGTACTCATCTCCGGCATCGGTCCACGCGTACCCGATGGACTCGAAGGTGGCCGCGATGTTGCTGATCCCGGCGGATGCAAGCGTGGTCGATGCGGCGTGCAGCAAGATCGCGGCGAGCCAGACGAGGAGGGTGGGTGACATGCTCAGGTCCTTTGCGTGATCGCCCCGGACGTCGCCTGAGGATACCCGGATTGCGGCCGCGCGTGTCGGCGCTTTCGCAAGGGTCTGTCACCTGCACACAATCCGAACAGCGAGATGTTCGCGTCCGGCGCGTGCGAGTTCGGAGGTTGGGCTCGACGGGTGCGGAAGAATCCCCGCTACACAACGCCGAGGGCTCGGAGGTCCTGCACCGGTTCGGTGAACGAGCACGAACCGAAACTCAGGGCAAAGGTCTCGCGGGCGATGCCGAGTTGAGAGATGTCGAGCGCGTGCTCGTTCCAGGTGATCGAGCCGGGCTCGAACCGGAACGCGCGCGGGTCGGTCTCGGAGAGGATTCGGGCCAGCGTCTGTTCTCCCCCTCGTTCATGCCGGTGCGCGTGGGCCAGCGCGGCGGCGAAGAAGACGTTCACAAACCCGTGCATCGTGCCTCGCGGGCAGCCGGGCTCGTAGGTGAGCGGGTGCTCGGAACGGATCGGGTGGTGCAGCCCGGCGGTCGCCTTGAAGGGCACATCGGCCGCCGCGCACGCGAGGAGGAAGCCGGCGACCGTCGGTGCGGGAGGGAACGCGTCGGGCGTGATCCCGCCCGTGCGGAGTTTCGCGCCGGCGTCGGCACCGGACAGTGCGGCGATCGGCCCGCGCAGGTCGCCGCCCGGCGGCAACTCGAAGAACGGATAGACCTCCTCGGACATCAGGTCGAGACTCTCGTCGATGAACGCCGCGGCGGGCTTTTCCGGCGGAATCTTGATCTCCGCCGCGTCGATGACGGCCAGGCCCCTGGCGGGGATGGCGTGCTCGGCGTTGAAGGCGAAGATCGCGTCGAGGTTCTCGTCAAGATCGCCATCGATGACGGCCGAGATGGGCCAGGGGCTGTCGCTGTGCGGTGTGCCGGGTGCGCCATTGCCCGATGGAGTGGGCAGCAGGCCGACGGTCGCGGCGCGGAACTCTTCGAGGCGAGAGACCGGGCAGATGAACCGGCCGAGCATCCACGATTCGGGCGAGCGCAGG
The DNA here is from genome assembly GCA_020846975.1 of Phycisphaerales bacterium. Lineage (GTDB taxonomy): Bacteria > Planctomycetota > Phycisphaerae > Phycisphaerales > UBA1924 > JADLCX01. Next base: position 262,398 of record JADLCX010000058.1, read on the forward strand.
TACGCGGCGTAGTTCCGTGCCGACTCGGCCATGCCGAGTTTCGCCGGCGGGAAGAGGCCGGCGTAATCGATCAGCCCCTGCAGGAGCGCGTGCGCGGCGGTGAGGTCGGGGGCGGGAACGGGGGTCATTGAAGTGATGGTACCTCTCGGTCAGGTCGGACCGGCGGATCGCTTCGATCGGAACGCGGCGACGAAGATGAGCAGAACCGCGCCCGCGAACGCGCACGGGATCAACCAGATGCTCTCCCAATCGGGCGGCGTGCTCTTGCTGTAGCGTGTCACCAGCACGTCGAACGCCTGGGCGCCGATCAGCATGCCCAGCCCCTGCGTGATGAGCACGAGGAAGCCCTGGGCCTGGCTGCGGATGTCCTTGTTGGCGGCCTGATCGACGTAGATCATGCCGGTCACGAAGAAGAAGTCGTAGCAGATGCCGTGGAGGATGATGCCTCCGAGCACCATCCACTGCACCTTGCCGTCCCAAGCGCCCGCGAACAGGCCGTAGCGCACGACCCACGCGGCCATGCCGACCGCGAGCATCCACTTGACGCCCAGCCGCGCGAAGCACAGCGGCATCACCAGCATGAAGAAGATCTCGGACATCTGCCCGAACGACATCGTGAACGTGGCCGACTCGTTGACGACCGCGTTAGTGGCTTCCACGAAGTTGCGGGCCTGTGCGTAATAGCCGGCGAGCGGGATGCACAGGAGGAACGAGCAGACGACGAAGATGAAGTAGCTGGGCTTGGCCAGCAGGCTGAGCGAATCGAGGCCCAGGGCTTCGCGGGCCGAGAACTGCTTGCCCATGGCCGGCGCGGGCGTGTGCGGCAGGCTGAACGAGTAGAGGCCCAGCAGAATGGCCGCTCCACCCGCGAGGTAGAACTGCTCGGCGGCCTGGTCCTTGCCGGGCAGCAGGCTGACGGCGATGTTGCCGATGATCCAGCCGATGGTGCCCCAGACGCGGACGAGCGGGAACTGTTTCTCGCGGTTGGTGAGGTTGTGGAACGCGAGGCTGCTGGTGAGCCCGAGTGTGGGCATGTAGCAGAGCATGTGCAGGAGCAGGACGAGGATGAACGGGTGCGCGAACGACGAGCCGTCGCTCGCCGGGTCGAAGGCCTTGGCCACGCCGGGGGCGGCGCACAGAACCGCGCCGCCGAGTATGTGCATCGCGGCGAGCACCCGCTCGGTCGCGAAGAACCGGTCGGCGATCAGCCCGAGGAAGAACGGCGAGATGATCGCGGCGATCGGCCCGACGGAGTAGGCCGCGGCGATCAGTCCGCCCATGCCGGTCTTGTTCATGAAGCCCGTCATCGAGACGTACCACGCGCCCCAGACGAAGAACTGGAGGAACATCATGATCGACAGCCGAGGCACAGCGCCCGAGGAGCCCAGAGCGGGCGATGGATCAAGGGACGTGGGGGACGTGGCCATTCAGTGCTCCGTGATCGATCGCGCGGTGTCGGCGTGACGTCCGCTCGTCGAGCCGAACACACTACCGGAAACCCTCCAAGCCCGCAAGTTTCAGGGGTGATCGGCGGTCCAACCGAGTCGCCGAAGAACTCGATGGGGGTCGATGACTGTGACCCTGGGACGGGTATTCGCAGGACCTTCCGCGCAGACGGCGGCGCAGCCGGGGAACGCCGTGATGAGGTGGGGGGCGTCGGCCGGCCCCATCAACCACGCGGCGGTGGAGAGCCCATCGGCCAGTTCGCCGCGAGGAGCCAGGACCGTCACGGTCCGCCGATCGGCCCGGCCGCGACCGGTTGCCGGATCGAGGATGTGGGACTCGCGCCGGCCATTGATCGTGATCGCCTGCTCGCCGTCGCCGCTGGTGGAGACGGCCGCGTTCGTGAGCACCAGCGATCGATCCGCGACACCCGGCGGCAGGTCGATGGTCCAGCCGGGCTTGCCGACGGGCGCATCGCCGACGGCGATGTCGCCCGAGAGCGCGACCAGACACTTCTGGAAGCCGCGATCGCGGAGCAGGTCCACGGCTGCCTGCGCGGCCATGCCCTTGCCGATTCCTCCGAAGTCCAGGACCATGCCGTCACGGGCCAGCGTCGCCGTGCGTGCGCTCGGGTCGATGGCGAGGAACCGAAGCCCGATGCGGGCATGGGCATCGGCCAGTTGGTCAGCCGTCGGCGCGACGCCCGTTCGACGTGCCTCTCGCCACAGGTGTGTCGCCGGCCCGATGGTGATGTCGAACTCGCCGCGACTGGCCTCGGTGATCGCCGCGCCGGCCTGGATTGCCGTGAAAAGTTCAGGGCTGATCGCAACCGGCACACCCACAGCGTGCGAACAGAGGCGGCTTGATTCGCTGTCGGGTCGGTAGTCGCTGAGCGCTCGTTCGATCGCTCCGATGCGTGAAAACGCCGCCGCGGCCGCGTCGCGGGCCGATTCGGCGGAGTCGGTGTAGAGCACAATCCTCGCTGGCACGCCCATGCAGAGTCGAGTAAACTCGTGCCTTTGCCGTGGGATTGAGCAGGAAGCACAGACGATTGTGAACAGCGGAGCGAGCAACATGGGCAGCAGGCGGGCACGCATGGGGTGGGTGTTGTACGCGGTCGCGGCGTTCGGGGGCGCGGCGACCGGTGCGTTCGGACAACAGGTGAACAAGCCGGCAGCGGCCGCCCCGCCGGTCAAGCCGGGAACCGTCGAGACAAAGCTTGAACCGTTCAGGCAGGAGATCCCCTCCGCCGCGTTCGCGATCGAGATGGTTCCTATCGAGGGCGATGCGGACAAAAAGATCAAGCCGTTCTGGATAAGTCGGACCGAGCTCACGTGGGAAGCGTTTGATGTGTTTGTCTTCAAGCTGGATGCGCCGCCCGCGGACACCGGCGATGCGGGTCATGCGCCGGCGCCCGACAAGCCCTCCGAGCCGCCCGCGCCCGATGCGGTCACTCGACCAACCAAGCCCTACCTCCCGCCCGATCGCGGCTTCGGCCACGAGGGCTACGCGGCGATCAGCCTTTCGCACGCCAACGCGGCGGAGTTCTGCAGGTGGCTGAGCGAGAAGAGCAAGCGGAAGTTCCGGCTCGCGACCGAAGACGAGTGGGAACTCGCGTGCGGCCGGGCGCCCGATGACAAGGCGCTCACCGATTCGGCATGGTTCGCCGCGAACGCCGAGGACAAGCCGCACCCGGTGGGCAAGAAAAGTCCCAATGCGCACGGGTTGCACGACATGCTCGGCAATGTTGCGGAATGGGTCGATGGGCGCGACGGGAAGCCGGTCGTCAAGGGCGGGCACTTCCGCGACAAGGCCGAAGCGCTGACGCCCAAAGCCCGAGAGCCCAACAACCGCGCGTGGAACGCCAGCGACCCGCAGATCCCCAAGAGCAAGTGGTGGCTCGCGGATGGACCGTTCATCGGTTTTCGCATCGTGTGCGAACCGACCGAGCGGACCCTCGACGGCAAGCCGGGCAAGTGAAGGAGGCCGATCGTGTCGGAGCATCAGCAGCAGGGGTTTTCGCGCCGTGACTTTGTGAAAATCGCGGCGGCGGCGCCGCTTGTCGGTTCGATCCATTCCACCTCAGGGGCAGGGCGCGGCGCTGAGCAGGTCCTCGCGAACGGTCGTGCCTCAACCCCGGGCGGGCCCGAGTTCTTCGACGCACCGACCATCCGAGGCAAGCCCCTGACCGGGCCGATCAAGGTCGGCGTGATCGGCTGCGGCGGCCGGGGCACCGGCGCGGCGGTGCAGGCGATGACTGCGGACCAGGATGTCATCCTGCACGCGATGGGCGATGTGTTTGCCGACCGACTCGAATCGAGCCTTGCGGGAATCACCGGCCACTTCGAGGATGCGGGCGACGAACAGGGATCGGCGCGCATCCAGGTGCCCGCCGAGCGACGCTTCATCGGCTTCGATTCCTACCAGAAGGTCATCGACAGCGGCGTGGATGTTGTGCTGCTGACCGGCTATCCCCACTTCCGGCCCGAGCACCTGCGGGCCGCCGTGGCCGCGGGCAAACACGTGTTCGCCGAGAAGCCCGTCGCGGTGGATTCGCCGGGCATCCGCGGCGTGCTCGAGAGCGCGGCGATCTCCCGGAGCAAGGGCCTGGCCTGCCTGGTGGGGTTCTGCTGGCGATACCACGACGGCCTTCGCGGCGTGTTCGACCGGATCAACTCGCCGGACGGCGGCGGTATCGGCGAGGTCACGAGCGTCCACACCACCTACCACACCGACACGCTCAGCAAGCGGCCGCGCAAGCCCGAGTGGAGCGACATGGAGTTCCAGCTCCGCAACTGGTGGCATTTTGCGTGGGCGTCCGGCGACCACATCGTCGAGCAGGCGATCCATTCCATCGACCGGCTCTCGTGGGCCATGAACGACCGGCTGCCCTTGAAAGTCACCTGCCTCGGTGGGCGGGCCGCGCGCAACGGGCCGGAGCACGGCAACGTCTTCGACCACTTCGCGGCCGTTTACGAGTACGAGGGCGGCCTGCGGGCCTACCACACATGCCGCCAGATCGACGGCTGCCCCAACGATAACTCCGACTACGTGTTCGGCACCAAGGGGCAGGCGGTGGTCAACGGCTGGGTGCCGACGCTCTCGCTCCGGGACCTCCGCGGCAAGGAGTTCTGGAAGTACACACCCGCGGCCGACATCTCCGGGCGCGACATGTACCAGAACGAGCACAACGCCCTGTTCGCCTCGCTCCGCGCGGGGACGCCGATCAACGACCTGGAGCGGGGCGCGCACAGCACGCTCATGTCGATCATGGCCCGGCAGGCGGCGTACACCGGGCAGGTCATCACCTGGAAGCAGGCGATGGAAGGCCAGGAACGGCTCGGACCGGAGCGGTACGAGTTTGGCCCGTACCAGGCCGCGCCCGTCGCGATCCCGGGCCGAACCAAGTTCGTGTGAGCGAGCGTCACGGAAGTTCCATGATCCTGCAATGCTCGAGGTTGTTCATCTCTTGCGTAGTGCTCGCCGCGCTCTGGCTCGCACCCGGCGTGCTCGCGGGTTCGTTCGCGCCGGACAAGTCCCGGTACGCACAGCCCGCGACAAGCGTTTCGCCCGACGATCGAATGGCCTGGTGGCGCGAGGCGAGGTTCGGGATGTTCATCCACTGGGGCCTCTACGCCGTGCCCGCGGGCGATTGGAACGGCAAGACCTGCGGCGGACCGAGCGAGTGGATCATGCAGTCGCTCAAGATCCCCGTCTCCGAGTACAAGAAGTTCGCGCCCGAGTTCAACCCGACCAAGTACGACCCGAAGGCCTGGGCACGGATTGCGAAGGATGCGGGTTGCAAGTACGTCGTCATTACCAGCCGCCACCACGACGGGTTCTGCCTTTGGGATTCCAAGGTCAGCGAGTGGGACGTCATGGCGACTCCGTGGAAGCGGGACTTGCTCAAGCCGCTCGCCGAAGCCTGCCGCGCCGAAGGGCTGAGGTTCGGGCTCTACTACTCGATCCTCGATTGGCGACACCCCGACTACACACCCCGCCGTGCGTGGAACGATGAGCCGCTGCCGCCCGACGGCGCGAGGTTCGACCGTTTCGTGGAGTACGTGCAGGCGCAGGTCGAGGAGATCATCACCGCCTACGACCCCGACATCCTGTGGTTCGATGGAGAATGGGAGGACACCTGGAGGACGGCCCACGGCGAGTCTCTCGAAGCCCTCTGCCGAAGACTCAAGCCGGACATCATCGTCAACAACCGTGTCGGCAAGGCTCGCGACGACATGGCCGGGCTGAACAAGCCGGGTGTCAAGAGCCTGGGCGACTTCTGCACGCCCGAACAGGAAGTCCCGTCGCGCGGCCTGCCGGGGGTCGATTGGGAGTCGTGCATGACGATGAACGACTCGTGGGGCTTCAAGCGGTCCGACAAGAACTGGAAGGACTCCGAACGTCTGATCCACACGCTCTGCGAGATCGCGGGCAAGGGCGGCAACTACCTGCTCAACGTCGGCCCGACCGCCGAGGGCGAGATCCCGCCCGAGAGCATCGAGCGGCTCCGCGCGATGGGCGCCTGGCTCAAGGTCTACGGCACCTCGATCTACGGGACGACCGCCGGCCCGTTCAGGAGCACGCCGTGGGGCGCGGCGACGCAGAACGGCAACTCGATCTACCTGCATATCTTCGACTGGGTCCAGGGGGCGATGATCGACCTGACCGCTCTGAAGTCGCCGTTCAAGGCCCGTGAAATGCAGAACGGGTCGGGCGTGCTGACAATGAAGGTCGATGATCAAGTGACCGCTGGGCCTCGCCGTCCTGATGCCAAAGCATCGGCGCGGGTTCCGGACCGAACTCGGTTGGTGCTGACCAAGCCGCCGGACGGTGTTCACACACCCGTGATCGAACTGCGGTGCGAAGAGCGGCCGCGCATCGTCGAACCCCGACCTTCTCTCGGCGCCGATGGTTCGCTCACCCTTCCCGCGATCGATGCCAAACTGGCGCCGCCGGCGAAGGTCGAGCGGATCGGCGGCAAGCCCAACATCGGCTTCTGGACCAGCCCGCGAGCGACCGCCGTATGGGAAGTCGAACTCCCCACGGGCAGGTACGCGGTCGAACTGGAGTTGTCGTGCACGCCCGAGGCCGCCGGCAACACCTTCCGCGTCCGCGTCGGCGCCGACGACCGCGCGGCGATCTCCGGGACGGTCAAGTCCACCGGTGGCTGGGACAGGTTCGAGACGATCCGCGTCGGCGAACTGACCGTGGAAGAGGGAGGAAGGCTGGAGGTGACGGTCGGCGCGGTGGGCAACCTCGCCGGCGGCCTGATGAACCTCCGTTCGGTGAAACTGTCCCAGGTGAAGTAGACTGTGTGTCGCGGATTGTTCTTTGTTGGCGGGGAGCGGGGCGTGGGCAAGCCAGGAGCAGACGCAATGACCCGTTCGAGCATGACACGTGGTGCGCTGGATCGTCGTGAGTTCGTCAAGCTCTCCGGATTCGCGGCCGGCGCGGGTGCCGGGCTTGTTCTCGGGACCGGTTCCGCGGCCGGGTTCTTGCCCGCAAGATCAGCGGGCCGGATCAAGGTCGGCGTCATCGGCTGCGGCGGCCGCGGCACGGGTGCGGCGGTGAACTGTCTCGACGCCTCGCCCGATGTCGAGGTCATCGCCCTGGCCGATGCTTTCAAGGACCGTCTCGACAGCTCTCGCGCCGAACTGTTGAACCAGGACGGACTCAAGGACCGCGTGAAGATCGCGGATGCCCACTGCTTCGTCGGCTTCGACGCCTACAAGCAACTGCTGGCGTCCGCCCCGGTCGATCTGGTCATCCTGGCCACACCTCCCGGCTTCAGGCCGATCCACTTCGCCGCCGCCGTCGAGGCCGGCAAGCACGTGTTCATGGAGAAGCCCGTTGCCGTCTGCCCCGCGGGTGTGCGGGTGGTCATCGACGCGGCCAAGCGGGCCAAGGAAAAGAACCTCAGCGTCGTGGCGGGCACGCAGCGGCGGCACGAGAAGAGCTACCTCGAGACCATGAAACGGCTCGAAGACGGCGCGATCGGCGCGATCGTCGCCGCTCGCTGCTTCTGGAACCAGGGCGGTCTGTGGATGAACCGCCGAAAGCCCGAGTGGTCCGACACCGAGTGGCAACTCCGCAACTGGCTCTACTTCACGTGGCTCTCCGGCGACCACATCTGCGAGCAGCACGTGCACAACCTCGATGTCATGAACTGGGGCCTCGATGCCACCCCCGTCAAGTGCACGGCGATGGGCGGGCGACAGGTCCGCACCAGCCCGGATTACGGCCACATCTTCGACCACTTCTCCGTCGATTTCGAGTACGCCGGGCGCGAGGGTCAGCGCGGCGGCGCGCCGATCTTCGGCCTCAGCACCTGCCGGCAGATCGAGGGGTGCGCCTCGGGGGTTTTCGAGCAGTTCACCGGCACCGAGGGCTCGTGCAGCGTCTGGCCCGGCGGCGGCGAGATCAAGAGCGCGAAGGCCGGCGCATCCTGGAAGTTCGAGGGCGGCGAGCCCGACCCCTACACCGACGAGCACCGCTTCCTCATCGATTCGATCGTCAACAGCAAGGCCCACAACGACGGCGTCCGCATCGCCCAGAGCACGCTGACCGCGATCATGGGCCGCATGAGCGCGTACACCGGAAAAGCCGTTACGTGGGATCAGGCGATGAACAGCAAGCTCTCCCTGCTCCCGTCAGAGAGCCTGCAGTTGGGGCCGATGGAGACGCCCGCGATAGCCCTGCCCGGCAAGACGCCGTTGGTATGATTTCAACGAGCCGCGCACGAAGCGAGCGGTCGGTCGAGAATATGGGGATGGGGGCGTACGAACCCTGCGCCCAAGCGTGAACGCACGCAGAGAGGCCGGATATGAACCGCAGGCAGTTTGTCGGAGCGACCGCCGCGGCCGTCGCGTTGAGTTCGAGGGCCGATGGCCGTGCCGCCCGCGGCGCGGGCGGGATGCAGCCCGCGGGAATCGCAGAGGATCAGGGCCCGCCTTCGCTCAAGGGCCGCGTCAAGCACTCCGTCTGTCGCTGGTGCTACGGCGGCATGAAGCTCGATGACCTCTGCGAGCGAGCCAGGGCCATCGGCATCGGCTCGGTCGAACTGCTGACCGAGAAGGAATGGCCGACCGCCAAGGCCCGCGGCCTCGAATGTGCCGTCGCCATGGGTCCGACCCAGATCGGCAAGGGCCTCAACAAGCCGGAGCACCATCAGGCCGCGATCACCGAGGGCGAGCGCATCCTGCGGCTCATCAAGGACGCGGGTTTCGCGACCATGCCCCACTTGATCGTCTTCAGCGGCAACCGCGAGCCCGGTCTGTCCGATGCCGATGGCCTGAAGAACTGCGCCGACGCTCTGCGCCGCCTCGTGCCGACCGCGGAGAAACTCGGCATCACCATCATCATGGAACTGCTCAACAGCAAGGTGGACCACAAGGGCTACATGTGCGACCGCACGCCCTGGGGCGTCGAGCTCGTGCAGAAGGTCGGTTCGCCGCGGTTCAAGCTCCTCTACGACATCTACCACATGCAGATCATGGAGGGCGATGTCATCCGCACGATCACCGACAACTCCGACTCCATCGCCCATTTCCACACCGGCGGAGTACCCGGCCGCAACGAGATCGACCAGCGGCAGGAACTCAACTACCGCCGCATCATCGAGGCGATCGTGGACAAGGGCTACACCGGCTGGATCGGGCAGGAGTTCATCCCCACCGGCGATGCGATGCTGGAACTGGCCAGCGCGGTCAGAATCTGCGACGTGTGATGCGACCCGCGCCGGTTCACGCGAACGCGACGCGGTTCGTCAGCACGCCGATCCTCTCGATCTCCACCTCGATCACGTCCCCGTGCTTGAGGTACTCCGGCGGTGTCCGCGCCATCCCCACGCCGCTCGGCGTCCCCGTCAGGATCACAGTTCCCGGCAGCAGCGTCATGCCCCGGCTCAGGTCGCTGATCAGCGTCGCCACGTCGAAGATCATCTCACCTGTCGAAGCATCCTGCACGGTCTTCCCGTTCACTCGCGTCCTCAGCCGCAGCGCGTTCGGGTCCGGAATCTCCGCCGCGGCCACGACGCGCGGGCCCAGCGGGCAGAATGTGTCGAACGACTTGCCGCGGAAGAACTGCCCGCCCGAGCCGGACTTCTGCCACCACCGCGCCGAGACATCGTTCGCGCAGCAATACCCAAGCACGCAAGTCAGCGCATCCGACTTGCCGATGTCGCGGACCCGCTTCCCGATCACGACCGCCAGTTCGCCCTCAAAGTCCACCTGTTCCCGGTCCTGACAGACCTTCGGCACCACGATCGTGTCCCCATCCAGGCACGCCGCGGCCGCGTTCTTGGTGAAGACCATCGGAGCATCGGGAACGGCCGCGCCCTGCTCCTTGGCATGCTCCGCGTAGTTGCGCCCGATCCCGAGGATGTGCAGGAGCGGGAGCGGGGCGGTGGAGGTGCTCTCCCCTGAAGAGGTGAAAACGCTGACGCCGGAAGCGGATTTCAAGAGGTGCATGGGTGTCGGTTGCTGTCGGTTGAAGATGGGAAAGAGGCGGTATCTGGGCTGGATGCCGGGCTTTGCGCAAGATTGACGCAACGGATCGCCCGTCGGGTTGTCGGACGGGTACGGTAAGATATCCTAGAGCAGAGTCTGAGGATGCCGGTTCGTAGAGGTTTGAGCGTGCCACGAACACCCCGGCGGCGGTGAGTTCAGAGCGGAGCCGTACGCGGCGGGTGTGCACGCGGTTTTTGCAGATTCCGGGATCGGTTGTTGCTGCGAAGAACCTGCGGTCCGGGACCGCTGTTTCGGTGGGGCGGGTTGTCGAAACTGTGTGCGTGTAAAGACCCCAGAGGATTGAACGAAGGAGTAGATGCGTATGCGACTTTGGAAGCAGGGACTGTGTACGGCGGCGGCGATCGTGTGTTTGGCCGGCGCGGCGAGCGGGCAGGTTCGGATCAGCCAGGTGTACAGCGGGGCAGGCTGCGGATCGCCCGGCTGCTCGGCGTTCAACAACGACTACGTTGAGTTGTACAACGCGGGCGCGGTGGCCGTGGACCTCTCGACCTATTCGCTGCAATACCAGGGGGCGGGAACGTCCGGCGCGTTCGGCAACCGGCACAATCTGACCGGCTCGATCGCCCCCGGCGGGTACTTCCTCGTCCACGAGTCGGGCAACGCCAACGGTGTCGGTCCGCTTCCCGCGGCCGATGCGACCGGCACCCTGGCCATGAGCGCGACGGCGGGCAAGGTTGCGTTGGCGACCATTCAGACCGCGATCTCGGGCTGCGCCGATGCGGCCGTTGTGGATCTCGTCGGGTGGGGAACAGCGAACTGTGCCGAGGGCTCGGCGGCGCCTTCGCCCGGCGGGAACTCCAACGCCCTCTTCCGCGCCGACGGCGGCTGCATCGACTCGGGCAACAACGCCTCCGACTTCTCGGCCGCCACGGCCGCGCCCCGCAACTCCGCGAGCCCGACCTTGACCTGCTCGAGCTCGACGCCTCCCTCGGGTATCGGCTCCACCTCGCCCTCTTCGCAGTGCCCGGGCTTCGACGTGCTGCTGATGGTCGCGGTGACGCCCGGCGCGAACCCCGCCGCGACGATTGCCAGCGTGACGGCCAACCTGACCGACATCGGCGGCGCTCCGGGCCAGACGATGTTCGACAACGCCACCAACGGCGACGTCACGGCGGGCGACGGGATCTACTCCCTGAACGCGACCATCTCGCCCCTGACCGCGCCGGGCAACCGGAACGTGTCGGTCACGATCGTTGACAACGCGGTGCCGCAGCGCACGGGCAACGCCTCCATCACGGTGGTCGTGAACAACTGCGCCCTCCGCGCCACCAACGGCACCGGCGCCAGCCCCAACGCGGTCTGCAACGGCGAGCAGGCCCTGCTGACGGTCAACGTCACGCCGGGCTCGATGCCCGACAGCACGGGCATCACCGTCACCGCCGACCTCAGCGGGTTCTTCCTGTCGGACACGCAGGCCCTGACCGACAACGGCAACAACAACTTCACGTACTTGTTGACGATGCCGCTCGCGCAGTTCCCGACCACCAACGTCATCCCATTCACCATCCTCGATACTCAAATGCGCCGCTACGACGGCACCATCACGCTGACCAACGTGAACTGCGTCCAAACGACCACCGGCGTGGTCATCAGCCAGGTCTACGGCGGCGGCGGAAACTCGGGCGCCCCGCTCCAGAACGACTTTGTCGAGCTGTTCAACCGGACCGGCGCGCCGATCGACCTGACCGGCTGGAGCGTCCAGTACGCGAACTCCACCGCGGCCGAAGGCTTTACCCAGCAGACCATGCTTTCCGGCACGATCCCCGCGTTCGGCTACTTCCTCGTCTCGCAGGCGGCCGGAAACAGCTGCTCCGGCCTGCCCTGCGGCGACCCTCTGCCCGTCACGGCCGATGTCGTCGGCGCGATCCCGGTCAGCTCGACCGCGTCGCGCATCGCGCTCGTCAACGATTCCGTGCTGATCGGAGCGAACTGCGCCAGCACCACGATCGTTGACCTGGTCGGCTCGGGCGGTGCGTCGTGCTTCGAGGGCGTTGGCGCCGCCGGCACGCTCAGCAACACCCTCGCCAACTACCGCCGCCTCAACGGCTGCTCCGACACCGACAACAACATCGTGGACTTCTTCACCGCGACCCCGCTCCCCCGGAACTCTGCGAGCCCCATCAACAACTGCTCCGGCGCGGCCACCGGCGCGTGCTGCGCGACCGACGGCGGCTGCTCCATCACGACCATGGCGGGCTGCTCGGCCGGCTACCAGGGCGACGGTTCCTCCTGCACGCCCAACAACTGCCCGCAGCCCACCGGCGCGTGCTGCGCGACCGACGGCGGCTGCACGGTGACGACCTCCGCCGGTTGCAGCGGAACCTACCAGGGCAACGGCACCGCCTGCTCCCCCAACCCCTGCCCGGTCCCGACCGGCGCGTGCTGCCTCACCGGCGGCGGTTGCTCCCAGACCACCGCGGCCAACTGCGCGCTGGCCAACGGCACCTTCCAGGGCACAGGCACGACCTGCACCCCCGATCCCTGCGCTCCCGCCACCGGCGCGTGCTGCTGCGGCGCGAGCTGCCAGATCACCACCGCGGCCGCCTGCGTGGGCGCCAACCGCACCTACTCCGGCAACGGCTCCGCCTGCACGCCCTTCAGCCTCACCGTCCCCTGCTGCCGCGGCAACTACAACAAGTCCGCCCCCGGCCCGGGAGCCCCCGGCGGCATCTCCGTCCAGGACATCTTCGACTTCCTGACCGGCTACTTCAGCAACGACCCGTGCGCCAACACCAACGACAGCGCGCCCGGCCCGGGCGCGCCCAACGGCGTCTCGGTCCAGGACATCTTCGACTTCCTCGCCGCGTACTTCGGCGGCTGCTGAAGTTGTGGCATCGGCATCCCTGCCGATCCAGCGTTGAGCCGGGGGTTTGACCCTGCTCAACGTCGAAAATGGTCCCCGTCCAACCCCACCAGCCCCGGCCCGCAAGGCCGGGGTTGTTGTTTTCATGGCCGCGATCTGGGAGAGGGCACGCCACGCCGCCCCGGTGCCCAGGCAACGCGCCCGGCGCACGGTCGAGGCTTCGCACATCCCGATTGCCTTGCGGTTCCCTCGAACGTGCGCCGCAGGTCCACGGCGCCGGCTCGCCTTCAACGCCCCCCTCCGACAAGCGATCGTTCCAACGGGTCGCCATGAACCTCGCCAGCACCCGTGCGCAAGCCCCCGACAATTGCACTAACGCTCTTGCCGCCAACTCCTTCGGGCCGCCTGAAGTCCGCGTTGAGCGTGGTTACGCTTTCGCCTCATGCCGAGCTCCCCCGCCACACCCAGCAGCTCCTCGTCCGACCCACAGCCGACGGGCGCCATCGAATCGGCCCTGAACGAGACCCGGCTGTTCCCGCCGCGGCCCGCGGCCGAACTCGGGCTCGCGCGGTGGCACGTCGAGTCGATCGAGCAGTACCGCCAGCTGCACAAGCGTTCGATCGAGCACCCCGAGCAGTTCTGGGCCGAAGAAGCGGCGCGGCTGGCGTGGTTCAAGCCCTTCGAGCGCGCGCTGGAGTGGACCGCGCCGGACGCCAGGTGGTTCACGGGCGGGAAACTCAACGCCTGCTACAACTGCGTCGATCGGCACGTGCAGGCCGGGCACGGCGAGCGGGTCGCGCTGGTGTGGGAGGGCGAGCCCATTGCGCCGCGGACCAGCCACCAATCGCACCTCTCGGCCTACGCGCAGGAGCCGGAGATCCGCGAACTGACCTACCGCGATCTCCAGGTCCAGACCGGCCGCTGCGCCAACGCGCTCAGGGCGCTCGGGGTGAAAAAGGGCGACGTCGTCACGATCTACATGCCGATGATCCCCGAACTCGCCGTCGCGGTGCTTGCCTGCGCGCGGATCGGCGCGGCGCACAGCGTGATCTTCGGCGGCTTCGCGCCCGCGGCCATCACCGAGCGCGCGGTCGATGCCGACTCGAGGGTCATCATCACCGCCGACGGCGGCTACCGCCGCGGCGAGATCGTCCGCCTCCAGGACAACGTCGAGGAGGCGGTGCGTCTCCTGGGCAACCAGGGCCACATCATCAACCACGTGCTGGTCGTGAAGCGCACCGGGCACGATGCGCCGAGCAGGCGGTTCCGCACGGGGTCCCCGCGGATCGGCCCGACGCGATTCCACTGGTGGCACGATGTCGTCGAAGGCCCGGGCGTCTCCGACGCCTGCCCGTGCGCCGAGATGGACAGCGAGGACATGCTCTTCCTGCTCTACACCAGCGGCTCGACCGGCAAGCCCAAGGGGATCGTGCACACCACCGCGGGCTACCTCGCCTTCGTGCAGACGACCGCGCGGCTCGCGTTCAACCTCGAGCCGGATTCGGGCCAGGTCTTCTGGTGCAGCGCGGATGTCGGCTGGGTCACCGGTCACAGCTACGTGCTCTACGGCATCCTCATGAACCGCATCCCCACGCTCATGTACGAGGGCGCGCCCAACTTCCCCGCCAAGGCCGGCGCCGCGGGGGTCGCGGGAGGGGGTGACCGCTTCTGGGACATCATCGCCCGCCACAAGGTCACGCACTTCTACACCGCGCCCACCGCGATCCGCACGTTCATGAAGTGGGGCGACGACCTGCCCGCCGCCCACGACCTTTCCAGCCTCAAGCTGCTGGGCACGGTCGGCGAGCCGATCAACCCCGAGGCCTGGGTCTGGTACCACACGCACATCGGCCGCGGCCGGTGCCCGATCGTGGACACCTACTGGCAGACCGAGACCGCCGGGCACGTGGTCACGCCGCTCCCGGGCGCGATCCCCACCAAGCCGGGCTCGTGCACGCTCCCGATGTTCGGGATCGACGCCGCGATCGTCAACGAACAGGGCGCCGAACTCGGCCCCAACCAGGGCGGCCTGTTCGTCATCCGCAGGCCCTGGCCCGGGATGCTCCGCGGCATCTTCGGCAACCGCGAGCGGTTCGTCAGCAACTACTTCGGACGCGTCAAGGACCCGGCGACGGGCGAGCCCTTCTACTTTTCGGCCGATGGAGCCCGCCGCGATGCCGATGGCTACTTCTGGATCCAGGGCCGCATCGACGATGTGATCAAGGTCTCGGGCCACCTGCTCGGAACGATGGAGGTTGAGAGCGCGCTGGTCAGCCACCCGGGCGTCGCCGAGGCGGCGGTGGTGGGTGTGCCGCACGAGATCAAGGGCAGCGCGATCGTCGCGTTCGTGACGCTCAAGCCCGCGTGGCTCAAGAACAACGCGCGGCAACCCGACGATGCGCTCAGGAAGGAACTCGCCGCGCACGTCGCCGCCGAGGTGGGGGCGCTGGCCCGCCCCGAGCAGGTGCGGTTCGCCGAGGGGCTGCCCAAGACGCGATCGGGCAAGATCATGCGGCGGCTCCTGCGGGATGTGGCCGCGGGTGTCGAGAAGATCACGCAGGATACCACGACGCTGGAGGATTTCACCGTGGTCGCCAAGCTCCGCGGGGATGAAGAGTGACCGACCTCGTGAAGAAGACGCTCATCTCGCAGTACGAGGCCGCGCTGGCCATGCTCAACGCGTGCGTGCGTGCATGCCCGGAAGAACACTGGGACACACCGATCGCCAAGTACGCGTTCTGGATCGTGGTGTACCACACGCTGTACTGCACCGACATCTACCTGGAGCCGCGCGAGGAGGATTGGAAGCCCAGCCCGAAGTTCCACCCGGCGGGCATGGCCGATATCGAGGGGGAGTACCCCAGCCGGCGGTTCGAGAAGCCCGAACTGCTCGAGTACATCGCCTACTGCCTGCAGCGCACACGCACCAACCTCGCGGCCGAGACCGAAGCGACGCTGGCGGGGGACTCTGGGGTGAGCCGGCTGAAGCTGACACGGCTGGAACTGCACCTCCACAACCTGCGGCACATCATGCACCACACCGGCCAGCTCAGCGCGGCCTTGCGCAAGGCGGGGATTGATACGCCGTGGGTGCGCGCGGGGTGGCGGGAGTAGGTGCCGCTCGGTCGGGACGAGGGCCGGACAACGCAGAGTGCGCGGAGAAGCCGCGGAGGGCGCGGAGAGCTCCAAAGCGTGCCGACGGCGGAGCAAAGCGTCTACACAAAGCTCCAAAGTGTGGCGCACGAGGAGTAAAACGTGCTCACCGAGGAGTAAAACCTCTACGCTTTGCTCCAAAGCGTCTACACCGAGGAGCAGAACCTCCAGGCTTTGGGGCAAAGCGTGCCGTACGAGGAGCTTTGTGGGCACGCTTTGGAGCTCGTTCGAGCGTCCATCAGTGGTTACGAGGCGTCATCCCGGCTCAAACCGCGCACTTCGTGCCGTTGGTGTGGTTATCCGCCTCTGGCCTTTGGGGTTGCAGGGGCTTGCCTCGTGGAGGGTGGTCGCTTCGCCCCGACGGGGCGATGGGGTTTAGCCACGGGTGGAGCGAGGCGGCTCTGGGCCGAGCGCAACCCGTGGGGAGGATGCGAGTGAGGTGAGCCGCCCCGCGAGGGGCGGAGGAGCGGGCGGCGGGGAGGGCTGAGCGCTGAGCCGTGCGCATGGGTGTTCGGCGATTTCCTCCGCCCCGGTCGGGGCGGTGTGAGCGTTCGCGCTCTTTCCACGGGTTGCGCTCGGGCGGGCTTCGCCGCGCCCTTGTTCCACCCGTGGCGACAGGCCTTCGCCCTGCCGGGGCGAGTGATGCACCGGCCGCTCGCGCGGCTCGGCTCCACGTGAACGTCTCCTTTCGCCTTGACCGTGGGTGTCGCTCCGCTCCACCCACGGCTACGCACAATGGCCCCGTCGGGGCCCAAGGCCACGATCCCGCACATCCCGCCTTCGTCTGAATCCTCCGCTCTCCTCTGCTTCCTCTGAGTTCCCGCCTTCCCGCATCTCCCGTCTCTCTCCGTGCCCTCCGTGGCCCTCCGTGTTCTCTGTGTTCCCGTCTTTCCGCACACCCCGCCTCCCTCTGCTCCCTCCGCTCTCCTCCGCTTCCTCTGTGTTCCCGCCTTGATCCCCGCTCAGTCCTTCAGCCCCTGCGTCGCAATTCCCCGGATCAATCCCCGCTGCGCCACGAGGAAGACCAGCAGCACCGGCGCCACCACGATCGCCGCGGCCATCATCACCTGGTTCCACGGTGTGCTGGTCTGCTCGGTCTGGTACATCTGCAGGCCGAGGCTGGCGGTGTACATCCTCTGGTGGTTGAGGAAGATCAATGGGCTGGCGAAGTCGTTCCAGCTCCCGATAAACTGAAGGAGCGCGACCACGACCAGGGCCGGACGCGAGAGGGGCAGGATGATGTGGCGGAAGATCCCCCAGTGGCCGCACCCGTCGAGCCGCGCCGACTCGTCGAGCTCGCGCGGGATGTTCATGAAGAACTGGCGGAGCAGGAAGATGCTGAACGCGCCCCCGAAGAACGCCGGCGCCCACAGCGGCAGGAACGTCCCGATCCAGCCCAGGTGCTTGAAGAGCAGGTACTGCGGGGCCATGATGACGGTGAAGGGGATCATCATCGTCGCGAGCACCAGCGCGAACACGCGGTCGCGCCCCGGCCAGCGGATGCGCGAGAAGCCGTAGGCGACGATCGCGCTCGATAGCACCATGCCGATGACGCTGAGCGTGCCGACGAGGAGCGAGTTGCGGAGGTAGAGGCGGAAATCCGCGACGGGTGATTCCAGAACCGCGTCGAGGTTGCTCCGGACCTGCGTGAGGAGCTTCGCCGGGTACGGTGCATCGCCGAATGCCGGGTCATCCAGCCGCGGCAGCAGCCCGATCGCGCCCGAGTTGGCCTCGCTCGCGGGCTTGATCGCGGTGGACGCCATCCATACCAAGGGGAGCAGGTACGCCAGCGCGACGATGGCCAGGAACGCGTAGAGCGCCGGGCGGGGGAGCGGGGGGCGGTGGAGCGATGAGGCCAGGGGCACGACTCCGCTGTGTTCCGTCGTTGGATCAACCCGACCGCGCGAGCCGCCGCGGGACACTCACCGTTTCGCGGCCTCGGGCCCGGCGCCCAGGCTCTTGTTCAGGAACGGCCGCTCGCAGAAGAACCAGAACACGCCCGCCAGCCCGATGTGCAGGAGCACCTGCACGATGAGCCACGGCGTGTGCCACGGGCTTGTCTCGCTCGCGCCGTCCAGGCCCGCGATGGCGAAGAACCTGCTGCCCACCTTGCTCACCAGCGTCAGGTTGAACTGGTGGATCAGGTACAGGCTGAACGTGATCGCCCCCAGCGCGGCCAGGGGCTTGAACCAGGGTTGCCGGCCGATCCAGCCGCTGGCCGGCCGCATGACGATCAGCAGCAGCGCAAAGCCCGCCGCGATCGCGAGCTCCCCGTACACCACGCGCATCTCGGCGCGCTGGAGCGCGTCCAACCCCGGCGCATCGGCCGCCCACGCGGCCCCCGAGAACCAGCGCACCCACACGCTCGCCGCGAACACCGCGACCAGGAAGGCATCGACCGTCCGCCGCAGCGCCGGGCTCTCCATCCTGCAAAGCCGGTGGAAGACCAGCACGCCGATCGCGAACAGCGACCAGTACTCGATGAAGAACCCACACGCGACCTCGGGCCACACCATGTTCACCCCGAACCCGACCGCCATCAGCAGCGAGGTCATGCCGAGCACGCTCATCCGCACGCGGACCGCCAGCAGCATCATCGCGCCCATCACCAGGTAGAACTGCTCCTCGTACCCGAGCGACCAGTACGCCACCACGAAGTTCGTCGGGTTCCTGGCTGCGTACGTCGAGGGGTCGAACACCAGCGAGATCCACTGCGTCAGCGTCAGGTTCTGGACCCACTCGTACCACGCGAACCGGGCCAGGTCGTTGTCGCCCGTCTGCTTCCACTTGATGATCCGCGTCGCGATCCAGAACGCCACGCTCAGGAGGTACGGCGGGTAGATCCGCCGCACACGCCTGAGCATGAACGTCCCGAACCCGAGCCTCTTACGCTGGCACGAATCGACCGATGCCGCGATGCAGTACCCGCTGATGACAAAGAACAGCATCACCGCCGGCCCGCCGATCATCGCGGGCCAGCCCCCTTCGGGTTTGCCGGCGACATGGTGAATCACGACCATCAGCGCGGCCAGCCCCCGCCACGCGTCGATGAGGTCATATCGCGCCGGCCACACCCCTCTCCCCCCGTCCCCGCGCGTTCCGCCAGCGATCACGGCCGCTCTCCCCTCCGCCGCTCCCGCTCCTTCCGCGCCCACCCTCGCCTTGTCCTCCGCGATGCCCATGGGCACCAATGTACACAGACACGCGGCGGCCCGCCATCGGCCCATCTCGCCTCGGCACGCAGCGCCCCGTATCATCCGGGCCTTCATTCGGCCCGTATCCGAAGGGCTTCGCACGCACCTCGGCACTGGAAACGCATGTTCGATTCCCACCGCTTGTTCGTCCTGACGTACCCGCTTCGCCGGCTCAGCGAGCTGATCATCGGCTTCGCGGGTGCCAGGGACGCCGGGCGGTCGGGCCATCCGAACGGGTCGCGGGTGCAGGCCGGGATCGCGCGGGTCGCTCGAGCGTTGGGCGTGTTGGGGGTGGTAGGGGCGGTGGGGGCGGTGGGGGGGATGGGGGGGTGCGGGTTCACCGTTGAGCCCCCCGCCGCGCCGGATCAGCCCGTCACTGTCTTTCTCGCCCGCCAGGGCGTTCACACCAGCCTGCTGCTCCCTCGGGATAACGGCACGCTCGCGCACTACTCCTACAGCAGGTGGGATTGGGCCGCGCTGGACCGTGACCAGTTCTATCGCGCCCCCTTCGCCGTGCTCTTGCCAGGTCCGGGCGCGCTGGGCTACCGCGACATGCACGGCCCCGCCACCTACGACCACCTTGCCGCCTGCCCCGACCTGTGGGGCGATGCGC
Source organism: Phycisphaerales bacterium (assembly GCA_020846975.1). Taxonomy (GTDB): domain Bacteria; phylum Planctomycetota; class Phycisphaerae; order Phycisphaerales; family UBA1924; genus JADLCX01. The sequence goes on from JADLCX010000058.1 coordinate 282,135, forward strand.
CTCCGAAACAGGGTATCTACCCGATCGAGGTTTCGGCCGCGGCGTGCCGCCTCTGTCTTTCCGAACTCGATGCCCGGTGGAAACTCTCGCAATCCACCGCCCTCTACAACCAGAAGCGAGACATGACGTTTGTCCAGGATGGAGCGTCGTACTCCATGGGCCACACCTGCAACACCGAGACGGCGCAGTGGCTCCGCGAACTCGGGTGCAAGGTCACCGGCACCGCCATGACCTCCGATGTCAGCGTCGCGGCTCCACCCGGCGGGGCCGAGCGACCCCTCGTTCGCAGGTCCTCCGGCACGGGAGACATGGGAGCCTCTCCCGAACGGTAACGCGGCCAGCATAACGTTCTCTTCGCGGCCGGAGGACAGCACGGGTTCGGTGATCTCGCCCCCTCCCCTCTTTCAACGCCATGACCACCACGCTCCACACCGCCACGACCGAGTTCGAGAAAAAGGACCGCTGCGCCGACCTTGACCACCGCCCGCGGGTCATGCTCGGCAAGATGGGCCTCGACGGTCACGACCGCGGCGTCAAGGTCATCGCCCGCGCCCTCCGCGATTCCGGTGTCCATGTCATCTACTCCGGCCTCTGGCAGACGCCCCGCTCGCTGGCCATCTCCGCGCGCGACGAGGACTGCGACGTCATCGCCGCGAGCATGATGTCCAACTCGCACCTGGTCCTCGGGCCCAGGCTGATCGAGGCGCTCGGACAGCTCGGCCGCGCCGACCTGCCCGTCTACATGGGCGGGATCCTCCCGCAGGAGGACATCCCCACCCTGCTCGCCGGCGGTGTCGCCAAGTGCTTCTCCACCGGCACCGGCCTGCTCGACATCGTCGAGGCCGTGCGCGGCGCGACGCGGAAACTCGACCCCGTCATCCCCAACGGCACGCCCGCGGCCCAACTCGCCCGCGATATCTCGCTCATTCACGAGGGTCGCCCGCTCCGACCCGATGCCGCCAGGCGCAGGCCCCGCCGGGTCATCGGCATCACCGGCTCGCCCGGCGCGGGAAAGTCCACGCTGGTCGCCCAGCTTGTCGGCGAGTTCACACGCCGCGCCATCGACAATCCGTCCATGGGCCGGTGCGCCGTCATCGCCTTCGACCCCAAGAGCCCCATCACCGGCGGCGCGCTCCTCGGCGATCGCCTCCGCGTCGATTTCAACAACCTCGACGAGGCCGTTTTCTACCGTTCGCTCGCCATCAGCGGCGAGGACTACCACGCCGTCCCCGAGATCATCGAACTCATCGGCGGCGCGGGATTCGACACGGTGTTTATCGAGACCGTCGGCGCGGGTCAGAACGAGACCCGCATCCGCCAGCACGTCGGCCGCACCGCCGTCGTCCTCACCCCGGGCATGGGCGATGCCGTGCAGATGGACAAGGCCGGGATCCTCGAGATCGCCGACGTCTTCGTCTGCAACAAGGCCGACCACCCCGGCGAGAACGAGCTCGTCCGCGATCTCCGCGATGTCGCCGGCAAGCGGCCGATCATCGAGACCGTTGCGACCAGGGGACAGGGAACGCCCGAACTGCTCCAAGCCCTCCTCTCGACCTGATGCCTCGATGTCTCATGCCTTGATGCCTTGTTCTTTCGTCAACCCGGGTTTCTAATCCGCGTCAATCCGCGGCCAAGAGCCATGCCCGCCGCCCCCCCCGCACCCCACACGATGCAGTGCATGGAGATCTGGGGTGGAAACCGCCGCGTCTCCACCAGCATCAACATGCCCGGCCTCGACGCCTGGGTCTTCAGCAGCCCCTTCGCCGACCCGCAGGGGGAGGGCGCCGCTTCCGACTCCGGCGGCGACATCCACTACCTCTCCAGTTGCGCCACCGGCCGAATCTCCCGCATGTTCGTTGCCGATGTCAGTGGTCACGGCGCGGCCGTCTCCGCCGCGGCCGGCGACCTGCGCCGGCTCATGGGCCGCTTCTCCAACTACATCGATCAGGGCCGCTTCGTCGAGGCCGTCAACCGACGATTCGGCGAACTCCAGTCTCAGGGCGAATCGTTCGCCGGCCTCTTCGCCACCGCCGTCGTCGCGACCTACTTCTCCCCGACCGACGAACTCACCCTCAGCAACGCCGGCCACCCGCGCCCGTTCTGGTTCGAGTCCCGCGCCCGCCGCTGGACCGCGCTCGATGCCCCATCCCATCCGCGTCGCACCGACCCGGCCGATCTTCCCCTGGGCGTGCTCGCCGACACGGTCTACTCCCACCGCGCCATCCGCCTCGCGCCCGACGACCTCGTGCTCATCTACACCGACCCGCTCCTCGAAACCCGCGACCCTTCCGGCCGCCAACTGGGTCAGCACGGGCTGGCCGGCCTCCTCGAATCCGTCGATCCCGCCAACGCCCCGGCCTTCATCCCCTCCCTGCTCGATGCGATCGCTCGATACGCCGGCCTGCCGCCGGTGATCGATGGATCGATCAGCCTCGACGACGACGCCACGCTGCTGTTGCTCCGTCGCAACGGCCAAAAGCCCGCGCCCTCGCCGCTCCTGGGGCTCAAGGCCACCGGCCGCCTTATCGCCCGCGCCGCCGGCTCGCTCTTCCGTCGCGACCTGATCGCCACATTTCCCGAACTCAGCCGCCGCGCCATCCTCGGCGCGATCAGCGACCGCTTCACCCGCAAGTAGCGAACAAACGCGCGCCCGCCCCCGCCCACAAGGCTCGGCGCTTCCACGCCTTGTCCTTCACCCCCTCACCCCGCCACCCCGCCACCCCCTCCCCTCACGGTCCCTTCCCCGCATCCGCCTGCTTCTTCACGCGGTTGTCGTTGTACTTCACGTTCAGCCGCGTCTCCAGCGCGCTCAGCGAGAACGGATCCTCCCGCGTCTGGTTCTCCGCCTGCCGCATCCGGTTGATCAACTGCGCCCCGGCCATCGGTCCCGCCGAGCGGAATCGCTCCTCGGTCATCGGCGACACCGTGGTGATCTTCGCCGCGCCGATCCCCAGGCTCTTCGCGACCGGCGTGATCACCAGCCGCGCCGACGCGTCCTGCGTCGAAAGGTCCGTCAGCGGGTCCAACTTCGCCGCCGCCGCCAGCACCGCCTTGCGGAAGTCCTCGTGATCCAGGTCCGCGTTCGTCGGCGATATCCCCGACTCCCGCACCGTCAAGCCCGACAGCACCGGCAACTCGTCCGCCACCGTCGCCGCTCCGGTCTTGGCCAGCGCGGCGATCGCGTCCGGCGCGGTCTCGGCCAGCAGCCGGTACCCGCCCAGGTTGTCCTTCATCCGCTGGAAGCCCGCCAGCCGCTTCACATCGCTCTTCACCCGGTCCTCGATCTCCGTGTACGCCTCGGGAGCCGACTCCTTCCTCGCGTCCAGCACCATGAAGTAGTACCGGTTGCCCGACGGGTCCGCCGTGTACTCCAGCGACGGAATCCCCGCCTGCAACAGGCCCTGGTTCCGCCCGGCCAACTCGCGCACCTTCATCGCGGCCTCGGCGAACGACTCGCTCTGGTTCCCCCGCTTCACCGACGATTCCCCGATCCCCGGAAACGCCGAGAGTTCCTTCGCCGTCAGCCAGTTCGCGTCCAGGATCGAAACGCTCGGCAACGCGATCGTCGTGCCCGAGGTCTCCTTCACCCGCTTCTCCACCGTCGCCGCCAGCGACTGCATCTTGAACCCGCCGGTCGCCCAGTCCGCCGGCAGTTTCTTGTAGTCCCCGTCCGCCTCCAGTTTCCGGGTCGCCTTCTCGATCTCGGCCTTCACGATCTGGTCGATCGCCTTCAGCACGCGGTCGAGCTGCTCGGCACGAACCTCGTCCTCGATCTTCACCATCGCCGCCTGCGCCGCCTCCTCGCTCGGCGGCGTGCCCGTCGGGAACTGCTTCAGGAACCGCTTCCGAACCTCCACCGCCTCCGGCGTCAGGCCCGTCTGGATCGCGTTCCGATCGATCGTCATGAACGCCAGCTTGACGCGGTCGGGCATCAGGTACCCGATCCCGAACTCGCCCTCGCCCGGCTTGGTCCCCTTGAAGCGGTCGAAGTGCGCACGCATCTCCTCCGCCGTCGGCTCCTTCGTCTCGCCCGGAGCTCGGTCCGGCGGGATGAACACCGCGTCCGCCTTCGCCGAGTCGGCGATCTCCTTCAGCCCCGCGATCATCCGCGGCCCGGAAAGCCTCGCCGCCGCGGTGTTCTGGTACGCCACCCGCATCCTCGTGATCGCGTGCAGCTTGCCCAGCGCGCGATACGCCTGGTCCTCGCTCAGCCGCGCCTGGCCCATCGCGCTCGGCAGCCGACGCGTCGCCAGTTCCTCCGTCAACTGCTTGACCTTCGGCTTCATCGGCCCGATGAACTGCTCGACCTGCTGCATCGGCAGGCCCATCCGCGTGTACTGCTCATACTGCATCGCGACCGCCGCCCGCGCCAGTTCCGGCAGGAAGTCGATCCCGTCGCTCTTGCCGCCGGCGAACCCCTGCCGCTCCGCCTCGCGGTTCAGCATGATCCAGTGCTCGGAGTTCTCGCCCCCGCCGATCCCCGCGAGGAAGCCCTCGCCCAGGAGCGACCGCAGCACGAAGAACTCACGCGAGGCGAAATCCGCGTCCGCGTACGACACACGCTTCCCGTTGATCTTGAACGCCGACCCGCCGATCGGCGTCTTGCCGAGCTGGCTGATCGTCTCCGGCAGCAGGAACGCGACCATCAGCAGCACGCCGCCGACGACCAGGATGATGCTGTTGTACTTGCGAAGCCACTTGAGCATGGGTGGGGAGGGGTAAGGGGAGGGGTTTCAGGTCTGAGTGACGGCTGGCTCGCCGTCTGGATATCGACTATCCGACCGTGCTTTCGCAGCGATCTTCTTCCGCAGTGAGACGAGCATTCGGCTGATTTGCGACACTTCGTCCAACGCTCGGGCCAAGTCCTGGCCTTTCGCATACCCGAGCTTCTCGATCAAGAGCAGGTAAGTCTCGAGCTCCATCAACGACCCGCGAGCGATGGACAAGAAGTTGCAAAACGCTCGTGGACCTCCGCGGGCGTGCCCTTCGGCGATGTTGGCCGGAACGGAGATGGCCGAACGGCAAATCTGAGGGGACAGGACAAAGCGTTCACGGTCTGGCAGGATACGAGTCAGGGTGTAGACAATCTGAACCAGCTCCATTGAGCGTTGCCAGACGATCAGGTCCCGATGCGATTGAATCCGGACCACGGTCTCATGCCTTTTCTGTAACCTTGAACCTGTCCCCTCTCAACTCTTACCGGTAGAACTCGATAATGAGGTTCGTATTCACGTCGAACGGAACCTGGTCGCTCGTCGGCAGCGCCACCACGCGGATCGTCAACTCGCCCGGGTTGAAGTCCAGCCACCCAGGCACCTCGTGCCCGGACAGCGACTCCATGTTCTCCCGCGTCAGTTTCTGGATCTTCGTCTTCAGCGTGATCACATCGCCCACGCTCACGCCGAAGCTCGGACGATCGACCTTCCGACCGTTCACGCGAACGTGCCCGTGCGCCACGATCTGCCGCGCCGCCCAGATCGTCCGCGCCAGCCCCGCGCGCCGGATCACGTTGTCCAGCCGGCACTCCAGGATCCGCAGCAGCACCTCGCCGGTGTTGCCCGGCTGGCGCGTCGCCTCGGCGATATACCGCCGGAACTGCTTCTCCAGCACCGAGTAGTGGTGCCGCAGCTTCTGCTTCTCGTTCAGGCGGATTCCGTAGTCACGCAACCGCCGCCCGCGGTACCCGTGCATGCCCGGCGGCGTCAGCTGACGCTTCGACGTGTGCTTCGGCACATCCTCGATTGGAGAGCCGATACGACGGGACAACTTGAGCTTCGGACCAAGATAACGAGCCATGCGACACAACTCCTTCCGTCTCCTGGGCCTGGGTTTGCCGGCTCTCCGAGCCGGCTTGCCTTGACCAGGGTGCTCCACCTTCAAGGGGAGCGATCCGCCGAGTTCCCGCGTCTGCGGCTCGGCAATGGGGGGGATCCGGGCATCACAACGATGTCGGGCCGCAATCAAAGGGCAGGCAACTGTCAGGATCAAGCCCACCCCGACAGAAGTCGTCTCCGCTACCGACCCGCTTTCCCGCGCGGTATGGTCATCCGCCTCCAGGTTCTCCAAACTCGCATCGCTCCTGCACAATCGGCGTTCATGGTTTGGTCGGCACCAAGCCGCTTTCCCGCTCGAGACTCCCTGACATACGGGAGGCGCGGGATAGCGGGGCGCGAGGTGGAAATGGGCAGGGGCTGTCTGATGGTCGGGGATCGGGGTGGATGGCTTGTGGCGAATGGAAAGCCGTGCGCGGACAGCGGAGAGCGCAAGCGAGGATTCGGATGGCAAGGTGCGGAGAGAACCCGGCAGATGCCGCGCCCAAGGCCGATGCCTTGCAAGCGGTGCCGGCACACCTCATTTCACGCTAAACGCGTGCTCGTAACCCCCGCTCCCTCCGGATTCCTCCCCTCGAACAACTCCGTCCGGCGCGAGTGCCGCTTCACCCAACCCCGATCCCACATTCACCAAGTCCGACGCAGCCTTCGCACTCGCATTGCCTCTTCTCCGTGCTCTCCGTGCCCCCCTCCGTGCCTCTGTGTCCCCGAATCTCAGTCTCCCTCGCGATCCCTACGCTTCCACGCTCCATGCCCATCCACCTCCCTCAGCTCCGCACCGACTCCCCCAAGGAAAAGTGCGCGGTCTTCGGAATCTGGGGCGGCCCCGAGCCCGCCGTCACCGCCTACATGGGCCTCTACGCCCAGCAGCACCGCGGCCAGGAATCCGCCGGTATCTGCGTCTCCAACGGCCGCACGCTCCACGCCCACACCGGCATGGGCTTGGTGGCCGAAGTCTTCGACCAGCGCACGCTCAGCGACCTTGAGAAGTTCGCGGTACCCCGGCCCTCCGCCCCGGACACGTCCGACCACGCCGCGACTCCGCCGCGGCACAAGTCGTCGGGCACAACGCCGACGACACCCGCGACCAACGGCGCAACCCGGGCAACCAGAAACACCGGCTGCGGCGCGATCGGCCACAACCGCTATTCCACCGCCGGCGGCTCGGTCTCCTGCAACGCCCAGCCCTTGCTCGAAAGCTACGTCGCCGGCCAGGTCGCCATCGCCCACAACGGCAACCTCATCAACGCCGACCTTTTCCGAGCGCTCTTCGAGGAGGCCGGCCACCTCTTCCACACAACCAGCGACACCGAGGTCATCGTCCACCTCCTCGCCTCCCCAGCCCAGCAGCGCGCCGTCGATCCCCTCGCCGCCACGCTCCGCCACCTGCAAGGGGCGTTCAGCCTCGTCCTGCTCTTCCCCGACCGCGTCGAGGCCGCCCGCGACCCGTGGGGCTGGCGTCCGCTGGTCCTCGGCAAACTCCCTGATGGCCGGCACGCCGTCGCCAGCGAGACCGTCGCCCTCGATGTCATCGGCGCCGAGTTTGTCCGCGAGGTCGAGCCCGGCGAGATCGTCACGCTCAGCGATCGCGGCGTCTCATCGCGCCGCTTCTCCGATCCCGCCCCGCGCCTCGCCCACTGCATCTTCGAGCACGTCTACTTCGCCAACCCCTCCAGCAACGTTTTCGGCCAGAACGTGCAGATGGTCCGCGAAGCCCTCGGCGCCAGGCTCTCGCAAGAGGCCGCCGTCCCCGCCGACTACGTCATGCCCATGCCCGATTCCGGCCGCTCCGCCGCCGCGGGTTACGCGCGACAGTCCGGCATCCCTTACCGCGAAGGCATCGTCCCCAACCGCTACGTCGGACGCACGTTCATCAAGCCCACCCAGGCCGAGCGCAGCGCGGCCGTCCGCCTCAAGCTCAACGTCATCCGCGAGATGGTCAACGGCAAGCGCATCGTCGTCGTCGATGACTCGATCGTCCGCGGCACGACCACGCAGGTGAAGATGAACCAGCTCCGCGAGGCCGGCGCGAAAGAGATCCACCTCCGCATCTCCTGCCCGCCGATCCGCCACCCCTGCTACTTCGGCGTCGATTTCGCGCACCGCGACCAGCTCATCGCCCACAACAAGAGCGTCGAAGAGATCCGCGCCTTCCTCGGCGTCGATTCCCTCCATTTCCTCTCCATGCAAGGGTTGCTCGCCTGCGTCAACCGCCCCGCCGAGACCTACTGCACCGCTTGCTACTCCGGCGACTACCGCCTCGACCCGGAGCACCCAATCAGCGATGAACTCGCCACCAGCCAACTGACCATGTTCTGACCAATCAACGCGCCCCACCCCCCGCGACGCCCCGCGTTTGGAACTGAAAAGGCCCCGGTCGTTCGACCGGGGCCCTCGGAGTCTCAATCCAACCCTTGCCGCCGCGGCGGTCTTACTTCATGAACTCTTCCGCCCGCTTCTTCGGCGCGGCGGCCGGCGCGGGGGCGGCCGGTGTCGTGTCCATCGCCGGGGCCGGGCTGTAGGCCGCGCGGTTCATCGCCTTCATCAGGTAGACCTCGACGCGGCGGTTCTGCGCCGCCTTGCCATCCGCGCCGTTGGCCACGATCGGGTCGAACTCGCCCCGGCCGGCCACCTCGAACCGGTTCGCCGCGACGCCCATGTTCACAAGTTCTTTACGGACGCTGATCGCCCGGTGCGCGGACAGGTGCATGTTGGTCGGGTGCTGCGCCTTGGCCCGCACCACCGGCTGCGCGTCGGTGTGGCCGAGGATCTTGATGTCATACGCCGACGCCGCGTTGTTGAGGATCTCCGCGAGTTGCTGCAGCGTCGCCACCGCCGGAGCCTTGACCGCGTCCGAGCCCGAATCGAACGTGAAGTCGCTCTTGAACCGCAGCATGCCCAGTTCCGGGATGTACTCGATCAGGTCCGGGTGCTGGGCCGCGAGCTGCGCCAACGCCGAGTCCGTCGCCTGGTCGAGGCTGCCGAACTTCATGTTGTTGAAGCGGTTGAGCAGCTCCTGGTACTTCTCATCCATCCCGCCGGCGCCGTTGCGCATGTCGCCCAGGACCATCTGCAGCTCGCTGATGGCCTTGTCGCGCGCCGCGAGGGCGGCCTGCAGCTGCTGGTTGGTGCTCTGCAGCGACTCGTTCTCCGCGACCAGCGCGGTCACGCGCTCCTGCAGGGCCCGGTTGGCCTCGACGAGGTTGTTGCCCCCCGCGTTGCACCCGCCCAGCCCCGAGGCCGCGAGCCCCACAAACGCCATCGCCACCACCACCTTCACCCTCCGAACCAAGCCGCTCCCGCGTGATCGGGTCATCTGGCCGCTATCCATCTGCGTACTCCCTTCGTGATGTGTCTTCGGCGGCACTCCGCCACCGGATTGATCGTCAACCTTCCCCGCCGCGGGCGCGGCGGTTTGTTCCGGCAGCATACGCTCTTTTTCGCAGTCCTGCACGCTGAACACTCTTCTTCCAGCGCCGGAAGCGCCTTTATCGACGACCCCCGACACCGCCCATGAAAGTCGTCGATCCCAGCCGCGACCCCGCTCGCATCCCTCGTTTCCTGCGTGTCGATGCCGCCGCGATCGTGGATGGCGCGGGGTTCTTCGCTTCTCCGGGCTCGATCCTCCTCGAACTGTTGACAGCAACCGACAGGCAGCCCGAACCGGGGCGCGACTGGCACACCCGCACCCTCGCCGTCGGCCCGACCAGCCACGTCCTCGACCATGAAGCCAACCGCGCCAGAACCCTGCGAGTCATCGCGCGCCCGGAATGCACCTTGATACCGGGCCTCGTCAACGCCCACACCCACCTCGACCTGACCCACATCGGCCCGCGCCCCCACGATCCTGCCGAGGGGTTCGTCAAATGGGTGGACATGGTGCGGGCCGTGCGGCACACCGAGGACGAACCCATCGCCGCCTCCGTGCGGCGGGGGATCGAACTTTCCATCGCCGCGGGAACGGTGGCGATCGGGGATATCGCCGGCGCGCCAAAGGCCCGCTCGAGCCTTGTGCCCTGGCGGACCCTGCGAGAGATGGGTGGGCGCGGCGTCTCGTTCCTGGAGTTCTTCTCGATCGGAAAGAACCGACTCGGCACGCTCGAATGGGTGCAGAAGCAGTTGCACGATGCGGGGGCGGAACGAGCCGGGCCCGGACCAGCCCTGGGACTCCAGCCCCACGCCCCAAACACCGTCGCGCTCAGTTCGTACCGCCGAGCCATCGAGATGGCAGCCGCGGTCCCGGGAGTGGGCTTGCCCCTCTGCACGCACCTGGCCGAATCACCGGAGGAGCGCCGCTTCATCGCCGAAGCCGCCGGGCCGCAGCGTGATCTGCTCGAACGGTTCGGCCTCTGGACCGATGACATCCTCGACGAGATCGGTCGCGGCCGCCATCCGGTCGCCCACCTCGCCCGTGTCCTGGCCGAATCCGCCGAGCGCACCGCCCGGCCCATGCTCGTGGCGCACGTCAACGATGCCGACGATGCGGCGATCGAAACCCTGGCCCGCACCCGAACAACGGTCGTCTACTGCCCCCACGCCTCCGATTACTTCGCCGCCGCGACGCACTTCGGCCCGCACCGCTACCGCGACATGCTCGCCGCCGGGGTGCCCGTCGCGCTCGGAACCGACTCGATCATCAACCTTCCGCCCGATTCAACCAACCCCGCCATCGGCATCAGCATCCTCCGTGAAATGCGCCTCCTCCACCAGCGCGACAATACCGATCCCACGACGCTCCTTCGCATGGCCACACACAACGGTGCGACCGCTCTGGGCTTGGAGCGCCGAGCGTTCCACTTCGGAACCGACCATCCCACCGCCGGCCTCCTGGCCGTCCGCGGCCCTTCCTTCGTCGCCGGATCAACCCCTCCCGAACTATTGCTGTACGATAATCATTCCGGCGTGGCAGTAATGGCCGCATGAGGGTGGCTCCAGCGTTCTACAATTGACATCCCCGTAGTTGGCGGTCGCGCAAAGGTTCCGCGCGGAACATCGAACATGAGCCAGAAATGGATTCGGAGCAAGGCCTGGGACGATCGACACCTGACCGGGGCGCTGCTGCCCGTCAAGTTCCTGGCGCGCCTGTTCTCGTCGGTCTACTTCGGTGTCGGGCTGCTGGTGCTGGTGGCCTGCTACGGGATTCTCGCGTCGGTGCCGATCGGCCTGATCGCGCTGGCGCCGACCTGGCTGGTCTACGCGCTCTCGCTGGTTGTCACGGTCGTGGTGCTCGCGGGCGTGCCGGTCTGGTTCGGTGCGAAACTCCTGCCTCGGGGCGTGACGAGGTTTGTGATCGGGCTGCTCGCCGGGCTCGCGCTGGCGGTCGGCGCGGTGATGATCTGGCGCGCGACGGTCTGGCCGGCGCTGCGCTTCGATCCGGTGACGGGCTCGGGGTTCCGAGTGTTCGGCGAGTTCGTCGATGCGAACAAGGCGACGCAGTTCCGGCGCCTGTCGATGATGGAGATGTCGGAACTGGAGTTCTACTCGTGGTGGCCGCTGCGGGTCATCCTGATCCTGTTCGTCGCGAACATGGTGTTCGCGACTCTGCGCCGGATCGAGTTCGGCCTTCCGTACATCGGCGTCATCACGGTGCACTCGGGGATCGTGACGATCGCGCTGGGGAGCGTGTATTACGCCGCGAAGAAGCAGGAGGGGGACGTCTTCCTGACCGCGGGCGCGATGGGCGCCGACGGCGCTCCGGGCGAGCGGCCCGGCGTGCCCGAGACGGGATTCTACGACAACACGCGGACCGCGCTCTGGGTGCAGCAGCCCGGCAAGTCGGCGGAGGTGGGTTGGCAGATGCGGCCGCTCCGCGGCGTTCCGCGGTACCACGACTACAACCTTAACGTGCTCGGGGTGAAGTCGCTCCCGCCGATCATGTCGAGCGTGCTCGGGGCGGACGGCGGTGCGCTCTCGATCGAGGCCGCGCCGGCGCACGGCGGGCCGAGCGCGGTGGACGACGACATCGCGTTCCGGGTCGTCGGCTACACGCCGTTCGCGGAACTGGTGACGAGGATGCTGCGCGTCGGCGAGATCGATGCGGCGCAGATCGGCTCGCCGACGCCGATGTCGGTGCGCACGGTCGAGGCGTACCTGCGGCTGCCGGCGATCGCGGGCGAGCCGGAGACGGGCGACCCTTCGCGGCCGCGGAAGGTGTGGAAGTTGATGCCCGAGTCGCCGGCGCGGCGCGTGGATGTGCTGAGCGTGGAGGGGCAGGCTCTGCTGGGTGTCGAGTACACCCGGAGCATGAGCGACCGGCGGTGGCGTGACCTGGGGGTGCCGCTGCCGCGGGGCGCGCAGCACGCGTTGATCGTGCGTCATCCGGCGAGCGGGCTGGAGGAGGTGTACCCGGTCCGACGCGGCTCGCGGATCACGGTCGGGGACACGGGGTACTCGTTGACAGTCGAGCAGATCGCCGCGGAGCCGCCGTTTCCGATCGTTACGCGCGGGTATCAGGGCGCGACCTCGAGCGTCGCGGTGGTGCGGGTGAAGCCGCCGGGCGATGGGAAGGAGTTCGAGCGCTGGGTGTATCACCGGTTCCCGGAGATCAACCAGGACCTTACGGACGGGGGCATGTCGCGGGGCGGGCCGAACCCCGCGATCGAGATCGCGCTGGTGGATGCGTCGATCATCCAGATCTACTTCGACGAATCGACGGTCGAGGGGAAGCCGGTGGTTCGCGCGCTGGTCCGGTTGCCCGGCGGGAGCGCGACGATCACGCCGAGCGTGGCGGTGGGCGGCGAGGTGACGGTGAGCGAGGGGTTCAGTTTGAAACTGGCGGAGGGGTACGACGACGCGGTGCGCGTGGAGTTTCCGGTGGCGATGCCGGAATCGCAGCGCGATCCGAAGATGATCGGCAACCACCAGAAGGCGTCGGTCGCGGTCGAGGTGACGGCGACGGTCGGGGGCAAGCCGTGGAAGACGGTTCAGTGGACGCCGTTCGGGCAGTACCTGGATGTCACGGGCGGGCAGAACACGCGGATGGTGAACCTGCCGGACGGTCGCTCGGTGCGCATCGCGTTCGGGCGCGTGCGGCACGAGTTCTGGCCGCCGATGGCGATCGGGCTGGTTGACTTCAAGATGACGCCGTACCCGCACAGCCAGACGCCGCGGGATTACTCGTCGGAGTTGCTGGTGTCGAGCAGGTGGGGCGGCGAGGTGAGGCAGGAGCGGAGGCGGACGAGCCTGAACGAGCCGCTGCTGGTGCGGACCCCGTTCCAGAGGCGGGACGGACTGCCGCCGGTGGTGTCGCAGGTTGTGAACGCGATCGGGTGGGTGTTCGACAAGATCGCGCCGAACCAGTACAAGTTCAGCCAGGCGGGATGGGACCAGGAGGGTTGGACGCAGTCGCAGGCGGCGACGGATCGGGGCGAACTGAAACGGCCGTTCGCGCGGTACACGATCCTGGGGGTGGGCAACAACCCGGGGATCTACATCATCGCGGCGGGGGCGGTGATGATGTGCGTGGGGATTCCGTGGGCGTTCTACATCAAGCCGCTGATGATGCAGCGGCGGAAGCGGAAGATCCAGAGGCAGCTGGCGGAGGGGACGTACGTGCGGCCGGGGCGCGCGAAGGAGAACGGGAAGGTGGTTGAGCAGGAGAGACCAACGATGGGGGTTGAAGCATGAGAACGACCAGAGCCGAAGCGGGGCGAGCGCGATCGCTGTCCGAGGCATCTTCGACTTCCTCGCGGGGTGCTTTGCCGGGTGTGCGTAAAGGAGCAAGACCATGCTGACCGCTCCGTCCAGATTTGTCGGCGGTACAACGTTGCTGTGGGGTCTTCGCGGTTGGCGAGGGTTTCGGCGCGCGTGGGCGCTTCTGTCGCCCGCTCCGCGGGCTTGCGGGTGGGTGGGGCTGCTTACCGGGCACTTGCGTGCCGGGCCAGCGACGTTCGCCCGCTCCGCGGGCTTGGAGCACGCGCCCGGTGGCTTTCGCCACCGGCTCGCGCGGTTGTGCCGCTGTGCGGCCGCGTGGAACGGCTTGCTCGCGGCGTTGTTGCTGGTGTGTGTCGCGGATCGCGCGCTTGGTCAGACCGCGCCGGCGGGGAACGAGCACCCGAGGGCGGACACGATCGCGGAGGTGAAGGGGCCGAACCCGTTCGCGGTCGATGGCGGCGAGGTCAAGACGATGGACGCGAACGCGAAGGCGGAGTTCGCGGCGGGGTTGAGGCTCGATCCGCTGCGCGACCTGGCGGTGTTTCACGATGGGCGGGTGAAGATCCTGGACACGCTGGCGCGTGAGACGGTCTCGACGATCACGGGGAAGAAGAAGTACTTTGACTACGTGCTGGTCGAGGGGAAGCAGACCGCGCTGCGGAAGCGGTTCGACCCGATGTTCACGCTGATGGACATGATGGTCGATCCGGGGTACTACCGGACGCGGCCGTTGATCGGGGTGGATTACCTGCCGCTGCGCGAGGCGTTTCTGGAGAAGTTGTTCACGGACAAGGGCGAGATCGAGTGGTGGAAGCGGGACGGGCGGCTGAAGCCGGCGGATGTGGAGCGGACGTGGGAGGCGGTGGTGAACGAGAACGCGCTCAAGCCGGGGTTCGGACGCGCGCTGGAGAAGGTGGAGTTCGAGGTCCGGCTGGCGGGGAACGCGTGGCGGTCGCTGCTGATGGTCGCGCCGCCGAGCGAGGCGGAGCCGTGGGCGCACCTGGACACGCTGCCGGCGGAGGCGCCGGCGCGGACGGCCATGAAGGACATGATCATCGCGTGGCGGGGCGCGGATGCGGCGGGCGTGAATGCCGCCGCGGAGAGGCTGAGCAAGGAACTGCCGAAGATCAACGCGGGGCTGTACCCGACCACGAAGCGATCGATGGAGCGGATGTACAACAGCGCGAACGCGTTCGAGTGGGGGTTCTGGCTGTACGCGCTCGCGCTGCTGATGCTGCTGCTGGCGTTCGGCACGTCGCGGCGGTGGCTGGCGGTCGGGGGGATGGCGCTGCTGTTCGGCGGGCTGGGGCTGCACGCGTTCGGGTTCATAGCGAGGTGCATCATCGCGGAGCGGTTCGCGATCCAGAACCAGTTCGAGTCGATGACGGGGCTGAGCCTGTTCGCGGTGACGGTGGGGACGGTGATCATGCTGGCGCGGCGGCAGTGGCTGTTCGGGGCGGCGGCGGCGGGCGTGGGGTTCATGGTGCTTGTGACGGCGACGCAGGCGGGGATTCCGGGCATGACGGTGGAGCGGGAGGCTCCGATCCTGAACACGAGCGTGCTGCTGAAGTACCACGTGACGACGGTGCTCCTGAGTTACGGGTTGATCGCGCTGGGGTTCATCGTGAGCCTGTTCTATCTCGTGACGCACTACGCGGGCCGGATGAGGACGGGCATCACGGGCAAGGTCGCGCTCGCGGGCGGTGGTGCGGTCGGGGTGTCGGCCTCGGCGCTCGGGATGGATGAGGGCGCGCATCGGGTTGGGTCAGCACGGGTGCTCGCCGATCTCGACAAGGCGCAGATGATCATCCTGCAACTGGCGTTCTGGATTCTGGGCGTGGGGATCCTGCTGGGGGCGTGGTGGGCGGATCACTCCTGGGGCCGGTGGTGGGCGTTTGATCCGAAGGAACTGTGGGCGCTGGTGACGTGGATCGTGTACCTGATCGTGATCCACCTGCGGTTCACGACGGCGGGCGCCAGCCGCGGGCTGGTGACGGCGTGGCTGAGCGTGGTCGGGTTCTTCGTGATGCTGTGGACGTACTTCGGGGTGAACCTGCTGCTGCCGGGGCTGCACGCGTATGCGTGATGGCTTCAAGGCGGAACACAGAGGCACGGAGAAGGCACAGAGGGCACGGAGAAAGGCAAAGACGGAACTCAGAGAAATGGGAGAGGGGGAGTTGATGGGAGGAAAGGCAAAGACAGAGGTTGAGATAGGGACAAAGACAAAGGCAAGAACAAAGGCTGAGTTGGTGCGCCGCGGAGAAAATGAAAACGAGATTCATGCGAAGTTGTCAGGGGCGAGTCTCGGAACACGGATGGGGCACGAGTTCTTTTCGGTTGATGCTCGGACGCTGGCGCGAGGGTTGATTGGGAAGGTGTTGTTGCGGCGGCTTGAAGGTGGGGGGGTTGCGGCGGGGCGGATTGTGGAGACTGAGGCGTATCTGGGGGTGCGGGACCGGGCGGCGCACGTGTTTGGCGGGAGGCGGACAGCGCGGAACGAGTCGATGTATGGTCCCCCGGGCACGGCGTACGTGTACTTCACGTATGGGATGCACCACTGCTTCAATATCGTGTGCGGCGAGGAGGGCGAGCCGACGGCGGCGCTGGTGCGTGCGCTGGAGCCGCTGGCCGGGCTCGGGCGGATGCGGGCGCTGCGGATGACCGGGCGGGGCGGGACCGGTGAGA
This sequence comes from Phycisphaerales bacterium, assembly GCA_020846975.1. Taxonomy (GTDB): domain Bacteria; phylum Planctomycetota; class Phycisphaerae; order Phycisphaerales; family UBA1924; genus JADLCX01. The sequence goes on from JADLCX010000058.1 coordinate 298,304, forward strand.
TCGCCGATCGGGACCTGTGTCGGGGCCCGGGGCGGCTGTGCCGGGCGATGTCGATCGACCTTTCGCTGAACGGGATCGACCTGACGAGGGACGGGCGGTTGTGGGTGTGCGAGGGCGCGGAGATGGGAAAGCCGGGGAAGATGCGCATCGTGCGTACGGCGCGGATCGGCGTGGATTACGCGGACGCGTGGGCGAAGCGGCCGCTGCGGTTTCTAATCGATGGTCATCCATGCGTGAGTGCGCCCCTGAGATCAACGAAGAGTCCGGGAACACGATCGAGAAGAAATGGGTGAAGGGCCCCTTTTCCGCGGCTTGGTGCGGCGTAGAGTTTCGTTCCCCCAGCGCGGCCGAGTCGCCCGGTCGGTCGCGGTCGTTGGAGCAAGGACGCTTCGGGCGTTTGTTGAGGAGTGGTCGTTCGTGAAAAGCACCGAGATCGACTGGGCGCGGGTACGGCGGCGCGCGGCGGAACTTTCCGATGAGGCGTTCGACTTTGTCCGCGACGGGTTGAAGCACACGGTGTCGATGCTTCAAGCGGCGGAGGTGCGTGTGGGGGACGCCGCGGCGAACGGCGGCGCGCGGGCGTGCGGGACGGGCAAGCGGCACGTGACGGGGCGGGAACTGTGCGAGGGGCTGCGCGACCTGGCCGGGCAGCGGTGGGGGATGCTGGCGGGGACGGTGCTGCGGAGGTGGGGGATCGAGCGGACCGAGGACTTCGGGACGATCGTGTACGCGATGATCGATCGGCGGGAGTTGAAGGCCAGCGAGACCGACTCGCCGGCGGACTTCAAGGATGTGTACGAGTTCGCGGGGGCGTTTGGGGGGGTGGCGTTCCGGGCGTGAGGCGGTCACGGCTGAGGGCCGCGAACAGAGCGGCGCCCGCCTCGCCGAGGCGGGGTAGCCGGAAATCGGATAGGGTGTAGGGATGTCCGCACCGCCCTCACCCGCTTCGTCTCGATCGCCGTCACCAGGATCAGAGCAGGCTTCGAGCGCTTCAACGCCGACGGATTGGCGCAGGACGCACCTGTGGCAGATCCAGCCGGTGCGGGACCTGATGCTGATTGCGCTGGTGGTGGTGGTGGTGTGGCTGGGGTACCAGGTTCGGCTGGTGACGGTGCCGCTGCTGCTCGCGCTGCTGTTGGCGTACCTGTTTGAGCCGCTGGTGCGTGCGGTGACCAAGCGGGGGTGGTTCAGCCGGAAGGGGACGGCGGTGGGGATCATCGCGGCGGTGGTGCTGGCGGTGCTGGTTCCTCTGACGGTGGGGCTGGGGTTCGCGGTGGTGCAGACGGTGGGGTTTGCGAGCACGCTGTCGCGGGACATCCGGGTGGTGCTGAACTCTGTGGATGCGCCGGACGATCCCGGGCTCCGGCAGAAGATCAAGGGGGAGGCGTGGCGGGACATCCGCGACTGGCTGGTGGAACATCGACAGGCGGCCAAGCCGGGCGCGCCGGCGGGCGAGGCTCAGCCGGGCGCGGGGGAGGGGACGAAGCCCGCGGGGGAAGCGGCGGCGACGGCCGAGGCGGGGCACGCGGCTGCGGCGACCGACCACGGCGAGGCTTCGTCGGCGACGCTGATGAAGTCGATCATGACGTGGACGGAGCAGAACGCGTCGGGGATCGCCTCGACGCTGGGGAAGCGGGCGGTGGGAGGCGGGGCTCAGGCGGTGGCGGCGGTGATCACGACGTTTTTGTCGGTGGGCGCGTTCGTGTTCTCGCTGCTGCTGACGATGTTCTTTTTCTTCTTCTTCAGCACGGGGTGGGGACGTGTGCTGGCGTGGGCGGAGAAGTTCATACCCGAGGCGGGCAGGTATCGATGGATGCGGATCATCAAGCGGATGGACCGGGCGATCGCGGGGTTCGTGCGGGGTCGGCTGACGATCTGCGCGATCGAGGGCGTGTTCATGACGGGGGCGTTCTGGTTCATCGGGCTGCCCGCGCCGCTGCTGCTGGGGCCGCTGGTGGGCGCGATGTTCCTCGTGCCGTTCGTGCCCGCGCTGATGGTGCCGGTGAACATCCTGCTCTTGTGGCTGCAGAGCGATGCGGCGGGGTTCCGGGCGGAGTGGTGGTGGATCGTGTTCGCGCCGGTGGGTTGTCACATCTGCGGGCAGATCCTGGACGATTACATCCTCACGCCGCGGATCCAGGGGGACAACACGGACCTGGAGATGCCGACGATCCTGTTCGCGTCGTTGGCGGGGGGCGCGCTGGCGGGTGTGTATGGGTTGCTGCTGGCGATCCCGGTGGCGGCGTGCCTGAAGATCCTGGCGACGGAGTTCTTGTGGCCGCGGGTTGAGAAGTGGGTGAAGGGAGAGGTGAAGGACCCGTTGCCGATTGCGAGGGAGTGAGGGGGGAGAGGCGTGAAGATGGAGGCGGGCTGATGGCGGTTCACCCCGGGGTCCACTCGTGCGGGCGCACCGAGATTCGGCTGGCGACGGTCGCGGACCTGCCCGCGATCTTCGACATCTACGACGAGCAGGTGCTGCACGGGCTGGCGACGTTCGACACGGTGTGCAAGACCGAGGCGGAGCGGAGGGGGTGGTTCGAGGGTCATCCCGCGGCGGAGTATCCGGCGTTTGTCGCGGAGATCGAAGGGCGCGTGGTTGGATGGGCGTCGCTGTCGCGGTGGTCGGATCGGAGGGCGTATGACCGGACGGCGGAGGTGAGCGAGTACGTGCACAAGGACTTTCGCGGGCGCGGGATCGGGCGGGCGCTGCTGCGGACGCTGATCGATTCGGCGCGGGGTCGGGGGCGGAAGGTTCTGCTGGCGCGGGTGGGGGATGTGAACACCGGGAGCGTTCGGTACCACGAGCAACTCGGGTTCACGACCGTGGGGATCATGCACGGGGTGGGCGAGAAGTTCGGGCAGGTGCTGGATGTGCGGTTGATGGAACGGGCGCTGTAGTCGCGATCGGCGGGATGGGGGGGAGGTGGGGTCAGCCGCGGCTGGATGGGTGTGATGACCAGAACGCGGCCCAGTTGCCGAACTGAAAGGCCTCGATGTCGGCGTGGCTCCAACCCGCCGCACGGAGCGCGTCGGTGAGGGCGTGCAGGTCGCGGGGGGTGTTGATTCCATCGGGCAGGCGGTCGGCGGCGAAGCCTCCATCCATGTCGGAGCCGAGGCCGATGTGGGCGCGAGAGCCGGTGAGGGTGCAGATGTGGTCGATGTGGGCGAGGGCGGCGGAGAGGGGCGCACGGGCGGGGTCGCGAGACAGGAACTTGGAGAAGAGGTTGAGGCCGATTACGCCGCCGCGGCGGGCGATCTCGCGGATCTGGGCGTCGGTGAGGTGGCGCTGGTTGGCGGGGTCGCCGAGGAGGGCGCGGCAGTTGGAGTGGGAGGCGATGATGGGTTTGTCGGTGAGTTCGCAGAGTTCGTGGAAGGCGCGGTCGGAGAGGTGGGAGGCGTCGTGGACGATGTGGAGAGCGTCCATGGCGCGGACGAGGTGGCGGCCGAGGTCGGTGAGGCCGAGGTTGGTGGAGTTGCCGCCGGCGTAGCGGGAGGGCTTGGCCCAGGCCATGCCGATGGCGCACACCCCCCCGGCGCGTGCCTTCCACCAGGCGAGGTCATCGGGGGAGCGGATGGGGTCGGCGTTCTCGATGAGGATGCCGGTGTGGAGGATGGTTTGGGGGAGTTCGCGGGCACGCTGGGCGGGGGACTTGTTGACGAGTTGGCTGACGCCCATGCCGCCGCGGATCTGGCCGAGGCCCTTGTCGATGTGGAGGCAGGCGGGAAGATCGAGGGCGATGAGCGCGCGGTCTCTCCAGGTGAGGTAGACCTCGAGTTGGGCGCGGCCGACGGCGAAGGCGCGATCGGGATCGGCGGCGGGGTAGGCTTCGGCATCCTTGCCGTCGGGCTCGGTGAAGATGGTGGCGAGGGCGAAGCGGACGCCGCCCTCGTGGAGCGAGGGCAGTGTGACGGCGGCGGGCGGGTGCGGAGTTGCCGCTGGGTTGAGGGGCGCGAGCATGTCGCGGCCGTTGACGGCGAGGTAGGCGAGGTCGAGGTGGGCATCGAACCAGAGCACGGGTCGAACGGTAGACTGGTGCGGGAGATGCGATGGCGTTGGTCGCGCTGATCATCCTGGGTCTGGCGTTGCCGTTTGTCGCGACGATGTTTGTGGGTTCGAGGATTGCCGGGCGGCGGTGGCCGGCGTGGTGGACGTGCGCTGCGCCGGTCGCGTTTGCGGCGGTGTTGCCGGTGGGGGTTTGGGCGCTGTCGGACCTGCTTGGCGGGCGGACGTACTTCACCGTCGGCGCGGCGGTGGTGATCGCGTCGCCGGTCGCGGCTCCGGCGGTCTGGAAACTCACGCGGCGATGGTGGGTGGTGGGGCTTGTGCCCGTTGCGGCGTGCGCGGCGGGCGTGTGGTTCTGGTGGTTTGAGAAGCGGACGCACGGGCCGTGGTACATCCGGAGCGAGGGGCTTGCGATCGTGCTGTCGATCGCGACCTCGGCGGCGCTGTGGCACCTGTGGATCGGCGGAACGCTCCTGGTGTGGGCGGTGAAGATCGGCCGGCGATCGGCGCGCGAGCGCTCGGGGTGCTGCACCGCGTGCGGGTACAGCCTCGCGGGGCTGACCGGCGACCGCTGCCCCGAGTGCGGACGACTTGTCGGCGATCCGCCGGTCAGGACGGCTTCTTCAGGCCCTCATCGATGACCTTGCCGATCTCGTCGGCGATGTTGAGGTCGAAGGCTTCATCGGGGATGCTGGCCTTGTCGGCCTCGGCCTTGGCGTTGGCGATGAACTGCTTCAACTGGTCGGTGGTGACTTTGTCGGGCTGCTTGAGCCGGAACTGGCCGGGCTTGTTGGCGACGTTCGGTTCGGAGATCGGCGCGGCGACGGATTGGATCGTCTGCATCTGGATCTTCTTCTCGGTGACGCCGCGGGCGAAGCGCTGCAGTGTGCGCTTCGCGGCGGTCTTTTCATCGGCGGAGAGATCTTTGTTGGGCTCGATGTAGCCCTTGGTCATGCCGAAGATGACACCCATGGGGAGCAGTGGGCTGTCGCCAAGCTGCTCGAACACGTGCGCCATCTGCTCGACCGAGACCTTGCCGCTCTTGAAGTCGTCGGCGAGCGTCTGCACCTTCGAGATCACCCGCGTCTTCTGGTCGGCGGGCAGGTCGGAGTCGTTGACCATCTGGGTGGTGGCGCTGACCAGCGCGCCGGCGGCCCAGCCTTTCCACTTCACGGCGACGAAGACGCCCGCGCCGATGAGCAGGACCAGGAAGATGGCCGCGGCGATGAGGCAGCCCTTGGCGACACCGGCGCGGCGGAGGTTGGGGTTGTCGGGGAAGCGACGAAGGGTCGAGGTCATGAAGGTCTCCACGTGTTCGGGCAGGCCGAGCGGTTGGCTTTGCGTGTTGGTGGGAACGGGGCTGATGCGGTTTCCTATCGCGGCGGCATGGCCGCGGCGGAAACAGAATACACTGAACTCATGAACGGCGCACCCCCGCCCCCCCCGTCCCCCTCGCCCCCCCCTCCCTCGCCCGATCGCTCCTCGGGCGCCCGTTCACAGGGTCGGAACCCGACGGCCCCGCCTCCGGCGGCCGCGCTGACGCCGCACGGCCACCGGCACGAGGCAGAGGAGAAGGCGGAGGCGGGCAAGGACTCGCGCCTGCGCTGCCCGAAGGATGGGACGTTCATGCAGAAGGAGTCGATCGGCCGCTTCGAGGGCGGATCGGGCGGTGGGGTGACGATCGACCGGTGCGGGCACTGCGGCGCGCTGTGGCTGGACAAGGGCGAGCTCGAGAAGTTGATCGCGATGAAGGCGGCCAAGCGTGCCGACATCGGGCCGTTCCGCAACGATCGGTATGTGAAGCCTCTGGGGGCGCTGACGTGCCCGCGCGATGGGGAGATCCTGACGGAGATCGCGGACGATCAGCAGAAGCACGTGCTGCTGATGCTGTGCAGCGGGTGCGGTGGGAGGCTGCTGGATGCGGGCGAACTGATCGACCTGACGGAGTTCACGTTTGTGGAGAGGCTGAGGGCGACGCTGGGGGTGTGAGCGGAAGCGGACTAGACGGCGACCGTGCGGACGGCCTCGGCCACACCAAACCCCGCTTCGGTCTTCGCCCGCACGCTCTGGACCGTCTCCCCCGGCGCGACCTCGGTCAGCACGAACTTCTTCTTCGCCTCATCAAACTCGAACACCGCCAGGTCGGTGATGAGCATGTGCACGCAGTTCTGACCGGTGAGCGGGAGCGAGCACTTGTTCACGAACTTGAACGCGCCATCCTTGGCGTTGTGCTCCATGGCGACGACGACGCGCTTGACGCCGGCGACCAGGTCCATCGCGCCGCCCATCCCCTTGACCATTTTGCCGGGGATCATCCAGTTGGCGATGTCGCCGTGCTGGCTGACCTGCATGGCGCCGAGGATGCACAGGTCGATGTGCCCGCCGCGGATCATGGCGAACGAGTCGCTGGATGAGAAGTAGCTCGCGCCCTTGCGCGCGGTGATGGTCTGCTTGCCGGCGTTGATGAGATCGGCATCCACTTCCGTCTCCGTCGGGAACGGCCCGATCCCCAGGAGCCCGTTCTCGGATTGCAGCCAGACATCCATCCCGGCGGGGACGTGGTTGGCCACGAGCGTGGGGATGCCGATGCCGAGGTTGACGATGTAGCCGTCGCGGAGTTCGCGGGCAGCGCGCTGGACGATCTGGTCGCGGGTGAGGGGCATGGGGGGAGTGTACCGGGTGGCGGGGTGGTGTGTGCTGGGTGTCGCGTGCCCCCGAGCACCCCTTCGCCTTCTCCCCCGCACCGTTGCTCGGAGGCGGCCCTCGCTCCCTGACGGTCGCAGCCTCGCGCGGGACATGCAGCAGGCCGCTGCCTCACGGTCGCGGTTCGGTTCCCTGCTCGCCACGACACCCATCAGCCCCATCAGGCAATCTACGGTAAACTGCCCCCATGTCCACCACGCTTCCCACCCCTCAAACCGGTCCGACCCCCACACCCAGCCCGTTGGTGTTCGTCGCCAGCGGCAAGTACGTGCAGGCTCTGGACCGGGCTGGCGGGCGGATCGTCTGGCAGCGGAAGTTGTCGAATTCGTTCTGGAGCGGGGGCGGGTTTGCGACACTCCTGGCCGAGGGGTCGGAGGTGTTCGTCGGCCGCGGCGGGTATGTGTACTGCCTCGATGCGGCGACGGGGCAGGTGCTGTGGGAGCGGGGGCTGGGGTCGAGCGGCACGCTGGTCGTGATGGCGACCTCGGGGTCGTCATCGGCTGGGGCGAGCGCTGCGGCCGCGGCGGCGATGGCGGCGGCGGCGCAGCAGGCGGCGGTGGTGGCGACCACCTCGGCGGCGGTGGCCGCGAGCGCGGCGGCGGGTTGACAAGAAACAGCAAACACACAAGGCAAGCCACAAAGGAAGCCACGAATGTCCAGCCAGTTTCCCGGCGGGTTCGAGCCATCGACACCATCCACGCCGCCCAGCATTCCGGGCGAGTTGCGGGCCCACGGCCCTCGCAAGGCCTGGCCGAAGGTGATCGGCATGCTCGGCGGCGCCACGCAGACGATGGGCCCGAAGGGGCAGCCGATGGACATGCCCGAGGTGATGAAGCCGACCATCGTGGATGTGGTGATGGGGTTGGGCGGGTTCCTGCTGGCCGCGCTGCTGCTGATCGCGGGCATCCTGCTGGTGATGCGCAAGCCCGTGGCGCGGCCGCTGCACATCCTGCACGCGGTTCTGGCGGTCGTTTCGACGGTCGTGTCGGTCGGCTACACGGTGATGAAGATGCAGGCGATGAGCCAGTGGGCGGCGCAGAACCCCGACCACGAGTTCGCGAAGATGCTGGGGATGGTGATGGTGTTCATCTACATCGCCATCGGGATCGGCGTGCTGTTCGGGCTGGCGTACCCGGCGTTCACGCTGGTGTGGTTCACGATGATCAAGCGCGACGCGGGCGAGATCAGGCAGGGTCTTGACCAGGAGCCGGCATTTTGAACGCTCCAGGCAAAGCGGCCGCGCTGATCGGCGGGATCGACATCGGCGGCACGAAGATCGGGCTGAGTGTCGGAGATGCGGCCGGACGCGTCATCGCTTCGGACCGCATCGAGGTGGATCGGGAGCTTGCGCCCGAGGCGGTGCTCGCCGAGTGCCGGGAGCGGCTGGGGAAACTCACAGCCGGCCGGCTCGCGGCGGTCGGGTGCGCCTGCCCGGGCCCGCTCGACTACGCCGAGGGCCGGTTCATCAACCCGCCCAACAACCCCAAGTGGCACGGCTTCGGTCTGCGCGACTGGCTCAAGGCGAGCTTTGCGTGCCCGACGGCGATGATGAACGATGCCAACGCGGCCGCGTTGGCGGAGTGGAAGTGGGGTGCGGCGCGAGGGACCAGGACGAGCGTGTTCCTGACCATGTCCACGGGCATGGGCGCGGGGCTGATCCTGGATGGGCGGCTCTACGAAGGGCCGAACGGGCTGGCGGGGGAGATCGGGCGCATCCGGCTGCGCGACACGGACGATGGGCCGGTGGGGTTCGGCCGGCGCGGGAGCGTCGAGGGGTATTGCAGCGGGCCGGGGATGTCGCAGCTGGCGCTGAGCGAGGCGACCGCGTGCGTGCACCGCAACGAGATGTCCATGCTCGTGATGATCGCGGGGATGGGCGGTGAGGTTCCGCCGGAACTGCTGTGCGAGGCGGCGATGGCGGGCGATGCGGCGGCGCGGCGCGTGACCGACCGGGTGGCGAGAGAGCTCGGGCGGATCATGGCGATCATGACCGACATCCTGAACCCCGAGTTGTTCGTGCTGGGAACGATCGGCTCGGCGTATCCGGCGCTGTTCATCCCCGGCGCGATGTCGGTGGTGCTGGAGGAGGCGATCCCGGCGGCGGCGGAGCGGGTGAGCGTGAAGGTGTCGGGGTTGAGCGACCGCGGGAACCAGCAGGCGCTGGCGGTGGCGGCGCGGCTCTTGAGTTGACGCCGGCCGCGCTTCGGCTACGTTCTGGCGTGCACGAACTCCTCCGATCAGCGCGGGCCGTCATCTTCGATTTCGATGGGGTGCTGGTCGATTCCGAGCCGCTGCACGCCGAGGCGATCCGCCGCGTGGGCGCGGAACGCGGCTGGGCCATGTCGCACGAGCAGTTTCTGCGGATGGTGGGCAAGGGCGATGAGCACGCGTTTGAGCTGCTGGCCCGTGAGAGCGGAGCGCGGGTGAGCGAGCCCGAAGTGGCCGCACTGTGCGAGCGCAAGCACGTCGAGTGTCTCCGGCTTATTGAAGAGGGGCGGTTCAGCGTGCAGAGTGGGGCGGCCGCGGTCGTGGCTGCGGCCGCTGATCGCGTGCCCATCGGCGTGTGCTCGGGCTCGCGCCGGGGTGTGGTGATGGGGATGCTCCATCGCACGGGTTTCGGCGAACGGATGCGGACGGTGGTGACGCACGAGGATGTGAGGAACCCCAAGCCTGCGCCGGAGGGGTACCTGCTGGCGGCGTCGATACTGGGCGTGGGGGCGGCGCGGTGTGTCGTGGTCGAGGACAGCCCCACGGGCATCCGGGCCGCGAAGAGCGCGGGGATGGCGGTGATCGCCGTCGGGCATTCGTTCCCAAAGGAGCAACTGGGCGAGGCGGATGCGTTTGTCGGGCGGATCGCTTCGCTCGTGTGAATGACCGGAGATCGCGGCCGGGTCAAGGTTTCTTAGGAGGGACCAGCCTGTCGAGCACGGCGGGCTTGTCGGCGTGCGTCAGTTCGTAGAGGACGACCCCGCCCGTTTGACGGCGGAAGACGTGGAGTGATGGATCGCTCGGCGTTTCGAGCGTGCGATCGTCCTTCGCGCGGTCCATCAGCACAAGCACTTTCTCGCCCTTCACGCGGGTGATGAGCACGAGCGTGCTCGCGCTGATGATCTTGCCGTCGTAGGTGTTGCCGTCGCCATAAGCCCAGCCTTCGGCGACGATCTGGTCGGAGGGCGCGGCGGCCAGCACGAGTGGCTCGCCGAACCGCTTTTCGATAGCCGCGGCGAACTCATCGTCGGTGGTGCAGATGAACTCGGGCTTCTCGACGGTCTGGTACACGAACTCGGGCGTGATGAACTTCTCGGGCGGCGTGAGCATCCGGTTGGTGTAGATGAACACCGCGCCGAGCGCGAGGAGGATTCCCGCGGCGACGGCGAGCCGGCGCGACTGGGGCCGGGTGAGCCAGCCGGTTCGCGCTTCACGTTCGGGTGAATCGACGGTTTCGGGGCCGATCCGACCCAGGGCGTCCGGCGCCGCGAGGCGTTGCGCGGCGGAAGGGTCGTAGGCGAACAGTTCGCGCAGCCCGGCATCAATCCGTGACTGGAGCTCGATCTCGCGCTGGATGCCGGGCTGTCCGCCGACGTCGCGCTCGAACTCGGTCCGCTCGGCCTCGGTCATGAGCCCATCGATGTAGGCATCGAGGCGCGGATCGGATCCGTCGGTGTGGGCCGGGTCGTGGCGCGGCGTGGTGCTCATGGCCGGCCCCCTTCCGGGCGCGAGCGGGATTCCACCGCTTCGAGCGTGCGACGCATGGCCTGTCGAGAGCGGTGCACGTGGCTCATGGCCGTGCCCTCGGGGATGTTCAGGGCCTCGGCGATCTGCTTGTAGGTCATCTCCATGACGGTGCGCATGAGCAGGCAGGCGCGGGCGGTCTCGTCGAGTTCGTCGAGCGCGCCCGAGAGTTGCGACGAGAAGCCGTGATCGACGGGCGCGGCGGCGTCGGCGGCGGGCGAGGACGCGGCGAGGACGGCCGGGTCAGAGGACACAAAGCGGCTTCGGACCCGGCCGCGGCGGTGGTTGAGGGCGGTGAAGCGGACGATCTGGCCGGCCCAGGCGACAAAGTTCGCGGCGGTCCCGCCGGCGTCGAACTCGTGCAGCTTGGCCAGGGCCGTCATGGCCGCCTCCTGAACAATGTCGTGAGCCGAATCGCGGTCGGAAACGATCGCGGCCGCGATGCACCACAGGGCGCGGTGGTGCTGTTGGAAGCAAGACGCGAACGCGTCGGGGCTCAGGCGATCGGCCGCGGTCGGGTGGGCGACGGCCGGGGGGCTTGGCGCGTCGGCATGACCGGGCGAGGCGAAGTGGTTGAACGGTCGCCAGCGGATGTTCAGTGCTCCCGTGGTTCTTGCGGGTTCTGTTCAGATTCCGTGCCGCGAGCAATTATCCCTGTGGTTCCCGGCGGGGCCGGAGATAAATCCGGGGGGGCCGTGCGCTCGTATTCCGTGGTGATGCAAGGGGGTGGGAGCGTACGGACATTCGCCCGTGGCGTCTCGGCGCCGTATCGGGCCTGGGACAGAAGGGTCAGGGATCGCGAGTCCTTGAGGCAGGGGTTCGCGGGGTGTGAGGTCGGGACGGGGGGAAGCGCGGGCCGGGTGGGCTCGCCTGTGTCCCGGAGCCTGGAATGCTCCGAGTCCGGTGCCTGCGTGCAGGGCCGTCGCGGCGTGTTGTCTGGCCGCGGCGGCCCCTGCTGTCTGATCAACGGCTGTCTGGCGAGGAGCCGTGCGGGGTGCTACACGAACCTCGCGGCCACCGAACTCGCGCCGCGGCTCTCGATCTCCGCCTTGATGCCGGCAACGAACTCGTCGAGTCCCATGGCACCCAGGTCCTTCTGGATGCCGCGGGCGCGGATCGAGACCTTGCCCGCTTCCTCGTCCTTCGGTCCGACGATAAGCAGGTAGGGGATCCTCCAGTCGGTTGCGTTCTTGATCTTGGCCTGGATGCGGTCGCCGGAGAAGTCGGCGGTGGCGCGGCAGCCGACGGCCTTGAGCGCGGCGAGCACCTTCTGCGCGTACCCGTCGGTCTTCTCGCTGATGGGCAGGATGCGGACCTGCTCGGGGCTGAGCCAGGTGGGGAAGGAGCCCGCGAAGTGCTCGATCAGCACGCCGCAGAAACGCTCGAAACTGCCGAACGGGGCACGGTGGATCATCACGGGCCGGTGCGGCTGGTTGTCGGGTCCGACGTACGAGAGATCGAACCGGATCGGCAGGTTGTAATCGACCTGCACGGTGCCCAGTTGCCACTCGCGGCCGATGACATCCTTGATCACGAAGTCGATCTTGGGGCCGTAGAACGCGGCCTCGCCCGGCTCCTCGGTGAACGGAACGCCGAGCGACTTCGCGGCGGCGCGGCAGGCGTCCTCGGCACGGTCCCAGTTCTTCGGGTCGCCGGTGTACTTCTTCCCGTCGGGGTCGCGCAGGCCGACACGGACGCGATAGTCCTTCATGTTGAGGGTGGTGAGCACGACTTTCACGAGCGAGAGGCACCCGAGCAGCTCGCCGGGAACCTGATCCTCGGTGCAGAACAGGTGGGCATCGTCCTGGGTGAAGCCGCGGACACGGGTCATGCCGTTGAGTTCGCCGGACTGCTCCCAGCGGTAGACGGTGCCGAACTCGGCGAGGCGCACGGGCATGTCGCGGTAACTGTGCGGGGCGCTCGCGAAGATCTTGATGTGGTGCGGACAGTTCATCGGGCGCAGCAGGTACCCGTTGAGCAGTTTCTCGTCGGCCATGATGCGCGACGACTCGATGGTTTCCTTGCCGGTGCGCTTGTTGATGTTCTCGGCGAGCCGCGCCGAGACGCCCTCCAGTCGGTTGGTCAACTCAGCGCACGAGCACCCCTCGGCCAGCGCCTTGGAGAGCGACTCCGGCTCGGTGATGGCGGGGTACTGGGCATCCTTGTAGTACGGAAAGTGCCCCGAGGTCTTGTAGAGCTCGAGCTTGCCGATGTTCGGGGTGAAGACCTGGTGGTAGCCCTGCTTCTCCAGTTCCTGGCTGATGAACTTCATCAGTTCCAGGCGCAGCACGCTGCCGGCCGGGGTCCAGAGAATCAGGCCCTGCCCAACATCCTCGTCGATGTGGAACAGGCGGAGTTGCCTGCCGATGACGCGGTGGTCGCGCTTCTTCGCCTCTTCGAGCTGGTTGAGGTGGGCATCCATGTCGGCTTGCGATGCGAACGCGGTGCCGTAGACGCGGGTGAGCCGATCGCTGTTCTCATCGCCGTGCCAGTAGCTGCTGGCGAGCGAGAGCACCTTGACCGCGCCGATGCGCCCGGTGCTCGGCACGTGGGGGCCGCGGCAGAGGTCTTCCCAGTTTTTCCCCGGTGCGCCGGTGGCGTAGAAACTGAGCCTGCACCCCGGCCGGTAGTTGATGCTCACGCCGGGGGTCACGAGAGACTTGTGGCTCTTGAGCGGGTCGGCATCCGGCGCCGCATCCTGCGCGTCCTTGGCCAGCGCGATCTCGGCGTTGTCGATCTTGAACTTGTTGCCTTCGGCCCGCAGTTTGGCCAGCCCCTCATCGGCGAGCACCTCGTAGCGGGTGAAGGGGCGGTCCTCCTTGATGATCGCGGCGATCTCCTGCTCGATCTTCTCGAAGTCGCCGGAACTGATCGGCCGGTCGGCGGGCGCCTGCATGTCGTAGTAGAACCCGGTCGCAAGCGGGGGGCCGTAGGCGAGCTTGACCCCGGGGACGACGCGCTGGATCGCCTCGGCCATGACATGGGCCGCGGAGTGGCGGATCAGGAACAGGGCGTCCGGGTCGGGCTGCTTGTCGCCCCCCCTCCCGGTCTTCTCGGTGACGATCGACAGCGAACAGTCGCCCGCGATCAGGGTTGAGAGGTCACGGAGCTCTCCGTTGATCTTGCACCCGAGCGCGGCCTGCGCCAGGCGGGGGCCGATGGATTCGGCGACCTGCCTGGCGGTCACGGGCTGGTCGAAGGACTTCTTGGAACCGTCGGGAAGGGTGATGGTGGGCATGGGGGAAACTCGGCAACTGGAACTCGGATCGCGGAGCGAGAAGAACAAAGCCCGGCTGGATGGGCCGGGCTTCTGAAAAGACGCTGATTGCACTTGCACCGCATCGGCGCGGGACCGGCCTACCCGCGTCGGGCGAGGTTGGGCATCGTGGTACGCGTCGGCGGTTGCACACGGGCTTTCATACGGCGCGATTGTAGCCTGGCATGGCCGGGGAGGGCATCCCATCCGGCGGTGGAAAGCCGGCCGCGGCGGTGTCGGTCGGGGCGTCCGACCCACGGGAGCACAAGTTCGATAGACTGTGGCCCGTGATCTGCCCCTATTGCGAGCACAACGACGACAAGGTGATCGACAGCCGCGCCAGCGATGGGGGCAAGGTCGTTCGTCGCCGGCGCGAATGCCTGAAGTGTCACAAGCGGTTCACGACCTACGAGCGGGTTGAGGAGTCCGCGCGCCTCGTGGTGCTGAAGAAGGATGGCACGCACGTGTCGTTCAACCGCGAGAACGTGCTCCGCGGCCTCAACGCGGCGTGCGGGAAGCGACCGGTCTCCGAAGAGGCCAAGCACCGGATCGTGGATGAGGTCGAGGAAGAACTGCACCGCGAGTACGAGCGCGAGGTGCCGAGCCGGGTCATCGGCGAGAAGGTCATGGCGCGGCTGCGTCACCTCGACGAGGTTGCGTACGTGCGCTACGCCAGCGAGTATTACCAGTTCCAGAACGTCGGGCAGTTCGTCGAGGAACTCAAGGGGCTTGACGGGCGGATCAGGGATGTGAAGGACCAGCAACAGCTCTTCAATCAGGGGGCGCCACGGCTCGCGACTCAGTCGGGGGGTCGCGGCGGCGACGGGCGAGAGTAGATAGCCCTGTCACCGGTGCGCCGCTGCGCGGCGACTGGCGGCACCCTAACCTCTGTCCATGCTCAAGAAGACCTTTCCCACCGCCGCCGACGCGTTCGCCGATCTGAAGAGCAAGGGCGTGCTGCGCGACGGCATGACGGTGATGGTCGGCGGTTTCGGGCTGTGCGGGATCCCCGAGTACCTGATCGCCGCGCTGCGCGACAGCGGGGTCAAGGGGCTGACGTGCGTCAGCAACAACGCCGGGGTTGACGACTTCGGCCTGGGACTGCTGCTCCAGACGCGGCAGATCCGCAAGATGATCTCCAGTTACGTCGGCGAGAACGCGACCTTCGAGAAGCAGTTCCTCTCGAACGAACTGGAGGTCGAGTTCAACCCGCAGGGCACGCTGGCCGAGCGCATCCGCGCGGGCGGCGCGGGCATCCCCGCGTTCTACACCGCGACCGGGGTCGGCACGCCCGTCGCCGAAGGGAAGGAGACGAGGGCTTTCTTCCGGCCTGGGCAGGGGGTTGGCGGCGCGACGATTCCGGGCAAGGGGTTTGGCGGACGGAGCGTCAAGCCCGGCTCGGAGGGCCGTGCTACCCAATCCGGCGAGGCCCGGGAGTACGTGCTGGAGACGGGGCTTTACGCCGATCTTGCCCTCGTGAAGGCGTGGAAGGCCGACGAGTTCGGGAACCTGATCTACCGCGAGACAGCGCGCAACTTCAACCCGATGATGGCGACCGCCGCGGCGTTCGTGATCGCCGAGGTCGAGCACATCGTGCCGACGGGCGAGATCAACGGGGATGCCGTGCACACGCCGGGGTCGTTCGTGGATCGGATCGTGAAGGCGACGCCGGAGAAGAGGATCGAGCAGCGGACCGTGAGAAAGGGCTGAGATGGCCGGTGAACGCTCCATGTGGCAGATCGGCGCGGACTGGCTTGCTGTTCGGAGGCCGACGCGGCTTGCGATCGATGCTCTGATTCTCTTCGCTGCTTCGGTGATCGTCGGCCAAGCGCACGAGGCGCTTCGCTACGTTGATCCCGAGGTCTATTCCACGGGGTCGTTCGGCCGTATCTTCTTTAGAGCGACCAGCGGGTTGGCGATCGTCTCCTCGGTGCTCTATTACGCAGGCGTGATCGCCGCCGCGGTTGCCTGCGCCCGGATCATTGGGGGATCGCACGATACGGACAGAGCAGCAGTCCACGACGGGTAGACCTGCGATCGAGTACGGAACGATGTCCTGGCAACCCTTCGTCGGTATCCGCGCGGTGTCCTTCGACTGCTACGGCACGCTCATCGACTGGCAGACGGGCATCCTCGGCGTCATGCTCCCGGCCCTTCGGCGAGCGGGCATCGACCGAAACTCCGAGCAGGTCCTTGCCGAGTTCGCCGCGCTCGAACGCCGGTACGAGTCCGGCCCCTACCGGACCTACCGAGAGGTGCTCACCCGTGTCACCCTTGACATGCTGGGTTCCTGGCACACGGCCGATCGAGATCTCCTCTGGCTCTCCATCGCCCGCTGGCCGGCGTTCGACGAGGTTCCCGTCGCGCTGAGTGCCCTCAAGCGGAAGTACAGGCTCGCGATTGCCTCCAATATCGACAATGACCTGTTCGAGTCTTCTCGTCCCAGACTCGGTGTCGATCTCGACCTGGTCATCACCGCCGAGCAGGTTCGCTCCTACAAGCCCGCGCCCATGCACTTCCGCGAGCTCAGCGCTCGGCTGGGGCTGAGTCCCGCGCAGATTCTGCACGTGGCGGAAAGCCGGTACCACGACATCGAGCCGGCGGGTGCGCTGGGCTTCCCCACCGTGTGGGTGGATCGGGCCGGGGGCCGCGTGAGCGCATCCGGCCCTGGCGTGGGCGACCCGACGCTGAACGTCGGGTCACTGGTGGAACTGGTTGGCATCCTCGCGGCTTGATTTACGCGGCGTCGAACCGGGGCCCGGACGCCGTGGGGGTGTTTACCCTAGACTCTTGCCCTATGCAGAACCGTTTCGGCCTCAAGGACTTCGTTCTGTTCGTGCTGGTCGGCGTGCTGGCGCTGAGCATCTGGATGCGGATGTTCCAGCAGGACCGCGAGTGGCGCAAGAGCGAGAGCGTTTTGAGCAAACTCAGCAGCCTGGAGAGCCAGGTGGCGAGGCTGGAGAACAAGCTCGACACCGGCGTGGTGGTCGCGGGGGGTTCCGGTCCGTCCTCAACCAGCGGACCCGCACCGACCGACGGCAAGCCCGCGGCGAACGGAGGGAGTGGGGGGGATTCGTCGTGGGCCAGGCCCGGCGTCAAGATCGAGTGGCAGCCGCCCTGGGGGCCTGCGACCGACCCGTTCAAGCAGCCGGGTGTGCAGGTGGGCGGCGAGTTCACCGAGGTCTACGAGGCCCAGATGGCCCGATTGACGCCGTTCATCGCGTCGGATGTCTACGCGAGACGCCTGCACGAGTTCGTCTTCAGCACGCTCGCGGTGTACGACCCGGTCACGCTGAAGATGCGGGGACAGCTCGCCGAGGCCTGGCAGGTCGATCCCAACGGTCTGTGGCTGCGTGCCCGGCTGCGGCCGGGCTTGAGGTTCAGCGACGGCAAGCCGCTGACGGCCGAGGACATCCGCTGGACGTTCCACGAGTTCATGATGAACGAAGAGATCGAGGCGGAGCGGTCCCGCTCGATCTACCGCGACTGCATCGCCAAGGTCACGCCGATCGATGACCGGACGGTTGACTTCGAGTTCAAGGAGCGGCTGTTCACCAACGTGGACAACGCGCTGGGGCTGTTCGTGCTTCCCAAGCACATCTACTCGCAGTTCAGCCCCGCCGACATCAACCGGGGGACGGGGCTGATGGTCGGCTCCGGGCCGTTCCGGCTGAGGGACGTTGATCCCAACCGGCAATGGGCTCCGCCGGCCGATGTGGTGCTGGAGCGCAACGAGCAATACTGGGGCCCCAAGCCGCCGCTCGCGACCATCAGGTTCAAGTCGATCCAGGATGAGACGGCAAGGCTCAACGCGTTCAAGCGCGGGGATGCGGACATGATCACGCCGGCCTCGACGCAGTTCGTCACGCTCAGCGGCGACCCCGAGTGGAAGGACCGCGCGCGGTTCCTGAACTGGGTCAATATGCGGTCCGGCTATTCGTTCATCGCCTGGAACTGCGGCGAGCGGGCGGGCAAGCTCACGCCCTTCCACGACAAGCGGGTTCGGCTCGCGATGACGTACATGCTGGACCGCGAGAAGATGATCCGCGACATCTGGAGCGGGGTCGGCCAGGTCGCCAAGGGCAACCAGCCGCTGGGGAGCCCGGGCTCGAACCAGTCGATCCAGCCGTGGCCGTACGACCTTGCCAAATCCAGGCAACTCCTGAAGGAGGCCGGGTGGGAGGATCGGAATGGCGACGGGCTGATCGAGGATGCCCGGGGCAACGCCTTCGAGTGGGAGTTCTCGTTCGCCTCGGGCGGGGAGATCGCGCTCAAGATCGCGAACTTTGTCAAGGATTCGGCCGCGGTGGTCGGTATCCGCGTGAAGCTGCGTCCCGCGGACTGGTCGGTGTACCAGGATTTCATGAAGCTGCGGGACTTCGATTCCATCACGCTCGGGTGGGGCGCCAGTTCGCCGGAGTCTGATCCCCGGCAGATTTTCCACTCCGATGCGATCAAGAACCAGGGCGACAACTTCGCGCAGTGGAAGAATGAAGAAGCCGACAGACTGATCGACGAGGGTCGGCGCGAGATGGACGCGGCCAAGCGGGGCCAGATCTGGCAGCGTCTGGAAGCCGTGCTCCACGAGGACCAGCCGTACACATTCATCCGCGTGCCGCCGTGGCTGCGGCTGGTCAATCCGGAGGTGAAGAACGTGAACCCCTATCCGAAGGGATTGGAGCATCCGGAGTTCTTCCGGGGCGGGTCACAATCGCCCAAGCCGGCCAACTGACACCCTTCTCGCCACCCCGCTGGTAACCGCCGTTCGCTCCGCTTCAACGCCCACTTCCCGGCCGCTGCATGGTCAACTACATCCTCCGACGCGTCCTGCTGATGGTCCCGACGCTGGTCGGCATCACCTTCGTGGTGTTCATGCTGATCGCGGCGTCGCCGGGCGGCATCGGCGCGGGGTTGCTCGTGAGCGCGGGCGGGGCGATGCAGTCTCAGAACGCGATCGCGATCCAGAAGGCCAAACTCGAAGATCGTTACGGTCTCAACGAACCGGTCATCGTTCAGTACGGTCGCTGGCTCCGGCGCATTCTTCCGATCAAGTTCGGCACGCGCGATCTTGTCAGCCCTTCGGGCGAACTGGTCTCGCGGCCGCGTCCGGTGCCCGAGCCGGCGGTGTGGCGCTGGTTCGCGACCGAACTCAAACAGGCCGAACCGTTGAGCGAGGAAGAAGTCGCCAGGCGGTTCACGAATCCCGGGTCAGAAGCCGGGACCAGGGCGTTCCAAGCGGCGGTTGGGGAGTACGTCACCGCGCGGGCCGCGTACATCGCGTCCGAGGCGCTGGTGCGGGACTCGCTCAAGCGCTACATCGAAGCGTGGGGCAAGCCGGAACTGCTCACCCGCAAGCAGGAACCCCGGGTCTCGGCCATCTCGCGGGTCGAGCCCGACCGCACGCTCAAGGAGTACGCCGAGCTCGAGAGGCTCGGGCGCGATGCGCTGGCTGCGCGTGAACTGGCGGCGCAGAAGCGGGAGGCGCTCATCGCGGGGATGTCCACCAAGCCGTACCCGCAGGCGGGCATCGGCATCATCCCCGGCGTGCTCAGCCTCGCGCCGCCGGACCTGGGCATCGCGTTCAGCCGCGGCCGGCCGGTCATCGATCTGCTCGCCGAAGCCCTCCCGGTCACGCTGCTGATCAACTTCATCGCGTTCCCGATCATCTACATGATCGCGATTCCCGGGGGTATGCTGGCCGCGACGCGCAAGGGCACGTGGGTGGATCTCGCGCAGGGCCTGACGGTCATCGCGCTGTACTCCGTGCCGGTGGTCCTCGCGGGCGTGATCGCGCAAGGGTTCCTTGTCAACCCGGACTACCTCGACGCGTTTCCCGCGGCGGGCCTGATCGGAAAGGGCAGCGAACAGATGGCGTTCATGCCCGGCGCCAACGGCGCGTGCGCGTGGGAGCGCGGCTGGCTGCTCGATCGCGTGTGGCACCTGGTGCTGCCGGTGCTCTGCCTGGTCTATGGCGGCTTTGCCATCCTGAGCAAGCAGACCCGCGCCGCGATGCTCGAGAACTTCAACGCCGACTACGTGCGCACGGCCAAGGCCAAGGGCGTGTCCAACCGCGACGTCATCTTCCGCCACGTCTTCCGGAACAGCCTGCTCCCGCTGATCACGATGTTCGTGACGATCTTCCCGGCGATGCTCGCCGGCTCGGTCGTCGTCGAGCGGGTCTTCTCGATCCCGGGCATGGGCTCGCTGCTGATCGAAGCGATCAACCTCCGTGACCGCGAACTGATTCTCGCCAACACGACGATGGTCGCGGTCGTCAACCTGCTGGCGCTGCTGCTCGCCGACATCCTCTACGCCACCGCCGATCCTCGCATCACGTTCAAGTAGTTCTCCCGTTTCAGAAATCCGCCCGCTGTTCGGTTCGCGATCAAAGACATGGCCTCTTCGTCGAATCCCAAGTCCTCGGCCCCGTCCGCTTCGGCGCCCTCGGCGCAACCCGCCGCGGTCACGGGTGTGCAGCTGATGCGCGGCATCGGGGCACGCCCGGCGCGCGGCTTCTGGGCCGAGGCCTGGTCGCAGGTCGTGAAGAAACCCACCGCCGTGGCGGCGATGGCGTGGCTCGCGGTCGTGGCGTTCTTCGCGTTCTTCGCGCCGGTGCTCGCCAGCGGCCACCCGCTGTGGATGTCGTGGACCGATGCGGCGGGAGTCCGTCAGTCGGGTTCTCCCCTGTGGCAGAACCTCCGTGCGCTCGACCTCATCCTGCTGGCGCTGGCTCTGGCCGGCACCCCGTACATCCTGTTTGGCGAGCGGGGTCGCCGCATGTCGAGGGTTTGGACGGTCATCGGCGCCGGGGTCGTCGCGATCGCCATCCTCGCGATCGCGAGCTTTGTGCAGGGGCGCCTCGAAGCCGCGGCCACGGAGGCCGCACGCGCGGCCATCCGCAGCGCGTCGGCCGAGACGTTCGTGCAGCCCCTGGTGCGGAGGCCGAGCGGCGGGTACATCATCGCGGGCGCGATCGCCGCGGTGGTCACGGTCGTTTTTTCGCTGCTGCCGGTCGGTCGCCCCGGGGTCCGCGTCCCGGCGGTGGTTCTGGCCTCGCTCCTGGCGACCGCCGCGCTCGGGGCACGCTGGACGCCGCCCTTGGAGCGGTTCGACTACACCCAGCGCGAGGCGGCCGGCGCGATCACCGCCACGTACACGGTTGTTCCGTGGTCGCCCGCGCAGCGATACTCCGAGCTCCAGCGCAAGCCCCCCTTGACGGTGTTCGGCAAGGCGACCGGGCTGAAGCCGGAGGCCGCGCCGTACGGGCGTGTGTTCCTGATGGGCACCGACGCGTTCGGGTCCGATGTGCTCTCGCAGGTCCTGCACGCGTGCCGGCTTTCCATCTCGATCGGCGTGGTGTCTACGTGCATCGCGCTGCTCATCGGCGTCACGATGGGCGCCATGATGGGCTACTTCGGCGGGTGGGTGGACCTGCTGCTGTACCGCGTCGTCGAGATCTTCATGGCCGTGCCGGTGCTCTTCCTGCTCATCGTGGCGGTCGCGGTCCTGCCCGACGAGTTCAAGACGACGTACGTCATCATGGGGATCATCGGGTGCTTCACGTGGACGGGCATGGCCCGATTTACGCGCGCCGAGTTCCTCAAACTGCGCCACCAGGACTTCGTGCAGGCCGCCCAGGCGACGGGCGTTCCGCTGCGGTCGGTGCTGTTCAAGCACATGCTCCCCAACGGCGTCGCGCCGGTGCTGGTTGACACATCGTTCGCGGTCGCCGCGGCGATCTCGATCGAGGCCGTGCTCTCGTACCTGGGACTCGGCCCGGTTGACAGCCCCTCGTGGGGCAAGCTGCTCTCCAGCGCGATCAGCCAGGAGGGTGAGTTCAAGCCGTGGCTCGCCATCTACCCCGGCGCGGCCATCTTTCTGACTGTTCTCTCCTACAACCTGATCGGCGAAGCCCTGCGCGACGCCATCGATCCCAAGCTCAAGAAGGCCCGCGTCTAGCCCGGGCCGTGCCCGCAACTCGAACCACGATGTCCACACTCACCGCCGCATCACCCGCCACGGCCCCCGCGCCGGTCGCCGGTCACAAGCTGCACAAGCCGCTGGACGAGACCACGCCCCTCCTGCGCGTCGCCGATCTCGCCGTGAGCTTTGACAACGGCACGGGCCCGCGCATCCAGGCGGTGGACGGCGTGCGCATGACGATCTATCCGCGCCAGACGCTCGCGGTCGTCGGCGAGTCGGGGTGCGGCAAGTCCGTCACGGCCATGTCGTTGATGCACCTGGTTCCCCGCCCGCCGGGCCGATGGGACCGGGGTGAGGCGTTCTTCCAGACCGACGATGGGCCGCGCGACCTGCTCAAGTTCTCCGAGCCCGAGATCCGGCGTATCCGCGGCAACGAGATCGCGATGATCTTTCAGGAGCCGATGACCAGCCTCAACCCGGTCTACACGATCGGCGACCAGATCATCGAGGCGATCCTGCTCCACCAGCACGTGACGCCGAGCGAGGCCGAGCAGATCGCGCTCCAGGCGATGGCCGATGTCGGGATTCCCGAGCCGTCGAAACGCATCCGCGCTTACCCGCACCAGTTCTCCGGCGGCATGCGCCAGCGCGTGATGATCGCCATGGCACTCGCGTGCCAGCCCAAGCTCCTGCTCGCCGACGAGCCGACCACGGCCCTGGACGTCACGATCCAGGCCCAGATCCTCGAACTTCTCCGCGGCCTGCAGCGCACGCGGCAGATGGGCATGATGCTCATCACCCACGATCTCGGTGTCGTAGCCGAGAACGCCGATGTGGTCTGCGTCATGTACGCGGGCCGCGTCGTCGAATATGCGACGATCTACGAACTCTTCGCCAACCCGCTCCACCCCTACACCCGCGGCCTGTTCGCCAGCATCCCGAAGATCGGCGAGGTCCGCAACCGCCTGGTCACCATCTCCGACGTGATCGACAACCCGCAGGCGTTCACCTCGCTCCCCGGGGCGAGCGAGGGTGTTCGACCGTGGTGGCCGTGGCACGATCCGCCGGCTGATCTGCGTCGGCGCGATGTCCCCGCGGGTGATTACTACCTGCAGGAGGTTTCGCCCAACCACTGGGTCGGGGTGTGGCGCACCGAGGCGGTCAAGGACCACGAGAGCCGGCCGCCCGATCTCAGCTTCCGCATCGCCGATCAGACATCGATGTCCTTATTCCCCGATCGGGGTGCGTTTTCGTAGGGTTGTCCGCACGATTTGCACAAGCAGGGACCGCGTCTCGTATCTCAAGCCTGAGAACAGATCAGGCCTCGCGTCTCGGGCTGCGGCGGCTGCAACTGCTTGATAGCACGCGACTTGCGCATCGTGCTCAGAGCACTCCGGCGTGTGGGATGAGCCTGCAAGGGAATCTCAGCGGCGGGCACGCAAGAATCCACCGTCTTTCCACGCGGTATTCGATCGTCCAACCTTGAAGCCCGTTTCCTAACTGTGAGAACCGTCATTCTTCTTGACCGGTCCTTCGCCCGACGAGAGCGGGAGATGCTCTCGCGCCTCGAGATCGGGCTTGCCGATGAGGGGTTGCGGGTCCTGCACGCGGTTCCGAACGAGATCATCGAGACCGAGTCGGTCGGCGTCTATTCCTCGCCCATCGGCTACGACGATCGCGGCTTTCCGACGACGGTTCGAGCCCGGGTGCGTGAACTGGTCGCGGCGATCGAACGTGCTACCGATGCCGAGCCCGCCGCTTCGGTCGATTTCGTGCACTCGTTCGGTCCGGGGTGCGAGCGGCTGGCGATCGAACTCGCCGCGGAACTGCGTGCCGCCGCGCTGATCGAAGTCTGGCAGACGGCGTCGTTCGGAGCCGCGGCCGAAGCGTTCCGCCGCGATCGAGCGAACGTGACGATCCTGGTTCCAGACTCGCGGCTGCTCCAATCGTTCAGGAGCACGCACCGCGATTGCGAGGCGACCGAGGCGCCGTGGGGTGTTCACGCATCGCCGCAGGGCTCGACGGGCGTGGCGGGCGGGCAAGGCGAGCAAGCGCCGGCGTTGGCCCTGCTTGCCGAGTGCTCGCACCTGCCGATCCTGGAATCCGCGCTCAAGGGCATCGCCGATGCGGTCAACGCCGAGGGTTCCGACGGGCTGCTCAAGGACCTGATGGTCTTCGTCGATGCCGATCGGGTACGCTCCCCCAGGCTCTGGCAGGCGGCCCGCAAGCACGGCCTGCTCGACCGGCTCTCGATCGTTCCCCGCGCCGAGGCCCGGCGCGAGCCCATCCTGCACCTCGATGCGCTGCTGGTGCCCGAGCCGACGGGCCGATTTCGATCCATCGTGCTCGACGCCATGGCCCGCGGCATACCGGTCATCGCCTCGAACGATCCGAGCATCTCGGTCCTCTCCGACCCTTCGATTGCAAGGCTGGTGACGCCCGCGACGCCCGCGGCGTGGTCGGCCGCCGTGCGAGAGATGCTGCCGGGAACGGACGCTCGGCAGAGGCTCGTCGCCGCCGCGAGAGAGTTCGTCCGCGGGCACCGGACCGCCAGCGCCCACGTGGCCGCGGTGCTGAGGGCCTATGAAGCGGCCCACGCACGCCGAAACGCAGCGCCGTCCGTGGTTCGATGAGGCGGGCGCTACCCTCGTTCCGATGTCTCGGCTGCCGTTTGATCCTTCGCGAATGCCCCCCAGGGAAGCGAGCTCGCCCAAGCCCGCGGAGCCGTCACACCTCACCGTTTCCCAGCTCTCCACGCTGATCGAGCGTGCGCTCACCGATCACCTTCCGGCCACGCTCACGGTTGTCGGAGAGATCGGCCAGTTCCGCGAGCGCACCCACTGGTACTTCGACCTCAAAGATTCCGGCGCGGTCATCTCCTGCGTCATGTTTGCGTCCGCGGCCCGGCGGGTCGGCTTTGTCCCCCGCGTCGGCCAACAGGTCGTGCTGACCGGCCGCGTCGAGTTCTACGCCAAGCAGGGCCGCACGACGTTCATGGCCGAGAAACTGCGGCCTGTGGGCGAGGGCGCGCTCGATGCCGCCCTGCGGCGGCTGGTCGAGGACCTCCGGTCTCTCGGCTGGTTCGCCGATGAGCGAAAGCGGCCACTCCCGCTGTTTCCCCGGCGCGTCGCCGTGCTCACAAGCCGCTCGGGCGCGGCGTTACAGGATGTTCTCGACACCGCGCGCCGGCGATGCCCCGCGATTCCGATCGCCGTCATCGATGCGAGAGTTCAGGGCGAGGGCGCGGCCGAGCAGATCGCGACCGCCGTGCGGCGAATCTCGACCAGGCACCGGCAACTGGCCGTCGATGTTCTGCTCATCACCCGCGGCGGCGGGTCGATGGAGGACCTCTGGTGTTTCAACGACCGGGCGTTGGCCGAAGCGATCGTCAAGTGTCCGATCCCCGTGGTCGCGGCGATCGGGCACGAGACCGATACGACCATCGCCGAACTGGTCGCCGATATGCGGGCCGCGACGCCCACGCAGGCCGCCATGCGGATCTTCCCCGACGCGGCCGCTCTGCGGTCGCAACTCGGGGCGATGCACTCACGCATGGGCGCGCTGCTCTCGCGACACCTGCGGGCCGAACGCGATCGCCTCCGGGCCGTGTCTCGACACCCGTTTCTCACCGACCCCGGCGCCCTGATCTCCGATCGTCGCGACGACATGGCGGACGATGCCCGCCGCATGTCGAACGCGGCCCAGACCGCCTTGCTGCACGCTCGTGCCAGGCTCGACCGGGCCGCGGTGCGACTGGAGCGTCATCGCCCCTCCGAGGTCTATGCCAGGCGAGATGCTCGACTTCGCATCGCTTCCGATCGACTGCGAGCGGCGGCCGAAACACTGCTGGATCGCCGGCTGAACACCATCGACGCACTCGGCCGCGCGATCGGGCTGGTGGGGCCCCACAGCGTGCTCGGGCGCGGATACTCGGTCACGCTTCACGATGACGGGCGCGTCGTACGCTCTGCCCGCGATGTTTCGCCCGGCCAGACCGTGCGCACGCGCCTGGCCGATGGCGACTTCGGCTCGACGGTGCAGGGCGATGCGCCGCGATTCGCGGCCCTGCCGCCCGCCGCCCCGGCGGCGCCGCGGCCGGTCAAGGCCCAACGACGCCCGCGAACGGCCGCACGCGACCAGTTGGACCTGTTCGGACCTGCGCAATAAGGTTCGCCCGTGAGCAAACCCGCCGGAAAGCACGCCGCCGCGCCGAATCCCGCCGAATCTGACATCGCCAGGCTCGAGTTCGAGCAGGCCGTGTCGCAGATCGAATCGATCATCGACCGCATCGAGGGCGGAGAGGTCGGACTGGAAGAATCGCTCAGGGAATACGAACGCGGCGTGCTGCTGGTCGCCCACTGCCGCGCCAAGCTCGATCGGGCCCAGCAGCAGGTCGATGATCTCACGCGCCGGCTTGAACAAGCCGATGAACATCCAGAACCGTCCGCCGCCGGTGCGGAGGATGACGATCGGAACCCGCCCGCGCCGTTCTAGCGCCCTCCCCCCGAATCCGCATGACCTGGCAAGACCTGTACCTGATCCTCGCCACCGGAAGCTGGATCTGGATCGTCTTTGCGTTCGCGTTTGGCGCGTGCGTCGGCTCGCTCACCAACGTGCTGGTCTACCGCCTCCCGCTGGGCATCAGCGTTGTCACGCCCCCATCGCGATGCCCGGCCTGCCAGACGAAACTGACCTGGAAGGAAAACTTTCCGGTTTTCGGCTGGCTGCGACTGCGCGGGCGCTGCCGCTTCTGCGGATCGCCCATCTCGCCGGAGTACCCGCTCGTGGAAGCGTTCGTCGGCGCGCTCTTCGCGATGCTCTTCGTGCTGTGGTACACCGTCCCGCAGGATGCCGTTGTGCTCGGCGTGAACTGGGGGGCGATCAAGCCGGATTGGGCCGCGTGGGATGCTCGGTCTTACCATTGGCCACGCGAGTCCTGGCCGATGTTCATCACGCTCCTCGTGCTCGCCGCATCGCTGGTCGCGATGTCGCTGGTCGATCTCAAGACCTACACGATCCCGCTCCAGATTCCCTGGTTCGCGACCGTTGTCGGCCTGCTCTTTCACGCTGGCTACGCGGCCTACCTCAGCATCCTCGGTGGCGGCATCACGATTGACACGCCCGATGCCCACATCGCGTGGGCACTGCCGACACCCGCCGCACGCACAGGCCTCGCCACCTCGGGCTCGTGGTGGTGGGTGGGTGCTTCCATCGGGGGCCTCTTCGGGCTGCTGCTCGCCAATCTCGCCTTGCACTTCGGACTCATCCGCCGCTCCTTCGCCGACTACGCCGACTGGGAAGCCACGCACGCCGGGCACAAGGGTGAAGGCCCGTCCGCCGGTGCTTCGACCGGCGGGGGCGAGGCGGCTTGTTCGCCTTCGCCGGTTGCCGACGAGTGGCCCGCGTGGATCCCTCGCTTTCGGCGGTTCGCGTTCGTGGCGCTTGCCGTTCTGATCGCGTGCACGATCGCTGGATCGATCTCGAGCGTGCATCTGGGTGTGCCGCGGTGGATGGGCCTGCTCGTCGGAGCTCTCGCGGCCCCCCTTGTGGCGGCCATCGCCATCCGGCCTCGCACCGCGCCCGAGGTTTGGCCCGACCAGACCCCCGCGGACGAGTGGATTCTCTACCCGCACGCGCGCCGGGAGATGCTGAAGGAACTGGTGTTTCTGACCCCCTGCATCGGGCTCGCATGGCTCGGCGGCTCGCTCGCGACCAACCTCGCCGGCACACCCGCCGGGTTCGCCATCATGCCCCTGTGGTTGAACGTCCTCACGGGCGTGCTCATGGGCTACCTCATCGGAGGCGGGGTGGTCTGGGCCGCTCGCCTGTTCGGCTCTCTTGCCTTCGGAAAGGAGGCCATGGGGCTCGGCGACGTCCACCTGATGGCCGCCGTCGGGGCGTGCGCGGGCTGGATCGATGCCACCCTCGCTTTCCCCCTCGCGGCGCTCGTGGGCCTCTACTGGGTCGTGGTGCATGTACTCGCCAACCGCCAGATGCCGCGGGCTATGCAGTTCGGGCCGTATCTTGCGATGGCCACGATGTTGGTGATCCTCGGGAAGCCGCTGATCGAACTCGGCCTGACCCGGCTGCTGGTGAGCGAGGCGCCGATCAACCTTCCCTGATCCGGCTGGGGGACCGAGTGAAACTTGCGGCGGAGACGCTGGCGGATGGCAAAGCGAAGGCGATTCTGGAGCCGACAAGGGGGCGTGACCTGTCCCTTTGCATGGATTCGCAACCGACATCCCTCAAACAGGCGGATCGGATTGGGATCCTGCGAACTGACGGTGGCGAGGATGTCAACTCCCCCCAACCGGTTGTAGTTGTTGGTTCGTTGACCTTTTGGCCGATAGGGGTACCTTTGCCGATCTGATCGCGCGACGGAGCGCGCGCAGGCAAACGAACGGGCGTCCGTTATCGGCGTCGCATTCCCAAACGGAGGTTTTGGCATGAAGGTCAGCAGCATCGTTCAGTCGTCGGTGGCGCGGGTGGCGGGTGTGTGCGTGCTCGGGCTTGGCTTGTCTCTGGGCGGCTGCAACAAGCAGCTCAAGGAGGACAACGCCGCGCTCATGACTCAGAACTCGGCGCTGATCGCCGAGAACAACCAGCTCAAGACCAACCAGGATGCCATGACCACGCGCATCAACGCGCTTGAGCAGCAGGCCGTGGCCAAGCCGGCCGGAAACAACTACGACAACGCGCCGATGGCCCCGATGAGCGATCGCAGCAGCGGCGGCAACGCTCGCTCGGGCCGCAGCGAGACGATCGTCGTCGCTGGTGATGTGCTCTTCGATTCGGGTCAGGCCACGGTGAAGGCCGGTGCGAAGAAGGAGCTCGACTCGATCGCCTCGCGTCTCCGCAACAAGAGCGACATCCGCGTCGAGGGGTACACCGATCCCAAGCCGATCAAGAAGAGCAAGTGGTCCAGCAACGAGCAGCTCTCCGAGGCCCGAGCCGAGGCGGTCCGCAAGTACCTCGTGGGCAAGGGAGTCCCCGCCAGCAACATCAGCGCGGTCGGCATGGGCTCGGCCAAGCCGAGGGCGACGGACAAGGAGTCTCGCCGCGTCGAGATCGTGGTGGTGGAGTAAGCCGCAGGCGGCTCCCGCCGCGGACAGTGAACCGCATCGAGTTCAAGGGCCGGCCGCAAACGCCGGCCCTTTCGCTTTTTCCGCCGTTCTGGCCTGCCTAAGATCGATTCCTGACATCCAGCGGGCGATTGGCGCAGTTGGCTAGCGCGCATGCATGACACGCATGAGGTCACTGGTTCGAATCCAGTATCGCCCACTTTCCGGTTTTGCAGTCCCTTCGCGTTCGCTCGCGTCGGCTTGCGAAACCCCAGCAAAACAAGGGCTTTCCGACGATTCCCGCGAATCCCCGCGAACGGACGCGGGCGGATGCTGCGCCGCGTTTTGCGCCTCAGGCGCGCCGCTTTTTGCGCCGCTTTTTTCGTCGTCGGTTTCGGACGCTACCGGGACCGCCCCGCCGCCCGTTCCCCCGGTCGCCATATCGAAGTGTGCATCGCGGGTTTGCAGGTAGTGCCGGGCCGCGATCAGCGGGCTATGCCCCAGCCAGCCCGCGACAACGTGGGCCGGGAACCGCTCCACCCAATCCGTCGCGCACGATGCCCGCATGTTGTGGAACAGCCGGGGCCAGGGCTTCACGCCCGCCTTGGCGATTATCTTCCCGAACGCGGTCCGCAGGTTCATCGCCGGATCGCGCAGCCGGGGTACAACCGCTTCCACGCCAACTTCGGCGCGGTCGAACAGGTCTTGCAGGATCGGGCGCAACTCGGGGGCGATCGGCACAACCCGAACCGCGTGGCCTTCGTGGCCGGCGGTCTTGGGCGATCGCACCATCAGCCGCCCGCGTTCCCAGTTCACATCACCCCACCGCAGGGCCGCGACTTCGGAAGGGCAGCGCAGCCCCGCGAACCGCGACAGCGCCACCACCGCCCGCCATTGGTCATCGGGGCACGCCGCCAGAATCGACCGGACGGATTCGACGGTGACGTAGAACGCGCGATCGGGGTTCGATTGTGAACCGGCCCGCAGTTCGGCGAACGGGTTGGACGCGATCAGCCCCCAGCGCACCGCCCGCTTGAAGATTGCCCGCGCAACGTGAACCCGCTTCGCCACAGTCGCCGGGGCCAGTTGCTTCGTGGATTCCTTCCCGTCGTCATCCTTCGCCGTCACCGGCTCGGCGATCGCCTTCCGCCAAGTGTCCGCGTGGGCCGGCGCGATGGACGCCAGCGGGGTTCCTTCGCCCAGGTGCGCCCGCAAACTGTCCGTGGTTTGCTTGTACGCCGCCTTCGTCGATGCCTTCACCGCCGCCGCCGCGTCGAATCGGTCCAGCAGGTTCGCCAGCGTCACCACCGCCGCTTTGCCCCGCGACTCCACCAGCCCCACGCGGGCAAGCCGGGCGTACATGCGCTCGGGCAGGTCGCGCAGCCATGCGGAGAGTTCAGCATCGGGCGATTGGTGGAGTTCCTTCGCCGACAGCAGGGCTTCGACGCGCAACCGGAACGATTCCGCCCCCTTCACCGACGCACGCCCCAGCCGCACCGATCGGCGCTCGCCGTCGCCGTCCGTGAACAGCACCCGCTTCGTTCCGTTCGTGTCGCGTGAAACGCTCGCCATACGTCACCGTCCCTTCCGGGTCTTGCCCGCCTTCGCCGTCAGCACCAGCCCCAGGTAAGCGCACAGCCGGTCGATATTCTCCGACCGCAGCCCGCGCCCGCTTGCCACGAACCGCGACAGCACCGACGCCGGGACGCCCGTCGCCTTGCTGATCGCGTAGCGGGTTTGCCCGCTCCGCTCTACCGCCCGCCGCAGTTGATCCGTCACCGTTGCCATGCCCATCATTCTACCCCATTGGTTCGTGTAGTGCAACTATGCCCAATCGACTCCCCGACCGCCACCAGCCACGCCGCCGATCCGGGGTGGGTTGCCAGTCCCAGCCCATCGGCCACGCCCAGCCGTTCGCCGTAGACGTACCCCGCGTCGCCGCCGTCCGGGTGGGCGTCCGGGGCGTACCCGCCCGCCAGCAGCCCCAGGACCGCCACACGATGCAACCGCAGCCGCGCCGACAGGTCCGGGGGCAGGTCCGCCGGGCGATGCCGCAACCGGCCCGCGTCGGTCGGGTGCGGGGCCAGTTCGATCCCCGCCAGCCCAAGGGCCAGCAGCAGCGGGGCGAGTTCGTGGGGGTGCGGGTTCACAGTTCCCCCCAGCCGTCGCCGTCGTCCGTGGGCTTGGCGACAGTGGCGACGGTGACAGAACCCGCGCGATTCCCGACGTTCACGGGGGTTTCGTCGCCGTCGCCAGTGTCACCACCCCGCGATAGCAGCCGGAACCGATCCGCCGGACGCCCGCCCTTGGGGCCGTGGGCATCGACTTCCCACCGCCCGACACCCGCCGCCACCAGTTCGCCCAGCGCCTTCGCCGCCCGCTCGGGATCGTTGCGATACTCGCGGGGGCCGCGCGTCAGGTCGCGCACCGTCACCGTGCCGCCCTTGCGTTCGATCCATTCCACCAGCCGCCGCGACTCCCGCCCTTCGTCCGACTCGCCCAGGATCGCGTAGACGCGCCGGGCTTCGTCACCGAACCACCGGGCCAACACCACGCCCGCCGCGATGCTCGCCTCATCGACCCGCGCCGGATCGCGTAGCGTGGCGTCACCAGCCGCCCAGCGGGTCAGGTGAACCACCAGCGCCAGCCGGGCCGCGTACCCCTCCAACTTCGACCACGCCGCCGCCTCATCGCCGGACAGGTTCACTTGTTCGCCGGCGTGTTCGTTGTAGAACGTCACCCACGCCCGCTTCCCGTCATCGGCCAGCCGCACCAGCCGGGGGCGCATATCCGGCCCGTGGCCGTCAGCCATCAGCGGGCTTTCGGGGTCGGGTTCCATCGTGAGAGAGAACAGTCGATCGAACACCGACGCCACCGCCGCTTCGGTGTTCGCGTCCACGTCGGCTTCGGTCCACCGCTTCACCCGGCGCGGGGGCATGGCAAACAGCAGCCGGGCCAGCAGCCCGCTTTCGTGGTGTTCCTGCCCCAGCGCCCGCGCCAGGATGCCCGGTTGAATCCCGCCGGCGATGCTCACCGATGCCGATGGAACGTGGATCGTCGGCGGTATCGCGGTCTTGCGGTCGATGGTCAGGGCTTCGCCGTTGTGCATCGACAGCCAATGGGCGGAATCCGCGCCGCCGCGTCCCGCCTTGGCGTACCGATCGAAAGACCCGATCCACCCGGCGAGTTCATCGCGGGCCAGCAGCACGCCGCGCGGGTTGCCCAGCAGGATCGGGGCTAGGGCTTCGGTTGTGGTGTCCGACACGATGTACCGTCGCGCGATCGGCGGGGCGGGTTTCTGGGGCGGGGCGACGGTGTACCCATCGCCGGGCTTGGCCTTCGCCGCGTCGCGCTTCCACGCCGTCAACTCGGCTTCGTACCGCAGGTGTTGGGCTTCCCACTCAGCCAACGCCGCTTCGTGTTCCTTGAACGCTTGGGCTTGGGCCTTGCGGATCGCCTTCAGCGCCGCCTTGAACGCGGGTGTCTTGTGTGTCCCCGACTCGCCCACGATCGCCGTCCACACAATCGCCGGCTCGGTCCACCCGCGCTTCAGCGCGATCCGGTGGGTGTTGCCGATCGCCGACGCCAGCCCCGACAGCAGCGGGAGCGCGACGTAGGACGGATCGCACCCGATCGACTTCGCCGCGTCCGCGACGAAAGACCGGATCGGCTCGGGCAGCACGTCCACCGGGAAGGGCGTGAACGCGGGAACAGCCGGCGCGTCGGGCGTCACCGCTTCCGGCTCGGTCTTGTTCGCCAGGGCTTCAACTTCCGCGCGGATCGGGTCAACGTCCCCGCCGCGATGCTCCACAAGGTCCGCCATATCGCCGCCTTCGGGCATCCCTGCCCACAGTTCAACCAGCCGAACCACCCGCACCGACTTCGCGCCCGCATCCGTCGCCAGCCGCGCCACGTCGTCGGTGTACCGCTCGCCGGCGTCGTCGTGGTCGGGAAGGATCACAACTTCACGCCCCGCCAACGGGGACCAATCCGCCTTGCTCGCCGACTTCGACCCGTGCGGGCTTGTCGTCGCCACCAGCCCGACCGCGCGGGCCGCGTCCGCCGCCTTCTCGCCTTCGACGATGAACACCCGCGACCCCGCCGGCGTCGCCAGCAGGTCGGGCAGGGCGTACAACGGGCGGGGCGTGGGCATTCCGCCGATGATCCATCCCGATCCGTCCGCCTTCCGCGACACCGGGCGCACGTCTTTCCCGGTGAGCGTGTTCCACCGCACCACCAGCCCCACCGGATCGCCCGCCGCGTTTGTGTAGGTCCAGGTCGCCGATCGCGGGCCGCCCCCCCGTCGCCGCTCCAACTCAGCCACCGCGTCGCGGGCCGTGGCGAACGTGCGCCCGCCCGTGGTGTCACTGGCGACGGTGACAGAATCCGCGCCGCGTGGGGGAATCCGTGTAGTTTCGTCGCCGTCGCCACGTCGCCGGGTCCGTGGCGCGTCTCCCGTGCGCCGGTTCGGGTCCGGCTCGAACAGGTCCGACGCGCGCAACCCGATCGACCCGCACACCGCATGGACGGTACAACCGGCGTGGCAGTTCACCAGCGCCCGCCCGTCGTCGCCGGCGTGGATGCTCAGACTCGGGGTGCGGTCATCGTGGGCCGGACACTTGCAGCACCAGCCCGCGCCCGCCTTGCGGGGTTCGTGGCCGTGTTCCCGCAGGGCCGACAAGACACGATCGACGGGGGTTGGGGCGCTCATGCCGCACCGCCTTCCGAGTTGCGGGCGTGGTTGGGCGTCACCCACACCGCAGCCGGGCGACCGCTCGCCGTGTTGCGTCGCCGTCCCGAATCGACCACCAGCCCCAGGGCGACAAGTTCACCACGCCGGGGCGTGTACGTCTGACACTTGATCCCCAAGACCGCTTCCCCTTCGTCGTCGGTCGCGCCGTGCGGGCCTTGGCCGACGATGAACGCCAGGACGCGGGCGCGCAGGTCTTTCGCGTGGCCGGCGATCCGATCCGCCGCGACGCCGGAAGTTCCCGCCGGGGCGTTGTGTCGCGCGGGTGGGGTCAGGGGCAGCCGTGTAAAGTTGTGTGCATCGCTTGGACCGTTGACGCCAGCCCCGCCCGCCAGCGGGGCCGCGTCGTCGAATAGGGGCGCGTTCATTGCTCGCCCCCCTTCGCCGCTTGCTCGGACAACCACGCTTGCAGCAGGTGATAGGGGTACAGCACACAACAGCCGACGCGAACGCATGGGATCGGGCCGCGCGGGTGGGTGAGTTCCCACAACTTGCGTTGACCAATGCCCAGCGCCTTCGCCGCGTCTTTCGGGCGAAGGGACAGCGGGGCCGTCGTCGGGGTGTTCGTGTTACTTGCCACGCGCCACCCCCTCGCGCTTGGCGCGTTCAATCAGCAGCCGTTCAACCGTGGCACGATCGAACAGCATCCCCCGATCAGTCTTGACGTGCGGGAGCGCACCCCGCTCGGCTTCGGCCCGCAGCCACGTCACGGAAACGCCCAACAGCCGGGCCATTTCTGCGAGTTTCAGCGGGCGCTCGCTTGGTGTGTTCAACATGCCCAAACGATCGCGGGCACGCTTCACCGATGCGCCGGAGTTATGTCGGCATTTGCGCCGGAGTTATGTCGGCGATGCGCCAGGCGACCGCTTGCGCCCCGCGTCAGTCAGCGCGTACCCCTTCCGTCTCCCGTGGGGCCGATCGACCATGCCGAAACCCGCCAACTCACGCAGCAGCCGCCCCACAGTTTCACGGTTACGAATCGTGCCGGCGCTCGAAACTTCAATCACGGTCTTGCACTTCGTCGGAGTCTTGCCCAGAACCGCCAAGATTGATTCGTGGTCAGCGGTCAGGGCGACGCCAGTTGGAAGGGCCGTGGGCTTCGCGTGGCCGTCGTCGTCATCCCGTGCGCCCAGGGATTCGACCATTCGCCCCACCCGCTCCCCGCCAGCATCGAAGTTGCTCCGCATGGAAGAAACCGCCGCGATGCCCGCTTCCAGCCGCGTCATCGCTCCGGGTTCGGCTAGTTGCCGCTCGCGTGCGTTCATCCAACTTTCCGCCCACTCGATCGCGCTTGCTCGCTTGTGTCGATCGAAGGGGATGCCGGTATCGGCGAATCCGTCTAGCAAGTCGTGAAGTTGAATCCACCCCGCTTCACCACACGCCGTCAGGATCACTTTCGACCAGTTATCCGGCTCATCCTCCCACGATCCACCCGGATCGCCTTCGCGGGCTTCGTTCAACGTCGCCACGATGTAATCGACTTTGCCAAGGTGCGGGCGCAGCCCCGCCGCGTGCGCCTCCATACGAATGTCGATCAATAGGGATTGCCACTCTGCCGGCGTGTGTGTGCCGCCCTCCATCAGCCGCCGCCGAAACGCCGCCAGGTGTTGCCACAGCGGATCACTCGTTGCGCGAATGTCGGTGGTAACGTGGAAGTCCGGGCGCGCGATTGTCCCTTCAATCGTCGCCGGCGAATATCTCGCCCTCATCCGCTCCACGATCGCCGCGCGTTGCTCGGGCGAGTACGGCCCGGTGACGCGATACTCCGGGCGTTGCGCCGGTTTTGACTTCCGGACCGATCCGTTCACGCTCGGGCGCGACTTCCGCGCCGGCTTTTTCCTCGCCATGTTTCACCGTCCAGACTCGGGTCGGAAGGGCGGGGCAGCGGGGACGGTGTGTACCGCCGCCGCCGCCCGTTCCGTTCGCGGGTGGTGTTGCAACACCAGCCCGCTACCCGTTGATTCATTGTTCGCCGTCCGCGTAGGCGATTCCAGCGCACTTCCGACACCGGACGCCAGCCCGCACGGGGTACAGGTGCGCCCGCCGACACTTGCAGCGGGGGCACACCAGCCACACCCACCAGCCGTACCGCGCGTCCGCGACTACCGCCAGGGCGATCCGCTCGCCGGGATGGTCGGGCTTGTCAGCGGGCCGCACGTCGATCGCGTGAAGGGTCCGCAGGTCCGTCCCGTCCGCCTTCGCCCGTCGGCGTAGTTCGTTGGCGTCGATCCGGTTGGGGTAGTCCGAAACGTGCCACCGCTCGCGGGGCCGGCCCGTGTTGCGGTCGGTCAGTTCACCCGCCCACGAATACCGCAGCGCCCGTAGCAGCGGGTCTTGGTTCGCCCGTTCCAGTTCGAGCATCGCGTAACACTCGCCCAGCAGGGCGCGGAAGTTCCGCGTATCCGGGTTGTCGGCCCGCCGCTCGGCGCTTGCTTGCTGGAACCGGGCCACCAGCGCATCCCGATCCGCTTGCGCGGCATCGTTCAACCACCCGCGACGGATCGCCGTGCGCATCAGCCGACAATCACCGCGATAGTGCCGGGGATCGGCAAACAAGGTGTCAAACTTCGGACGTGGGGCGTGGGCGTGTTCGTTCGCTTGCATCGTGATACCCTTCCGTGGGTCGCTTGGGCCGTCGATTCAGGAAACTCCCGCCGGGGGGCTTTGGGGGCGACCGTTCGGGGTGACGGGGTGCGGGGCCGCTTCCAGGTCCGCCAGCAGCGCCGACTGACTCGGGCCGGATCGCTCGAACGCTTCCAGCAGGTACGCCGTCGCCGCGTCGCTCAGGTCGTCGGGCCGGACGATCACCGCGACTTCCGCGCCGTCGCGGGTCAGGATCACCCTCCCGCCGGCGTCCACCCGCGCCAGCACCGCCGCCAGCGTCAACCCGTCCACCACCGCGATCCGTTCCATGCGCCACCGCCTTCCGGTTGAAACAAACTCTGTCCCATACCGCGACCGTTCCCGCAGCCCGTGGGGGCGTCGGGTCGGTCGGTAGTACCTTCACGTCGTCGGGCCGCTCGCCCCGCCAGCCGGCCCGATCGGGGCCGTGGGGGGCGTCGCCGCCTTCACCATCGCCACGATGCCAGCCCGCACCGCCGGGGGCAGGTCCGACCACGCCGCGACCACCGCCGCCAACTCGGGATCGGTGGGCTTCGCCGGCGTCGGGTTTGGGTCAGAATCGCGGGAAAGTGCGCCGCATTTTGCGCCGCTTTCACCCGCACCCCCAGTATTCGCCGTGTTTTCCGGGGGTGTTCGAGTCCAGTATCGCCCATTCAAACCCGCACGATGACGACCGATTGACGGCCAAGCGGTTCGAGCGCTGGAGGTTTGTCGTTGGCTCGGATCGGCGTGCGGGCCGAGCGTGGGGTTTGGGGGTTCACGCCGAGTAGACGGGTTTGCCCGCCGCGAACGTGTGGGTGATCCATCGCGGGTCCCAGCCGTAGAGCACGGCACCGATCGGGTCGTCGCGGTGTGACCACTCGCGGTCGCCTTCCGGGCCGCGGGCGGGGTCGATGATGACGAGGTCGGCGATCGCGCCGGCTTGGAGCTCACCGTTTCCGGGAAGGGCCAGCGTGCAGGCGTTGCCGGTGGTGATCTGCCACCAGGCCTGGGCCGCGGATGGAACGGTCACGCGGGCGCGAAAGGCGGCCGATGCGAGCAAGCGGCGGGACTTGGCCGTCTCGATCATCGCCCGCGCCACCCTCGGCATGGACACATCGGACCCGCCAGCGATATCGCTGCCCAGACAGGTCCGCACGCCCGCGCGGCGGTTCTCGCCCAGATTCATCGAACCGGATTCGAGGAACAGGTTGGCCGTGGGGCAATGCGCGATGGTCGAGCCCATCTCGGCCAACATCGCACGCTCCTTCTGGTTGAGCCAGATTCCGTGGCCGAGAAGGGTCCGGGAGCCCAGCAAGCCCGCGCGACGGTACACCTCGGTGTAGGTGACCGCGCCGTGCAGCGTGCGTACGCGGCGGCATTCCTCCCGTGTTTCGCTCAGGTGGGTTTGCACGAGCGCTCGCGAGGCTTGGGCCAACTCACCAGCGCCCGCGAGAAGCTCGCGAGAGCACGACACGGCGAACCGGGGCGTCACGGCGGGTTCGATGCGGCCCACGGGCCTGAGTGTTGAAGCCTCCCGTACCAGTTGAGCGGCCGGTCTGACCAGTTCGGCGGGGGCTTCCTGGTCCATCAGCACCTGCCCGACGTGCCCGCGCAGCCCGGCATCGGAGAGGGCCCGGATCGCGTTCCTGGTTCCTTCGTGGTGGACGGTCGCGTAGGCCGCGACGGCGGTCGTGCCGTGGGCCAGGAGCTTGCGGGCGACCCGCGTGGTCATCTGGCCCGCGAAGTCGGGATCGGCCCACCGTGCTTCGGCGGGAAAAACGGCTTCCCTCAGCCAAGACAGCAGTCCCAGTCCGTCGGCCCCGACGCTGTCGAACTGGGGCAGGTGGAGGTGGGTGTCCACGAACGCGGGCGAAATCAGCAGGGGTGCGCCGTGTGTTCCTTCCAGGTCGGGAGAGGCCGGCGCGGGGCCTCGCCCCAGTTCGGCGATGGTGCCCGACTGCTCGTCCACCCGCAGCCAGCCGAAGCCGAGGTTTGCTGAGCCGAGCTCGACTCTGGCGTCGTGTGGCGGATCCGACAGGGCGAGCAGGCCGGCGATGAGCATGGGGGGAGAGTACGAAAACCCTCAAAACCGTGGCAGAAAATCGAGGCCGGATGTGGAAAACTCCGAAAAAATAGCGGAAAATCGCGGAATCTGCTTGCACAGGCCCGTCCCGGCTTGCAAACCCGTGAAATTCCCGCTAAAAACAGGCGTTCTCACTCGGGGATGGATCCCCGAGCGGCACGTACAACCTTTCATCGACGGAGATCGAACCCGATGGCCAAGACCAAGACCAGCAAGAAGGCTTCCAAGCCCATGAAGCTCTCGCCCTCCAGCAAGCCCCGCAAGAAGAGCGAGCTGTACAACCTCCTCGCCGAGCACGCCGAGCTCTCCCGCAAGCAGGTCGCGGCCGTGTTCGACGCCCTCGGCAAGGTGATGGCCGTTGATCTCGCGAAGCCGACCGACGGCAAGCCGAAGATCTTCGTGGTTCCGGGCATGATGAAGGTTCAGAGCGTCTACAAGCCCGCCACCAAGGCGCGCGAGGGCATCGACCCGTTCACCAAAGAGAAGAAGATGTTCAAGGCCAAGCCGGCCTCGACGCGCATCCGCATCCGCCCGCTCAAGGCACTCAAGTCGATGGTCTGACCCGTCGCCGGGCTTAGGTTCAATGATTCTCGCAACCGCCGGGCGTTCTGCCCGGCGGTTGCTTTGTTTGTCCGATTCCCTCGGCTTGGGGTTCCATGACCGGCCCGGCCGTGCTTGGGATGACCCGGCCGTCGGCGGTGCGAAACAGGGCTCGACCGATCTGGTCAAACTCGATCAGCGTCGCCGGCTCCTTCACGCCGTTCGGCATCGACAGCGGCAGCATCCGGGTCGCCCCGAGCTCCGCGCGTGCTCGTTTCAACTCGCCGGCGCCCAGTCCGGGTGATTCGGTGATCGCCAGGAGGCGCGCGGCCAACGCGGCGGCGAGCGCGCCCACATCCGTCCGAATCCCGTGTGCGGCCAGCGTGGTGGCCGAACTCCGCACGGTGGTGGGAAGCTCGTTCGGGGAGAAGTTCGCGTTGAGCCCGAACCCGATCAGCAGCCAAGTCCGCCGTTCCGGTCCTCGAACCACTTCGCTCAGCACGCCGGCGATCTTGCGGTCGTCGAGCAGCAGGTCGTTCGGCCATTTCAATCGGACGCGGTCTCGAACTTCGGCCGACACCGCTTCCCGCACCGCGTCGAGGCACGCCAATCCGATCCGCAGACCCAGCCCATCCAGCAACGACGTCGTGTCGCCATCGAGCGGCACGGCCAGCGTGCACCACAACCCGCCTCGCGGGCTCGACCACGGTCGCCCGAAGCGACCGATGCCGCCGTGCTGTTCGATCGCCACGATCGCGGCCGGTCCACCGGCTGCCGTGAGCCTGGACGCCTCGATCTCGCGCCGGGCATAGAGGCTTGTCGAATCGAGCGAATCGAGCCGGATCCAACGTGGCGGGGTCATGGCCTCGGACTCTCGTTCGTGGGGGAATCAGGATTGAGAGGCCTGGGGATCGGCGGCTTCATGCCGGGCACTCGTTCCCGCATGGGAAGGCTGGATGGAGGCTTGCCGTTCGCCGGTCCGCCACCGATCATGTCGCCGTACCGCTCGAGCGCGATGCGTGCCGGCACGATGTCCGAGTTCTCGATGGCGCGAGTCAGCCGCGGCAGGAACCAGGGTGAATAGCCCGAATCCGCGTCCGGGCTTGCCAGTTCGTTCCGGTACCACTCTCGCAGCGGCAACCCCTTGGGGGTAAGGATGCGTTGGCGGATGGTTGCCCACACCTGCCGCCGCGCCGGAAGATTGCCGGGAACCCTGGCGAGGGCGTTGGCCCAGACGCCGGTGCGGAACGAGGCTTCGCGGGCGCGTTCGGCCATGGCCCGCACATCGGGGGCGATCGCGGGCAAGGTCCGGTCGGCGAGCTCGGCCAGTTCGCGCAGTCGCACCGCCGTATCGTGCATGTCGCGTGCGAAGTCGAGGGGCGGTGTGTCGTCATCGGTCAATCGAGCGAGCACGCCGATCGCCATTTGCGTGACCATCCGAGCGGATTGATAGTCGTCGCCGACGTTCTTGCGGTACCACGTAAGCGTGTCGTAGACCGAGTGGTACGCGCTGCCCTTTGCGCCGCTCGCGCCCAGGCCGCAGGATGGAACACCCGCATGACACCAGAACGCCACGTGATCGGATCCGCCGCCGAGGTTGCCGATCCTGGGTTCGCCGCTCAGGAGCGGGTCTGACGACTCCCCTCGCCCAGTCCACACCGCGTAAACGCTCTGGCCGTCGATTCCTGTTTCGGCGAGTTTCGATGTTGTGTCCGGCACGTGCCGGGAGACCTCCGCGATCAAGGTCTTGAGCGACGGCGCCGCCGAAGCCCCGAAGTTCGGACCCATTGAGGCCATGTCCAGGTTGATGTACGCGATGGCCTGTTGCTCGAGTGCCTCGCGACGAGACTCGACCCACTCGGTCGAACCGATGATCGAGAACTCCTCGGCGCCCCAGGCGCAGAACTTGACCGTGCGTCTGGGGCGTTTGCCGGCCTTGGCGGCGTCCGCGAGCACCTTCGCGGCTTCAAGGACGGTGATCGTGCCGCAGGTCGGGTCGCACGCGCCGAATCCCCACGCATCGTGGTGCGCGCCGATCAGCACCCACTCGTCGGGCCAGGTTTCACCGCGCAACGTGCCGATCACGTTGGCGGACCTGACCAACTCGCGCTTCTGCTCGACCCTCACCCGGAGTCTGACGGTGTCGGGCCCGACGAGCGTGTACGGGACGTTGATCCCGCCCTGCCATTTGTCCGGTAGCACCGGGGACGGGTGGGCCGGGTCGCTGCGCTCGGCCATGGCGATCAGGATCGCTCGTGCCGCGCCCCAGCCGATCGGCTGAACCGGGATCTTCGGCAGCGCGATGGATGCCGGGTCAAGTCGCGGAGCATCCTTGTTCGCCTCGATGCCGGGCGTCAGTGGATCGCCGGGGTAATCAAGCGTGTTGATGCTGCCTCGTTCGATGCAGGAATCATTGGGAAAGCCGCCCCGCGGGTATGGCGTGGACGCGTCGGGCGGCTGATCGGTGAAGATGACCACCGCGGCCGCCCCGGCCAGTTCCGCGAAGCGGACCTTGTGGCCGCGGAAGTTGCCGCCGTAGCGGCAGAGCACGATCTTGCCCTTGCAATCCACACCCAGTTCGCGGAGTCTGGCGAAATCGGCCTTCGTTCCCTGGTTGGCGTAGACGATCGGCGCGGTGACATCCCCGGTGCCGCTGAACGCGTTCCAGCCCCATGTCAGGTCGGGGTTGGAACTGTCGAGGTCTTCGGGGAGCATCTGCTCCTTGGTGACCAGCGGCGTGGCTTTGCCGCCATCGAGCAGTTCGAGCACGGTGGAAACGGGGGAGCTGAGGTAGGCCCAGAACTCGTGCTTCTCGACCTCGAGGCCCATGTCGGCGAAGCACTTGGCGAGGCGTTCGACCTGCCCCACATCGCCGGCCGAACCGGCGATGTGCGGTTGGCTGGCCAGCAGCGTGTGCCATTCGCGGAGGCGCGCGGGATCGACCGATCGGAGGAGCGGGTCAATCCGTGCGGCGGGCCATTCGCCGAGGTCTGGGGGCTGGTACTCCGTCGCCGCGCTCGCTCGCGGGCCCAGACGCGGCGCGGCGGGTATCGTCGCGTTCGGCTTGAGTCTCGGCGCCGAGTCCGGGGCCGCGGGCGGTGGGGGTAGAGGCTGGCCGCAGGCGAACCCGGAAGCGACCAGGCCCAGCAAGACCGCGAGTGTGACATGGCGCATGAGCGATTGTAACGGCGAGGCCGTGCGCGGCACAGCAAACGGGCATGTTCGGAATCTGGGGACACAGGCAGGCTTGCCCGGCGAGCGTCATCCGCCGCGGGCGTCAACACAGGCCAAGCGGGCGCGATGTGCGTTCCGAGTTCGGTTCGGCTACATTCTGCCCCGATGGCACACGGGCACGGACAACCCACCCACGGGCGATCGCGGCACGGCCCGCGCGAGGCCGGCTTTCCCGGAGTTGGGGAGGTTCCCGAGCGGGCCCCTCCCGGCGCACTGCTGATGGAGTCGGCGTGGGAGGTCTGCAACCAGCTCGGGGGGATCTACCAGGTCCTGCGCAGCAAGGCCCCGACGATGGTCCGGCGCTGGCGCAACCGCTACGTGCTGGTCGGGCCGTACGTCCCCTCCAAGGCCGCCCTCGAGTTTGAAGAACGGCGGCCGATCGGCTGGATCGCCAGGCTGATCGAGGCGTGCGCCGAGCGTGGGCTGAGGGTCCACCACGGGCGCTGGCTGATCCCCAGCCGCCCGAAGGTGCTGCTGCTCGAGCACGACCATCTGCCCGGTCACGAGCTCGACGCGGTCAAGTACGAGTTGTGGGAGAAGTGGGGGGTCGAGGCCCCCAACGGCGACTGGATGATCGACGGCGTGTACAAGTTCGGCGAGTGCACGCGGCGGCTGATGCGCGAGGTCTCGCGGCTGTGGTCGGGAGTGCTGACCGGCGAGGCGGGCGCGGGCAAGCGCGCCGAGCGCCGGATCGTGCTGCACGCGCACGAGTGGATGGGCGGGCTGGCGATCCCGCTGATCTCCAAAGAGCCCCACGGCGATGGCCAGACCGGGCGGATCGCGACGGTCTTCACCACCCACGCCACGCAGCTCGGCCGCACGGTCGCCTGGGGCGATGATTGGTTCTACGACCATCTGCCGTTCCTCGACCACGCCCACGAGGCCGGGAAGTTCAACGTGCGCACCCAGCACGGGATCGAGCGGGCCTGCGCCCACGCGTGCCACGTGTTCACGACCGTGAGCCAGATCACCGGCGAGGAGTGCGCCCACCTCTTGGGCCGCCGCCCGGACATGGTGCTGCCCAACGGTCTGAACATCGAGAACTACAACGTCGGCCACGAGTTCCAGACCCTGCACGCCCAGTTCAAGGAGCAGATCAACCGCTTCAGCATGGGCCACTTCTTCCCCAGCTACGACTTCGATCTCGACAACACGCTCTACTTCTTCACCTCCGGGCGTTTCGAGCCTCGGAACAAGGGCTTCGACCTGTGCATCGAGGCGATGGCCAGGCTCAACGCCGAGCTCAAGAGCCACCGGATCAACAAGACCGTGGTCTTCTTCATCGTCACGCAGCGCAACACCCGCTCGCTGCACCCGGATGTCCTGCACATGCGGGGGGTGCTCAACGAGCTCGAGACCGTCTGCCGCAGGATCACCGACGAGGTCGGCGCGGGGCTGTTCCGCCGCGCCGCGGCCAAGCAGCGGGTCAACCTCGACGACATGATCAGCGAGTACTGGACGCTGCGGTTCCGCCGCACGCAGCAGGCCTTCCGCACCGACCGCCTGCCGATGGTCGTCACCCACCTGCTCGAGGACGACGCCAAGGACGAGGTGCTGAACAAGATCCGGCAGGTCTGGCTGTTCAACCGGCAGGATGACCCGGTGAAGATCGTGTACCACCCGCAGTTCATCAGCCCGGTCAACCCGCTGTGGGGGATGGACTACGACCAGTTCGTCCGCGGGTGCCACCTGGGCATCTTCCCGAGCGCGTACGAGCCGTGGGGCTACACGCCGCTGGAGGCCATGGCGATGGGCGTGCCGGCGATCACCAGCGACCTGGCCGGCTTCGGCCGTTACATCGAGGAGACGCTGCCGGACCTGGAGGGCAAGGGGCTGTCGATCATCCGCCGCCGCGGGCGGACGTTCAACGAGGCCGCGGCCGAGCTCGCCCGCCACCTGCTGGAGTTCTGCAAGCTCGACCGCCGCGGACGGATCAACCTCCGCAACGAGGTCGAAAAGCGGTCGTGGGCATTCGACTGGTCCGAGCTGGGCAAGGCCTACGACTGGGCCCACGATCTTGCGATGGCGCGGGCGGGCAGCAGCGGCGGGTGATGGTCCGTGTCACGTGGTGGCCGGGATCCCGCTTGAACGTACAGGAGAACCGTCACCATGAAGGCGATCGCAACCTCGCACATCCGCCACCGCCCGCCCATCAGGATCCGCGCCCGGCTTCTCGCGCTCGGCGTGCTGGCGCCGATCATCGTCTCGCCCACCGTTGCCTGCGCGCAGTGGTCTGTGACCGTGCTCCATCCGGCGGGCGCAAGCGAGTCGTATGTCTACGGCGGCGCCGGGTGGCAACAGTCGGGGATCGTGCTTGTCGGCGGCGCGTACCGCGCTGCGGTGTGGTCGGGTACAGCGGTCTCGTGGGCGGACATCACACCGGCGGGCTCAACCTCCGCGTTCGCGTTCGGGTGCGCGGGCGGCCGGCAGGTCGGGCAGGCCCAGGTGGGGGCGTCCGAGCACGCCAGCCTGTGGGCCGGCGCGGCCGCGTCGTGGGTCGATCTGCACCCGGCGGCCTCGGCGG
Organism: Phycisphaerales bacterium; assembly: GCA_020846975.1. Classification (GTDB taxonomy): domain Bacteria; phylum Planctomycetota; class Phycisphaerae; order Phycisphaerales; family UBA1924; genus JADLCX01. Next base: position 342,717 of record JADLCX010000058.1, read on the forward strand.
GCGCATCCCTGGCCTTCGGCGTTGCGGGCGGCCGCCAGGTCGGCTACGCGGAAATCGACGGCCAGCCTCATGCCAGCCTTTGGTCCGGCACGGCGGCCTCGTGGGTCGATCTGCATCCGGCGGGCACGGTGTTGTCCGAGGCGTACAACATCGCCGGCAACCAGCAGACGGGCCTTGTGTCGGTGGATGGGGTTTGGCACGCGAGCCTCTGGTTGGGCACCGCCGCTTCGTGGATCGATCTGCATCCCTCGCACATAGCCAGCGCCGACGAATCAGTCGCGTTCGGGACCTCGGGCACGCGGCAAGCCGGGTATGTCACCATCAGCGGGGCCGAACACGCCGGCATGTGGAGCGGCACCGCGGCCTCGTGGGTCGATCTGAACCCGACGGGTGCTGCGTACTCGTTCGCGTGGAACATCGGTGGGGCGGGGGCGGAGATCTACCAGGTCGGCAACGCCAACATCGGCGGGTCCGACCGGGCCGGCTACTGGCGCGGCTCGGCGGCCTCGTGGTTCGATCTGCACACCTTCCTCCCCGCCGAGTTCTCTGACTCGTACGCCGAGGCGGCCTGGACCGACTCGGGCACGCTGTACATCGCAGGCTACGGATGGAACACTACCGATGCGAACTACCAGGCCCTGCTCTGGTCGCAGCCGATCCCCACCGGCGCGTGCTGCAACCGCTGGACGGGCCACTGCTCCATCACCACCGAGGAAGCGTGCACCGCGCTGGGGCTGCGCTTCGATGGCCCGGGCTCGACCTGCTCACCCGAGTCGTGCAGCATCACCGCCGCCGACTTCAACGGCAGCGGCACGGTCACCGTGCAGGATATCTTCGATTTCCTCGCGGCGTACTTCGCGGGCCTGTGATGCCGAACGGCCTACCCGCGGCGGCCGATCACGACAATCCCGAACAGCGTGAGCATCGAGCCCATGATGATGAGGCCCCATTGCGTCACCGTCGGGACTCCGGCCGCGTTGGGGGCGGGCCCAAGCGCGAGATAGATTCCCCCGTGCTGGACCTGGGCCTGGATCTGTCCTCCGCCGACCGTGGCCGGGACGGGGATGAGCGTGCCGTCGGGCAGCACCTCGAAGAACCCGAGGATCGGCGTCGCGGGCGGGTAGCTCACGCGGAGCTGCACGGGCCCGGCGAACAACAGCGGATCGGCGAGCGAGTAAGTGCTCAGGTTGACCACGTAGGTCGCGGGCCGCGTGCCGGGCGGGAGGGCCACGCTGTCATCCAGGATCGTGGGTGAGAGGTACACCGTCGTGGGCTGCGGGAGCGCGCCGGGCGGGATGAACAGGTCGATCGAGGTGTGCGGGGGCGTGTGCTCGTAGTGGATCGTGCCGCCATCGGGGAAGACCAGCCGCGGCGGCTCGTAGTAGCACCCGCCCGAACGCTCGAACCCGGGCGCGGGCACGCAACCCCCATCCCCCCCGGCGGGCGGAGTCTCGGTCTTGGAGTAGTCCACCGAAAGCGTGACGTCGGCGTTGTTGACGCACGCGGCGAGCCTGGTGAGCAGGTCCTTGAACGGGATGCCCGCGATGTACTTGTCCGAGTCGGGCGAGCCGTCATCCTTCACGCACCCGGCAGCCTTGGCGCAGGCGTCGATGGCCGCGTTGGCCGCCGCGATCGCGGCATCAACATCGTCCTGCGTGTCCCCGACGGCCGCGACGCCGAGGTTGCCGACCTTGTACACCTTGACCGTGTGCCCGGTGGGTGTGCCGGAGACGCCGGGGATGCCGGCGCCCGAGCCGGTCACCGAGCCGGGCGCGCCGGGCGGATCCTTGCTCGTGAAGCACCCGTTGAGGTCGAGGCTGACGGTGTTGCCCGCGCCGCGCGGCGGGAGCGGGTACGCGCCGTTGCCGTTGCCCGCGCCGGTGCCGCCCGTGCCGCCCTGCGGCTTGAAGCCGTCGTAGGTCTTGCCCTTGTCGAGGACGATCCCGCCGCCGCCCTCGGTGCCGTGCTTGACGACGTGCACCGTGCCCCCGTTCCCGCACGCGAGGTAGGCCTGGGCCATCGTCGCGGAGGTGTCGATGTTGTACGCGCGGCTCTTCCCATCGGCGGACTGGTACCCGATGATGTTGTTGTTGGCATCGCGCAGCACGGTGCCGACCGTGGTCCCGCCCTGCTTGAGGTTGTCGCCATCGCGCGAGGGGGGCTGGCCGCGGCCGCCGAGCATGCCCATCTGCTGGAAGATGTACCCTTGCGCGAGGTTGTCGTAGGAATCCCCCGGCCGCCCCTGGTTGGTGTCCCCGCCGTTGAAGACCCAGACGTTGTGCACCGTGCCATCGGCGAGGGCGGGGGGGACCAGAGCGGTCGGGCCGAGGAGCGCGGCCGCGAGAACCCCGGCGCGCAGCAGGACCACACCGCGAGGCCGGATCCGGGCACCGAGGGGAGAGGGGGGGGGCGAGGGGAAGGGCGACATGGTGTCTCCTTGTTCGTATTCAGTTGTCGCGCACGCTCATCCAGTATCACGCGCGGGGCCCGGCGCGTCAATGGAGATTTCGGTCCGGAAGCGGTTGCAGCGTGAGGAAGGGGGGGAGGGGGGAGGGGGGAGGGGGGAAGGGGGGGTGAGAGGAAAGGCCGCAGCGAACAACGAACAACGAACAGCCGGAAAAGACAACCGGAGGCTGCGCCCCCGCACACATCGGGGCGCACCCTCCGGCTGTTCGCTGTTCGCTGTGCTGCTTTTCGCTGCTGGCTTTACGCCGCCATCTTCACCCCGCCATCCCCATCGCCGGGGCCGGTCTGGATGCTCTGGATGAACATGCCTCCGCCGCCGCCGCCGCCGGCTCGGCCGAAGCGGATGGTGAGCGCCTCGCTCGGTGCGGAGGTCTGCCGGCCGCGCTTGGCCTGCACGATGTAGGTCGCGGTCTGCGTGCCGTAGAGGATGCCCTCATCCACCATCTCCTTCTCGCCGACGCTGTCGATGAGCGTGAACGGCCCGCCATCGATGCTGCGGCGTACGAAGTAGATGACACCCGAGACGCCCGCGGGCTGGCTGGTCCGCCACTTGACGAGGACGTTGCCCTCGCCGTCGAGACCGGCGGTCAGTTCGTACGGCGCGGTGGGTGCGGGGGCGGTGCCCGGCGGCATCGGGGGCTCGATGCCCGCCTGGCCCCACAGGGCCGCGTTGTTGGAGTTCTGGATGAACGCCTTGATCATGTTGACGCAGTCGCGGCCGACATCGAGCATGGCGCCGGCACCCTCATCGCTCGCGGTCGTCGCGTTCTTGGCGGCGAGCTTGGCGGTCTGCGCGTTGTTGTAAGCCGTGCGGGCCGCAATTGTGGCCGCTTTGACCGATGAGACGATTGCGGTTGTGACCCCGAAGTTGGTGGGCGTCGTCTCCCACAAGGGGTAGTGGTTCTCGAACCAGACGATCTGATCAAGCTTCTTCGAGGGGATGTTGTTTCCCATCGTTTTCTCCTGCGGCCGAGCCGCGGTGGTGCGTGGGCCTGCTCCGAAACAGAAAGACAGGTCTCACGCGGAGGCGCGGAGGCGCGGAGAAAGACGAATGGGGGGCAGGGGTGGGATCGACACTCGATCCCGGGAAACGAACGGGGGAGGGGGGCCCTGCTCTCGGCGGCTCCGTGATGTGCTGACGGTGAAACCCATCGACGGGGCAGCGCGGCGTATTCGTTTCGAGCGGTCGCGTTCGTCACCATCGTCGTGATCGACCGCGGATAGACGGCACGGACCGCACAGACCCACCTTGTCCGCGTTGAAGTTGCGCGTTCGGACCCGTCGGAAATCGGAAATCACCGGTCCGCACAGCGCCGTCACCGGCCTGCGCCCACCGCCCACCGGCCCGTCAGCGCTCCGCGCCGTACCGCTAGCGCCGCAAGCGGGCCCGCGCTGCGCTGCCACGGTGCCGTCGGACAGCACCACGGGCCCGCGCTGCGCCGCGACCGTTCAGCGGTGTGCGGTGACGGTGCATTGCGGGGTGGTGACAGCGCCGTGGATGGCCCTCACGACGCCGCGTATCGCCGCAAACCCATGTCCGATACGCCCCCTTGGGTCCGGCCCGAGCGATGCCCGGAGTCGTTGTGCCTCCGAGGCCCGACCCTCTCCAGAGAAACTGCATCGACCAACGGCCGCAAGGTACGGACCACGCAGGAGCATCTCGGCCGAAGCACAACCACGCTCCGAGCAGCGTGGTTGTGGCACGCTTCGTCATCGCTGCTGCGATGAGAACATGCGCACCTCGAGGCACTCGATGACCGTGTGCAGGATGAGCATGTGGAGTTCCTGGATCCTGTCCGCCTCCTCGCCCGCCCCCCCGGCGATCCACTCGTGCGTGCATGTTCCGCGTAGTTTGCCGCCTGTCTTGCCGAGAAGCGCGACGGTGTGAAGGCCGAGGTCCGTGGCGGCCGCTGAAGCGCGGAGGATGTTCTCCGAGTTGCCGCTGGTCGAGAGCAGGATGAGCACATCGCCGGGCTTGCCCAGGGCGCGGACCCAGCGGGCGAAGACCTCCTCGAAGCCGTAGTCGTTGGCGGTGCAGGTGATGTGGCCGGGGTCGGTGCAGGCCAGCGCGGGGAGAGGTTGGCGGTCTTTTCGGAACCGGCCCGTGAGTTCCTCGGCGAAGTGCATGGCATCGCACGCCGAGCCGCCGTTGCCGCAGATGAGGACCTTGCCGCCCGCGGCGAAACGCTCGGCGAGGAGAGAAGCGACGGTCTCGATGCGGGCGATGGATGCGGTGTCGGCGAGCAGCGACTGCAGGGCGCGGTGGGCGGAGTGGAGAGCGGCGGAGGCGGTTGTGTGGGCAGGGGGGGACATCGGTGGATGGTAGAGAAGAGCAGGCGACGAGGTTAGGGGGTGAAAGGGTGAGGGGGTGACAAGGTGAGGGGGTGACAAGGTGAGGGGGTGACAAGGTGAGGGGGTGACAAGGTGAGGGGGTGACAAGGTGACAAGGTGACAAGACGATGAGCCGAATGCTGATGTCACCTTGTCACCTTGTCACCTTGTCACCTTGTCACCTTGTCACCGAGTCACCGAGTCACCGTGTCACCGTGTCACCTTGTCATCGCCGCCCTCTCCCGCGTACATTCACCCATGACCCACCCGACCACGCTCTCCACCGTACCCACCCCCGCCGGCCGGTTCGGCGCCTACGGCGGCTCGTACGTGCCCGAGACGCTGGTGAACGCGCTGGAGCAGTTGCGGGCGCAGTACGCGGGGCTGAAAGGCGACACGGGCTTCTGGACGGAACTGGACGGGCTTCTTCGCACGTTCGTGGGGCGGGCGACGCCGCTGTACCTCGCGGAGCGGCTGACCGAGCACGCGGGCGGCGCACGGATCTGGCTCAAGCGCGAGGACCTGGCGCACACCGGGGCGCACAAGATCAACAACACGCTCGGGCAGGCGCTCTTGACGGTGCGGATGGGCAAGAAGCGGGTCATCGCCGAGACCGGCGCGGGCCAGCACGGGGTCGCGACGGCGACCGCGGCCGCGCACTTCGGGCTGGCGTGCGATGTGTACATGGGCGCGGAGGATGTGCGGCGGCAGCGGCTGAACGTGGTGCGGATGAGGCTGCTGGGGGCGCGGGTGGTGGAGGTGCACTCGGGCTCGAAGACGCTCAAGGATGCGACCAACGAGGCGATGCGGGACTGGATGGGCAGCGTGGACCGTGACGGTGGGACGCACTACATCATCGGGAGCGTCGTGGGCCCTCACCCCTTCCCGATGATCGTGCGGGACTTCCAGAGCGTGATCGGGCGGGAGTGCCGCGAGCAGTGCCTGGCGCAGATCGGGCGGCTGCCCGATGCGGTGGTGGCGTGCGTGGGCGGGGGCTCGAACGCGGCCGGGGTTTTTCATCCGTTCGTGGAGGATGCCGGTGTCAGGCTCGTGGGTGTTGAGGCGGGCGGGCGATCGAGCGGGGCGGGCGAGCACGCCGCGCCGCTGTCGCACGGCTCGCCGGGCATCCTGCACGGGTTCCTGAGCTACGTGCTGCAGGATGCGCACGGGCAGACCGCGGATGTGCACTCGTGCTCGGCGGGGCTGGACTACCCGGGCGTGGGCCCCGAGCACGCGTACTGGAAGGATGCGGGGCGGGCCGAGTACACCTCCGCGAGCGATGCCGAGGCGCTGGAGGCGTTCGGGCTCCTGGCGCGGACGGAGGGGATCCTGCCCGCGCTGGAGAGCTCGCACGCGATCGCGCACGCGGTGAGGCTGGCCGCGACGATGCGGGCCGACCGGCACATCGTGGTGAACCTCTCCGGGCGCGGGGACAAGGATGTGGACGAGGTGGTGAGGCTGACTCAGCACGGCCCGAAGTAGCCGGACAGGAAGTCGAAGATGTCCTGGACGGTCACCGAGCCGGACCTGTTGAAGTCGGCGTCGAGGTCGCCGGCGAAATAGGCGGCCAGGAAGTCGAAGATGTCCTGCACGCTGACACCGCCGACACCGTTGTAGTCGCCGGGGCAGACGTTCTCCATGACGACGACCAGGTCCGCGATCTCGTCGGTGAGCAGCAGGTCGATGTCGCCGTCGTTGTCGTAATCGACGGGGACCGCGCACGAGGGGTTGGAGGGGGCCTCGAAGTCGACCAGCGGGGTCATGCCGCCCGAGCCGTTGTTGAGGTAGCAGTACCAGGTGCCCGCGCCGAAACTGGAAACGATCCAGTCCAGGTCGCCGTCGCCGTCAAGGTCGGCGAGGTCGCTGGAGACCGAGTGGCCGCCGATGGGGTAGGTGCTCACGGCCTGGAGCGTGCCATCCCCGTTGCCCAGCAGGATCGAGCCGTTGGCGGAGAAACTGTTGGCGCCCGACACGTCCATGCTGCCGTCGCCGTTGAGGTCGCCGACCACGACCACCCAGTTGGCCCCGCCCATCGAGCGGCTGGAAACCTGCGTGAACGTGCCGTTCCCGTTGCCGCGGAGGACCTTGGCGGTCTGGTCGCTGCGGCCGCCGATGGCCAGGTCGAGGATGCCGTCGTTGTCCATGTCCGCGGCCATCATTCCGTAGGGGCCGCCGGTGACGGTCATGTTGACGGGCGCGGCGAAGGTGCCGTTGCCGTTGTTGAGGAGGATCACCACGCGGTCGGCGTTGGCGCAGGCGACGGTGATGTCCATGTCGCCATCACCATCGGCATCGAGGATGCCGAAGCCGCGGGGGTTGTCGCCGACAGTGACGAGCGTGGGCGTGGCGAAGCGGCCGTTGCCCAGGCCGCGGCAGATGGCCACCTCGTCGGTGCCGTCGGACGAGACGACGATGTCCACGATCCCGTCGTTGTCCCAGTCGCCGACCTCGTTGGGGCTGGCCTCGAAGGGGATCGGGGTGTGGGGCGTGACCATCGGCGGCAGGTCCATCGACCCGTTGGCGGGGTTCATGAAGACGCGGATGTCGGCGGAGACCTCGTTCACGGTGGTGAGGTCGGACCACCCGTCGCGGTCGAGGTCGCACGCCAGGCCGCCGTAGATGCGGGTCTGGGGCCCGCCCGAGCCGCCGGTTCGGTTGGAGATCGAGGCGTGGTGGCGGAAGTGGACCGCGTGCGGCGAGGTCGCGGTGTTGAACATGAACGTGTAGCCGGAAGATCGGAGGAACGTACCATCCGCGGCCCGCAGGTTGCGGGACATGATGACCAGGACCAGTTCGCCCGCGAGCAACGGCCGGGTCGGGGTGAAGAGCACCTTGTGATCGGCGTTGGCGAACGAGAGCGTGCCGGCGACGGGACCGGTGAGTTTCCCGAAGACCTTGAAGTTCGCGGTGGTGAACGTGCCGGTGCTGACGGGCCGATCGAACGTGACCGACACGACGGAGTCCCTCGCCACGTTGTGGGCGTTCATCGTCGGGCTGGTCGAACTGACGGCGAGTTGCGCGTGCGCGGGCGAGGCGGCGAGGATCGCGGCGAGCGCGATGCCGGAGCGCCAGCGGGCGGTGAATCGACCTGGCTTCATGCGTTGCTCCCTGTAGAGGTTCTGGCCCCATCCCCCCCGGCCACGAGCGCGGACCAAGAAGAGTTGTACCACCGCTCCGGCCCGGATGCCAAGAATCCACACGGCGCACCGGACACCCGCGTATCTGAACCGCTCTCAGATCCATGCCCTCCCGGTCGATCCGTCGGCTCGCGAGCGATCCACGATTCGGGGCTTGTGCAGGATCGTGCCGATACTGTCGCGATGATACGGAAGGTGCTCTGGGCTCTTACGTTGGTCGGGGCGGCGGCTTCGTACGCCGCGGCGGATGTGCTGGCGATCGAGCAGACGCGGATCGACGTCGGCCCCGTGCCCGACACGGAACCGATCAAGCGCGGGTTCAGGTTCACGAACATCTCGCAGCGCACGGTGAAGGTGGCCATGAAGCGGTGCAGTTTCTGCCCCAAGCCCGAGTGCGACAAGGAGGAGATCGCGCCGGGCGAGTCGGCGGTCGTGATCGTCGAACTCCCGACCATGGGCAAGCACGGCGATGTCGAGGCGACGGCCGATGTCTCGGCGGCGGGCGTTCCGAGTTCCAACATCCGGGTGACGCTGGCGGCCCGGGTACGACCGCTCGTGCGCATCGACCCTCCGATGACCTCGCTCGCGGAGATCGTGCAGGCGCGGGGCGCGGACGCCGGCGTGACGGTCGTGGGACGCCAGAAGGATTTCGCGATCAAGTCCGTCGAGTGCGACAAACCGTGGGTGACGGCGACGATCGGGCCGGCGCGAAGGGTCGAGGATCTCGGCGAGATGTGCGCCGCGTACGATGTGACTTACCGCTTCGCGCCCGGCGCGCCGCTGGGAGAGTTCACGGTGAAGTCGCGAATCCTCACGAGCGATCCTCGCCGCGATCAGGTCGGGTACAGCATCGAGGGAACCGTTGTCGGTGATCTCGTGGCGCGGCCCGACCATGTGACGCTCGGGGCGATGCGGCCGGGCCGGGTGTTCAGGGCCGAGTTCGAGCTGCTCAATCGCTCGGGGGATCCGCTGCTGCCCGGGATGTTGACGCTCGAAGCCAGGCCGATGCACGGCGTGGGTTCGTGCGTGCTCGACGCCGTGATGGGCGATGAGCCGGGCGTGCTGAGGGTGATCGTCTCGGGGCGCCTGCCCGATCGGGCTCTGCCGATCTTCGACATGCCGGTGATTGCCAGGCGCAGCTCCACGGGCGAGGAGGTGCCCGTGCCGATCCGCATCAACGTGCGCGACGATGCACGATGAAACAACGGTGATCAGCGGACCGCCACCGCGTCGGCGTGATGTCGGACGACCGGCCGGCCGCGGGCCGGCCAGTCGACGGCGACAACGTCGATGCGGACGGGCCGATCGGTCCAGCGGTTGGCGCGTTGGAGGTGCCTGAGAATCAGGCTGAGCTTGGTGCGCTTGTCGGCGGTGATGGCCGCCTCCGGCGGGAGGTACGCCGACTGCTGACCGTCGGCGATCGCGCGGGTCTTCACCTCGACCAGCACGATGGTCCGGCTGTCGGGCGCCAGGCAGAGCACATCGGCCTCACCCATCGGAACGTGCAGGTTGCGCCCGAGCACGCGAAGTCCGGCCTGGCGGAGGGTCCGAACCGCGATCGCCTCGCCCGCGCGACCCAGGTGCGATGTCGAACGACCGCGTCGTGCGATCGCGAGGGTGTCGAGCACGCGATGGAGCAACGCAGCAGATCTCCCGTTGCACGCGCGGGCTAGTGCTCTTTGGAAGCCCAATAGCGGTCCGCGGCGATGACCATGAGCCGGTCCACCATGTCGTCGATGCGGCTGAAGTTGCCGCGGGCGCGGAGCCGGTTGGAGTAGCGGGCCAGCTCCGTTTCCTTGCGCTTTTCGAGCAGCGAGTTCTCGATTTCGAGTTGCGCGTCGTAAAGTGTCACGCCGGGCGGATGTTCGATGCTCACCAGTTTCACCCACCATGCCGCGCCCTCGTGCTCGATCGGCCCCGCGACCCCGCCAACCGAAAGCCCCTGCGCCGCGGCGTTCAAGGGTCCGATTCCCACGAGTGTGGTCTTGTCGAGCGAGCCGTTGATGGGTTGTTCGAGCAGGCCCTGCTGGCCCCTGAGCGCGTTGGCGGGGTCCTCGCTTGCGGCCTCAAAGCTCTCGCCCGCCGCGAGGCGGCCCTTGAACCGCGCCAGGCCGCCGGCGTCGGCGGTCGGCACGGCCACGAGGTGCAGTTTCGCGAGGGACTTGGGGTTGTACTTGTCGAACTGCCGTTCGTACTCGAGTTGAATCTGTCGCCACGTCACCAGCAGCCGGGCTCCGATCCTCTGACGTACCTCTTCCCTGATGAGCACCTCATCGAGCTTGTCGCGCGTGGTCTGGGTCAGCGTGCGGCCGGTGGCGGAACGAGCGGCTTCATCCGCCGCGACCGAGCTGCCGCCCTGCTGCGAAACCATCGACTCCTGGATCTTGCCGAGGAAATGGAGCAGACCCTGCTGCTGCTCGGGCGAGAGTGCCTGACGGGCCTCCGCCAGGACCAGTTCTTCGTCCACGAGCAGTTTGACCTGTGCGCCGATCGCGGCTCGGGCGTCGGTGTTCCAGCGGCGGACATCGTCGGTACGCAGGGCCGAGGCGCGGAGACGGCCATCCAGCGGTTCGAGCACCTCCGAGGCGAACACGGGTCTTCCGTTGATCTGACCCACGAGCGACTCGTAGATGATCTCCCTGCCCGTGATGGCGCTGGCCGCATCCGCGGCCGCGGCGGTCGCGTTCGGGACAGATGACACGGGCGGGACGATCGGCGTGCCGACCAAGGCCGCGGCGTCGATGATCTCGTCGCCGTGAGGCGTGTAGGGCACGGGCGCGGGGGTGAAGCGATCCCGGGAGCGGGTGATGGTCGCCGGTGGAGGAGTCGGCGCGGGCGGAGGCGTCGCTGTTGACGGAGCCGTCGATGCAAACTCGCTCGCCGAAATGGCTTGCGTCGGTGGCCTTTCCGACTTCGAGCCGTTCCCGTCAGTGCACCCGTGCATCAGGCTGACAACCGCCCCCGCGCAGAGGGCCAATCGCACAGCCGGCATGGGATGGAGAGTTCGGTGGCGCATGCGACTCCTTTCGCTCGGTCGCCGTCAGGATACCCGACCGGCGTCGGCGGGGCGCGAATCCGCGATCCGCACGGCTATACTCGGTTTCCGAGGGATTCCCCAAACAAAAGGCCCCCATGAACGACCCAGCAGGCCCGTCCGAAGGCCAACCCAAGATCATCATCGACGACGATTGGAAGGCTCAGGCACGGCGAGAGAAGGAGAAGCTTGCCGCGAAGGAGCGGGAGGCGGCGGCCAAGGCTCCCGCACCCAAGCGCGCGGAAGCAGGTGCGGTCGGCGGGGTGAACCCAGGAGAAGCCGGATCGGAGAGCGAAGAGCAGGGCGATCCGATCGAGATGGGGTTCAAGGAACTCGTGGGTACGTTCGTGATGCAGGCCCTGCTCTATCTGGGCGGGATTCCCGATCCGCAGACGGGTCGCGCGGTCGTCTCGCTCGAGCACGCCAGGTTCAACATCGAGATGCTCATGGTTCTGGAGCACAAGACCAAGGGCAACCTGAACGAGGTGGAGTCGACCGAACTCACCCAGGCGCTGGCCGAACTGCGGTCCCGGTTTGTCGAAGTTTCTCGCGCGGTCGCGCAGATGCAGGCCAAGCAGGCCGCGGCAGCGGCGACCGGAGGGGGCGTGGGAGGGGGCGCGGGCGCCGGCGGGCCCGGTCAGCCCATCGCGGGGATGCCGAATCTCCGCCTACGCAACGAGTAACCCGGAGGTCGATCGTTCGACATGGATACCCAAGCGAGAAAAGTCTCCGTTCTGGACCGGTACGACTTCCTGCTGCGTCGCCTGCACTCACTGACGGGCATCGTTCCGATCGGCGTGTTCCTGATCTTCCATCTGCTCACGAACTCGTCGATCGGGTGGGGCACGCTCGACAAGCGGAATGTCGAGCGGGCCGGCCTGGGCGGTCACGCGGGTGTGGCGGCGTTCAACCACGACGTTCACTTCATCAACGACACCCTTCCCTTTCTGATCTTCATAGAGATCACGCTGTGGGCATCGATCGCGTTCCACTCGGTGTACGGGTTCTACATCGCCACCACCGGCCGATCCAACGTCAAGCGGTACGGCTATCAGGGCAACTGGCGCTACGTGCTCCAGCGCGTGAGCGGGTACATCGGCATTCTCTTCATCTTGTACCACGTAGGCACGCTGCGCTGGGGCTGGACGTTTCTGGTTCCTGGTGGAACGCGCTGGTCGGCCGAGTACGCCGCGAGCACGATGGCCCTCGCGCTCCGCGGTAGCGTCGAGAACGTGACCGTCGCGGGCGTTGTGGTCTCGCTGGGCTACATGCTCGGCGTTTCCATGCTGGTTTTCCACTTCGCCAACGGCCTGTGGACCGCCGCGATCTCCTGGGGCCTGACAGTGTCCGCCGCGGCGCAGAAGCGATGGGGCTATGTGTGCACAGCGCTCGGGGTCGGGTTGATGTTGATGGCGTGGTCGGCGGTGGCGGCGTTCGCCACGCTGGATGTGGATCGGGCCGAGTCCACCGAACGAAACATGCAAAAGGGTTCTCTGACCGAGCGGGCCGGGCGCCCGTAGACCTTCGCGGCGGTTCAACATGTCGTCACACCGAGTCATCGTGGTAGGGGGAGGGCTGGCGGGGCTGGCCGCGAGCGTGCGCATCGCCGAATCGGGCGTTCCCGTCGATCTGTTCAGCGTCGTGCCCGTCAAGCGTTCGCACTCCGTGTGCGCGCAGGGCGGGATCAACGCGTGCAACGAGGTCGCGCGCCAGCAGGGCTACAGCGAGTACGAGCACTTCGACGAGACGATCTACGGCGGCGACTTCCTGGCCGACCAGCACCCGGCGCTGGAGATGGCCAACTGGGCCCCGAAGATCATCGATCTGCTCGACCGCATGGGGGTGCCGTTCAACCGCACGGCCGAGGGGTTCCGTGACCTGCGGCTGTTCGGCGGCTCGTTGTTCAAGCGCACGCACTTTTCGGGCGCGACGACCGGGCAGCAACTGCTGTACGCGCTCGACGAGCAGACACGCCGCTACGAGTCCGAGGGCAAGGTCACCAAGTACGAGTTCTGGGAGTTCCTTTGGCCGGTGATCGAGGACGGACGCTGTGTCGGGATCGTCGCGCAGGACATGCGGACGATGCAGATCCGCGCCTATCGCGCCGATGCCGTGGTGATGGCCACCGGCGGGTGCGGGCTGGTGTTCGGCCGATCGACCAACAGCACGATCTGCACCGGCGCGGCGGCGGCCCGGTGTTACCAGGCGGGGGTGTGGTACGGCAACCCGGAGATGATCCAGGTCCACCCGACGGCCATTCCCGGCGCGGACAAGACCCGGTTGATGAGCGAGAGCGCCCGCGGCGAGGGCGGCCGCGTGTGGGTGCCTCGCAAGAAGGGCGATACGCGGAAGCCGCGCGAGATTCCCGAGGCCGAGCGGTACTACTTCCTCGAGGAGCGGTATCCGGCCTACGGCAACATCGTGCCTCGGGACATCGCGACACGCGAGATCTTCAGCGTGTGCGTGAACGACGGGCTGGGCGTCTATGGTGAGAACCAGGTCTACCTCGACCTGACGCACCTGCCGGCGACGACCCACCACAAACTCGAAGGCATCCTCGAGATCTACAAGAAGTTCGCGGGCGAAGATCCGCAGCACGAGCCGATGAGGATCTTCCCAAGCGTCCACTACAGCATGGGCGGCCTGTGGACCACGTTCGCGAAGGGAAGCTACAACCCCCCCGAGCCGAGAGAGAAGCACAAGTCGGGTGCGGCCCCGCCGATCGACTCGCGCATCGGCCAGGGCATGCAGCCCGGCGCGATCGAGAACGCCCGCACCAATATCGAGGGCCTGTACGCCTTCGGCGAGGTCAACTTCGCGTACCACGGAGCCAATCGGCTCGGGGCCAACGCGCTGTTGAGCTGCATCTTCGATGGGCTGTTCTGCGGCGTCGGAGTGGTGAACTACCTGAAGAGCGGCACGCCGAGCAAGTCCCCGCACGGGACGGTGAGTCAGTCGGCGTACGACCGCGTCGTCCAGCAGGAAGAGCGCAAGGCCAGGTCGATCATCGACACCGTCGGCAAGGGGGGTGACGACGAGGCGGGCAACCCGTACCTCATCCATCGCGACCTGGGCAACGAGCTGACCGCCGCCTGTACCGTCGTGAAGAACGGGCCGCGGCTGGAGCAGTGCCTGGCAAGGGTCGGCGAGCTCAAGGAGCGGTATTCGCGGATGAAGCTCGCCGACGGCGCGACCTGGACCAACCAGAGCTTCGGATTCGCGCGGGCCGTCGGCGACATGCTGGTCCTGGCGGACGCGATCGCTCTGGCGAGCATCCAGCGCAGGGAAAGCCGCGGCGCGCACTACCGCACCGACTACCCCAACCGGGACGATGCCAACTTCATGAAGTCCTCGGTGGCGAAGTTCGATGCGGCGAAACGAACGACGACCGTCGAACTCGTGGATCTCGACGCGAGCCTGATCAAGCCGACGGCGAGGACGTACGGAAAGAAGGACTCGGCCACCGAGCAGGAAAAGAAGAGCACGCCGACCGCGGCGATGGCGAGGGCCTCAGCATGACCGGACCAACACAGCCGAAGCCGTCGGCGGCCGACTCTCGCAGCGTCCGCTTCCGCATCGCCCGATGCGACGGGCCGGGCAAGCCCACCCGATGGGAGACGTTTGCGGTCAAGATCGACCGCGAGAGCGCGGGCGCCAACGTGATCTCGTGCCTGCAGCACATCGCCGCCCACCCGGTGACCGTCGAGGGCAAGCGTACCACGCCCGTCGTGTGGGATTCGGTCTGCCTCGAAGAGGTCTGCGGCGCGTGCACCATGGTCATCAACGGCAAGGTCCGGCAGTCCTGTTCCGCGCTGATCGACCAGATCGCTCCCAACGACGGCGACGAGGTCACGCTCGAGCCCATGAGCCGATTCCCGGTCATCCGAGACCTGTGGGTGGATCGCTCGCGAGTCTTCCACAACCTCAAGCGGGTCAAGGCGTGGGTTCCGATCGACGGCACGTATCACCTGGGCTCTGGCCCCCGCGAGCCCGCCAAGGCCCAGGACACCCGCTACACGCTCAGTACGTGCATGAGTTGCGGCTGCTGCCTCGAGGCCTGCCCCCAGTTCACGCGACAGGACGATCCCGCAGCGTGGGACACGACCTTCGTCGGTGCGCACGCTCTCAGTCAGGCCCGCCTGTTCAACATGCACGAGACCGGCAAGCAGCTTGCGGGTGAGCGGCTCGAAGCGCTCACCGGGCCCGGTGGAGTCGCTGATTGCGGCAACGCTCAGAACTGCGTCAAGGTCTGTCCCAAGAACATCCCGCTCACCGAATCGATCGCCGCCATGGGCCGCGCGGCGACCATCCACTCCGTGACGAGGTTCTTCAAGAAGTGAGCGGGCGCGGAGCCGAGATTCACCGCGAGTTCCTGGCGGTTCAACCCATGAACAGCCGCACGATGTCGTGGTAGGTCACGATCAGGAACATCGTCGCCAGCAGCAGCAGGCCGGCGATCGAGGCGATGTTCTGCACCGCCACCGAGACGGGCCGGCCGGTGATCTGCTCGTAGAGCAGGAACACAAAGTGCCCGCCATCCGCGATCGGGATGGGTAGGAAGTTGACCACCGCGAGATTGACGCTGATGAGCGCCATGAAGAACAGCAGCCACACCAACCCGCGATCGGCCAGGATCGTGCCGACCTGGGCGATGCCCACCGGCCCTCGCAGGTGCTCGACCTTGACCGAGCCCTGGAAAAGCCGCGCGAGCGTGAGGTAGGTCGTGATCATGACCCGCTTGGTCTCGCGCAGGCCCATGGCCAGCGCTCCCGCCGGCCCCTGGGCCTTGAGTCTGTATTGCTCGGGCTCGAAAAGGTTGGACCCGATCGCCGGCTGCCACGCAGAGACCGCCAGGACCTGCTTGTCCTGGGCGGTCAGGTTCCACACAACCTTCTCGGTCGGCTTAGGCGTCGTTCCCGCGAGCGGCAACTCGACGGTCAGTTGTACTTCCTTCTGGTCCGCGGCCGCCGCGAGTTGCGTGCGAACTTCCGCGAGCGTGCGCGTGGGTTGGCCGTTGACCTCGACAATCTTGGAACCGGGCGCGAGCCGAGGGAGTGACGAACTCGCGCCGGCGATGCCGTCCGCGGGCGAGCCCGCGACCCAGGCACCCAGCTCGGCGGAGTTGCCGAGGTTGAAGCCGATGTGGCCCTGCGGGCCCACACGAACCTCACCGAGTTCGACTTCTTTCCATCCGCCCGTCTCATCGCGACGAGCCACAATGACGCGCACCTTCTGACCTTTGTGCGATCGGACTTCCTTGACGCCGATCGGGATGCTCGGCCACTCGATCGCGCCGATCTGCACGAACACATCGCCGGGCTTGAGCCCGGCACGTTCGGCGTTGGAATCCTGGACGACATCCTCGACGCTCATCACCGGCAAGAGCCCGAGCACATGCTCGATCGGGCTTGCCCGGTCGCCGATCATCACCATGTCGCTCTGGAGGCGCGGCCGGGCGGGGACCGACACGCCGATCTCTTTGCCGGTGTCGCTGCGGAACCTGGCGCCGACGGCGCGCCCGTCGGCGGCGTCGATGGCCTCGCTGAGCGTGTAGAGCGAGTTGGTCGGCTCGCCGTCGACCGCGACCAGCGACATGCCCGGCTCGAGGCCCTCCAGTCCGATCTCCTGCATTTCGCGGGCAAACAGCGTCTGGCCGGCGAGGTCGGGAATCTCCCGCAGACGGTTTGACGATGCGGGTCCGACACCGATCTGCTGGATCTTCTGGATCGGCTCTACTTTCGGAACTATCTCAAAGTGAAGCACGCCCGGCACATCCTTGCGTTGGATGTCGATCGCCAGCGAGCGTCCCTTGCGGGCGATCATCGGCGCCAGCATGACGTCGTTGAACGAGAGCGGCGTTTCGCCGTCGATCGCTACCACCGTGTCGCCCGGGTGCAGGCCGGGGGCCTTCACTCCCAGCGTGCCCGCGTTGGTCGCCATGGTGGTCGCGGCGGGCGAGCCTGGCTCGATCATGCCGATTCGCGCCGGCTCGGTGCGCAATCCCAGCATGAACACCACGACGAAGAGGATCGCGGCCGTCACCAGGTTCGCGGTCACGCCCGCCGAGATCACGACCATGCGCTTCCAGGTCTTGCAGTTCTGGTACGAGTCCGGCTCATCTGAGCGGAGCGCGGGGTTGGCGTCGTCCTGTCCGAGCATCTTGACGTAGCCGCCGAACGGGAGGGCGTTGAGCCGGTACTCGGTGGTGCCGAGTCGCGGGTGCAGGCCCGTGGGCGCGAGCCTCTTGAACTCCGCCTCGCTCGAACCCCGCCGCAGACCGAGCCCGCGGCGATAACTGATCAACGCCGGTCCGAACCCGACCGCGAACGCCAGCACGCGGATCCTGGCCCATCGCGCGGCGACGAAGTGCCCCAACTCGTGGATGACGATGATCAGGCTGAAGCCCAGGACGACCAGCAGGAAGTCACCGAACTGAGACAGGCCATTGAGGAGCGAGGGCATCAAGGAATCCTAGGGGTGGCGTGATCGTGCGATGGGTTATCGGATAGATCGGTGTGCGGCGGGAGCGGCGGAGCGGGGAATCGCGTCGGAGCCTTCGACCCCAACGACAAGGCCCGGGCTTGACTGCCCGGGCCCTGACAGAAACCGTGGGTTGCGAGGGCCCGCGGGCGGCCCTCCATGCTCGATCACTTGCTGCCGTACTTCACGTTGCAGCCGTAGGGCTTGGTATCCGACTCGGTCACCGTTTCGCCACGCAGGACCTGGTCGACGGCGAGCTTGACGTAGTTCTTGCTGTCGGGCTTGCCGGTCTTCTTGTCGTCGATCGCGCCGCGGTAGGCGAGCTTGCCGTCCTTGTCGATCACGTAGCAATGGGGGGTGGTCTTGGCGGCGTACAGGCGACCGACCTCGCCCGACTCATCGAGAAGGATCGGATACTCGATCTTCCACTCCTTCTTCGCCTTGATGTTCAGGTCCTTGCCGTTGCCTTCCTTGCCGACACCGCTGGAGTTGATCGCCAGGAATACCACGCCCTTGTCTTTGTACTGCGCGAAAAGGTCGTTGAACGTGGTGTTGGTCTTGTGGTGCTGCACGATCACGGGGCAGGCGGGGCTGAACCACTCAAGCACCACCACCTTGCCCTTGTAGTCGCTGAGCTTCACGGTCTTGCCGTCGGTGTCGGTGAGCGAGAACTCGGGGGCCGCGGCGCCGATCTCGGCTTTCTTGGTGTCGTGATCGTGCTTGTGACCGTCCTTGTCATCGTGCTTGTGATCGTGCTTGTCCCCATCCTTGTGGTCGTGCTTGTCGGCGGGCTGTGCCGGCTTCGCGGGGGTGGTCGGCGTCGCGGGTGTCTGCGCGAGCGCGGCCGTAGCCGACAGGGCGATGCCGGCAGCGGCAAACAGTGTGAACAGTTTCTTCGTCGTCATTGCTCGAAAACTCCTGAATGGGGTGGATCTGACTCGAATCAAGACTTGGGTGCGGGAGCGCCCGCTCCCGCGGATATTGGCTTGGTCTGAATCTCGAACCATTCCGTCACGGGTGTCGATGCCGCCGGCCCCGTTCCGGTCCGGGTCACTTCCAGCACGCCGTGCAGTTCAGGCACAACGCCGCGGGTTGTCGCAACTTGCAGTTTCAGTTGATCGCCTTTGGCGGTTCCCGACCTGATGAGCCCGTCGATCTCGCTGCAATCGCCCAGCGGATAGAACGTCAGCGAAGCCGCGCCCGCGACCTGTACGGTCGCCGTCGAACCGTTCCACTCGACTCTCGCGGCGGTGCCGATCGGCTTGGGCCATCGAGCCCTCGCTTCGGCGAACGGCCTCTTGGCTTGAGCGTTGGCCTCCGCTGGCACACCCGGTTGACCGACCGGCACGCTCACCCGAACCTCCGCATCCTCGGCGACGCACGACTCGTTGCACACCAACCAAGACAACTTGGCGGCGAAATCGGCCGTTCCCTTGGCTTCCGCCGGGACTTCAACTGGGAAGATCAGCGTTACAGAACCTTCGTAGATGTGGTCGAGGATTTCGCCCTCCGCGACGTGTCGTTTCGGCGCCGGCCATTTCAGGCCCCCGACGGTGTAACCCGGAGGTGCGGTGATCTCAGTCTCGACCGGAAAACCGCTGTCGTTGCGGCCATTCCAGTAAATGTGCCAGTCCTTCTGGATTTGGAAGTGCACTCCCAGCCACAGTGTTTTGCCGGGCATCGCGGTGGTCGTTTCGCAGAGGAGCGACGCCCGAACCTTGGGCTTGCCGTCTGGCTGAACGACCGAAACGGCCGCCGGCTCGGCGACAGCGTGCGAGCAACCCAAACCGATCCCAATCGAAATGGTCACACCGAGGAGGCCAAGAAGCACCAAGTTGTTGATATTCATACGTTAGGCAGGTCTTATAGATACGAACTTTATCCAAACAACCTGCAGTGGCGTTCCAAGTACTCGTTCGTTGTGGGCGCAGCGCATGCGTCAATTGCCGCAACCAATGGTACCGCCCCACGTGGCGGTGGTTTCTCGGTATTCTTAGGCATGAACCACGAGAAAGCGGTGTGGAGGCGGAAACTGGCACGAGGAGCCAATCCCGGCTCGTCAGTGGGCATCCTGATGGGGTTGAGCGTGCTCGGCGCGGGGCTTGCGGGGTGCTCCGACACGATCAACGACCGGGACATTGTTTCCATCCCCCTGACGGAGGTTCGGCGGCTGTCGGAGAAGCACGGGAATGACGCCCTGTTGCTCGATTCCCGCATTCCGTCGGCGTATGACCGCGGCCACATTCCCGGCGCTGTCAACGTGCCCCGCTCCGGGATCGAGGCGGAAAAAGAGAAACTGCCTTCCCAACTCTCGTCGCCCAAGTACGTGATCGTCTACGGCGAGAACCCCGGAGATGGGTACGCGGCCGGGATCACCAAGCGGTTGCTGCGCGCCGGACAGAAGGGCGCACGCTTGTTCCGAGGCGGAATCTCGGAATGGACTTCCGCCGGCCTGAAGCTCGACGGCACCGGCGGAGCGCCGTCCCAACCATAACCAGATTTGAGGCCGGATGGGCGTCGGCATCGCGCCAGAAGGCCGCAGGAGGTCGTCAAAATCCATGGACTCGAACGCGACAACCGGTTCCATCCACAACCGCGTGTACACCAACATGATGGACTGCGTGGGCAATACGCGCCTGGTCCGTCTCAACCGTGTGGTTCCCAGGGCGCACGCCGAGGTTCTGCTCAAGCTCGAGTTCGACAACCCGTTGGCGAGCGTCAAGGACCGCATCGGCAAGGCCATGATCGAGGCCGCCGAGCGTGAAGGCCGCATCCGGCCGCGCGGCGCCCGCGGGGAGAACGACCCCGGCACGCACATCATCGAGCCGACCAGCGGCAACACGGGCATCGCACTCGCGTTCGTCTGCGCGGCCAAGGGATACAGGCTCACGCTCACGATGCCGGAATCGATGAGTCTTGAACGCCGTGCGCTGCTCAAGCACCTGGGCGCGGACCTTCAACTGACGCCCGCCGAGAAGGGCATGAAAGGCTCGCTGGCCGCGGCCACGGAGCTGCAGGCCGCGACGCCCGATTCGTTCATCCCGCAACAGTTCGACAATCCCGCCAATCCGGAGATCCACGAGGCCACCACAGGTCCCGAGATCTGGGCCGATACGGGCGGGAACATCGACGCGATCGTTTCCGGCGTGGGAACCGGCGGCACGATCACCGGTGTCACGCGGTTCATTCGCAAGTTCAAGCCCGACTTCAAGGCCATTGCCGTCGAGCCCATCACCAGCCCGGTCATCTCGGGCGGCCAGCCCGGCCTGCACAAAATCCAGGGCATCGGTGCGGGGTTCGTGCCGCGGAATCTCGACACTTCGCTGCTCAGCGGCGTCGAGTTGGTGAGCAACGACGAGGCGTTTGAGTGGGGCCGCCGGCTCGCCAAGGAGGAGGGAATCCTCGGCGGCATCTCGACCGGAGCGAACGTGTGCGTCGCAGCCCGGCTCGCCGCGAAGCCCGAGTACAAGGGCAAGCGGATCGTCACGATCGCGTGTTCGTTCGGCGAGCGGTACCTCTCGACGGTGCTTTTCCAGCCGGCGAGTTGATCCGTTGAACCCGTGTGGAGCCGAGCCGCTCCGGGGATTGGGTGCATTTTCTGCGCGATCTGGTTTTGATCGCGCACGAACCGCCGCGCAAATCTGTGGCAACTCGCGATCGTTGACCGATTGGAGCGTCCGGAGTTGGCAAGTCCGTGCGTAGACGGTCGTGCCGACTTCCTGCCCAGTCGGAGACCGGGCGACCAACTCAGAGGCGCTCATGGACGAGACCACGCCCGCCGGTTCAGTTCCCTCGCCATCCTCGGCTTCACCCGCGAGCCCGCCCGCCGCCGCGGATGCCGGAGCACTCGCGGCCGAGGCGCTGCAATCCGCGCAGAAGGCTGTGACCAACCTGAGCGAGCAGGCGGCGGGGCCCTCGCCATCATCGGGCCAGCCATCCCCCCTCGACCTTCCCAAGATCACCCCGCCCGGCGGGGCTCCCGGCGCGCCCCGCGAGGCGATCGATCTCCTGGCCGACGTCAACCTGCATGTCAAGATCGAGCTCGGCCGTACTCGCATGCTTGTCGAAGATGTGCTGAGGCTCGGCGAAGGCTCGGTGGTCGAGCTCGACAAGCTCGCCGGCGACCCCGTGGATGTTTACGTCAACGATCGCCCCGTCGCCCGCGGCGAAGTGCTGGTTCTGAACGACAACTTCTGCGTGCGCATCAACGAGATCGTCTCTCAGGCGATGTAGCGACCTCCGCTCCGCCGAAGCTCGGCAGGGGCGTGGAATCCGGAATGCAACCTGCCGGCGCGGAGCGCCGGTCTTCGCGGGGCCAGGATGGCGAGAGTCCGACACACAGCACCGCCGGTCTTGTCGCGTGTTCTGGGCGTGGCGCTCGCGTGCGCCGTCGCCGCGATACCTGTGGATCCGGCACATGGCGAAGATTCTCGCGCCGCGGCGGGGGCACTCCCGGCGAACGAGTTTCGACCCCTCGGTGTGCCGACAAGCACGAACTCCGCACGCCCTTCCGAGCCGGGCGAAGCCGAGTCGGCTACATCCGGTTCATCTCCCGGCACGGGGCTTTCCGCTTCGGCCTTCCGTACCGCCGGCTCGCTCGCGCTGGTCGTGGGCCTCATCTTCACGGCCGCGAGGGTGTTCAAGCGGTTGAGCGGGGGAAAGGCCCACGGCGGCCTGGCCGCCGCGCTGGGGACCGGTGGGCCGTCACCCGCGGGGTTGATCGAGGTGTTGGGTCGCTATCCCGTCGGGCGAGGCGCGACGCTCATTCTTCTGCGACTCGACAGCCGCGTTCTTCTGCTCTCGCAGTCCGGCGGCGGCGGCTTTCCGGGCTTGCGAGCCAGATCGGTGCCGGCTTCGCTCACGACGCTCTGCGAGATCACCCGGCCCGAGGACGTAGCGTCCATCCTCGTCAGGGCTCAGGACGACGAGCAACGCACCATCGCGGCCGGCTTCAAGGAACTGCTCACGCGGTTCGATGGCGAGCCCGGCGCTTCGGATGGCGTGGAACTCGTTGATGTTCGCAAGGGCGTATTCGGACGCGAGCGGAAGGCGGTTGTTCTGCCGGTCGCCCCCGACATCGCCGAGTTGCTCGATGAGCGAGCCGACGCCGCGGTCTTTGCCGAGCCCGACAGCCGTCGAACGGGAGCATCGAGACTGCGAGAACGGCTGGCGGCCATGCGGTCGGCCGCGGCGACAAGCGGGGGGCGAGCCACGTGACCTGGTGTTGCTTGTGCCATTGCGAGCACGGGATCCGGCGTCCGATCGTCGCGATTCTCGCCGTCGTTGCCGCTCTGGTTGTCGTGGCTCCGCACGCGGTCGCCGGAGGGGAGAAGGACGCGACGGTCGGGTTCAATCCTCTGACGGTCCTCGACCGGGCCGGCAGCCTGCTCGAGTCTCGCGGCGGGGTTGCGTCCGACGCTCGCGAGGATGCCGACCTGCCCGGACCCGTCGGCTGGATGACGCGCCTGGACTCGAACAGCCGCAAGGATGCCGGCAAGCCTGCTGGAAAGGGCAAGGGGCTGTCCACGCCCATCAACATCCTCCTGGTCCTGACCGTCATTTCACTCGCGCCGTCGATCATGCTGATGACGACCTGCTTCGTGCGGATCGTCGTGGTCCTCGGCCTGCTCAAGCAGGCGCTGGGCACGCAGAACCTTCCGCCGCCGCAGGTGACCGTCGGGCTCTCGCTGTTCATGACTCTGCTCGTGATGTCGCCGACGATCGACCGCATCCACAAGGAAGCGATCGTCCCTTACAACGCCGGACAGGTCGCCGACTACGACGAACTCTGGTCCAAGGCGCGCCAGCCGATGCGGGACTTCATGTTCGACCAGATCGAACGCACGGGCAACTGGTCGAGCCTCTACATGGTGCTCAACTACCGCGGCGTGGATACCACCGACCCATCCAAACTCACGCGTGCGAGCGTGGACATGGTCTCGCTGATCCCGGCGTACATGCTCAGCGAGTTGAAGACCGCGTTCCTGATCGGCTTCAAGGTCTACCTCCCCTTCCTGGTCATCGACATGGTGATCGCGGCGATGCTCATCTCGATGGGCATGATGATGCTCCCGCCCGTGCTCATCAGCCTCCCGTTCAAGCTGCTCCTGTTCGTGCTGGTCGATGGCTGGCAACTGGTCGTCGGTTCGCTGATGCAGTCGTTCGCGACGCATCCGCCCACTCCCCCGCCGGACTCAACCGCCACCACGCTCCACATCCCGGTCCAACTGCTCTACATGCTGACATGACCGGCCCCTCGCCCGTTCTTCAATCTGCTGCCCCGCCCGTTCCAGTCCTCCCCATGTACTACGACGACAACATCATCGATCTCGTCCGCGAGATGCTCATCATCACGCTCAAGATCGCCGGGCCCATCCTGCTGGCCGGCATTGTCGTCGGGCTGGCGATCAGCCTGTTCCAGTCCATCACCTCGATCCAGGAGCAGACGCTGACATTCGTTCCGAAGATCGTCGCCATGCTCATCGTCGCCGTGGTCCTTCTCCCGTGGATCATCCAGCGGCTCGTTGAGTTCACGGTCGCGATGTTCTCCGGGTTCTGATCTCACGCGAGTTCCCGCGTTCCGAGCCGCTGCGTGCCCTCCCTCGCCCCCATCCTGCCGCATGTCGAGCCCTTCATGCTCGTGCTCTTCCGGCTCGGGGGCTTGTTCGTGTTCGCGCCCATGCTCGCCAGCCCGATCGTGCCGGTCCGCATCCGCACGCTTCTGGTGTTCATGCTCACCCTGGCCCTGTACCCGGCGTTGACCCTCCCCGCCGCGGCCGCGCCGCGCGAGCTCGACCTGTTCTCGCTCTCGCTCGCCGGCTTTTTCGAGATCCTGATCGGCGCCGGCATTGGTCTGCTCGCGTCGCTGCCCATGTTCGCCGTCCAGCTCGGCGGCCTGGTTGGCGGCCAGCAACTCGGCCTCGGTCTCGCCGGCATCTACAACCCGGCGCTCGACACAGAGAGCGACGTCCTCGGTCAGATGTTCGTGTACATCGCCCTCGCGGTTTTCGCGGCGGCGGGAGGGATCGAACTCTGTTTCGTCGCGCTTGCCCACACCTTCGAGCGCATCCCGCCGGGCGCCGCCTGGCTGCACGCGACCGCGATCGTGGGCGGAAGCGACGCACGGGGCGGCGGCGCGGCCGCGGGGCTGGGGGACATGCTGCTCGGCCTCATCTCCTCGGGCTTCGAGGTGGCGCTGCGGGTGAGCGCGCCGGTGCTGGGCATCGTGCTCGTCGAGACCCTCGCCTCGGCGTTCATCATGAAGACCATCCCGCAGATCAACATCATGTCTACGGGGTTCGCGATCAAGGTGGTTCTGGGCCTGTTCATCCTTGTCGTCTCGCTCTCGGCGCTCGGAGAGCTCATCGGCGACGAGACCCGCGCCGTCTGTGACCACATCATGCTCTGGGCGACAGCGGCTCCCCCCTAGCGCCGGGACGCCGAGGCGCATCGACCGCGACGAGACCACATCAAGCGTTTCGTGAATGACTCATCCATTTTCCATGCCCCGCACGAGCCCTCGGCTCTCCACCCTGAGTTGCCCGCATGGCCGAAGAACTCGGTGAACGAACAGAAGCCCCAACCGGTCGGCGTCGCCGCGAGGCCCGCAACCGTGGCCAGATCGCCAGGAGCACCGACCTGGGCTCCGCGGTCGATCTCATCGGCGCGTTCCTCGCACTCTCCATCATGGGGGGCGGGATTGTGACCGGGCTGGCCGCGCTCACGGCCCACCTGCTCGATTCCTCACAGTCCGGCGCGGGGATCCGACTCGCCGAGATCGACACCAGCCTCCGCAGCACCGCTTCCAAGACCGCGATGATCGCCGGGCCCTTTCTGCTGGTCATGTTCGGGATCGCCTACCTCGCCCAGTTCGCGCAGGTCGGCTGGCTCTTCACACTCCAGCCCATCCATCCAAAACTCGACCGGCTCGATCCGATGAAGGGCATCGGCCGCCTGTTCTCGCGCCGAAACATCATCAAGAGCCTCGTCGGGATTCTCAAGCTCGCGATCCTCGGCGTCATCGCCTGGACCGTCGCCTCCGGCCACACCGCCGAACTCGCCAGCCTGCCGCGCCTCGCCGCGATGGCCGCGATCATCGTCCTCGGACGCATGATCGTCGATCTTTGCATCTGGATGCTGGCGGCGATGCTGATCCTCGGGATCATCGACTACGTCTACCAGCGCATCCAGCACACCAAGGACCTCAAGATGACCAAGCAGGAGGTCAAGGAGGAGATGCGATCGATGGAGGGCGACCTCGAGACCAAGGGCCGCCGCCTCCGCATGGCCCGCGAGATCGCGATGCAGCGCCTCCGCCAGGCCGTGCCCACCGCCGACGTCGTCGTCACCAACCCGACCCACTTCGCGGTCGCGCTCAAGTATGACGGCGATAAGATGGCCGCCCCGATGGTTGTCGCCAAGGGCGCGGACTTTCTGGCCTTCCGCATCCGCGAACTGGCCGCGGCCAACGACATCCCCATTGTCGAGCGTCCGCCGCTGGCCCGCGCGCTCTACCACAACATCGATGTCGGCCGCACGATCCCGGCCGAACACTTCGAGGCGGTTGCGGAGATCCTCGCGTACGTCTACCGCCTGCGGGGCCGCGAGCCCGTCGCGGCGTAAACAAGCGTGCGAGGCGCGAGTTTCGCCAACCGTGCGCAGCGGACCCGGGTCGTTCGCCTCGCCCCGGTTCTCTCGCACCGGTCCTCAGCGTGCGCTCACCGGGGACATGCGACTCGCCTCGACCGCTGCCCGGAACATCATCGCCCCCGGCGTTTCGCCGCCGCGCGAAGTCGGTGCCAGCCGAGTCCAGAACGGATGCAACGTCCATTCCAGGTACCGCTCCGGGTGCGGCATCAGCCCGAAAATGCGCCCGGTCACATCGCAGATGCCCGCGATGTCATCCGTCGAGCCGTTCGGATTGTCGATGTAGGTCAGCGCCACCTGTCCGCGTTCGCGCATCCCGATCAGGACCACCTCCGACGCGGCCACGAATCGGCCCTCCCCGTGCGCGATCGGGAGCACCAGGGTTTCCCGGGCCCGCTCGGCCGGAATCCCAACCAGCGGCTTCGTCCACACGCAGGGCGAGTCCACGTTGGCTCGCACACCGACCCACCGATCGACAAATCGCCCGCCCGCGTTGTGGGCGAGCGCCACACTCCGCTCCGGGCCCGCGGACTCGTCCCACCTCCCATCGTCCGGGCCCGGCAGGAGACCGACCTGCACCATGACCTGAAAACCATTGCACGCGCCGATCATGGGCACACCCCGTGCCGCGGCCGCTCGTAGCGGCTCCCACAGCCGATCGCGCAGTTTCATCGCCAGGATCCGGCCGGAGGCGATATCGTCGCCGTAACTGAACCCGCCCGGAAAGCCGATCAGGTCGAACGCCTCGATCCGCCTCGGCTCGGCGATCAGCCGATCGACGTGCACCAGTTCAGCCCGGGCTCCGCCGATCTCGAACGCGCGGCACATCTCGGCATCACAGTTCGTTCCGGCGGTGCGGATGACCAGCGCACGGGGAGTGTTCATCACACCCGATTCTATGGCGAGCCCGCGCGGCAGGCCGCCTCGCCTACTTGTTCCGAATCTCCGCTCCCGCACCCTCGCCCGGTGTCGCCACCGCGGGCGCCTCGACCAGCGCCCGAAGCGAGGCCGGCAGCCGGTCCATCGGATAGCTGCGCCACACTCCGCCGCTCCTGAGCACCGCCTTGCCCGCCAACGCCCGCCCGGCATCGATCGTCTCGAGCGGCGAACCCGCCAGCGAGAGCAGCATGACCTGTCCGGCCGGCTCGTACCCGCGAGGCTCGATGGCGGTGATCTCCGCCTCGGACGGCCCGACCGCGCCCGCGGCTGCGCCGGGCTTGACGCCGGTCAGCAGCGTGAGCAGCGCCTCCACCCCCTTGACTTCCTCTCCCGCGAGCATCGCCTCACCCGCCGCCGTGCGCCGCACCCAGTTGCTCAGCTCGCGCCGGAACATCGCGCCGCCATCATCCGCGGCGGGTCCGTCACCGCCGTTCGCGGTGCGCTTCAGCACGATCGTGCCGATCTCCGAGGGACCGAGCCGCGTCGGGTGCGGCCACGCGTAGAGCTCGGCCGCCAGCCGCAGATCGGCGACCGATCGGGCATCGATGACGATGGTGCGATCCTTGTCGATCCTCGCGAACAGCCGCGTCTGGCTCGGATCGGCCGGTCCGCCGATCTCGAGCGTGTGCGTCCGCGTGATGACCCTGGCCGCCGCGTCGGCGGCTGCGCCGCTCCCGCCGAGTTCGCGCCGGTCGTGCTCGATCAGCGCTGTGGCGTTCGCCGCGAACCCTCCCGCGCCCCCGCCCGCCCCCGCGCCGCCATCCAGGAAGTCCGCGATCGTGATCCCCCCGAGCAGCCCGAGCACGTGCTGCACCGCCGCCGGATCGGCCGGCCCGCTGAACGGCTCGCGCACCGACCACACGCCCTGCACGCGCCCGAGCGCGACGATGTCGCCCTTGCCGTTGGTCAGCCGGATGCGGGAGGCGTCGAGCGCGGCGGCCGGGAGCGCGGTGCGGTCGCGCCACTCGCGCGGCGCAGCGCCGCGGAACAGGCCGTGAAGCTGGTCGTCGATCTTGGCGCGCACGACCGCCGGCGAGCCCGTGGCGGCGGGGTCCGCGGCGGCCGACTCCACCTCGATCATCGCCGTCCCCGCGATCGACCGCTCCGCCAGCCGGACCGTGATCGGCGCGGCGGTCTGGAAGGTCAGCGTCACGACCGTCGCGCCCTCGCCTGGGCGCTCGTCCTTGCCCGCCGCCGCGCGCGCGCGGGCATCGAGCATGAGCCGGGTCAGGCTCTGGATGCGCACCGCGGGAACCGGCCAGGCCGGGGGGGGGATGGCCGGCGATGCGCCCGGCACGAACACGCGCATGGACCATCCGTCCGCGGTACGCTCCACTTCTTCGCGCGCGCCGTTGCCGGTGTGCTCGATCCGCAGGCCCTTCAGGTCGGCGGGATCGAACCGCAGCACCGGCACGCCGATCTCCACCCCGCCCCCCCCGCCCCCCCCGGCCGTGCCGCCGGAAAGGCTCGGTGTTCGCATCAGGAGCAGCGCGGCCGCGCCCAGGGCGATCGCGATGAGCAGCCACAGGATCGTTGTTCGCATGGACATGCCCCACTGTATCGATCGATGCTGCGCGACGCCGATACCGGGCGGGCGCTTTCTTCTATGATCCGCCCCCCCTCCCCCCCCCGACCCATGCCCGCCGACCGACCGCTCATCGCCATCGCCCCCGACATCGCCGAGCCGATGCCGGGCAAGATGCGCGCCATCTGCCCGCTCACCTACACCCGCGCGATCGTCCGCGCCGGCGGCCTGCCGGTCATCCTCGATCCCGACGAATCGCTGATCGAGGACCAGCTCGGGAAGTTCGATGGTTTCGTGCTCATCGGCGGCGATGACCCCCGCACCGAACCGTTCGGCGTGCCCACGCACCCGGCGGCCACACCGATGCACGAACTGCGCCAGCGCTACGAGACCGCGCTGGCCCGCCGGCTGCTGGATTCGCCCGAGGTGCCGGTGCTGGGCATCTGTCTCGGGATGCAGATGCTCGGGCTCATCGGCGGCGCTGCGATCGACCAGCACATGCCCGAGACACTCGGCGAGGAGGCCGCGCGGCGGCATCGGGCCGGCGGGGATGGTGGGGGGAGCGTTGGGGGGGGGGGGGATGCAAGGCACGCGATCGTGCCCGAGGCCGATGCCCCGGACTGGTTCGTCGAGGCGGCGACCGAAGGCACGTCGGGGGGGCTGGGGTCGGGGAGGCCGGGGGGAGGGGGGGTGGCGAGTCACCACCACCAGCGGCTGCTTGATGTGGGTGGGGGTGGGGGTGGGGGTGGGGGGTTCAGGGTCGCCGCCCGGAGCCCGGACGGCGTGATCGAGGCGATCTGGCTCCCGGGCCGCCCGTTGTGCTTGGGTGTGCAGTGGCACCCGGAGCGGACGGAGGATGCGGCGCTCGGGGCGGGGATGTTCTCGCGGTTGATCCGGGCCGCGCGGGGCCGGGGCCGCTAGCCGGGTTCCACGGGCCTATCCTTCCGACGGATTTCAGTTCTGGCCCGTCCATGTCGGATGGTCACCTATGGTCCACCGACGCTTCCACCCTGCCCGGGGTAAGAGCACCGGAAAACAAGTTCACACGGGCAAGGATCGGAAGACCCATGAAGATGTACGTTGGAAACCTGTCGTTCAGCACGACCGAGAGCGCCCTCCGCGACCTGTTCGCGCAGCACGGCGAGGTCGCCTCGGCCTCGCTGGTGATGGACCGCGAGACCGGCCGCCCGCGCGGCTTCGGCTTTGTCGAGATGAACGATGACGGCCAGGCCAAGGCCGCGATCGCCGCGCTCAACGGCAAGAACTTCGATGGCCGCGACCTGACGGTCAACGAGGCCCGCCCGCGCGAGGGCGGCGGCGGCGGCGGTGGCGGCGGCCGCGGCGGCTGGGGCGGCGGTGGTGGTGGTGGTGGTCGTCGCGGTGGAGGCGGCGGCGGTGGCGGTCGCGGCGGCTGGTAAGCCTTGCGATCACAGACATCTTCTTGCAGGAACCGAACCGGCGATACTCCACACACCAGCGTGTGGAGACGCCGGTTTTTCCATTGAACGACGCCGGGCTCACCGGAGGGCAATCGCATTACTAATCAGAGCACGATTTATTGGACATTTGACGGATGGCCGATATGATGGTGCATGACCGGGCCCGATGCACGGAAGCTGCCGCCGGCGGGACAGGAGGACCTGCGTCGCCGGGTCGTGGCGGC